>JAFVIC010000009.1 GCA_017477935.1 Akkermansia sp. | reverse complement strand
GGTGCGGCCGGTGAAATTGTGGACGTACCGTCCACAGTGAAATGATGCCCCCTTCGGGTGCATATTGAAATTGGTGGTTACACCACCAATGAAATTGACTCGCTGCGCGAGTCAGTGGAAATAGTGCTGCGAGCGACGCGAGCAATTTCACCGACTGCTCAGGCAGTCGATTAGCTACTATCTTTGTCGTCCGCTGGTGCGGCCGGTGAAATTGTGGACGTACCGTCCACAGTGAAATTATGCCCCCTTCGGGTGCATATTGAAATTGGTGGTTACACCACCAATGAAATTGACTCGCTGCGCGAGTCAGTGGAAATAGTGCTGCCATGGTATGCCACTGCTTGCCAGCGCGCACGAATAGCTGTAAAATCCGCTTAAAATGGGCTTTATGCTGCCTTTTTTGCTTGACTTGAAGGAGCGTTTTGGTAGCATAGGAGGGTAATTGAATGGGGGACTGTACCCTGTACGTCCACATAAAACCTTTTATTCTTACACCTCAAAATTATGAAACTGCATCTCCCTAAGGGACTTAGAAGTGCCGTCCTCGCCTGCATGGCGGTCGTGACCGGATTCGCTACAACTGTCGGCACCGGCGTGGCTGTCGGTGGGGCTATGACTATTGTCTTTGCCGCTTCGCAAGCTCAGGCGGAGGTCACTACCTACACTATGGCGGAGTTAGTGTCGAAGGCTACCACCGTGAGTGAGGGCGTGGTCAATGTGACAGACACACATCTGGGTGTTACGTCGTACTATATACCGGCCGGGCACGCAAACGCAATATGCGGTATAGCGGATGCGGACCTCTCCGCGGCTATTCAGAGCGATACCGGCTACCTGACTGTAGCAGCATGGGTATGTCCTGATGCGTTGGCCGGCAACCAGACAGTGTTTTCATATGGTGGGCAAAATAATGGCTTTAAGTTGAGCCTGAGTGGTAACCAACTTAAAGCAACAACCAAGGGGGCTAAAGACGGAAATCTCAGCGGTACTACTATCGGTTCTGACGTGCTGTGGACACTCGTGGGAGTTACTTTGAATCTTGGTGATAATTCGGGTACTTACCTTGTCGGCGATCAGGTGACCGATTGTGGTCCTATTAGAGATCAGGATATGTCCCGGCCGGATGCAGGAGGTGCCGATGATTTATTTGGTATCGGTATCCGGAATGGCACTACTGCAGATGATGAAGGCTACCAGGGGTTGATTGCCGGCTTAAAGGTCTTTTATTCGACTGATGCTGCTATCACGCTGTCAGACCTGCTTGCCGCGATGGGGGAAGCGCCGGTCATGACATATAGCGGCACAGATGAATTTACGTGGTCCGGGACTTCTACCTTCGATGGTGGGGTGGCATTTACTACCGGGGCTGATGTCAGATTTACTTCTACCTCGGCTGTGGTGAAGCTTGGTGAAAATATTCAGGCCGGTGGCATTGAGATTGCCGGTGGCGTAACGATGCAAACCGGGGCTTATAAACTGACGGCCTCGAAAATTCTGGTGCAGGGTAATCTTGCGCTGGATTTTGATGCTGAGGCAATGGCTGAAGTGGGTAGCTTCTCTGTGGCTGCCGGTGCCACTCTGACAACCACCGATGCTACCATACTCAACAAGGTGACATTGGCCGATGATACTTCTTCCCTCTATCTCACCAACAGCGAGGGAACGAAGGCATTGAAGTTTACCGGTGCCCAGGGGGGAGCCGGCTTACCCTTGAATGTAGCGGCTGAAGTTGATGCGGACGGCTATCTGGTTGTCAACAGTGCCGCCGATAATGATGTTGACTACCGTGGCTCTATCGTGGTGCTTAGCGGCACCAAACTGGTAGCCGCTTCGAATCATGATACTTTCGGTAAAAAATACGAGACCGATAACACCCGTACCATTACGGTGCAGGGTGGCGCCGTGGTAGATCTTAACGGCAAGGGATCATCTTACCATTATGTACTCGAAGCCGGTGCCGTTATTTCCAATAGTAGTGGTACTATTGAAACCAGCTGGCGCAATATGCCGATTGTCGACTTGCTTGGCGATGCCGAGTTCCACTTTGGTAACCGTGCCGGTATAGTTCGCTCTGGCTATGGTGACTCGCAGCTGAATCTTAATGGCCATACTCTCACTAAGGTAGGTAGCGGTGTTTTCCACCTTCGCAATACCGATGTTTCTGCCGGTACCCTCAATGTGCAGGAAGGTACGTTAGACTGGCTTGCAGAAACCTCGATGGCCAATACCACTCTTCAGTTGGGTGGTGGGGTTTTGATGAATTACAACGGTGGCAGTCAAGAACTGGGTTCTCTGGTGATTGACACGACCGTTGGCAGTGGCACCGGTGCAACCATCGACGTGTACAATAACGGAGGTCCGCTGACGGTGACCGGCGCTACCCAAGCCTATGAGCTTCTCACTAAGAAAGGAGCCGACCAGCTGATTCTGAATGGTTCGGTTGTGTTGAATGCCGGCCTGACCGTAGAAAATGGTACTGTTGTACTGAACTCCGCTACGACTATCGGTGCGGCAATTACCCTTTCCCACAGTACTGCTACTGGTACTGGTACTCTTACTGTTGGTGATAGCGGCAGCGTATCCATTGCCAGCTTGCTGGATTTCGCCGGTACTACTACGGAGGTAACCGTTCCTGAAACCAACCGTTTGGTAACAGTCGGCAGCGGTACATACAAAGTGCTCGATAAGGCAGAAGGCGCAATTGTAAATAATTTCAGTGCTGTCAATTATGGTGGTACTGCTTACACGCTCAGCGATGATGGCACTGTTACCATCGATGACGCTAAGGTATACTTTGCTGTGGAAAACAATTCTGAAGTGACCGTAGGCGGTGATTCCGCTACTGCCGGCACGGCTGATGCCACCGAATTCTATGTGAAGGAGGGGGCTACGCTGGCCTTTGCAGGCACACAGAGCGGTTCTTTCACTCCGGCCAAGACGGTTAGCGGTGATGGTACCGTGCGAGTAATTTTTGCTGATGGAACTCACGAAAAGAGCGTTGTGATGCCCACCTTTGCCGGTACAGTTGAAATTGCCGGCGGTAATTCCAACATTACTACCTACAGTCTTGGTAGAGGTGCAACCCTCAAGCTGACAGCGGGTGAGCACGGGAGCGATGGCGGCGCTTCGAACTTGAACATTCTGCTTTCCGATACGAAGGATGCTTACGTGTTCCGCAACTCCAATACTTTAATCCTGAACGGCAAGGTAAGTGGTCAGCACCTCGACCTTGGTACGACAAATACCGAAAGCGGCACCATGGTGCTGACCAATAGCGCCAATGATATTAAGCACGTCACGCTGGGTACGGAGACCAATACCTCTAAATTGACTCTGGCTGCTGATATGGGCTTCTCTACCATCAATGCAGCTAAGGCGGATTCGGTAGTAACGCTTAACAATAGTGTAACACTTACCCTCGGAACCGGCACGGCTCCTGATAACTCTGCCGTGACCACCATGGCTCTTGCCGGTAACGGCGGTCTGAATATCAGTGAGCAGGCAGCTCTTACCATCACAACCCAGCAGGGTGGCGGCACGCTGACCAAGAAAGGTGCCGGTACCCTGACCATTACCGGTAACTCTGCTGCGGGTGCTCTGGTTATCGAAGGCGGTGAATTCGTGGTGAACGGAGCTACCATGGCTGCTACGACTGTTAGCGGTGCCGGTACCCTGAAGCTGGCAGGTGATACCAACACCTTCTCCAACGGTGTGACATTGGCCGGCAGCGTCGATTTCAACGATAAGAGTATTACCGGTAACCTGACTTTGGCAGATACCGCTACGGTGACCGGTGTGGTTTCCGCTTCCAATATTGCAGTTGGTACTTATGATAACACTACGGGTATGGCAACAGCCGGCGTCATTACCGTGGGCACTTCACTGAGCTCCTCCGCCGATATTACGGCTCGTAAGATTACCGGTGCCGGTGATGTGACGATTACCGGCGGTACCGTGACCCTGAGCGCCGAGACGAATGCTTTCGCCAACACCGGCGATACCGACATCTCCGATGCTGAATTGGCCGGTACCTGGAATGCCGACGGCGTGACCATCGGTGCAGGTACGACCGTGAGCGGTACCATCGGGCTTGCCAACTCCACCATCAACTCCACCATCGAAAATGCCGGCAGTATTACCCTGAGCGGTTCGATCACCGTGGGGGTAGATGGCGAGGAAGGTGAGCAGCCACTCTACACCCACAAAGACAACAAGGCTGCAGATGGTAATGGCTACCGCTCTGACACCATGGTCTATGCACTTGCCGACACCGGTTGTACGGCAAGTAATGTAACCTGGTTGGATGCAGATGGTAACGAGATTACCTCCGCTGAGTTCAACAACGGTAAGCTGACGGTTAGCGAAGATGCGGACAAGAGCGCCTATTGGGTGAATACCGGTATTGTTTCGTATATTGTTTCGGATGACGGCAGAGCTGTTGCCTGGAACGGCACGCGCGAGACCCTTGACACCGACGCTGTTGTGAAACTCAACGGCGGCACGCTGGAGCTGAACGCTAACATCGAGGCAGCCGCTTCCATTGCCGTAGAGACGACCGGCACCATCGTTGTGAAGGAGTCATATACCCTCAACCAGAGCGCTATCAGCGGTACCGGCGCCAAGATTTCCGGTACCGGCACCTACAAGCTGGGTGATGCCGACGCGCTGAGTGTGGGGCTGGCAGACAATTGGACCGGCACTGTTTACAAGTCTGAAATTAATAAAGGCGGAGCCACCGAAGATATCAGCAGCTATGCGAATGCCGACTCGATGATTGCGGTGGACGATGTGTGTTGCGGCTCTCTCGTTGTGGATACCGGTAGCCTCCTGACGATCAAGTCGCTTACTATCCAGCCAAACATGAATGCCGGTGCACGCTCCGGCGCAACGAGTCCGCTCGCCGATTGTCTTCGTCTTAAGGTCGCCGGAAAGCTTGCCGGAGGGGGGGATGAAGGAAACTTTAATCTTGTCATTTCCGATGACCTGCTCAATACTGTAATTGGTGTAGGTAAATCCAGCGGAGAAGTGGTGCTGGGTACGGTCGGCAGTACGGCAGACAATCTGGCCATCACGCTCAACAATAAAGAAAAGTACGACTTAGGCGACTCAAGCTATACTCTGAGCTGGCGAGCGGCCGACGGCAAGCAACAGCTTGTGTTGGAGGCCGCCATCAAGGGTAGCGAGTGGATCGGAAAGAAGGATGATGGTACTGCTCTTTGGATTAGCAAAGAAACATCTGAAGAATGGGCAGGAAAGGCATGGGCAGATGGCGTGGAGCCTTCCGCGAATCACGAGAATGCCAACTTCCTTGGTAGGGGTGACTCAAAAGTGATCATCTACGGCATGGTGACCCCCGGTCATCTGCGCGTAGATACCATCGGGTCGTATACCATCACGGGCGGTCCTATCGTCGGTAGTGATGTTGAGCCTGAGCTTGCTGCAACCGGTCGCCTGAACCTTCTTAACGGTACTCTTAACATCGAAATCGGCAAGGCTTCGTTCGACGGCCTTGTCGAAAAGGATGAAAAGGATGAGTTGGTGACCTCCGTTGTGGCTGACGATGCTAAGCTGAATATCGGTAATTCGCGGCAGAAGAGCGATGTCTCTATAGACGGCGGGCTTGAGATTGCCGGCGAGGCGACCATTGCCAACTTGAGCCAATTGACGGTAACGGGAGGTGATGTAACTGTCACCGGTACATTGGCCGTTGAAGGTGACGATCTAAAAAATAATAATACCCCGGATTATTCCAAACGCGGTACACTGGTAGCCGATAGCCTGACAAATGCCGGCGGTGAAGTAACCGTCTATGGCGGTGTGGTGCAGATTGGTTCTGCCGTGGCTACTGCCGATGCCGACCCTAAACCTCTGTTCACCAACAGCGGCACGTATGAAGTGAAGGGTGGCGGTCTGACTACGGTACTTGGGGATGCTGAAAACAGCGGTGAATTGATCCTGACCGATGGTACCATTAACATCACCGGTAACCTCGTTAACATCACCGGTAACCTCGACAGCACCGGCGGTACCCTGACCCTGACCAAGGGTGACATGACCGTGGGCGGCGAGCTCTCCGGCGTGGATTTCGCCACCATCGGGGCCAATGTGAAACTGAGTGTCGGTCAGTATGAGGACGGCACCGGTCTGGAAATTGAGGGTGCCCTGACCGTAACGGGTGAGAGCATTATCGGCTCGGCCATCACACTGGGTGAGACCGGCTCTCTGGCCGTTGACGGAGGCTCTCTCACTACCGGTGAGCTGAAGTTCGGTGAACTGACTGCCGAGAGCGATGCCAAGGTAGCCCTGAGCAACGATGGGTCGATTGGTGCACCTGCTTACACCACCTTCACCACAGGCGCTGCTGACGGTGTACTCATTACGCTCGACAACGCTGCCGATGGCCTGGTGGATGGTAATTCCTTCCGCTTGGTGGATGGTGAGGACGACGCCTCAGGCTATCGCCTGGCAGACGAGTATGAGCAGACCGTCCTGCTCAACGCCCTGAAGGCTGAGCTGCTGATTAATGATAAGGATAAGTATATGTACCTCGGCGTACGTAAGCAGACCGCAGACGAGCTTGTGTGGAATACCTCTGAGGATGACTCCGAGGGCGGGCTGCACATTATGAACGATAGCGGTGCCCTCTACCACGGTTACCAGACCCTCGACACCATCCTGAAGGTGAATGTCGATGCCGACCGCACAATTGATCTGTCGTCCATCGCGCCTGATCCTGATGACGCTGATGACAGCCTGCTCATCAAGGAGCTGACCGGTACGGAGAAGCTGACCATCACCGGTGACGGCGATGATCGCGTGACCATTAACGGCGGCGAGATGACAGGTGGTCTCGATATCGCCGGCGTTGACCTGCAGGCAACTGACCTGACCGTGGGTACCCTTACCGGTACTACCTCTACCTCCGCGGCCACCACCATCGGTGGTGACATCACCGTGACGAAGTCCGCCAACTACATCGGCGGGTACGATGGCGCCACCATCGCCGTGACCGATGGCGCTGATGCCACCCTGGTGACCGGTACCGGTCTGACCGTGGCCGGTGACAACGGCAGCATCACCCTGAACTACGATAGCGACGCTACCATCGACGCTATCGAAACCACCGGGGCTGATGTCAAGCTTACCGGTGCCCCCGACAACAAGCTCACGCTTGCGGAGAACTCCACCATGAAGGGTGGTAGCCTGAACTTCGATGTAAAGAGCGATGCTCTGGGTGCCGAAATCATCGCTGGTACGCTGGGCCTGACCGGTACGGCAGTCAATGTCGCACAGGAAGATGACGCACTCGTCATCGCCGGGGTTGGCAGCGACACTACCGTGATTGCCTCCCTGGGTGATACCACCGGTGGCGATGTTACCCTCACCGGTGCCGGTTTCGAGAAGTACTTCGCCAATGCCCGTATGGTGAATGGTAACGTGGTGGCTGACCGCCGCTCCGACTATGTGAAGGACTCCATCGATGCCACCTCCACTAACGGTAAAGCCGGCGCCACCCTGCTCGATGACAGCCTGGTCAACGTCAACCCGCAGGTAAATCGTGATAAGTATGCCACTCAGGCAGACCTGCTCGATGCTGTGGACGCCGGTCGCATGACCGATGAAGACGCCGCTGCTGTGGCCGGCGCCTCCGTTGCCACGCTGGGCATGGCCCTGAGCGGTGATGTGGAGCGCCAGCTGCGTGCCATCCGCAACCGCACCACCTCCATGGGTGTGAACGAGTGCGTGGTGAATGAGGGCATGCCCTACTTCAACGCCTGGGTGAACGCCGAGGGCAACCGCGGCCAGCTGGATAAGGATGATACCCTTGCCGGCTACTCGCTCGACAGCTGGGGTGGCACGGTAGGCTTCGATGTCGACTTCAACCCGCACTTCACCGCCGGTCTGGCTATCACCGCCATGTATGGTAACCTGACCGCCGATGGCCCCGAGACTAAGGCCGAGGGCGATATGGACACCTACTACGTGACCCTCTTCGCTCGCTATGCCGAGGCCGCCTGGACCCACACCTTCGTGGGCACCATCGGTAAGATGGACGGCACCTTCGACCGTACGGTGAACGCCGGTGGCGTAGCCTACGAAACCGAGGGCAGCACCGACGGTATGGCCTTCGGTCTGATGTACGAGGTCGGTTACGTGATGCCGCTGAACGAAGACGCCACTGCCTGCATGCAGCCCATCTTCAACGTCAGCCTGCGCCACAGCAATGTGGGCAGCTACACCGAAGAAGGCAGCGATGCCGCTCTTGAGGTCGGCAGCCAGAGCATGACCGTACTCACCTTCGGCCTCGGTGCCCGTATGCAGGCCGTTGTGGGCGAAAGCCTCTACAACCGCGCCTCCATCTTCGAGGCTCGCGCCCTCGCCAAGGTTGATGTGGGTGACCGCAGCAGCGAGGCTGATGTCGCCTTCATTGATGGTGCTAATGGTGCCACCGTTGAAAGCGCTGAGCTCGGTGCCTTCGGCGTGGAACTCGGCGCCGGTCTTACCATCCCCGTGGGCGATGATGACGGCTCCATCTTCATCGATGGCTCGGTCGAGCTGCGCAGCGGCTACACCAACGTCAACGGGACTGTTGGCTATCGCATCAACTTCTGATGAATTGCAAAAAAAATCCCCCGAGCTTCGGCTCGGGGGATTTTTTTTGCACACTGCCGCCGTCAGGCGGCAATTTCAATGGTGGTGTAACCACCAATTTCAATATGCACCCTGTGGGGTGCATAATTTCACTGTGGGCGATACGCCCACAATTTCACCGGCCGCACGAGCGGCCGACAACGATAGTAGCTAATCGACTGCTTGGGCAGTCGGTGAAATTGCTCGCGTTGCTCGCAGTGAAATTGGTGGCTGTGCCACCATTGAAATTATTGCCTGCGGCAATATTGAAATTGCCGTCGCTTGCGCTCCGGCAGCATAATTTCACCGGCCGCACGAGCGGCCGACAAAGAGAGTAGCTAATCGACTGCCTGGGCAGTCGGTGAAATTGCTCGCGTTGCTCGCAGTGAAATTGGTG
>JAFVIC010000008.1 GCA_017477935.1 Akkermansia sp. | reverse complement strand
CGCAGCCGCGCCGCCCCGCACCTTCATGGGTGGCTATCCACAATCCGCGCAACCCGCACCGGTTCCCGCAAGCGCCGCAGCCACACCGCCCCGCACCTTCATGGGTGGCTATCCACAATCCGCGCAACCCGCACCGGTTCCCGCAAGCGCCGCAGCCGCGCCGCCCCGCACCTTCATGGGCGACTATCCGCAACCGGCGCAACCCGCACCGGTTCCCGCAAGCGCCGCAGCCACACCGCCCCGCACCGTCATGGGTGGCTATCCGCAACCGGCGCAACCCGCACCGGTTCCCGCAAGCGCCCCGGCCACACCGCCCCGCACCTTCATGGGCGACTATCCGCAATCCGCGCAACCTGCACCGGTTCCCGCAAGCGCCCCGGCCGCGCCGCCGCGCACCTTCATGGGCGATTACAGCGCACCTGTTAAGTCCCAAGCACCGCAACGGCCCACCCAAATACAGGAGAAAAATTTCCCGGAGCCTCAAGTTGAGGTAGAGATTGTCCCCCTCGCACGCCAACGCAAACCGGCCGCACAGTTGCCGCCGCTTCCCACGCCTCCGGCTCCCGCCGGAACCGGCCAGACTAACAACACATCGTGCCTGGCGATTATTCTATGGGTCACAGTCTTGCCGTTTTCTCTGTGGGGTCTTGCCTCGTACCTGCTCTGAATCGGGTTCACGCTGCGTCTTCAACCGCTCCGCAAAAATCACCGTTGTGTCATATTTCAAATGCGTTTACTCCGGGCACACTGTGTTTATCATTGACAAAAGATAGCGTTGGTGGTAGGCTCTGCCCATGTCAGACTCAGATTTGATTCAGCAGATTGAGCAACTCAAGAAGGAGCGCAACGCTGTCATACTGGCCCACAGCTACCAGCGCCCTGAAATTCAGGACATCGCCGATTTCGTAGGTGATTCACTGGCACTGGCCCGAAAGGCACAAGAGGCGGAGTGTGAGGTAATCGTCTTCTGTGGTGTGCATTTCATGGCAGAAACCGCCTGCATCCTCAACCCGACCCGCACCGTGCTGCTGCCCGACCTGAATGCTGCCTGCTCCCTGGAGCAATCATGCCCGGCGGATGAACTGGCTGCCTACCTGCAGGCAAATGCTGACAAAAATTATTATGTCGTGGCCTATGTGAACTGCTCCATAGGTGTGAAGGCTCTGGCCGATGTGATTGTGACCAGTGGTAACTCTCAGAGAATCATCGAGACTGCGCCCACCGACCGCCCCATTCTTTTCGTGCCCGACCGCAATCTGGGGGCCTGGACTTCCCGCAAGGTCGGTCGCGAAATGACCCTGTGGAACGGGGCCTGCCACGTGCACGAGCAATTCACCCGCGACAAAGTACTGGAAGTGAAGGCTCAGTACCCGGGAGCCCCTGTTGTCTGCCACCCTGAATGTCAGGAACCCATCCGCCTGCTGGCCGACCACATCTGCTCCACGGAAAAGATGATACCCTATTGCCGCGAGAGCGAGGCTGAGCGTTTCATCATCGTGACAGAGAGCGGCATATTGCACCGCCTGCGCAAACTGGTTCCGGGCAAAGAGTTTATCGGCGTTGGTACCGAGAAATGCTCATGCGCAGAGTGTGAGTACATGAAGTTGAACACACTGCAGAAAATCCGCGATTGCCTGCGCGATATGAGCCCCGAGGTGAAAGTGCCGGAGGAGCTGCGCCTGCGTGCCGAAAAGCCCTTACTGCGCATGCTTGAGCTTTCCAACTGAACCGCCTCGACTTCGTCCTGAGCATGGATATCGTCCCCTACATTCTGGCCCACGGCAACTGGATTTCCATGGAGGAATTCATGGAGCTGGCGCTCTACGATGAAGAGGGCGGTTACTACAGCAGGAACATCAGCAACATCGGCTTCCGTGGCGATTTTTCCACCTCGGCCACCATGTGTGATTTGCTGGCACGCCGAATCGTACACCAATGGCGAGAGAGCTGCCGAGTGCACAAGCGCCGCCTGCCCATCATCGAAATAGGTGGTGGAAACGGCGATTTAGCCATGGCTATCTGCCGCAATATGTCGCTGTGGGAGCGCATCTTTTCACGCTATCTCATGGTGGACCGCTCCCGTACCTTGCGCAACCTGCAGGGAATGGTCGGAGGGCACTCCGTTACCGTGCTGAGCAGTGTGCAAAAAGCGCTGAAGAAAACCGACGGCTGTGCCTTTATCTTCAGCAACGAACTGCCGGACGCCTTCCCCGCCCGCCAATTCGTCTACCAGGGCGGTCAATGGCTCGAACTGGGGCTGGCCGTGACAGATGGCAAGATTGTGCGTCAGGCCACGCTCAGCCCGCTGCCGGCCTCGGCGGCCTTTGAGCGCTGGGCGCAGGAGGGGCAGATTATCGAAGTGCACGAAAGTTACTACAAGTGGTACGCCGAATGGCACGAACTCTGGAAAATGGGCACGATGCTCACCATCGACTACGGCCAGACCAATGACAAGGTATACTACCGCCGCCCGCAGGGCAGCCTGCGCGGGTACAAGGCGCATACCCTGCTGAGCGCAGACGAACTGCCGGCACTCGCCGGGCACTGTGACATCACCTGCGATGTGAACTTCACCGACATCATGAACATGGCACAAGGCATGGGAGGCGATGTGGTGCAGTACATGAGCCAGCGCGATTTCCTGCTGCCGCTGGCCAACCCGACCGTTCCCGAAGAGGCTCACCTCATTGCTGTACCGGGAGCCGGGAACTACTTCAACGTGCTCATTCAAAACCGATTCGATGTGTGAGTATCTCTCCATCGATGGTGAACGCCTCGCCCCCGACACCCTGGCACAATGGCGGCAGGGTAAAAGCGGGATTGCTGCCGAACTGGCTGATTTTCTGGCCGACTGGTACAGCCCCCCCCCCACAATGGAGCTGCACACCAGCGGCTCGACCGGCAAGCCGTCAGTCATGTATGCGGCGAAAGAAGCCATGCGCGCCGGCGCGCGGCTGAGCTGCGAGATATTCGGCCTGCGCCACGGCAGCCGAGCGCTGCTCTGCCTGCCCCTGCGCTACATAGCGGGCAAGATGATGGTGGTGAGAGCCTTGGTGAGCGGCTGCGAACTGGTACTCTGCGACCCCTGCTCCATGCCGCTTGCAAAACTGACGGAGCCTGTGGATTTTGCTCCGCTGGTGCCCATGCAGGCCGTCACAACCCTGCAACAGTCCAACGGAGCGGAACAGCTGGCGCGGGCGCGTACTCTACTGCTGGGTGGCGGTTTTATCGACCCCGCTCTTGAGACTGACCTACAGGGAGTAAACTCGCACATCTACGCCTCATACGGCATGACCGAAACCCTCTCACACATTGCGCTGCGCAGGGTGAACGGCCCCGATCGAAGTGACCTGTACAGCCCGCTGCCGGGCGTCACAGTCAGTCTGTCACCGGATAGCGCATTGATTATCAGCGCGCCGCACCTGAACATACAGAGGCTCGTCACCCACGACATAGCAGAGCTTGCCGCAGATGGGCGCTTCCGCATACTCGGGCGGCAGGGTGCCGTCATCAACAGCGGAGGCGTTAAAATCCAGGCAGAAGAGGTCGAGCAGGCTCTCAGGGCTGCAACAAGGCTCAACCTGCTGGTACTCCCGATGCCCGATCGCGTGCTCGGTCAATGTGTCGCGCTGCTATGGGAAGGCCCCGCCGCAGCCGAAGCCACTCTGCAGCGCGCCATATCGGAGCTGCCCGCCTATCACCGCCCGCGACTTATCCGCCACGTAGCCGAATTGCCCCGCACGGCCACCGGCAAGCTCGACCGCGCAGCAGCTACGGCCCGGCTGCACGAAGATGCCGGGAAAACATCATAAACACTCCGCATTTCAGGCGATGAGGGGGCGGTTTTTGCTTGACTCCGGCACCATAGTGTTTTATATATAACATATCATTATTTTCACGCAATATGGCCACTATTCGCCCCTTCGCCGCTGTGCGACCGCCCAAGCAATACGCTGAGCAGGTATCAAGCCTGCCCTACGATGTCATGAACCATCAGGAAGCCTGCGCCATGGCTGCGGGCAATGCGTCCTCTTTCCTGCACATCTGCCGAGCCGATATCGACACCAGTGAGGAACAGATTCATGATACAGTAACCTACGAAAAGAGCCGCGACAACCTTCAGGAGTTCATCCGCAAGGGATTTCTTGTGAGGGACGCCGCCCCCTACTACTACATCTACCGCCAGATGATGTGGGGCCGCGTACAGACCGGCATTGTAGGCTGCGCCAGTGTGGATGAATACCTGAACAATACCATCCTCAAGCACGAACTCACCCGCAAGGAGAAAGAGCTCGACCGAATCAACCATTTCGACACCTGCTCTGCCCAAACTGAGCCTGTGTTCCTGGCCTACCGCAAGCATGAAGGGATTTCCACCGCCATCCGCGAGTGGATTAAGTTCCACAAGCCGGAGTACGAGTTCACCAGCGATGACGGCGTGACCCACCTGCTCTGGCCCGTAACGGATGCCGAGGTTATCACCACCATCCGCAAGGGATTTGAAGAAGTGCCGACCCTTTACATTGCTGACGGCCACCACCGCACCGCCAGCAGCGCCGCCGTAAGTGCCAAACGCCGTGCCGAGCACCCCGACTACACCGGGGAGGAGGAGTTCAACTACCTCATGGCAGTCACCTTCTGCGATGAAGACCTCTTCATCATGGACTACAACCGCGTGGTGAGTGACCTCAACGGCCTGAGCCCGGAACAGTTCATGAGCGCCATTGCCGACAAGTTCTCCGTCACCCCCGCCCCGGTGGGTTCACCCTATGCCCCTCGCCGCAAGCACGAGTTCGGTATGTGCCTGGGTGGCACATGGTACAGCATCTCTGCCAAAGAAGGCAGTTTTGACGCCGCTCACCCCATCGAAAGCCTGGACTGTGCCATCCTGCAAGCCAACCTGCTGGCTCCCGTGCTGGGAATCGATGACCCGCGCACCAGCAACCGAATCGACTTCGTAGGCGGTATACGCGGGCTGCAGGAACTGGAAGACCGCACCGGCGAGGGTGTGGCTTTCTCCCTGTACCCCGTCACCATGGCTGACCTTTTCCATGTGGCTGACAGCGGTGAAATCATGCCGCCCAAGTCCACCTGGTTCGAGCCGAAACTGCGCTCCGGTCTCTTTGTTCACGAAATCGAGCGCTAACATCCATTTCAATATACAGCAATCATGAAAATTCTCATACCCACCAAGTTGGATACGGCCGCGGCGGCCACACTGCGCGCTGCCGGTTATGAAGTTGTGCAAGACGACGCCACGCCCATCGATGCCCTCGTAGCGGAGCACCCCGATGCCACCGGGCTCATCGTGCGCTCGGAGAAAGTGACACCCGCCATCATAGACGCCCTGCCCGGCCTGAAATGCGTGATTCGCGCCGGTGCCGGCTACGACAACATCGACTACGTTTACGCCCGCACCAAGGGCGTGGACGTCATGAACACTCCCGGTGCCAACTCCAACGCCGTGGCTGAAGAGGTCATTGCCATGATTCTGGCAGCCTATCGCTATGTCGTGCCGGCAGATGTCACCACCCGCGCCGGTGAGTGGAACAAGAAGAAGTACATGGGCCGCGAGCTGACCCGCAAAATTGTGGGCATTCTCGGTCTGGGCAACATCGGGCGCCTGCTCGTCAAGCGCCTGCAAGGGTTCGAATGCACGGTGCTCGGCTACGACCACTTCCTGTCCAAGCAGCGCGCTCTCAACATCGGCGCCACCCCCTCCACCATCGAAGAAATCTTCACCTCGGCCGACATCATCTCGCTGCATGTGCCGGGTGGACCCGCCACCAAGGGGCTTGTCAGCGATCGTCTTATCAGCCTGATGAAAGACGGCGCCATGCTCATAAACTGCTCCCGCTATGGCGTAGTGGATGAAGACGCAATCCGCCGAGCCCGTGCTGCCGGCAAGAACATCATCTACTGCACCGACGTACACCCGAAAGACACCGCCGCTCAGCAGCCCAGCGCCGATGTAGCTGATGTTATGCTGCCCCACCTGGGGGCCAACACGAAAGAGGCCAACAAGCTGGCCGCCATGCGTGCAGCCTCGCAGATGGAGGCCTATTTCACCAGCGGCGACACCTCATGCGTCATCAACGCCGAAAAACCGGAAAACCTCAGCCCCACTCACCTGCAGCTGGCAGCCATGCTCGGCAAGCTCTGCAACCAGGCTGCGGGGTGCAAGCCTATCCGCAAGATTGAGTGTACCTTCTACAACAACCTGCGCTCCTACCGCAAGTGGTTCACACCGTGGATTCTGCAAGGGGCTGTTCCCGGTGCCGAGCAAGGGCTCATGCCCGCCGCTGCGGAGGCCAGCCTGCGCGAGCACGGTATCGTATACAAAGCCCGCGAACCCATGGACGACAAGCTTTACGACGATGCCCTGACCCTCGACCTGTTCACCGAAGAGGACGCCGAGCAGAAAGTTACCAGCGTGCGAGGAGTGGTGATTGATGGCGAGCCCGTAGTGTCGCGCATCAACAACTTCGACCACCTGTATGCCACCCTCAGCGGCCACACCCTCGTGCTGCGCTACTCTGACCGCCCCGGCGTCATCGCCATCATCGGTCAGATTATCTCGCAGGCCGGCATCAACATTGAAAACATGGTCGCCCCCCGCGACCAAGCCAGCGGCGACTCACTCGCCGTTATCAAGACGGACAAGCCCATCGACCCTGAGCGCCTCGACCTCATCAGCAAGGCTATCGGCGCCAAGCAGGCTTTCGCCCTCAGTCTCTGATTTTTTTCAACCGGCCCCGCCCCTGCACCGCACATTTGCAGGGGCGGGGCAACAAAACTACCAACTATGAAAAAAGGTGTCCTTGTCCGCACCATTTCCATGGCGCTGTGTGCGCTGGGGCTCAGCAGCTGTCTTGTACCCGGAATTCACAACACCGTCGATCATATCGGGGTTCAGTCCGTCTACAGCAAGGATACGGTTACGCGCCCTCATGATTTAGTGGTATATTCTCTGGACGGAAGCTACTACATGGAAATGCAGTTGCGCTTTGTTCAATGCGACCTGGAGATATTCAGATTTGAAGGTTTATCCGGCTCAACCGGAGGATGGCGGCTATACCATACTGACAGCAAGGAGCTGGAGCGTATACCGACGGAGAAATATCTGGTGAGACTCTCGAAGGACGATGTTTTCGACATTCTTCAACACAAAGTGGAATCGCTGCCCGAAAATGCTCCGAAGTACATTGCCGCAGCAAAATTCGACTACACCCGCGCCAAGCGTTGCGACGTCAAACCGATTCAATTTACCAATACGAATAACCCGCGGCTCCGGGAATACGGTCCGCCCTCGTGCTACACCCCACGTCTGAGCACAGCCACCACCACGCTTCATACCTGCATGCGGCCGCTGGCCTGGGCTTCGTGGCTCATAGAAGTGCCGGTGGCTGTTGTGTCAAATACTGTGTTCTACACAGTCGGGTTGATTGTCGTGGCCCCATACCGGGCCATTGAAAAAGCCTTCAGCGATGAGCAAAAAGTAACACCACCTGACGCGCCGCAAGAAACTTCGCGGCAATAAATGCTTTGAGTTAGATACTTTTTTTCTTGCTGGATTCAGAGAAAAAGCTTGACTGAATGGCTGCTCTCTGCTAATCTACCGCGCGTTATGGCAAAAGTTCCCGTTATTCAACTCCGCAAGGGTCACGCCGTGAATTACAACGGCGACATCTGTGTTGTGCGCGAAAGCCAGCTCAAGACCCCGCCCCGCATGGCATCTTATGTGCAGATGACCATCCGCAGCATCGCCACCAAGAAGGACTACAACCTGCGCCTTACCTCCAACGACTTCCTTGAGGGTGTGATGCTCAGCCGCGAGGAGATGGAGTTCTCCTACGTGGACGGTATGGGCTACCACTTCCTCAACAACGAGACTTTCGAGGATATCTGCGTGCCCGAGGATATCGTGGAACCCGTGAAGGATTACCTCATCGAGGGTGAGAACTACATGCTGCTCTTCACCGACGAGGTTGTGTGCTCCATCGAGCTGCCCGCCGCTATCACCATGGAGGTGGCAGAGGCTCCCGAGGGCGTGAAGGGCAACTCCGCCAACAACGTCTACAAGAGCGCCACCATGACCACCGGTCTCGTGGTTCAGGTTCCCCTGTTCATCTCTGCCGGTCAGCGCATCTCCGTGAAGACCGAAGACGGCTCCTACCTGGGCCGCGTGAACGGCTAAAACCGCTTCAAAACCTCCTTTCTACCTGCACCCGCGCCCGTAAACGAGCGCGGGTGTTTGTGTATTAAAACCGGACTTCGCGAAATGGCAATTTGGCGGCGAGTGTGAGTGTATGCGAACATTCACTACGACGGCGAAGTCCGTCGTAATCTCGCTGCTCCGTTCGGAGCAATCTCGCTCAGCAGTTCTGCTGAATCTCGCTTTCGGCGCAAGCCGAAAATCTCGCCTTATCATTAAGTTCATCGGGCGTTCCGCTCTCGGAATTTTGAGTCCGTAGGACGACAGACAATAGCCGGAGCCGAAGCTGCGTCAGCAGCGAAGTCTCCGGTAACCGGGGAAAAACATATCGGAGCCCCGCCGGATGGCGGGTCGACAGAAGGCCGCCGCATGGGATTGAGCCATGGCCATCTGTCGGCCCTCCGCGTTCCGCGTCGGGGCTCTCATGTACTTTTTCACCATACCCGGGGCTGCGCGAGCCTGACGGCTCGCTT
>JAFVIC010000113.1 GCA_017477935.1 Akkermansia sp. | reverse complement strand
TCGGTGATGCCGAGGATGAGCATGTGCTCAGCCATCCAGCCGTTCTTGCGGGCGATGCCGGTAGCGATACGCAGAGCAAGGCACTTCTTGCCAAGCAGGGCGTTACCACCGTAACCGGAACCGTAGGAGATAATCTCGCCAGTCTCGGGGAAGTGGCAGATGTACTTCTCTTCGTTGTTGCAGGGCCAGGTCACGTCTTCCTGACCGGGCTCAAGGGGAGCACCCACCGTGTGCAGGCAGGGCACGAAATCGCCGTAGCCGTCACGCTTGGGATTACCGCCACCGTTCACTTCGTCTTCGAGGCGCTTGAGAACCTTCTCGCCCATGATGGTCATGATGCGCATGTTGGTCACCACGTAGGCAGAGTCGGTGATTTCGATACCGATCTTGGCCAGGGGGGAATCCAGCGGGCCCATGCAGAAAGGAATCACGTACATGGTACGGCCCTTCATGGAACCATCGAGGAAGGGGTTGAGAATGGCGCGCATCTCAGCCGGGGACTTCCAGTTGTTGGTAGGACCAGCGTCCTCCTGCTTCTCGGAGCAGATGAATGTGCGTTCCTCTACGCGGGCCACGTCAGAAGGAGTAGAACGAGCCAGGAAGCAGCCGGGGCGCTTCTCCGGGTTCAGGCGAATGTATGTGCCTTTCTCCACGAGCATGTCGCAGAGCTTGGTGTTCTCTTCCTCGGAACCGTCGCACCAGTAGACGGAATCGGGTTTGCAGAGCTGGCGGATCTGCTCCACCCACTCGGCAGCCTTCTTATGTGTAGTACCTGTAATCATGGTGCCCATAAAATAGCACACTACCTGCAAACTTGCAACACGAAAATTTTAGAAATTTCGGCAGCATGGACGGGGTCTGAATCATCAGTATTCATGCTGAGCATAGACACCACCCCGCCCGTTCATGCCGCAGGCATGAATATCGTTGCCGCGCAGCGGCAATATCGTTGGCCAAAGGCCAATATCGTTTTTGCCGCAGGCAAAAATATCGTTCTCCAATACACCTCACACCCAAACAACAAAGCAGGCATTGGGAAACCTCCTCCCAATGCCCGCAAAAGTTCGTCAGAACTTATATCCGCCCCCCGTTCATGCCGCAGGCATGAATATCGTTGCCGCGCAGCGGCAATATCGTTGGCCAAAGGCCAATATCGTTTTTGCCGCAGGCAAAAATATCGTTCTCCAATTCACCTCACACCCAAACAACAAAGCAGACATTGGGAACCCTCCTCCCAATGCCCGCAAAAGCTCATCAGTACTTATATACAGCCACCCCCGTTCATGCCGCAGGCATGAATATCGTTGCCGCGCAGCGGCAATATCGTTGGCCACAGGCCAATATCGTTTTTGCCGCAGGCAAAAATATCGTTCTCCAAATTCCCCCCCTCAAAAAACAAAGCGGGCATTGGGAAACAAAGCCCCCAATGCCCGCCAAAGCTCATCAGAACTTATACGTCGCGCCCACGTTCACGCTGTGTGCGTTCGCGTTCTCCACAACCTCTGCCGTGTAGCTCGCGTTCACGCTCCACTGGTCGCTCAGCGCATAGCTGCCGCCGATGGTGAAGTTGATGCCCGTGCGACCCGGGTTCGTGCCGTGGTAGCGCTGCCCGAAGGGTGAGCGAACCTCCGGATTATCACGCACCAGGTCCTGGTGCAGCGCCAGTTCGGCATACACCGAGCTCTTGTAGGTGCTGCGCACGATACCCACGCCGATTTCACCGCGCAGGTTCTGCACCTCGCCGGTGTCGATACCATCCACGCGGGCGCTGTCGCTCGCATAGTACTGCACACCGCCGAAGCCGCGCAGCAGCACCGTCTCGCTCAGCGCGTGGTTGTAGCTCAGGC
>JAFVIC010000112.1 GCA_017477935.1 Akkermansia sp. | reverse complement strand
TCGGTCATCTGCCGGCCCTTCGCGTACCGCGTCGGGGCTCGCATTTACTTTTTCCACCATACCCGGGGCTGCGCGAGCCCATCGGCTCGCTTGCCCCGCGCTACTCTCTGTCGCCCCTGAACGGGGCTTTCGGGTTCGGCGAGCGTTCCCGCCCGCAAGATTTAAGTCCGTAGGACGACAGACAATAGCCGGAGCCGGAGCTGCGTCAGCAGCGAAGTCTCCGGTAGTCGGGGAAAAAACATATCGTAGCCCCGCCGGATGGCGGGTCGACAGAAGGCCGCCGCATGTGATTGAGCCATGGCCATCTGCCACCCCTCGCGTGGCTTTTGAGTTCGTGGGTCGTTGCGCCCGTGGGCTGGTTCGATAAATCCTGATTTGTTCAACAGCGGTTGGGTAATCAGCAAATCTGAAACTGCGACTGTCCCGTTTGCTCTACCCGGGAACAGTTGTGACTTGACAAATGCTTGATTTGGTAGTAGGGTATGCGGCGTGCAAGCGAGCGAACAGGAGCAGATGATACTTCCCTTCACCGAGAGTGAGGTGGCGGCGCTGCAGGTAGCTCGCGAGGAAGCATTGGCGGCTGCCGCCACTGAGCGCCTGTGCCGACGTTCCCGCACCGTGAAGCAGAGTCGGCGTGGGCAGTCGAGCGGCGAACCCTGTCGATTGGGCGAGGGGCTGAAACTCATCAGCGGAATTCGCCGTGCCTGCAAATTGGTACCGACCGAGGTGCAGAAGAAGATGCTCGATTATGATGAGTTGGCTACGGATGAAACGCGGGATGTGAGTGAGCGCCTGGAGTTCGATGGGGCGCACTTTATCCTGACACGTTGTCAGCACCCGCGTTTTCTGCGACGCGAGGCCGGGGAAGATGCCTATTACGTGACCTGTCGATTGCCTGAGTGTACACTGGGGAATTCGGCCGTGGGTGACAGCTTGCTGGTGCACGCGGTATGCAATAAATTTTTCGCCCGTTTGCCGCTTTATCGTCAGTTGAAGTTTTTTTCAGATTTCGGTCTGGTCGGTGTGGACGAATCAACGCTGAGCGGTTGGTTACAGGCAGTGGTGAAAGCCCTGCTGCCGCTCTATGAATTATTTTATACTCGCCTGCACGAGCAGGTATCGTTGCAGGTGTACGAGGCACCCACGAGCGACATTCGCGGCAAGCGCCCCATTGGTTACATGTGCGCGACCCGCGCAGGAGAAACCGGGCAGGTGCACTACCGCTGGCGTGAGGAGCTTTCGGTTCACATGCCTGAGCATGGTGAGGTGTTGGCACAACCGCCCGTTGCCCGCGAACCGCTGTTTATCGCGGCCCCCGGAGAAGGGGAGCTCTCGGCGGTGATATATACATTCCTTGATGAGTGCGCGCGCTGCGGGGTGGTATTCGGCCAGTGGTTGCTCGACACCCTGCACGCATTGCCCGGCCACCGTGGTGACCTTACGCCCTTATTGCCCTGTGGCGGGGAGACTTGCGATTGAGCATTCGGCGCGACGTTTTGTGTGATGGGCCGCGAAGCGAGATTTTGCCGGAGTCAGGAACTCGCACCATTTATGAGCGTGTTGCTCCTGCAACCAGGCTGAGCACCTTGGTTGCAATGTAGGCACGCAGCGTGTTTCGGGGCATGCCGGTCAGGTAGACAGTTTCGGTGTGGACCGGGCGGGCGGCACCCCGGCGGGTGATGGCCAGGCAGACGGTGCCGACCGGCGGCTCTCCTTCGGCAGCAGTAGGTCCGGCATTGCCGGAGACCGCTATGGCCATGTCGGCCCCGGCCTTTCGCATAGCCCCGGCAGCCATGGCGGCCACGACGGGTTCACTCACCACGCCGTGTTCTTCAATAAGGGCCGGCAGTACGCCGAGTTCTCTCTCCTTGGCTTCATTGCAATAGGTTACCCAACCGTAGCGGAACACGGCAGAGGCTCCCGGTACCCCGGTGATGGCTGCTGCAATCAGTCCGCCGGTGCAGCTCTCCGCCGTTGCGAGGGTGAGACCGGCGGCCTCCAGATTTTTTACGGCAGCGAATGCCGCCAGCTCCAGATTTGAATCCATGGCTGTTACTCCGGTACTTGCACGGCTACTGTGGCAAAGGCGGCCATCCCTTCACGGCGCCCCAGCGCGCCAAGTTTTTCATTGGTGGTGGCCTTTACACCCACGCGGCGCGGAGCCACGCCGAGTATGGGGGCAAGCGTTTCCTTCATCTGTGCAACGAAGGGCATGATCTTAGGTGCCTCGGCAATGAGGGCGCAATCAACATTCACCACGCGCCCACCCTGTTCGTGCAGCAGCTCCACGGCTTTTTCCACGATACGCAATGAGCAGATATTCAGACAACTGGCATCACCCGGGGGGAACCAGTAGCCGATATCCGGCTCGCCGATGGCACCCAATATGGCATCCGCCAGTGCGTGGCAGAGCACATCGGCATCACTGTGTCCGGCAAGCCCCTTTGTTTCGTGTACTTTCACACCGCCGAGCCACAGTGCGCGCGGCTCTTCCGAGAAGCGGTGAATGTCATAACCTAAGCCTACTAATGTTGTCATGGAAAAGTTTAAATGTAAAGTGTTGAAGTCAATGTAATTCAGTGCGCCTCCAGCCAGTTGGGGGCGTGGTTGGCTTCCACCTCAAGGGGCACGCCGTGGGGTAGGGGGAGGGCTCCCTGCATGGTCTCGATGATTTGGGGGATGAGGTCGTGCTCATCGCGATGAAGGTCGAAGAGCAGTTCATCGTGAATCTGCATGATGAGGCGCGACTTGCGCCCTCGCAACAGATTGTGTACACGCACCATAGCGATTTTTATCATGTCGGCTGCGCTGCCTTGAATGGGGGTGTTGATGGCGTTTCGCTCGGCGGCTGCGCGCAGGTTGAAGTTGCTGCTGTTCAGGTCGGGCAGGCGACGGCGGCGGCCGCAGAGAGTCTCGGCATAGCCCTTCTCACGGGCGGTGGCGATAAGGGAATCCATGCAGGATTTTACTCCGGGGAATTGGGTGAAGTAACTCTCGATGAGCGCGGCGGCTTCTCCGCGTGGGCAATCCAGCCGTTGCGAGAGCCCGAAGGCAGATATACCATAGATGATGCCGAAATTTACCGTCTTGGCAGCTCGGCGCATGTCGGGTGTAACATCTCCACGCTCCACACCGTAGATGCGTGCGGCAGTCTCTGCATGAATATCGCGCCCCTGGGTGAAGGCGGTTATCATGGCGGGGTCGGCCGAGAGGGCAGCCATGAGTCGCAGCTCGACCTGAGAGTAGTCGGCGGAGAGTATGCTGTATTCCTCACCGCGGGCGATGAAGGCCCGGCGTATCAGCTTGCCGGCGTCGGAGCGTACGGGGATATTCTGCAGGTTGGGGTTCTGGCTGGCCAGGCGACCGGTGGCCGTCACCATCTGCTGCAACGAGGAGTGAATTCGCCCGTCTACCGGGGAAATGTAGCGGGGGAGGGCGTCCAGATAGGTCCCCTTGAGCTTGCTGAGTTCGCGGTATTCGAGTATATCTTGCACCAGGGGATAGGCCGGGGCCAGTTTGCGCAGAGTCTCTTCATCCGTCACGTATTGCCCGGTCTTGGTTTTTTTCGGCTTGGCCAGCAGTTTGAGTTCGCCGAAGAGCAAGTCGCCCAGCTGGCGGGGGGAGTTCAGGTTGATGGGGCGGCCCACTACCTCGTCAATGCGGGTTGAAATGGCGGTAATCTGCTCACCCAGCTCGGCAGAGGCCGCCAGCAGCTGCTCCGGCTCTACCCTCATGCCCTCCTGCTCAATGGCTGCCAGAACCGGCACCAGCGGGAACTCGATATCGCGCATCAGCTCGGTCTGCCCGGCGCTTTCCAGTTGCGGGGCAAGCACATCGGCCAGGCGCAGGGTGACATCGGCATCTTCTGCGGCGTAGTCGGCCATCTGCTCCACGGGCACAGCGGCGGTGTTGCAGTCCTTGCCGGCGATGTCGCTCAGGTGCACGGTGCGGTAGTTCAACAGGGCCTCTGCCATGTCATCCATGTTGTGCCGCAGTTCGGGGTACAGGGCTGCGTGAGCCAACATGGCGTCGAAGAACGGCCCGGCAACCTCTGCCCCGGCTGTGTGCAGCACCTGTAAATCGAACTTCAGGTTCAGGCCCACTTTCTCAGCACCACCTGCAAAGGCGGGCAGGAAAACCGCCGGGCAGCGACCGTCATCCACCGGTACGTAATAGGCTACGCCCGGTTTCAGGCAGAACGACATACCCAGCATGCGGTCCTGCAGCGGGTCGAGCCCCGTGGTTTCGGTGTCGAACGCCCAGCGTGGGGCTGCTGTCAGCTCTGCTGCCAGGGCCGCCTGTTCTTCAGGCGTGCGGATAAGTTTGTAAGTGTGCGGGGTGTTGTTGATATCCGTCAGCGAGGGGGCTGCGGCGAAGAGGTCGAGCTGCTGCGGCCCTTCGGTTGCGGCAGGCTCGGTTGCCGCGGCGGCCGCCGCAAAGAGGTCATCCGGTGCAGCGGCTCCGAGGCGCTTGTCGAGCCCGCGGAATTCGAGTTGTGCAAAGATGGCGCGCAGAGCCGGTATGTCATAGCCCACTCGGGCGCAGTCTGTTATGCTGATGGGCAGGGGTGCGTCTCTGCGAATGGTGGCGAGTTCGTACGACAGGCGGGCGTTGGCAGCGTTGGTTTCTATTTTTTCGCGCAGCTTACCCTTGATGTCGGCGGTGTGCTCCAGCATGTTCTGCACGCTGCCAAACTGGGCAACGAGCTTGCGGGCAGTCACGGCACCCACACCGGGCACGCCGGGGATATTGTCGCTGGCATCGCCCATGAGTGCCAGTATATCAATGATTTGCCTCGGCTCGCTGATTCCCCATTCGGCCAGAAAGTCCGCTTGATGAATCACCTCAAAATCAGCGCCTTTCTTGCCGGGTTTATGGAAGGAACAGGTGGGGGAGAGCAGCTGGCCCAGGTCTTTGTCGAGCGATACCATGTAGGCGTGCATGTCCCCGCGCTCATCTGCAAGGCGGGTAAAGGTGCCGATGAGGTCATCTGCCTCGAATCCCGGCACCCGCACCACGGGTATGCGCATGGCTTTCAGAATCTCGATAATCCAGGGGATGGAGTCGCGCAGCTCCTTCGGCATGGCCTGGCGGTTAGCCTTGTACTCCGGGTACTGCTCGTGACGGAACGTGGGGCCGGAGGGGTCCAGACAGGCAACAATGTGCGTAGGCGACTCTTTTTCAATAAGCGACAGCACCGTATTCGTGAACCCGAACATGGCCGAGGTGTTCAGGCCGGCTGAGGTGCGCATGGGGGCGTTGATGAATGCGTAGAAGGCGCGGTACATCAGCGCCATGCCATCGAGTATGTAGAGAGTCTCCATCGCGCGCATTTTATCACACCCGGGCGGGCGCTGTCAAACGTCTTTCGTTTCAGCGTGGGGTGCTGCTGCAAATGCCCTATGCACGAAAGAATGGCCGTATGCTCTGTTTTTGCCGTTTTAGGTATTCATCCTTCTTGACACGGAGCGTTTATTTTGCTAATAAATAGGGAAATGAAGCCCAGATACGTATACCTGATTATGCTTGCACTCGGTCTTGCCGGTGGCTACCTGGCGGCACCGGCTATTCTGCCGATGCTCAGTCAGGGCGAAAAAGTTGCCGCTAAACCGGATAAACCTAAGGAGCAAAAACCGGAAAAGCCTGAAGAAGAAACGGTTGCTGAAACTAAGGAAGACCCCGCAAAGGGTGAGGATTTTGACTGGTCCGGTGAGCCTGATGACGGTCTGGATCGCTTTGCAGATGCCGAAGACCCGGATTCTTTCCAGGACGGTGAAGAGGAGGCTATCGGTGAGGATGACGATGTGGAAGGCGAGAATGTGACCCCTGAGAAGATTGCCAAGTATCGCCGCAAGGGAACGGGGCAGGGGGAAGATGACGGCATGCGTCCGGTGCGTGAACCCGCCTTCAAAGCCAAGATGAGCCCGGCGGTGTGGAAACAACCCAAGATTCTCAAGCGACGTCTGGCCGGTCGTTTGCGCTCCCGCTTGAAGGGGGTTGATCAGGACAGTGTGGAGAAATACCTCGAGGACCCCGAGGTGCGCTTGATGCTGGCCCAGTGGGAGCTGCTTAACCGCTGCGATCTCGATGTGCTCTCACAACTGATGCGTGACCGTAAGGCCTGCGAGGCACTGGCTCCGCTGCTCAATGACTTGCAATGGGTTTCTGATTTTGTATACGATGGTGAGCTCAGCAAGGGCGAGGTTGCACTTTCCATGTTGGCCCACTTCCGCCAGGTCGACCCCAAGATGGATGAGGAGATACTGGTGGATGGCGGCGACAAGCCGTCCAATGTCGGGTTAAAACGCCGAGTAGCCGGTGTGGTGGCAGTGGAGTTCGCCCGCAATGGCTGGTACGGTGAGGAAAAGGAGCTTACGAAAGAAGAGCTTGACAACCTGAAAGACCTCGGCTATATCATGCCGACCCTTCCCGGTAAAAAAGGAAAGGCCAAGACGGACGTCTACCGCGCTGCCCGCGAGCGCTACCTGTACTTCGCTGAAAGTATTGACCAGGACCGCCTCAATGGTTACTTCGCGCAACTGCCGACCTGGTTGATGCACTACTGCTGTGGTTGGAAAGGCAACAGCCCCTTCGGCACGGCCAATACCATGCGCTGGCTGCGTGACAACTGCGCCGCCCCTGCCAGAGCATACACCGGCATGGCTTACCAGGTGCCCTATCTGCCCACGAACGTGTATGGTGACTCCATTTTCACGCAATGGTATTACCAGCCGTTTGACGTGATTTACCCCGACAACTTTGCCAAAGAAACCCGCGATGTCGGTGCTGTGTGCGGTGGTTTGTCACACTTCGGTACCTCGGCCGCTTGTGCCAATGGTGTGCCTGCAATCACCATGGGTGAGCCCGGGCACTGTGCATACGCCGTCTATTTTGATGGCAAGTGGCATGGAGCTAACTCGCTCTCCGAAGATCGCCACCCCCACTGGAATACCTGGGGTGAATATACCTGGAGTGCTCTGCAAATGCAGACTGCCATGTACCAGCAGGGGCAGCTCACGCGAGACGCCCAGATGGTCTGCACCCTCGCTACTATGCTGGGGCAGTACAACAACCCCGTCAACGCGCTCAAACTCTTCGAGCTGGCTGTGCAGATGCAGCCCCTCTACCGCCCCGTGTGGGATTTCTACATGGAAACCGCTGCGCGTTCGCTGGGTAAGCGCCCTCGTAAATGGCTTGGTGTCAACGAATTCGTCTGTACCTCCATCACGCCCGGGCACCCGGAAATGTGCGCCAAGTTCCTGCAGGAGCGTATATACCCTGCCATGCTGAAGACCCTGCGCTCACCCAAGCAGAAGCTCGCAGCCTTCGAAGCGTACTTCAAGAATCTGAATATCAATGAAAAAGCACAGTGGGATTTCCACTTGCTGCTTGACATGCAGTACGACTCGCTCGGCACGTCTCGCATTCACAAAGAGAAGTTTATGGACATCCTGGTGGACAACGTGGCTAAGCACCCTGAGTTCTGCCAGATGATTGCCTGGGCTATCAAGAAGGCTCATGCTGAGGGCAAGCCGTTCAGTAAGAAATTGATGGCCAAGATTGACGAGGCTATTAAGGCCAACCCCGATTCGAAAGACCTCATCAGTTGCGGTGTGATTCGTGGTGCAGAGGAAATCGGCGACATGGAACTGGCTAATCTCTGGAGTCAGGACTACCTCAAACCCGAAACGAAGATGCCCGAATTCGAGCCTACCGGTGGCAACCTGGTGTCGGAGGGCGGTCTGGTTACACTCAGCAAATACAATGACGACCAGAGCAACATTATTCTCCATGCTGCTGCTCTCACCGAAAACGGTGGCCATATTTACTCCGCTTTCGGTAAGCACCAGACGGTTACTGTGGAGCTACCCAAGAAGACACGCATAGGCGGTATCGTCATCGTTCCGACCAACGGCTGCGGATCTTACCGCACCTGGGGAATCGAGGTTTCCGCTGATGGGCAGACCTGGAAGAGACTCACCGACCTCCCCGATAGCTCGAAAGAAGCCTGCATGCGTGTCTGTATTAAGCGCAGCCACCCCTTGGTCAAGTTCATCCGAATCGATTCCGGTGAAGACCAGTTGGTAGGTATTAATTTCAAAGCAATTCTGATTTATGATAACAAGAAAGCCAAGTAAAGTACTTGCTGTGCTGGCTCTGTTGCTGGTACCGTTTTCCTGGGGTGCACAGCGCGCCGAGACTTTCCCGGAGGCCGTGGAAAAAGCCGGCAGTGACGGTGTGATAGCTTATTGCTATGGCCCGGACTGGAACGCTCGCAGTGTGCATTTGCTCAAAACCTTTTGGCAGACTCCCGCAGCGGAGGAAGCCGCCGGTAACGCTGTGATGGTGGCTGTGCCTTTCTATGAGCGATCTGAGGCCAAGGGCGCCGAAGACGCCTCTCGGATTCGCGGCGATATGCCCGACCCTGCTTTCAGTGTGTGTCCCTCGGTCATGTTCTTTGATAAGAATGGTAAAAAATACGCAGAATTCCAAGGCTCTGATTACCTCGGCTCGGATGATGAGTGTACGGAGGGCCTGAAAAATATGCGCATGTACCTTGAAGCTCTGCGCAAGCAGCAGGAGCTTCTGGCCAAGGCTGAACCCTTGGTCGGCATGGAAAAAGCCAAGGTGCTCGTGGAGGTTGGTAAACTGCCGATTCCCACACCGGAGGATTATCTGCAGCAGTTGGAGCTGGCCGATCCCACTGATAAATTGGGCGGTATCCGTCGCAAGACGTTTGATGCGTTGAAGTTCATGTATAAGCAGTTGGATACTCCTGACGGCTTCCTTAAACCTGATTTCGAGGCTGATTACGCCCAGATGAAGAAGGATTGCCTGGCCATTTTTGAAGATGAAGCCTATAGCGCGCGTGACCGTCAGGCGGTTCTCAATCTCCTTATCGGGCAGTCCCGCAGAGAAGCCATACAGGCCAACCAGCTCAAGGGGTACATCAAAAAAGTCCACAAGGCCGACCCGGAGACAGACTACGGTAAGCTTTCCCCCACCCTTGTCAACCTGTGGGGTAATATGAAGCACAAGCTCACCCCCGAGGAACGCAAGGCCGCCCGTGAGGCCAAACGCGCCAAGGCAAAAGAGAAAAAGGCCCGTAAGCGCGATGAACGCCGCGCCAAAGACACCATCGAGATTGAGTGATGAGGTGCGATGGAATGAGTTTGTATTCAAAACCCCGGGTATTCCCGGGGTTTTCTGTTTGCAAGCAGTTTCTGCTTAGGGTTACTCGTCGGTATCTTCTTCTTGGCTCTGCGCGGCTTTTTTGTCTCGCCACTTGTAGTAGAGGTGCAGCATGCCCCGGGAAAGAATATACGAAACACCTATCCACCCCAGTATCAGAATGGTTAAATCCGGGCGGCGACGCCCACCGCTGCGGAGCCAGCGGCGGTAGAGCAAATCCTCCACTTCCCAATCCAGCAGGTTGAGTGTCAGAATGAAAAGAAGCATGCTCACCAGCATGGCGGCAACAAAGGCCACGCATTGATGGCGCTGTTCTTCATCGCTGATAAGCATGCAGCAGGCTGCCGGCAGCGGCAGGAGCATGCAGATAATCCACAGGGCTGCATGCGGGGAGCTGCGTAGCCAGTCAGTCGAGGCGAGAATCGCTGTCGTCATAGGGGGCACCGTGTTGTTCGGTATATTCCCAGCCGGGCAGCAGGTGCTGCCAGAACTCATGGTGCTCGCTGAATGCCTCCTCCGCCATGCGCTCTTTTGTCATGCGGAAGGGGTAAATCTGCACGGGTACGGATTCTGCACCGGCCCGGAAGGCCTCGTTCACCAGGGTATAAATCTCCTCGATTCCCGGGTTGGTCATGGCGAAGCAGCCGATGGAAACATCGCTGCCATGCACCATGATGTAGGAACCGGTGCGCCCCAGGGCCCGGTCGTAGGCATTCGGGTAACCGATGTTGAAGGAAAGGTGGTAATTGCTGCGCGGATTCATGGCTCCGGGCAGCACGCGGTAGAATCCCTCGGGGGCCTGTTCATCGCCCTCACGGGTCTTGGGGCCGATATCACCGCTCATGCCGGCGATTTCGTAGGTTTTTACGAGTTGCCAGCTATGGTCGGGCTCCTGTACGTAGAGCTCAAACTCGTAATCCTCTTTTATGATTCGGATAAACACCGGCTTGCCGAAATGCCGCCCCAGGGTGGGTGCGCTATTTTGGCGAGCCGTCTTCACGCGTTGCTCAGGCGGGGGCGCCTCGCAGCCGGTGACTAGGGGGAGCATGAGCAGTGATACGAGGGTGATGAATTTCATGCAGTGGCTTGTTGATTTTTTTTGCGGCCGCGCAGGAAAGATTCGAAGATTGCCATCAGTAGGGCATATACGAGCAGGAACAGGCCGGTCAGAGCTGCCGGCAGCCAGCTGTGGGCGCGGAAAAGCTCAGCAAGCTGGGTCGGGGCCGGTTCTCCCATGCTCAACCAGGTGTTCACACCGAGCGCCAGCAGCCAGGTGAGCAGCAGCCACAGGCCATAGCACACCACACCGGTCAGGAATACGGCCACCTGATTTCGGGCACACAGGCAACCCAGGAGCCACAGGCTCGGTATCAGCCACCAGAAAACAGGGTATTGATTGAGCACTCCGGCATAACCGGCTGAGTCAACCAGAGCGTAGAGCTGCGGCGTGATGGCAGCAGACATGCCTGCTGCTATGAGTATCAGCTCAGTCATCAGCAGGAAGGTCAGTGCGCTGAAAATAACATTCCAGGCAATATCGAGGCTACGCACCAGACTCAGCACCAGCGCAATGCCGGCAGCCCAGGCCAGTACCTGCCAATCTGATACCGCGTGGGCGGTAAGTTGCTGCCAAAGCTCGCCGGCTTGCAGACCGGCGGTGGCATCTTTACAGGCTAGTACAAGCAGTACAAGAAGAACAGAACAGAGAATGCGGAAGAGAGCCATCAGAATTTTCATGTCGGCCGATATTTTAATCTTATGATTCCCCTTCGTCAAGGGCAATGTGCACAAATAATGCAAATGCCGGGGTGATTCTGCCGGCTTTGTAAACTTCAATGGCTAAAAAAGAGTTGCCAAAAGAGGGGGAGAAGGGTATACTCAGGGCGTATGAGCGAAGAGCCTGAGGATTACAATGCTTTCGGGAAGTGGGATGCCGTTGGGGCTGCTGCCATGCTGGGTGTATTCCCGGCAGCGCTTAACTTTGTATTCAACGACCACGACATTTCGGTTTCCCTGCTTTCTATCCCGGTGCTTGCGGCTGTAGCCGTGTATGTGGCCGGTTTGGTGGTAGATGGCAAGGTGTTGGGGCGAATCGTGAATTACACGGGTATTGCTCTTACGGTGGTGTATGCCCTGGTCGCCTGGTACATGTGGCGGGAGACGGTGGAAGTTCTTTTCCCCTCTGCTCCGGCGGAGGAACAGCAGGGCACTGCTACTGAGCAGTCGACCCCAGCTCAATGATATTGACCTCAGGCATGCAGAAGAAACGCATGTTTAAAATACTGCCGACCCCGCGCGATACCAGCACACGCCGACCTCCTTCAAACTCAAAGAGCCCCGCAGGCATGGAGGAACGGAAGCTCAGGTATTGCCCGGTGAAGGGTATGCCCAGCTGCCCGCCGTGGGTGTGACCGGAGAGCATCAGATCCCAGTCGTATTCCCGCAGCAGCCAGCGGCTCTCGGGGTCGTGTGAGAGCAGCAGCACCGGGGTGGATTCCTGCCCGGCGGGGGGCAGGCAGCGCTCGGGGGCTTCATCTCCCTCGTTCCAGTCGCCCAGACCGACGATACGCAGGTTGCCGCCGGATGGTGTGCGCCAGTTTATAGCTTGGTTGCGCAGCAGGGTAACACCGGCTGCCGCATATACTCGCTCGACCTGTTCCTGTTTTTCGTAATCTTGGTTGCCGAGTATGGCAAAGGTGGGGGCTATTTCGGTGAGATTGCGGAATCCGTTGACAGCCCATCGTGTGCGCATGAAGCGTTCATGAGCCATCACCAGGTCACCACCGAAGATGATGAGGTCGGGCTTGGCTGCCCGCAGCAATTTCACTACTTTGCCGAACTGCTGCGGGTTGTTGTGAAGGTCGGTTACAAGCGCTATGCGCAGCGGGCCGGTGCCGGGCAGCGTCTCTGCCGGCAGAGCCGTGGTGTTGCACTCCAGACTCCCCGCCCACAGTCCGCCGGCAATTTCAGCCGTGCATTTGCAGAGCTGTGCCGCCAGAATGAGGGTGACGTAGCGATACTTGTTGCGAATGATGTGGTCTGTCAGTCGGCGGATGAGGTGCGGGTTTTTCATCTGGTGGGGCCGGGTGGGTTATTGCGCAGCGTTGAACATGGCCAGCTCAGGAGCGGTGAAGATACCGTCCTTGCGGATGAGCTTGCCATCGAAGTAGATTTCACCACCACCGTATTCCGGGCGCTGTATGCAGACCAAATCCCAGTGAATGGCTGATTCGTTGCCGTTGGGGGCCTCGTCATAGCACTGACCGGGGGTCAAGTGGAAGGAGCCGGCAATCTTCTCATCGAAGAGAATATCGCGCATGGGCTTGAGTACGTGCGGGTTCACCCCCAGCGCGAACTCGCCGATGTAGCGGGCGCCCTCGTCGGTGTCGAGTATCTTGTTGAGCGCCTCATCGTTGCCGTTGCAGTGGGCTTCCACAATCTTGCCGTTCTCGAAGCGGAAGGAAACCCCATCGAACGGGATACCGTGGTAGATGGTGGGAGCGTTGTAGGTGATGGTGCCGTTGATGCTGTCGCGCACGGGGGCGGTGTAGACCTCGCCATCGGGTATGTTGCAGTCACCGGCGCAGATGATGGCCGGCACGCCTTTGATGCTGAAGCGCAGGTCGGTACCCGGCCCCACGATGTGCACTTCGTCGGTGGACTCCATCATGGCCTTGAGCTGCTGCATGCCTTCTTTCATGGCAGCGTAGTCTGCCAGACAGCAGCGGAAGTAGAAATCCTCGAAATCTTCCGTGCTCATGCCGGCTGCCTGAGCCATGCTCGGGGTGGGCCAGGCAAGTACCGTCCATTTGCGCTGATTGACGGTCAGGTCACTGGCGGCTTTCATGTGCTTGCTGACGATTTTCATGCACTCGGCAGGCACGTCGGCGCTCTCGAAACTGTTGTAGTCACCGTAGAAGACGATGTTGACGGCCATATCTTGTGCGCGCTGCAGGCGGTAGCGGCCCTCGAGCTCGTACTGCTCTTCGGTAGCGGCCATTTGCAGCTCGCGGTTGATGGCAGCGTGGCTGATGTCCACATGGGGTATGCCGCCGGCGCGGCGTACGGCGCGGATGAGCTCAACCACCATGGCATCGGGTATATCGAGCATGCGCAGGTTCACATGTTCACCGGGCTGCACGCGCACGGCGTAGCCCACTACCTGCTCGGCAAGTTTCTGATATCTCGGGTCTTTCATGATATTCAGTCCATGATGGGGTTGAGGATGGCCAGCTCGGGGTCGGTGAAGATGCCGTCTTTGCGAATCAGCTCGCCATCGAAGTATATCTCACCGCCGCTGTAGTCGGCACGCTGTATGCAGACCATATCCCAGTGTACCTGGGAGCGGTTGCCGTTGTCGCAGTTTTCGTAAGCCTGGCCGGGGGTGAAGTGGAAGGAGCCGCCGATTTTTTCGTCGAAGAGGATATCGCGCATGGGCTTGAGGATGTACGGGTTCACACCCAGGGCAAACTCGCCGATGAAGCGCGCGCCCTCGTCGGAGTCGAGTATCTTGTTGAGTGCCTCGTCGTTGCCGTTGCAGTGGGCCTCCACAATCTTGCCGTCCTTGAAGGTCAGGCGTATGCCGTCAAAGGGAATACCCTGGAACAGGGTGGGTGCGGTGTAGTGAATGGTGCCGTTCACGCTATCCTTGATAGGTGCGGTGAAGACCTCGCCGTCGGGGATGTTCATCTCACCGGCGCAGGGGATGGCCGGCATGCCCTTAATGCTGAAGCGCAGGTCGGTGCCGGGGCCTACGATGTGTACCTCGTCCGTCTGCATCATGCGCTCGGCCAGCTTGTCCATGGCGGCTTTCAGTGCATCGTAGTCCGCCAGGCAGCAGCGGAAGTAGAAATCCTCGAAGCTTTCGGTGCTCATGCCGGCCCCTTGCGCCATGCTGGGGGTGGGCCAGCGCAGCACGCACCACTTGGTCTTGCACACGCGGTGGTTGTGCACGGGGCGCATGTGTTTCATGGCCAGCTGCATGGCCTCCGCCGGTACGGATGAGTTCTCGAAGCTGTTGAAACCGCCGCGAATGGCGATGTAGGCGTCCATGCTCTGCATTTCAGCCAGTTCGAAGCGGGCAATGCTTTCATACTGAGCATCAGTGGCACCGGCGAGCATTTCGCGGCTCACGCGGCTGTGGCGCAGGTTGATGTGGGGAATACCGCCGGCTTCGCGCACGGCGCGGATGAGTTCGATGGCGATTTCATCGGGCGCATCGATGATTTCGAGCAGTACATGCTCGCCGGCCTGCACGCGGCAGGAATGCGATATCAGGCTCTTGGCCAGTTGGGAGGTTCGCGGATCAGTCATGGCAGTTACGTGTTTTGAGTTTGGAAGTGGGGGGATTAACGGGTGACCGGGGTGGTGAGCAGTTGCATGGCGGCGGCCAGGTCTTCGGGGGTGACTTCTTCAGACAGCACCGGCTCGCCCGGGGCGGCCAGCAGCACGAAGCGTATGGAGCCGCCGCTGAATTTCTTGTCGCTGGCAGTGAACTTCAGCGCACGCTCAACCTCCACACCTTCGGGCAGGGTAAGCGGCAGTTCAAGTGCCGCCAGGGTATCGAGCACTTCGCGTTCGGCTCGCTCACTCAGCCCGCAGTATTTGCGGCTCAGCCACAGTGCGCCGCGCAGCCCCAGGCTCACGACCTCACCGTGCAGCAGCTCGCCGTAGGGCACGCTGGCTTCGATGCCGTGGCCGAGGGTGTGCCCCAGGTTCAGGTAGGCGCGCACGCCGCGGGTTTCGCGTTCGTCTTCCTCGACGATTCGGGCTTTAATGGCGATATTCTCGGCAATGATAGAGGGTAGGCGCTCGATGGTATTCAGTGTAAAACCCAGGTCGATTTCATCTGCCAGCCGGTGCAGGGGGTGCAGCATGTGCGGCTTGCGGATGGCTGCGTGTTTCACCATTTCGGCCATACCCTCGCGCAGCACGCGGGGCGGCAGGCTCAGCAGGGTGGTGGGGTCGGCCACGACCAGTGCCGGTTGGTGGAACGCGCCGATGAGGTTCTTGCCGCCCGCGATATCAACTGCCGTCTTGCCGCCTACGGAGCTGTCCACCTGTGCCATTACGGTGGTAGGTATCTGGATGAAGGGGATGCCGCGGTAGTAAATGGAGGCGATGAACCCCGCCATGTCACCTACTACGCCGCCGCCCAGTGCTACCACAAAGCTGCTGCGGTCGTGCCCTTCGGCCACCATTTCGTTCACAATCTGTTCCACCGTGCTGAGGTTTTTGCTGGCTTCGCCGGCCTCGAACACATGCAGCGAGGTGCTGTAACCGGCATCTGTCAGGCTCTGTATCACCTTGTCGCCGTAGAGTGGGTACACATTGCTGTCGCTTATCACGGCGGCTTTCCCGCTCAGGCGCAGGCGCCCCGTGAGGTACCCGACGCTATCCAGCGAGTTATTTTCCACATGTACGGTGTATGAGCGAGCTCCGAGTGACAGGTTGACGGTTGGCATGCCCGGCATTATACGCGCGCGAATCGTACCCTGCAAGGCTTAATTGTGTACGCTACAGAGTATATTAGTTAAGAAAAAGAAACTATCTCTTGACGGAACCCTGACTATCTGGTAGAATGTCGGCATGGACGATGCTCTCTGGATAAAGCCCTTGGTGAAGATTGGTTTGGTATTGGTGTGCTTTGTGCTGTGTTTTGCTTGGTACTGGTTTAAGTTCATGGGCGTGAGCCGCAAGATGATAAAGGCGATAGAGGAGGGCGATGTGGCTGCCCTGCGGATACTGGTGCAGCGGCACCGAGGCATGTTAGTGGAGGATGATTTTGAGGCGCTCACCACCTATCTGACTTTGGCGGTGAGCGTGAATCAGCTTGAGTGCCTGAAGGTGCTGCTGGAGCTGGGAGATGCTGCTCACCTCCAGGAGCGCACGCTGGAGGAAGATGATGACTCACTGCTGCAGCTCTGTGTCGAACATGGCTCGCCCGAGATGCTGCGCACCATGTTGGCCGCCGGTATGAAAGCCTCCGCAGAGCCGGAGTCGCCGTGGATGCACTGCTGCATTCACGGCTCTGTTGAGCATGCCCGCGTGCTCAAAGAGTTCGGCGGCGATGTGATGACCCCTGAGCAGCTTGACGGGCTGGATGGTGAGACTCCCCTGCACGCTGTGGTGTATGGTTGGTATTACAACCCGGCGGAATCTGTAGCCATGCTGCGTTACTTGTTGCACGAGTATGGTGCCGACCCGAATGTCATGTCCGTTGCCGGCAATACCCCGCTTGACCTCGCTTGCGATGAAACCCATGTGGGTTATGAGAACAACGATGAGCTGCGCCGCTTGCTGACCGAGGCCGGCGGTAAGCGCGGCCGCAACCTGCGCGTACCGGTGCCGGCATACAGTGGCCGCGTGTTCGTGAAGGGTGAGCTGCCCGATGTCGCCACAATCGCTGCCGCTTTGCCGGCCGGCCTGACCGTCACCGCCCATGCAGAGCCGTGGAACCCCCAAGCCCTGCGCGAGAGCCTGAAGGATAGCCCCATAAAAGATTCGGTTATCGAGCAGATTCTGAGCCACACCTCCTATGTGCAGGTGGCGGTGCAGGGGAACGAGGGCGATGACCCCGTGGCTGTTGCCGAGCGTGCCATGACCGCCCTCCTCCTGTTCGAAACCATGCCCGGCGTGGTGGGTGTGCAGTTCCAGTCCTTTATCGGCTCCGCTTTCAAGGGAGAACCGGGTGAGCTGATGCCCTTCAACCTCATTGGTGTGGCTCTGGGCCGCATGGATGATGGTGCTTACCTGCTGGCTACGCAGGGCATGACCGACTACGGGCTGCCGGAGGTGGAAATCTCAGTACCCGAAAACCTGGTCAAGAAACAGAATATCACCCCCTTCGCCCCGCTCGGCGATGTGCTCTTGCAGCTCATGCGCGGTACTACCGCCATGGAACCCGGCCACAGTGCTACCCTTCTGGGGCGTTTCTACACGACTATCGGGTGGCAGGAGCTGCACACCAGCGGCGCAACGGGCTTCTTCTGTGAAATGTCCGCCGACCCTACCCCGGCTCACCTGCTGCAGCCCTGAGTGGCGAACTCGGCAAATCTTATTTTTCAGGGGAATGCACCATAAAAATATGTCATCTCGCACTATGCGCTTGCTTTTGTGTGAGTATGGGGGTATAATGCGCGACGCGAAAATTTTATTTAACCTCGATAGATAACATTTATGGAAATCAGCATCGAAAAAATCAGCGACTGCCAGGTTAGCCTGAGCGCCACCGTGCCCGCAAGTGATGTAACAACCGTGAAGGAGAACATCCTGGCCGGTTATGCCAAGAGCGTGCGCCTGCCCGGCTTCCGCCCCGGCAAGGCACCCAAGAGCATGATTGCCAAGCGCTACGCCGCCGAAATCAGCGAAGAGCTTGATATGCGCCTCAAGAGCGAGATTCAGGATAAGTGCCTGGATGAGAACCCCGACCTCAAGGTGCTCGACTTCGGTACCCCCGAGGGCGTTGTCGCTGAAGACGGCTCCTACACCCTGAAGAGCACCCTGACCGTGGTGCCTGAGTTCGAGCTGCCTGAGTACATGGGTATCGAGGTGACTGTGCCCAGCACCGAGGTGACCGATGCTGAAATCGACGAAACCCTGCAGAAGTATGCTGAGACTTCCGCCAAGCACGAGGTCGTGGAGCGCGCCAGCGCCAAGGGCGACATCGTTGTGGTGGACTTCAAGACCAGCTGCGAGGGTAAGCCCGTTGCCGAGTACTGCGGCAAGAGCGTGGGCTTCCTTGAGGGCCGCGAGGGCTACTGGGTAAGCCTGCAGGATGACCGCTTCATCCCCGAGCTGGCCGATGGCCTGGTAGGCGTGAGCGCCGGCGAAACCAAGGAAATCGTCGCTACGCTCAAAGAGGACTTCCCCATCTCTGACCTTGCCGGTAAGGAGGTTACCTTCACCTGCGACGTGAAGGAAGTGCGCGAGAAGCAGGTGCCCGAGGTGACCGCTGAACTCTTCGCTACGGCTCTGCCCGGCAAGAGCATGGAGGAAATCCGCGACATCGTGCGCGAAAACCTCAAGGGCTCCAAGGAGCGCAGCAACGATGAGGCCAAGGCCGACCAGATTTCCGAGAAGCTTGCCGACCAGCTCTCCTTCGCTCTTCCCGCCGACCTGGTGGAGCGTGAAAACGAGAACACCGTGCAGCGCAAGGTTTACGCCGCCATCCAGTCCGGTAACTACGAGGCCGCTAAGGACATGGACGCCATGCGCGAGGAGGCCAAGGCTGAGACTGAGCGCAACCTGCGCGTATACTTCGCCCTGCAGGAGATTGCCCGCCGCGAGATGATCACTGCCACCGATGCTGAGATGCTCGATGCCATCTCCAACATGGCTCAGCAGGCTCGCGAGAAGAACCTGAAGACCTTCGTCCGCAAGCTGCAGCGTGAGAACCGCATGACCGGTATCCGCCTGAGCATCATCACCTCCAAGGTCATCGACCTGCTGGCCCGCAACGCCAAGGTCACCGTGGAGTAAAGATTGCACAAGTATTAAATAGCGCGGGCTCCCGCCCGCAAGTGAAAAGCCCGCAGCCATCGCAGACTGCGGGCTTTTCGTGTCGGGGCAGGGGCGCTCAAAGTCTCGCAGCGCCCGCTACGTCTGAGCTCATTGTAAATTCATTTTGTTGAATGCAAATCATCCATGGGACAGAAACCCAGGGTCGGGCCAATCAGGCGCATAGCCGGCTCATCGAGCGCGGAATTGAAATCATGCACGCTGCGGTTGTACAGGCGGGCTTCTTCCTCCTGCATGCGGTGAGATATCGCCATAGCCTGGTAGAGCCCCAGCAGCTGCTCATTTTCGCGCAGCTGCGGCGTAGCCTCCACTGCGCGCCCGGAATAGCGCATCATGCGCTGCAACTTGTTCTCCGCGTGCCCCAGCACTTGTCCTGCCCCCAGAATAGGCGCTGCCGGCAGCGCGGCCAGCGCCCTGCGGCTGTCTTCCGCCCAGCGCCGCATATCGCGCGCCAGCATATCCTCCTGCGGCAGATAACTCGCAAACACCGCCACAAAATCCCCCAGGCAATCATTCCGATGTCGCGTGGCAAAATGCCACTTCTCCCACGCCAGCTGTACCCGCTCATACAAATGGTGCAACCGTATGAACGCCCCCACGACCCAAGCCCCCACCGCTACCAGCAGGGTCAACGCTATGATGTACTCCATGCTCCCCTTTTATCCTAACCATTAAGACTGCGCAAGTTTTTAGATTAAACAGGTGGAGAGATGGGGCGCGGGGCTACATTATTCGTTTGTAATTTCCGGAATGGAGAAATTCGATGATGGCGTTCCCATACGGGGCAAGACGATAAGCATATAATCGGCGCCATTTTCCATACTCCTAACTTCACTTTTGACAATATGCTTTTGATTGATGTGATGGCCTATTGTGTATAATGTTATAAGTCATGCGTTGTGTTAAAGATGAAATAACGAAGCGCTAAAATATCAGTGACGGAATATCTCGATAATTACAGATTGATTTTGAGATCTCTTATTTTAGAACGGTATGCGTTTCGAATGGCGGCTGAGTTCAGTTCCTCTCTTCGTGCAGCTGCCATTTCCAGGAATTTTAGCTCTTTATCTATCCCCAGAAATCTACGCCCTGTGAGCGAGGCTGCAATTCCCGTGGTGCCGCTACCACAGAAGGGATCGAGAATCCATCCATTTTCCGGAGTGGAGGCAAGAATGATACGAGTAAGGAGTGAAAGCGGTTTCTGGGTGGGATGCTTACCGCATGATTTTTCCCATCGGGCAATAGCCGGTAAGTGCCACACGTCAGGCATTTGTTTGTTATCGTTGAGCTTTTTCATGAGCTCGTAATTAAAATAGTGCGGCTTCTTGGGATTTTTGCGAGCCCAGATAACAAATTCAGACGAATAAGTGAAAAATCGACAGGAGATATTGGGTGGAGGATTGGTTTTTACCCAAGTGACAACGTTGAGTATTTTAAATCCTAAACTCTTAAGCGTGTTTGCAATGCTAAAGATGTTATGATATGTGCCGGTTATCCAAATGGTGCCATTGTCGCTCAATTTTTCTCTGCAGAGTGTTAGCCATTCTCTGTTGAAGGTGTCGATTTGTTCAGGAGTTTCTGCTTTATCCCAATTTCCTTTGTCTACACAGACAACTTCACCTGATTGGTAGCTGATACCTCCATTGCTGAGGAAGTAGGGAGGATCGGCGAAGATACAATCGAACTTGAAGTCAATTTTCGGAAGCAATTTGAGGCTGTCCCCGTGAAGTAGCGTATAGTCACGGTTCGTGGATTTGAAAAAAGACTCAATCATTCAGTTATGGAAGTTAAATCAAGATTAGGGATGATTGCAGTATTCGTGTAGTTCTTTTTGTAGTAAAATGCTCGACGCCTCGCTTTTAGCGTTCCTCCTTTTCCATCAGGTGCATCAGTTTTATCTTGGTTATTTTTTCCTTTGGTTTTAGGTTCGAGATATTCACCCATGCTGCATGATAGTTGATCGGCTCTGCCTGTTTTGATATATTCCTGAATGTTTTCCCAATCCTTTCTGAATATTCCATTTTGGACATCATTGGGGTGATCCAAGAAATAGTCAACTATCACATAGTCGTTTTGCTCCATGGCTTTTCCACTTGTTTTAGCCAAGTATACAACCCAAAATGTGAGCGCTATTTTTCCTCGAAGTTTTGCAGTTTCCCATGTTTCTTTAGCCACCTCTATATAGTTTATCATTTGGATGGCCGTAGGCTCTTTTGCTTTTATTGTTCCGTCCCTGTTCTTTTGCAGGGGGAGTATTTTTATTTCGCAACCTATTTCGGGAATGTCTGGACTGTCGAGGTTGTTGTTTTCAAAACCAAGAAGTTTTTCAACGATTAAACCAGATGCGCCTTTTACCATTTTGCTGCGCTCGATGCTCAGCTCATCCTTAATTTGCCCTATAGTTTTTCCTTTTGCTTTGCTTATAATGTCAAACAAAGGACGCATTCTATCGAAAACTTTACTGCTAATCATAATGAGCTATGCTGTTATTAGAACTGATCCAATTTTAAAGTTCCTGACAAGTATTTCAGTTAACTTACCGCGTTTTGAAACATTGGAATTAACGCATCGGGAAGCCCAGACTCTTTCGATGCTGTATGCTGAGTATAAGTCATCGAAAAAAGTGTCGTTAATATCCTTTCCACGTCCGTCAGAATTACTGAGCATAAAGTGGGCTCCGGCCTCGTGAACCCGGTCACAGAACTTTTTAAGTCGCACCTGAGCGAGGTCGTTGAAATCTTCTTTGCTGTAGCTGTTGAAGCTGGATGTGTTGCTCAGCGGGCGGTATGGCGGGTCAAAGTAGAACAGCGTATTTTTACGTATTTTCTCAAAGGTGCTTTCAAAATCTCCTGTTAAGATTTCAACTTTTTGCAGGACTTGACTATCTGCATAGATAATGTCGGGATTAAAAATGGTTGGTGTTTCGTACTTGCCGAAAGGTACATTAAATCCGCCGCTCTTATTGACTCTATACAATCCATTATAACAGGTTCGATTCAGAAAGAAGAAAAGGGTCGTATTCTCGACTGCTGAAAGATTTTTTTCGTTGAAACGAGTTCTTATTTTGTAGTAAAAGTCTTTTCTGGCTTCTTCGCTATTAAGTGAATCGTATTCGAGTTGTATGCTTTGCAGCGATTTTATCAGTTTGTTCGGCTCATCGCGGACAGTAACATAGCAGGTGGTCAAATCCGGATTGATGTCGTTAATAACAGCATGTTGGATGTTGGGAAAGTGGCTGAGCATGTGAAAGAGCATAGCTCCTCCGCCAACAAAAGGTTCAATATAGGTAGCCTCTTCCCACTTGCAAAAATCAGCAGGAAGCAACTCTTCCAACTGACTAATCAGTTGACTCTTACCTCCAACCCACTTAATGAATGGTTTTGCCCCTGTCATAAAACGAACTATACGCGGACATTGTACCAAAATATGGAAAATGTTCAAGTATTTGGCGTGCCGCTGACATTCTCTTTACCATAAAGGGCTGAGTAGTTAGCTGTCTTTTGCGTTGCCTCTCACATCTCCTGCAGGAATTTGAGCGTTTCGCGGAGTTTATCGGCGGGGCGGATTTTGGTGAGTCGGGGGAAACGGCGGTCGAGCAGGATATAGTCCTTGTTGCGGGTGAGCATGAGTTTCTGGCCCGAGATTTCGACGTTGGAAATGTTGCGGCGCGAGGCGATGAGCTTGATTTTGTGGGCGATGAGCAGGTGGCGGGCCTGGCGGGGCAGGGGGCCGAAACGGTCAATCCATTGGCGCTCCAGGTCATCGACGTCATCTTCTGTCAGGGCTTTGGCGAGCTGGGTGTAGCAGGCCATGCGGGTTTGGGTGCTCTCGACCCAGGCCTCGGGGATGAAGGCGCCGATGAGTTTGTCGGCATCGGGGCGGGTGGAGAGCAGGGCCTCGCTCACGCAGAGGAAGTCGGCTTTCAGCTGGGCGTCTGCCCGTATGGCGGGGGCTTTGCCCTGCAGGCGCTCGATGGACTGGCGCAGTAACTGGCAGTAAAGTTCGAAGCCGATGGCGGCGATGTGGCCGCTCTGCTGGGTGCCGAGCAGGTTGCCGGCGCCGCGGATTTCGAGGTCGCGCATGGCGATTTTGAAGCCGCTGCCCAGCTCGGTGTATTGCTTGATGGCTGCCACACGTTTGCGGGCGTCGGAGGTGCAGAGGGCATCCGGCGGGAGCAGCAGGTAGGCGTAGGCTCGGTGACCACCGCGCCCCACGCGGCCGCGCAGCTGGTAGAGGTCTGCCAGGCCGAACCGGTCAGCACGGTCGATGATGATGGTGTTGGCGTTCGGGATGTCAATGCCGCTCTCGATGATGGTGGTGGAGAGCAGGATGTCGGCTTTGTGCCCCACGAAGTCGCGCATCACGCACTCCAGCTCGCTCTTGTCCATTTGACCGTGACCGATGACAATGCGGGCTTTCGGTACGAGCCGTTGCAGAGTTTCGGCGGTTTTGTGTATGCTCTGTACGCGGTTATGCAGGAAGAATACCTGGCCGTTGCGGGCGATTTCGCGCTCGATGGCGCGGGTGATGAGTTCTTCGCTGTAGGGGCAGACGGCGGTTTGTACGGGCAGGCGGTTGAGGGGGGCGGTGTCGATGGTGCTCATGTCGCGCGCTCCCATGAGGGCGACGTAGAGGGTGCGGGGGATGGGGGTGGCGGAGAGGGTGAGCATGTCGACCATGCGGAACATGCGCTTGAACTGCTCTTTGTGGCGCACACCGAAGCGCTGCTCTTCATCGATGACGGCCAGCCCCAGGTTCTTGAAAATCACCGTTTTAGAAATGAGCCTATGGGTGCCGATAACAATGTCGACATCGCCCCGGCGTAGTCCCTCGATGATTTCCGCAGCCTTTTTGGCAGGGGTAAAGCGGCTGAGCAGCTCGATGCGGATGGGGTATTCGCTCATGCGGCTGCGGAAGGTACGGTAGTGCTGGTCGGCCAGCACAGTGGTGGGAGCCAGTATGGCGGCCTGTCGTCCGCCGGTCACACATTTGAAAGCTGCGCGTATGGCCACCTCGGTCTTGCCGAAGCCGACATCGCCGCAGATGAGTCGATCCATGGGGCGCGGGGCTTCCATGTCGGCTTTGCACTGGTTGATGGCGCGCTGCTGGTCCGGGGTTTCGCGGTAGGGGAATGAGCTCTCGAACTGCCACATCCATGAGGAGTCCGCCGGGTGGGCGTAGCCGGTATTGCTCTCGCGCTCGGCCTGTACTTCGAGCAGTTGGGCAGCGTAGTCCTGCACGGCGCGCTCGGCGGCCTGGCAGGCACGGCGCCAGCGGGCATCCCCCAGGCGGGAGAGCTCGGGGGCTTTGGCTCCCAGGCCCACATATTTGCTGACCAGGTGGCTCTGTTGCAGGGGAATGCGCAGCAGCACGCCACCGGCGTACTGTATGTGCAGTTCCTGTTCGCCGGTTTTGGCATCCTGCACGATGCCGACGAACCTCCCCAACCCGTGGGCGGAGTGAATGACCAAGTCGCCCGGTGCTATTTCACGCAGGGGGGCTTGTGCTCGCTCGCGGCGCAGTCGGTCTTCGCGGTCGTCGCGCTTGCGGGCGCGAGGTGAGCTGTAGCGGCCGAATATCTCGGCGGCGGAGAGCACCGCAAGCTTAGCTCCCGGCACGGTGAAGCCGAAGGGCAGGTCGCCATCGCGGCTCTGTACGGCACGCCATGCGTCATCCTCTCCGCAGATTTCCTCGAAACGCTTCTTTTCGCCCTCGTGGGGGAAATACATGACCACCCGCCACTTCTGCTCACGCCACTGCAGCAGGCTGTTGCGGGCAAGGGCGCGGCGGGCCTCCTGCATCACGAAATCACCGGTGTCGAAAGAGCCGAGCGGTTCGCCGTAGAAGGAGAGTGCCTCGCCGGCGTGCAGCTCATCCAGCTCGGGTACAACATCCGCTACCTCGGGCGGGGTTTCAAATACGAGCACATGGCCGTTCTCTCCGCTGCCGGGCAGGGCTATCACCCAGTCCTGCGGGGCTATGAGGTCGCGCAGGCGGCGGTCTGCCGGCGGTTCATCGAGCACCAGCTCGGCCTCCGCCAGTTTGCGGAAGGAGAGCTGGCTGTCGATGTCGAAGGCGCGTATACTTTCCACCTCGTCGCCGAAGAACTCGATTCGCAACGGCCAGGCCGATTGCAGGGGGTAGACATCGAGTATACCGCCGCGCAGGCTCCATTGGCCGCGGGCTGTCACTTGCTCCACTCTCTCAAAGTCATGCTGCGTCAAGCGGGCGCACAGGCTCTCCGGCGAGAGTTCACTGCCCACTTTCAGACTCACCGTGGTGTCCGGGGCGGCTTGGGCAAAGGCCGGCGCGCTCTGGTTGAGGGCAGCCGCCGTCACCACGACAACCTGTGGGGCTTGCGGTGTGGCAGCGATGGCGCGCAAGGCTTCCAGTCGTTCGGCTGCCAGGTCCGGGTCACTCAACCCGTTGTTCACATGTATCTCCCGCTCGGGGACAAAGATGCCGGGCGCTCCCCATAGCGGCAGTTCGGCAGCCACGCGCTCTTGCATGGGCAGGGCATCTGCCACGGCCCAGATTCGCCGGGCTTCTTTGCTCTGGGCTGCAACGAGCGCCACCACAAAGGCATACGCCGCCGGACAGGTACAGGGGAAGACTATCGGGGTTGCCTGCGTGTCATCGGTATACAATCGAGCGAGCTCAGCGGTGAAAGCTGAGCTGCGCGAGACGTAGCTGGTGAGCTGGAATGACAAAAAGTTCGTGAGTCACATGTTACAAAACTTGTCTTTCGTAACTTGTGACCAGTCTTTATCAGAGCCTTATGGCTGCACTACTCCAGGTAAGCCCGGCACCGAAGGTGACCATCAGTACGATATCGCCCTTCTTGGCCTTGCCGGAGCGCACGGCTTCATCCAGCGCGATGGCACAGGCGGCACCGGAGGTGTTGCCATACTTCTGCAGGTTAATGAATACACGGTCAACGGGGATACCCAGGCGTTGAGCCACAGCGTTGATGATACGCAGGTTAGCCTGGTGGGGAATCACAACGTTTACCTCTTCGGGCTTAATGCCCGTGCGCTCGATGAGTGACAGGGCGGAATCTTTCATGTGCGCCACGGCGTAGCGGAACACCTCGTTGCCACGCATGGCCAGGGTGTAGAGCTTCTCGTGAATGTTCTCTTCCGTGGTGGGGATGGCAGAACCGCCGCCGGGAACCAGCAGCAGGTCGGTCAGGGTGCCGTCGGAACCGATGTCGGAGGCAAGAATGGCGCTGTCGCCCTCTATGCCCGTACCCGTGCGCAGCACGGCGGCGCCGGCTCCGTCACCAAAGAGCACGCAGGTGCTGCGATCCTCCCAGTTCACAATGTGGCTGAGCTTTTCGGAGGAGATGATGAGTGCTGTGCGAGCCTGACCGCAACCGATGTACTGCACGGCGGTCTTCAGCGCGAAGAGGAAACTGGAGCACGCGGCCGAGATGTCAAAGGCTGCGGCGTTCACGGCGCCGATGTTGGCCTGCACATAGCAGGCGGTGGAGGGGGTGAAGGTATCCGGCGTGACGGTGCCGACGATGATGAGGTCGATTTCCTCGGGCGTGACTCCCGCGGCCTCCATGGCTCGCTTGGCGGCTTGGGTAGCCATGTCACTGGTCTTTTCTCCGGGGGCGGCAATGCGGCGCTCTTCAATACCGGTGCGTTCGATAATCCATTCGTTGGAAGTATCGACCATCTTCTCCAGGTCGGAGTTGGTCAGGCGGGTTTCAGGTACATAGGAACCGGTACCGATGAGAGCCACCGGCAGGCGCTTGAAAGGCTTTGTGAGATCGTTCATAGCTTGTGCAATTCTGTATGATTATAGACTCTCTCCCTCGAGGGAACAGCTATATAATACCACAATGCTAGAGGGAACACTAGCTTTTTTTGCGTTTTAGAAGAAAAATTATCAATTTTTCCGAATTTTTGGCGGAATTTTAATCTATTCGGGAGCTTCTGAGGGGGCCAGGCTGGAATCCGGCAGCTTATGGCCATCAGGCGTTATGGGCAGCTGGCCTTCACGGGGTTGTTGGATATGCAGGTTGCGGATGTCGCGGGGGAAATTCTCGCGGCCGGAGCTTCGTGAGTGTTGTCCCATAGCGGAAAAGTGGCGTTTTGCTTGTTGAGAATCTCTGAGGTGCGGGTATCTTGTTGGTATGAATTGTTCTGTCAGATGGTCTTAAATCAGAAAAACAAACTTAAAATTATATAACACTTGCCAAAATCAAACGAAAGTGGTAGACTGATGCGCATGAGAGCACTGAGTAAGGCAATGATGGTGGCTCTGGCCGCTGCCGGGGTACAGAGTGTAACGGCCCAGGTGACAGAAGATGCTGATTTAGCCGGTTTGCAGGGCTGGCGCTATGGTCTGCCGGATTCGGGGGTGGCACCCAGCTACGCTCGCTTCGAGTGGTTTACCCGCATGGGTGAGCGCCATCGCGGGGGCTCTGAGCTGAGTATGCAGAGCTACGCGCTCTGTGTGCCGTTTTCGGACCCGCGCAAGACCGGGTGGGGCAAGACGATGCTCAATATGCAGTTTGATGCCAAAGTCAGCGTGATTAACACCGGTGGCACGCTGGATTTGCACAATGATGTGTTCTACAATTTTGCGTTGCCTATCACCTTCATTACTCCGGTTGAAAACGGTAACCGCTGGACCTACGGTCTGGCACCTGAGCTGGCTGCTGATTGCGAGGCCACGGCGAAGGGCTTTGATGTAGCGGCGTACGCATTTTACACCGTGAAGCACAGCGACACCTTCAGCTATTCGCTCGGTCTGGCTTCATCTCCCCGTTTTGCGGAGTTTTTTGTGCTGCCCATGGTGCGCTTTGAGTGGCAGCCGTGTGAAGATTGGCGTGTGAAGCTCAACGGCTACCAGCTCGAGGCCATGTATCGTGCAACGGAGCGACTGTCGTTCGGCCCCTTTGTTGCAGCCCGCGGTGGTGTGTGGGCGGTGGAAACCGACCGGGGAGATCGCATTTTCCGTGTGCGTTCGCTCGTAGTGGGCGGTAGTTTTGAGTATGATTTCTCGCAGCCCGGCCGGACCAAGCGCATTATTACTGCCTCGGTCGGTTCTACGGTGACGACAAATGCTCAGTTCCTGGAGCGCAACGCCCGCAAGGATGCCTACAGCAGCCACCACTACCGCCCCGCTCTCTATGTGAGTGCCGGTGTGGATTTCCGCTTCTGATAACCGGAGCGGTTATTGATTGAGCCGCGGCCTGTAGTGCCCATCGAGGGGGAAGGCGAAGAGGCTGTCTTCCTCCTCTGTGCCGCCGCCGATATTGTGGATAATGAGCGGCACGCCGTCAGCGTTTGTGCGGTCGCTCACTATCATGATGTGGGGCAGGCTGCCGCCTACAATGCAGGTAACCAGGTCGCCGGGTTTGTAATCTGACGGGTTGTCGGTGACGGGCAGCGCCCAACCTTTGCGTTTGAAGAAGGTTCGCAGGTTGGGGACACGGCGGTGGTCGATATTTTTGTCGGGGCGCTTGAGCCCCCAGCGCTTGGGGTAGCGGGAGAAGTTGCGCTTCATGTCCTCGTGCACCTCTTTCTGCAGGTCGAACCCGAGGTGGCGCAGCGCGCGGATGACGACATCGGTGCACACGCCGCGCTCGATGGGTACATCTCCCCCGGGGTAGGTCAGGCGCTCGTATGAGCCGTCGTATTCAATCGTTATACCAATCTGTCGGCGGGCGAGTTCGGGCAGGCGGCTGTCGGCCCACGCTGTGGCGGCCAGGGCAAGTATGAAGGGCAGGGCGGTTTTCATGGTTTGTGGTAAATGGGGCGGTAATGCCCGGTCAGGGGGAAGGTGAAGAGCTGCGGGTTTTCGCGCGTGCCGTTCCCCATGTTGTGAATGACCATGGGGGTGCCGCTCAGGGTGGCGCGGTCGCTCACTATCATGATGTGCGGTCGCCCATTTTGCGTGCGGCAGGTCACGATGTCGCCCGGTTTGTAGTCAGCCGGATTTTCCGTTACGGGCAGGCTCCACCCGCGACGGGTAAAATATACCTGAAGGTTGGGTACACGGCGGTGGTCAATGTTGCGGTCAGGGCGCTTCAAGCCCCAGTTTTTGGGGTAGCTGGAGAAGTGGCGGCTCATGTCCTCGTGTACGAGTTGTTGCAGGTCTACCCCTTTGAGTCTCAGCGCGCGAATCACCACATCCGTGCATACGCCGCGCTCCATGGGAACATCTCCGCCGGGGTAGCTCAGTTTTTCGTAGGCCGGGTCGTACTTTACCGTTACGCCGATTTGCCTGCGCGCCATAGCTGCCAGGTTGTCGGGCTCGGCTTGCAGGTTGCGGTAGAAAATGGTGGGCAGGTATTGCCGCACATAGGGCGCATAGGGTGAAAGATACAACCCACCTGCCGCCAGTATAGCCAGCACGATTGCAACAATGAGGAGGGTTAGCAGCCTTTTCATGAGAGCGGTGTGGGAATCAGAGCTTTTTCCGACGGTCGGCGTGGGTACCTGTCTGACCGGCTTCGCGCTCTGCGGCACGTTGTTTCCAGAGCGGGACGTTGCTTTTACGGGCCTTAGCCTTGCGTTTGCGCTCACGGCGTTCGGCTGCGCGGGCTTGTTCTGCGGCGATTTTCTGCTCTTTTTCGCGGGCGCGTGCGGCTTCTTCTATGCGTTTCTGAATTCGGGAGGAGTGGTCGTTGCCGGCGGCGGTAATAGTCCAGGGGCAGCGGGGGTCGGTGCCGGATTCGGTGATGGGCAGGCAGACCATATCGGGGTCAATGAAGCGAATCTGCCGATAGAGTAAATCTTTGATAGTGGCCAGCAGGCTCTTGGGCGGGAAAAGTCCGGTACGTGCCAGCTCGATGGTGAAGGCTATGCGTATGTGCTTGGCTTGCAGGCTCATGCGGGCAATGTCGCGCAACGAGATTCCCTCAGCCGGTTCTTCCTCAGGGGCACAGATAGCCGCCGCACGCAGCAGGAACAGGCAGTCTTTCACCTTGCGGCACAGTTTGTCTACCAAATCCCGCACCTTGGGGCGGGCGTTGAAGCGGTAGTCTTTCACCTCTATGAGCCAGAGCTCTTTTTTGCCCGGGTGGTAGAGCACGAAATCCATCTCTTTGCAGCTGCTGCAGAAGTTCTGCGCATGGTGCGAATAAAAAGGGGAGCACTCGAAGCGGCACACATAGTACCCGGCTTCGAAATTAAAGCGGTGCAAGCCCTCCACACAACTGGTACCGGCCTGAAACACGCTTATGCCTGCTCTCCGGGTTCGAGGTTCATATTGAGGTAGCGGTCGGCTTGTTCCATTTCGGCGTCCAGACTGTCGATGTGGTCGATTTCATCGAGGGCGTTGCCAACCGAGGTGCGCACGCCGCACCGGTTGTCGCCGGGCGGCTGCAGACCGAAGAATCGGCGGCTGAGTTTGCCGTTTTGCCTGTCTGCCAGCTGAATGACCAACTCACGCAGCAGAAAGAGACTGTGTGTGGTAAGCATGAGCTGAACTCCGGCGCGGCAGAGACCGAGTATGATGTTGACCAGCAAGGGCAGGTGGGTGGTGTTGAGGTTCATCTCGGGTTCATCCCAGAACAGGGTGGTACCCGGGCGCACTGTGCCGTTGCCGATAAGCAGTCCCAGCGTGCCGATTCGCTTGAAGCCCTCCGCCACTAAATTGAGTTCCAGCGGTTCCTGGCAGGGGCGTTTCAGGTAGAAACGCCCGTTGAGACGCTGTAACTTGCCGGAAAGCAGGGTTTCTATCTGTTTCATCACGTAGCGCAGCGCTTCGGGCAGGGGGCTGCCGGCAGGTTCCTCTTCCAGTGCGCGGCAGAGTTCCCAGCTGGCGGAATCGAGCAGTTCCGGGTAGCGCTTGCCCGCCTGCATGTAGCAGGGGTAGATGGAGAGCACCTCGCGCGGCGAGATGAAGACGGCGTTCTCATTCAGAAAGCGCTGCGGTAACTTCTTGATGTGCAGGCCTTCTTCCTCCTGCCCGGCCGAGAATCGAAAATCCAGCTCAGCCGAGCCGAGCGGCACCTTGTACCCCTCGAGTGCGGCCTGTACCGCCGCCTGTCCGTTGCCGCGATTGCGAGCGGTGAGTGAGGTGAGGTTATGGGTGCCGAACACGCGCATTAAATCGCGGCGCAGGCGTTTTTCTTCGGCCCAGACTTCGGGCAGTTCGCGGCGGTTGCCATCGCAGCCCCACTTGGTGAGCGCGTAGCACAGTTTCATCAGGTGGCTTTTACCGGAATCATTGCCGCCCACAATGATGTTCACCCCAGGCACGAAGTGAAATACTTCGCGCTGCGGAAACACCGTTACACCCTCCACTGCCAGCTTTCTTATCATACCTGCTATTCTACCCCATCACGCTGCGTTTGACAATAAAGAAATGCGCCAAAGAGTGTGTTATCTTTTCAGGCGTTCAATCAGGTACCTGAATATATCGATGAGCCGGTAGCCCAGATACAGCGCAATACCCAAGCTGATGACTCCGGTGATGACGCAGATGTAGGTAGGCACCGCGTTCGCCCCGGCATAGAAAAAGAAGCAGCTTGCTATCGCATAGAGCGGCAAGGCCAAAGGAATGGCCGCGAGAGATGTCAGCCATTTGAGGTAGGGCAGATACCACGTATCCTTCTCCGTGATGCATGCCAAGATGAAAGCAAGCAGCAAAGGTACAAGGTAGAGCACATGCAGTATCAGAAACATAGTAACAAGTATATACTTTCCGGTCCGCAGTAGCAAGCCGAAAGAAAGGTTATGACTTTGCTGCGGCTTGTCATGGGGCAGGGGGTGTGATAAAATGCGCGCATGACCGATCAGGACAAAATGAAAGAAGTGATGGGGTATCTCATCGGGTACCGCCTGGGCAGCCAGATGCTGCCGCAGATGCTCCCCGGAATCGAAGCTGATGACGTGGTGGCCGACATGCTGGCAAAAGGTGTGAAAGACGGCATTTCCGGTGAGGCTGACATGAGCATCATCGACGAAAAGGTGGAGGAATATCAGCAGGCTTTTGTGTCCATGCTGCAGGAGCGTGGCAGGAAAGTCGGTGAGGAAAATCTTGAGAAAGGTCGCCGGTACATGGCCGAGAATGGCAAGCGCCCCGAGGTGATTACCACCGAGAGCGGTTTGCAGTACGAGGTTCTGACCGCCGGCGGTACGGAGAAATATGACCCCGCCGTGCATGGAGATGCCCCCACAGCTGAGGTGATGTACAAAGGCACGCTGGTAGATGGCACCGTGTTCGATCAGTCCCGTCAGCCTGTGAAGTTCAACATCCGTCAGGTTATACCCGGTTTCACCGAGGCGCTCAAACTCATGCCTGTGGGTGCCAAGTGGCGCGTGACTATCCCCGCCAATCTGGCTTACGGTGCCAACGGTCCCGGCAGCATCGGTCCGAACTCGACGCTGATTTTCGAGATGGAGCTGCTTGGCCTCACTAAGTAACCCCTTCAGTCGTCTGCGGGCGGCGAATCCGCCCGCGGATGGCGCTTTTCTGCACCCATGAATACTCGTTTGGGAAAAATCATTCGCAGTGCTTTTTTTGCAGCGTTGGGCGTGTTCTTTCTGTGGTATGCGCTACACATGCCCTCCGGCGGATATCAGATAGCCTTTTATTCCTTTTGCGTGCTCGATATCGCGTGGGCTCTCTGGTTGTTGGTGTCGGCAATCCGGCATCGCTGAGTCCCTGCCGCTTGTTTTGTTAATTCAACCGTTGCGGTATGTCACTGCAACGGTCATTTTTTTTGAACGGCAGGTGCTGCCGAGGCGTCTGAACGGTGAATGAAAACGTATCCGGCAGCAGTGGTGGTAACAGCGGTTCTGGCAGTTGCCGCTGTATTTGTGGCGGTGCAGAGCCAGTCGATTCAGTTCGGCCGTTTTTCCTGGACTCACGTGGGGCTTTTGCCCTTCAGCGGCAAGGCCTTGCATGTGGTGAAATATGAAGATGAAACACTCTGTGCCCGTTTGCTCGATGAGAACGAGGCCCCGTGGGTGCGCGCCAATGCCGACCGCACCCTCACCGTGTCTTACGGTCGCGTGGGGCAGGAGACATCGGTGCACTATTCCATTGACCGCAAAGATTTTGTCTCGGCTCCGCCCACACACCTGTATGGGTTCGACGTCAATTTTGACTCTCTCGCGCAGGGGACGGCGGATTCTCCGCATGGTGCTGTAGTCAGTACCTTCAGCCAACGGGTAGTTGCGTGGAACAAAGGGTAGCCGCCCCGGAAAAGGGGGACGACAGCCTTGGGGTGCTCCGTAAGCCTGAATGTTGTGCTTGCAATTTTGCAACGGTTCGGGTATGATTCGGGCATGGCCGTTCAGTTTGCTATAATATCGCTTGGTTGTGCTAAGAATCTGGTGGATTCGGAGGTGATGGTTGACCGCATGTTGGCCGCGGGGTTTGTGAAAACCGAGCCCGAACAGGCTGCAGTGCTCATCATTAACACCTGTGCCTTCATTGACCCTGCCAAGCAGGAGGCTATTGATACCATTTTCGCTGCCGCCCGTGCCCGCGAAGCCGGGGAGGCCCCCGCTGAGCAGAAAATCATTGTAGCCGGTTGTCTGTCGCAACGCTATGCTCAGGATTTGGTGAAAATCATGCCCGAGGCCGATTGTTTTGTGGGTGTGGACAAGGTGTGCGAGATTGCCGAGATTGCCACGGCTTGTCTGCTGGGTACGGCGGAGAAGGTGTACAGTACGAAAGTTTCCAAACTCATGCCCGATTTCGGTGACACGCGCTACCGCCTGACGTCCCCGCACACGGCATACGTCAAAATTGCCGAAGGGTGTAACCACGCTTGTGCCTACTGCGTGATTCCCCGTATACGTGGCGGTCACCGCAGCCGCCCGCAGGCCAATATCCTGCGCGAGGTGCGCGCCCTGGTGGAGCAAGGGTGCCGCGAGATTAACCTCATTGCTCAGGATACGACCTACTACGGTATGGACAAATGGGAGCAGAAGGCAACCAAGACCAGCGGGGTGGACTCTGCCCGGGGCGAATCGCTGGCAAGCCTGCTGCGCGAAATTAATGACTTGCCCGGTGATTTCTGGGTTCGCGTGCTCTACACCCACCCGGCGCACTGGAGCCGTGAGCTGATAGAGGTCTTCGCCACCTGCGACAAGGTGGTGAAGTATGTCGACATCCCCTTGCAGCACATTGCCGCTCATATACTTGAGGAGCAGCGCCGCAAGACTGATGGCGACTACATCCGCAACCTCATCCGTGACCTGCGCGCAGCTGTGCCCGGTATCGGCCTGCGTACCACATTCATCAGCGGCCTGCCCGGTGAGACGGAAGATGACCATGCCGAGCTGCGCGATTTTATCCGCGAGTTCCGTTTTGAGCGCGCCGGCGTATTCCCCTATTCGAGGGAAGAAGGCTCGCTGGCCGCCAAGATGAAAGGGCAGGTACACCATGCTACCCGCAAGCGCCGCGCGAATGAGTTGTCGATGATTCTGGCCGGTATTGCCGATGAAATCGGGCAGGAGTGCGTGGGGCAGACTATCCGTGTGCTGGTGGATTCCCCCGGTATCGCTCGCGGCCCGTGGGATGCCCCCGATGTCGACGGCACCATTCATGTCGACCCCACTTTGCCTGTCGGTGAGTTTGCCGACGTGGAGATTGTGGATTCCATTGCCTACGAGCTGTTTGCCGATGGGGCAGAAGAACCGGATGAAATGGATGACGAGGCGTGAGATGATGTGACTCCTGCGCAATAATTTTGCAGGATGGTGCATCGGGGCGTACTAAGTGCTTGCGGTGGTGGGGATAATATGATAGAATAACACCCGTAAATGCGCAAGTACATCATACGCCGCCTGTTGTTGATACCAATCACGCTGATTGGTATCACCTTTGTGGTGTTTTGCCTTACTCGCATGGTGCCGGGGGGGCCTGTAGAGCGCATATTACAGGAGCAGGCAATCGGTGCCCTTGCCGGTGAACGGTCTGCCGGACCGACCGGAACCATGGTCAGCGAGGCCGATATTGAGCGCCTGGAAGAGCTGTTCAATCTGCAGAAACCCGTGTGGCTGGCATACCTGCAGTGGCTGGGGATTCGACGCCGCGAGGTGGAGATTGCCAAGGCTGAATTCGGGGATGATGACAGCGCTGTGCTCACTATCTCATCTCTCAGCGGTAATTGCGCCGTTATCGAAGTGCAGCGTGAGGGGAATTCGGTCAATTACCTGGCGGAACCCTGGTTCGAGGAAGAGGGCTGGCGCATGCGGCTGGAATCCCCGCTTGAGCGCGCGGAGCGCTGGGCTCGCCGCAATGGCGTGACGGATGAAACGGCCATCGCAGAGCGAGCGGAGAGCCCGACATGTCGCCGCTGGCGTGTGGTGGCATATCGCAAGGCTTTTGATGGGTTGCTGCAAGGCAGTCTGGGGCGCTCGTACAAATACAATGAACCCGTGGTGGGTATGATGTTTGAGCGCCTGCCTGTTTCTCTCTATTTCGGTATTTTGGGGGTGTTGATATCATACCTCATCAGTGTGCCCCTCGGGGTGTATAAGGCATTGAGCCACAACAGCTGGTTTGATAGTGTGTCGAGCCTGTTCGTTTTCCTGGGCTATGCCGTGCCCGGTTTTGCTCTGGGGGCTGTACTGCTGGTGTATCTGGGGGCTCGGTTGGAGTGGTTCCCGCTCTACGGGCTGACATCGCCTGATTTTCCCGGTATGAGCTTGTGGGAGCAGGTGAAAGACCTGGCGCACCACACCGTATTGCCCCTCAGTTGCTATGTGGTCGGTTCATTCGCCATGATTACCATGATGATGAAGAACAATCTCATGGAGAATATCTCGGCCGATTATGTGCGCACCGCCGTGGCCAAGGGCGTGCCTTTCCGCCGTGCCGTGTGGCGGCATGCTTTCCGCAATTCGGTCATACCGCTGGCCTCCACCCTGGGCAGCACGCTTTGCGGTGTGGTGGCCGGCTCGCTGCTTATTGAGCGGGTGTTTGATATACAGGGCTTTGGCATGCTGAGTTTTCAGGCGCTTATGGATAAGGATTACTCGCTCATCATGGGTACGCTGCTGCTCAGCTCGGCTTTGATTGTGGTGGGGAATCTGCTTTCGGATATTCTGGTAGCTTGTATCGACCCGCGCATACGCTTTGACTGATGAAGAAGAAAAACATCATCGCTCTTCTGCTGATACTGGCTGCCGTGTTGGGCAGCCTGGCGGAGCTGTATGGCTGGCTGTTACCCACCCTGTCATGGCCGTTTACCGTGAGCCGTGAGATGAACCTGCTTTCTCTGCCGGCTGAGGCGTGCCCGCTGGCGGCGGCTGACGGGCGTGTGCACTGGTTCGGTTGGTTATGCATGGCCCTGATATTTGCCGCCGGGGTGTATTTGCTGGTGCGGCGGCGGGAAAGTATGCGCGTGGCTCCCATGGTGGAGCGGCGCTGGGCGCAGTTCCGCAAGTTCCGGCGTGGTTATTGGTCATTGATGGCGCTTGTGGCACTACTGTTGCTGGCCGGGCTGGACCAGTGTATTGTGGGTAAGCGTGCTTTGTTGGTCTGCGATGGTGAGAACATGTACCTGCCGGCCTTCAGTCGCGATATTTATACCGGCCGCCAGTTCGGCCTGAGCGGGAATGAGGCCCATGCCGAGGCTGACTACCGTAAGCTCAAATCAGAGTGCGGCAAGCCGGGTATGCCTAATCTCGTTCTGATGCCGCTGATTCCCTACGATGCCACGATGGACGCCGTGCCATTTCCCTCCGAGCAGTTGACGTTCAGGGAGGGACTGCTTTGTGAACCGGATGGCGAGACTCTTTATAACGGCCAGGCCAGCCGCCTGTACCCCAATGGGCGCGCTCATTTACGCCTGCGTTACCGTCGCGGTCTGCCTGATGGGCATGCCCAGGGCTGGTCAGAAGACGGCCGCGAGGTGTACTCTGCCATGTATGAGCAGGGGAAACTCAAATCTCACCATTATTACGGTAATGGCAGCGAGGCCGATTTCCTGGCGCTCACGCCGGCGGAGAGCGTGCACCGTGTGTATTATCATCCCGCACCGCCCCTGACCGGTGACCACCTGCTGGGGACAAACAGTCAGGGGGCGGATATCGCGGCCTATCTGTTCGGCGGTCTGCAGGTCAACATAAAGGCTGCGCTCTTTTACGTGCCGATAATATATGCCATCGGTCTGGCACTGGGCATGTTCATGGGATATTTTGCCGGTACCTTTGATTTGGTGACCCAGCGTGTGATTGAGGTGTTTTCTCAGTTGCCGTTCCTGTTGGTGGTGATGGTTCTTTCGGACTTCGTGCCGCATGAAATGCTCGGTATGTTCTTCACCATGGGGGTGCTGGCCGCTTTCGGGTGGATTCACATCACCTACCTGGTGCGTACGGCCACCATGAAAGAAAAGACCCGCGAATATGTGGCTGCCGCCCGGGTGATGGGAGCCGGTACTTTCCACATACTCTGCCGCCATATTCTGCCTAACCTCACCGGTATCGTTGTGACCCTGCTGCCATTCAGCTTTGCCGCTGTGGTGCTTTCCCTTGCCGGGTTGGACTACATGGGCTTCGGCCTGCCGGATTCCTATCCTTCCTGGGGGAGGCTGCTCAATGACGGCCTTTCCAAGCTCTCATCGCCGTGGGTGGTTTCGTCTGCGTTCTTCGCACTGGTCACGGTACTGGTGCTGGTCACCTTTGTGGGCGAGGCCGTGAGAGAGGCTATAGATCCGCGTCGGCATACCTATTACGAATGATGAAACGAGAACCAGCCAGACTGAGCCGATTGCACTGCTGCCTGAAGGGTGTCGGGGTGGGGATTTGTGCCCTGCTGGGTATGACCGCCTGTGATGGCGGGCGCGATGCCGACGGCCCCGCTTGGCAGGCCCCGAATGATGGGAGCATGCCCGCAGCTTTCGCTGAAAGTGAAGCCGTTCCTCCGTTTGCCCGCGATTGGACCATGCCCAAGGGGTTTGCCGGTTTTACGGAACGCTGGAACAGGCGCAACGAGGCCTACGTGCTTACAACCCTGGCTGAGCATCGCACCGAGAGCGTGAGCGCCTTCAGCCGTGTGCTGGCCGGGTGCCCCGGCAGCACCGGGACCGAGAGCGCCCGCGTCGCCATGCGCTCCGCGATAAAGAAGAGCCTGTCTATGGGTGACCGCCGCCGTGAGGGCGACTACCTGGTGTACCGCAAGTTTGAAGACATGCCCCCCGAGCTGCAGTGGCAGGACGGGGGCGAGCAACCCGAGCTTGGTAGTGCCTGCGCGGTGCGTGGCGGCACTCTGCGCCTGTCGCTGCAGCGCTCATTCCCCGGTACCCTCTGCCAGTTCGGCCCCAATAGCAACAACTCAACGCGCCGCTATATATACGATGACGTCGACATCCCCCTGGTGCGTATTCACCCCGGTACCGGGAAACTCATACCCGGTACAGCTGAGAAATGGGCTATTTCGCCCGATGGGCGCACTGTCTACTTCCGCATAGACCCGAATGCCCGCTTTACCAATGACGCTCCGCTGACCTCTCGCGATTTCATTACGGCCTTGTTTGTGCGTACGTCTGATTATGCCGCGGAGCCCTTCTATGCCGGGTATTACCTGAGCCGTTTTTCCCGGATTACGGTTTTCGGGAATGAGGCCATAGCTGTCACCCTGCAGGAGCCTATGCCGGCGGCTCCCTACTACGCTGCCATACCGGCGAGCAGCACGAGGTTTTATGCCGAGTTCGGGCCGGATTACCCCACGCGCTACCTGTGGCGGCCTGCACCTACTACCGGGGCTTATCGTGTGGCGGCTGACGGGCTGGTAATGGGACGGCAACTGACCCTGGAACGCGTGCCTGACTGGTGGGGGAATGACCGTCGCTACACGCGCTACAGTTGCAATGTTGACCGAATCGTCTATTCTTTCATTGCCGAGCAGTCGAAAGCCCGTGAACTTTTCCGCCTGGGGCAGTTGGATGTCTTCACCGCGCGCGATGCCGATTTCTGGTACGAAGGGCTTGAGGTGGAGCCCGTGCACCGGGGTTACATACAGCGCGTACACTTCAATAACATCTGGCCGCGCAACAGTTTCGGTTTTCACCTCAATTGCTCGCGCCCGCCCTTCGACAATCGGGATGTGCGGCTCGGTATGCAACACTCCTTGAATATACAGGAGGTTATCAATACGGTGTTCCGCGGCGATTACGAGCGCATGGGCTCATACTTCATGGGGTTCGGCCCCTATACCAACGATGCAATTAAGGCTCGCCCCTATTCCCCGGAAAAAGCCCGTGAGTATTTCGCCCGTGCCGGTTATACAGAAGAGGGCGGTGACGGTATATTGAGCCGCCCTGACGGTACCCGATTGCAGGTGGTGGTCAGTTCCCGCATAGACCCGCTCTATGCCAACTGTATGAACCTGTTGCGGGAAGATGCCGCAGCCTGTGGCCTGGATTTGCGTTTTGAGCAGATGGATGACACCGTGTTCTTCGGCAAGATAAAAGAGAAGAATTATACGGCCGGAATCTTTGCCTGGGGATTTTCACCCATCACCCCCGACCCGTCGCTCTTTTTCCTGTCGCAATATGCTTATGCTCCCGATGGTACTCCGGCCAAGGCCGGTAACAATATAACCGCCACGGCCTCGCCTGAGTTGGATGCCGCTATTTTTGCCTGCCATTCCGCGCGGACGGAGGCTCAGGCTGTTGCAGCTCACCACCGGGTGCAGCAACTCATACACGATGAAGCTTGCTGGGTGCCGGGGTGGACTACCTCTTATACACGCTTTGCCCAGTGGAGATGGCTCAAATGGCCGCAGGAGTCCGACTGCAACTTCTGCCCCCCTCGTTATTTCGACCCCCTCGACAGCCACCTGTACTGGATTGACCCTGCTGAGCAGGAGCGCACCCTGCGCGCCCGCGCAGATGGGGATTCCTTCCCGGAGCAGGAAATAGATATTCCGCTGCCTCCTCAGTCCTGAATCCTTAACACCAATCGGATATGAAGTCATCCCGCAATCTGCTTGAAGTACACCACCTTACCGCAGCCTTTGAGTCGGAGGTAGGGTTGCTGCGCGCGGTAGACGATGTGAGTTTCAGTGTGCCGCGTGGGCAGTGCGTGGGGATTGTGGGTGAGAGTGGCTGCGGTAAGAGTGTAACGGCCATGAGTCTGGTGCGCCTGCTGCCGCGCCCCTCGGGGCGTATTCTGGATGGTCGGGTGCTGTTCAACGGCGAAGATATCCTCAAGATGAAATCCCGACGGCTTAATGAATTGCGCGGTGGGCAGGTCGGAATCATCTTTCAGGAGCCTATGAGCGCCCTTAACCCCGTGCAGCGTGTGGGTGACCAGATTGCCGAAACTCTTATGCTGCACCGCGGTATGAGCCGTGACCACGCCTGGCTTGAGGCTATCAACATGCTTCATTTTGTCCGCTTGCCCGACCCCGAGACTCGCGCAAAGGAATTCCCCGCCTCTCTCTCAGGTGGCATGCGCCAGCGTGTCGTTATTGCCATGGCACTGGCGTGTCGCCCCGAGCTTATCATTGCAGATGAACCCACGACTGCACTTGATGTTACGGTGCAGCAGCAAATCCTGGCGCTTATTCGAGAGCTGCGCGAGCAGATGGACTCCTCCGCAGTGCTGATTACGCATGACCTCGGTGTGATTGCGCAGAACTGTGACCGCGTGGTGGTCATGTATGCCGGGCGAGTGGTGGAGAGTGCCGGGGTGAAAGAACTCTTTGCCAACCCGCGCCATGCCTATACCCGAGCGCTGCTTTCCTCCATGCCGCGCCTGGAATACCCCCGCAAAAGCCACCTGCCGACCATTCCCGGCCAGGTTGCACCCATTCGCGACTATGTGCGTGGGTGCCGTTTCTGCCAGCGCCTGGAGCGCACGGGCCACACGCTTAATACCCGCCCTCCGCTCGTGGAGGTCGCGCCCGACCACATGGTCGAGGCTTGCCCCCTTTGTGCCGAACTCTGAGCGCGTGAATTGAGAGGCTTACCCCGGATATGGAAAACCGCTGCATGTTGCCATGCAGCGGTTTTGAAATATCTGATACCCGGCTGAAATCAGGCCTCATCGGGGAAGATGAGTTCCTTCGGGGCAGGGGCGATGGACTTAATGGTCATCTTAACCTGCTCGCCGCCAAACTCGACGGGCAGGCGCAGGCTGTCGCCTACCTTGTTGCCGATGAGCTTGGCGCCCAGTTTGGAGTTGTAGGGAACCACGTTTTCTTCGGGAATGGAATCCCATGCACCCAGAATGGTGTAGACCACCTTCTTGCCCTTGTCGGTCTGGAAGGTAACCTGTGTGCCCATGCTGGTCTGCTCGCAGCTGGTACCCGAGAAGTCGGTCGGCTCGGCCTGGGAAAGCAGGCGGGAGAGCTCTTCGGAGCGGCGCATGAGCACCTGACGGGTGGCCTTGGCATCCTGATAACCGCCGTTCTCACGAAGGTCACCTTCCGCACGGGTGATTTCGAGGTCGTGCTTGTTCTTGGGAATGCGCACGTTGATGATATCCTCGTACTCGGCCTTACGGGCTGCGTAAGAGCGAAGGGAGACAAACAGACTCTGCTTCTCCTTCACCTGCACGCGGGAGAGCACAACCTCCTGAAGGGACGGATGCACCTTCATCATGTTGGCCAGCAGCAGGTTACGGTCAAGGTCCGGCAGCACGGAGGAGTCGTACAGCGACTTGGCGAAGGGGCGAGCCTCCAGCTCGGAGATGCCGGTTACCAGGTCGGGAGCGAGCTCCTTGTCGTCCATCAGCAGGTTGCGCAGACGCAGGGCGCGGTTGGGGCCACCCTCGGCGCTGTCTTTCTCGATAGCGGCGATAATAGCTGCACCCAGGGCCATCTTGGTCTTGTCGACAAGCTCTTTAGCCAGGCCATTGCGCTCCTTGCAAACCCAGATGAGTACATCAGGGTTGAGGTTCTGGCGCGAGATGCCGTTCATGATGTCCGAGAAGAGTTGCTCTTTGGCACCCTTGGCGATGATGAAGTCTGCCGCAGCGGCCGTAGCGCGGGTACCACCGAACAGGAAGATGTTGGTTGTGTAGGCAAGCCAGCTGTCGGGATAAGCCTCCGGCAGGGCGGTGTAGACGGTATTCTGGCGGGCAACGGAAAGCTCGCCCACGTAGTTCACCAGCTCTTCGGAAGGAATGCTCTGCAGCTTTTCGGCCAGGGTGGTGAGTTTCTCGACACCGGCAGCGGTCAGGGCTGCATCGAACTGAGCCTGCTTGGCTTCGTCCTTGCCGTGTGTGCCTTCGAGAATGTCATCGCGAATGATGATGAGCTCCAGCACGTGCTGGGGTTCATGACCCTTCTCGATGTCGTCCTCCATGGCTTTCACCAGCTTGGCGGCAATCTCAAACTCACCGTCCAGTACTTCCAGGCGGCTCTGGTCGAGTATGCGCACGCAGCTTTCGAGGGTCGTGGCATCGGTATAGTCGGCCAGCAGAGCGTCCGCAGCGCTGGCTGCCTCGCGGGTGACGATAGCCTCACCACGACGGGTGGGCAGGCGGAAGCGCGGGTCGTCGCGCATGGCGGCGCGGGCTTTCTCCCACCAGGTTTTCCAGTTATCTTCGGCAATCACGCGGCCGCTGAGGTATTTCTCCAGATCCTCGGGCTGCATTTCCAATACTTCTTCCACACCTTCGCGCAGGGAATAGTTGTGCTCCAACACAAAGGCGATGAACTCCAGAATCGTTTCCTTCCCCTCAGCCTTGGCCTTGCAGCCGGCGGGGTCTTCAAAACACGTGACGAGGAAGTGCCCGGCGGGCACAGGGGTGAGCTGGTTGAATGCCAGCTTGAGGCCCATCACGTAATTGGGATTTTTCTCGAAATTAATCTTAACGCGCTGCTTGGCCAGTGACCATGCCTCCACCTTACCTACACCCCACTCCGGGTGCATGACGTAGTTGGCGGGAGAGAATTTGTCCAGCCTGGCTGCGAAGTCAGCCGGAATCTTACCGGCGTTCACGAGTTTTTCTAAATCACCATGCATACGTGATTACAGTATAGCATGCATCTTGTCAAATTCAAGCCCCGAATTACCTTTTTTTGCATTTTTTTTAATTTTTTAACAAATCAGGGCTTTTTCATCAGTATATCGAGGGTTGTACCGTCGATGGCACCCGGACCGCAGCGCGATGTTTTGGCGTTCGGGGTGTTCTGTTCGGCAAGCAGGGCGAGGCGACAGCAGACGGCACTCCACCAGCTGTGCAGGTAGGTTCTCTGATAATCGCCGGCAAGTATGGCGCCCTGCATGGTGGGTATTCCGGGGCCGTGGGGGCCGCTGTTGTATGGCCAATATTCACCGAGCGCCAGTTCGTAGAGCAGGTCGCCATCGGTGGAATGGAAGCGCAGGGTGCAGTAGTCGGCCTGCTGTGGGGTGGCTATGGCGCCGTGGAGGATACGGCGCAGCGCTTCTTGTTCCCATTCGGTGAGTTGGTATTCTCGGCCATTGTGGTAGCGCAGGGAGATGTGGCCGCCCTGCTGTACGGCGTGGGTGAGTGCGGCAGTGGCTGCGGAATCAGTCTGTTGATTGGGGGTGGTTACGCCCAGGTTGTGAGCGTGGAGGGTGACGCGGGCGTTGTTCAGGTGTCCGAGGGTGAGGGTAAGGCGCTCGCCCGCGTGGTGATGGCTCACGCTTGGTGTGCCGGCTGTGGGGCGACGCAGGGCTTTGCTGAAAGGTGGCTCGGGGGAACGGTGGTAGTAGCAGTTGCCGTTCGGGTGTTCAACTTCTATGAGCCAGTTGTGAACAGGGTACCGGGTTTTAGCCCGTATGGTGTATTTGCTCCCCTTGTGTACCCAGCTGTCGATGGTGCGCGTATATTCCTGCTCGCAGATGGTAAGTTTCGGCCGGAAAAGCGCATGCAGCGGTTTGGCATGTTTTTCGTATGCAACCTGATTGCCGATTTGCTGACTCAGACAACTGCAAAGCAGGGAGCCGACAATCAGGTATAGGGCGAGTTTCGGGCGGTTCATGCCCTGAGTTTACTTGTTTTGGCGTCGAAAAGCAATTTTTTTTGCAATTTTCTGAAAGATTGCTGTCGGGTGGGGCGTATACTATGGTAAATACTCATTCACTACCCTGTGAACCCGTGTTTGAGATCTCATAATAGTTGAAAGGTACGCCGAGCGCGGCACCTGCGGGATGAGAGAACCGCAGGTGCCGCGGCTCATTCAACTTACGCATTGTAAATGCACTTTTCCCACAGGTCGGGGCGGTGAAAATCCGGCTGTGTGTCGCAGGGGAGGGCGGTGGTCAAGAATACCTGCTCAGGGGAGTTCAGGATGGCGGCGGCTGTCAGGCGGCAATCGCGCGGGTTAATGCCTGCTTCCTGCAATACGGCATGGGGGATAAGCGCGCGGCATAGCCAGCTATCGCCGTTGTACTCACCGGTGGCAACCACGCCGCTTGGTTGCCAGTTCTCGAACCCGGGGGCAATTTGCCGAGGGCCGCTGAAAACAGCTGCCCACCAGGCGCCGTTCGGGCTGAGGTTGAACTCCATGTAGCGCCCGCCATCAGGGGTGGAGATGAAAAACTCCGCGGCATCGTAACGCCACAGCTCAGCCTGAAATGCACCGCATTGACCATCCGGGTGAATCAACGCCGGGGCTTTGCGCGCAGCGCAGAATTCCAAGCCGTCGGCTGACAGGGTGAAACAATACACATACGGCGGTTCTATGGCCTTGCCGTACCATTCCTGCTCGATTCGTTGCGTTTTCGGCGCGTCTGTCGGTGAAATGATCGTTTGCATACCCTGCAATCTAGCATCATATTGGCGCGCGCGCAAGCAATTATTTTGGTGTGTATGCTGTAAATGTGTTCAAAAACGCCGATATTGCATAAAAATAGAACAAAATGTGACATTTTTCAAAAAAAGTCTTGCAAATTAAGTGGATTGCGTGTATTCTTCGCCGCGCGAGCTGCATAAAACCGACCGTTGGTCCTCCATTTCCTGTGGAAGTTGGCTCGCATGGGGGGAAACCCGGTCACACCAAACAAAAATCATGTCAGACGATCTGAACAAAGAGCAGGAGGTCATTGAACTGGCCCATTTCGAGATTCCGAACACCCTCAAGCGCATTGAGGACCCGGAGGATCCTAACCACATCACCTTCATCGCTGAGCCTATCGAGACCGGCTTCGGCCACACGCTGGGTAACTCCCTGCGCCGCGTGCTGCTGAGCTCCCTCGAGGGTGCTGCCATCACCAGCGTGCGTATCGCCGGTGCTCAGCATGAGTTCACCTCTCTGCCCGGTGTGGTGGAAGATGTGACCGAAATCATCCTTAACCTCAAGAAAATCAAGTTCGCTCACCACGGCAAAGAGCCCCGCACGCTCTCCCTTCGCGTTACCAAGCAGGGCGTTGTGACCGCCGGCGATATTCAGGAGGACCACATCTACTCCGTTGTCAACAAGGACCAGGTTATCTGCCACCTCGACCAGAGCACCATCTTCGACTGCGATTTCGAGGTGAATGTCGGTCGTGGCTTCTACACCGCTGACGACAACAACGATAAGGACCGCCCCATCGGCGTGATTCCGATTGACTCCATTTTCTCCCCCGTTACCCGCGTGAAGTACGCTGTGGACAACGCTCGTGTGGGCCAGATGACCGAGTTCGACAAGCTCGTGCTCGACGTGTGGACCGACGGTCGCGTGAGCCCCAACGATGCTATGCTGCAGGCCGCCAGCATCATGCGCCACCACCTCGATGTGTTCGTGGAGAGCGACAGCCGCCGCGTATCCTTCGACCGCGCCGCCGGTGGCGATACGGATGCCAACACCGCTCAGCTGCGCAAGCTGCTCAACATGAGCGTGAACGAAATCGAGCTCTCCGTGCGTGCTGCTAACTGCCTGAACAACGCTAACATCACCACTGTGGGTCAGCTCGCCATGAAGACCGAGAGCGAAATGCTCAAGTACCGCAACTTCGGTAAGAAGTCCCTCAACGAAATTAAGGAGAAGCTCGTGCAGCACGGCCTGTCCCTGGGCATGCAGTTCGATCCCAAGCTCCTCTCCGCCCCCGGCAGCAGCCCCCGTCTGCGCGACTCCGACGAGCCCCGCGCTACCGACCTGCAGGCCCTCATCTCCCACAATATCGAGGCTTATGGTTTCGATGATGAGGACGAGGACGATTTCGACGAATAAAGCACCACGCTATTTCCAAAAAAACTTCATTATTAACACCATACATCATAATAAAATACTATGAGACACGGCGTCAAAAAGGCCAAGCTGCAGCGCACGGCCTCCCATCGTAAGGCCCTGCTTGCCAACCAGGCTTGCAGCCTCATCTCCCACGGCCGCATCACCACCACTCTGGCCAAGGCGAAAGCCCTGCGCCCCTACGTGGAGAAGCTTATCACCCTCGCTAAGAACGGTTCCCTGCACGCCCGCCGTCAGGTTCTGGGCACTCTGCCCCAGCCCAAGGTTGTCACCAAGCTCTTCAGCGTGGTGGCCGAGGCTACCAAGAACCGTCAGGGTGGCTACTGCCGCATTGTGAAGCTCGGCCAGCGCATGACCGATAGCGCCCCCATGGCTCTTATCGAGATCATCGATCTGCCCCAGCTTACCGCTCCCGTGGCTCCCGCTACAACCGTAGGCACCGGTTCTTCCGAGGCTCCTGCCGCTGAGGCCCCCGCTACTGAGGCTCCCGCCGAAGAGCAGAAGTAAGAGTTACTTCAGAAATTACCTTGTAAAGAAAGGCAGAACCGCAAGGTTCTGCCTTTCTTCGTGTCTTATAGGGAAAACAACCTTGACTCTGCGTTAGTGGCGGGGTAGTATAGGCCAATGCAGAAACCGCATAAAAAGCGCATAGCCATATTGTCAGATTATCCGTATTGGAACTATTTTGATAATGTGCAGCCTGAGAGCCATCCGGCTCCATGGCTTGCTGCTCTCCAACAGGCATTTGCTCGTGAGACCCATTCGCCGTATGAGCTGCATTGGATTACTCTTACGAAGAACGTAAAGAAAATGCAGACTTGTTGTGTAGATGGGCAGTATATGTATCTTCTTCCGGCCGGGAGCAGGGCTCTGGCCCAGTATATGCGTTATTTACCTGATCGTTGGCGAGTTGGGCGGTTGTTGAAACAGTTGGCCCCTGATTTGGTTCATGCCTGGGGAACGGAAGGCTGTTATGGGTTGATTGCTAAAGATTTTGAAGGTAAAAAACTTTTTTCCTATCAAGGCGCGTTAACGGCCTATGCGCAGCGGGCCAACATGGGTTCTTTTATGGTTCGTCAGGCGCGATTTGAGAAGTCTGTGTTGAAGGCTATGCCTGTTATCACTGTTGAATCTGAATGGTCTCGTGACCGGGTTTATGAGTTGATACCCGGGGCTGATGTCAGGTTGTGGGAGTATGCTGCTGAAGAGCGCTTTTTTAATGTCGAGCGTAAATTGTCGCCTGAACCTCTTTGTGTGATGCTTACTTCTGATTCTCACATCAAGAATGTTGAAACAGCTATTGCCGCTTTTTCTCGACCTGAACTTCAACATGTAAAATTGTATATGATGGGGGTGTCGCCCGAAAAATATAATAATCTGACAGAAAATATTGTTCCGTTGGGGCGGATTGCGCGACACGAAATTTCAGGGTATTTGCAGCAGGCCTGGGCCATGGTTCACACGAGCCTGGCAGATACCGGCCCTACGGCGGTGAAAGAAGCTCGGGCAGCGGGGCTTCCTTGTATCGTTTCGTCCGCATGTGGGGCCAAACGGTATGTGGTTCCCGGCAAGTCCGGTTACATCTTCGAGCCTCTTGATGTGCAGGGGCTGGTTTCAGCCGTTCTTTCTGTAACGGCTGATGCTGATACTTCACTGACCATGGGCAGCTATGATATTGAGCGTTGTCGTGAGGAGTTGTCGGCTGCCGTGATGTACCGTAAAATATCTGCCTTATATGAGGAGTTAACCGGAGAGTAAGCATGAATATACAAGAGGCCAAGGTTGCTGTTCTGCGTTTTCTTTATGCCATAAAGGCTGTGATGTACCGCATGCGCGGGGTACGGATTGGGCGCCGTAGTTTTATCAGCGGGTTTCCCTTCATCAAAAAATGCCCGGGGGCTCAGATTATCATCGGAAACGATGTGACGCTGCATTCCAAAAAGAAATACAACCCGCTCATGACTCACCGCATGACTCTCGCCGCGGTTACTCCCGAGGCAAAAATCGAGTTTGCGGATAACAGCGGTGCAAGTGGGTGCACCATTATATGTGCCAACCATATTTCAATCGGTCGCTATACCATTCTGGGGGCCGGTTGTACCTTGTACGATTGCAAGGAGCATGAGTATTCCCCCGTGATCGGTTGGTTTGGTTGCAGGAAGAAGACGGGAGCCCCCATCCGTATCGGCAGTCGGTGTTACATCGGGATGAATTGCATCATCCTCAAAGGCGTAACCATAGGGGATAACTGTGTGATATCTGCCGGCACCATTATTAAGGAGGATGTGCCCGCCGGGCATTTGGCGCAGGGAAATCCGGCAGTGTATACCCCCTTGCCCGAGCGCCTGACCAGGGTGGAAGATTAACTCCGGTATCCTTTGCTCGGCATTGCGGCTGCAGCCACTATACCGAGCGCTGTAAGCAGGCATGTGCCCACACCGCAGCCGGCGGCCAGCAGTAGCAGCGGCACGCCTATAGAGGCGGGCAACCAGACCTCAAGCCATTCATTGAGCTTATAGTGGCGGTAGGTCGGCTCTACTTGTGGAAGCCCGTGTGGGTAGAGGTAGGTGATGAAGTAACTCAGCCCGGCCTGCACCCAGCCGCAGATGATGTAGAGCACAGCTGCCGCAATGGCGTGTGTGTCATCAGTCACCACGGAGCCGAGCGCCGTGGCAATGGGCCAGGCAAACCACCAGAGCAGGGGCAGGTTATTGGCATCGGGGTACTGCTGTTTTTGCAATTCTTCCCTGAGTCTGGGGTAGAGATGGCGCGCCAGCCGGTGCAGTGACCAGGGGCCGAGTACGGCGCTGCTGAGGGCGCAGGTCAGCGCTTGCGTGGGTAGTGACAGGCGGGGCTTTTCCATCAGTCTCCGGTTGGGGTGTGCCCTCGCTTCAGGTCGGCAGCGAAGGTGTCCGGCAACCCGGTGCGCGATATCTTGACCGCGGCCGAGTCTACATCATAATCAACACGCCGCAGGGTAAGGGCGGCTGACTCGCTGTCATAAATGCCATAAGCGGCGCGATAGTCCATATCTCGAGGCTGGCCGACAGAACCCGGGTTGATAAGGTAGCGATTTTCGCTCAGCAGGGGCAGGGAGAATGTTCCCTTGCTGTCGTACACCACGGGTATTGGGGTGACCTTGCCTTCACATTCACAGAAGATGGTCGGGCGGTGTGTGTGCCCGAAGAAACACAGCCGCCCGTCGAAATCGGTAAACGCACGGCGAGCCTCGGGCACGGTGGATATGCGCTGCCAATCCTCGCTTGCCGCGGGACTCGCGTGTACCAAAGTCAGCCCTTGCCAGCACATCTTGCGGGGCAGGGGGCGCAGACATGCCACAAGCTCGGCTCCGAGCATGGCGGCAGTGCGGTCCATCATGGCGGTGTAGAGCGGTACCCCGAAGAGCCCGCGCTGCAGCAGTGCCTGCTCGTGGTTACCCCGTACGGCAGCACTGAAGAGCGGCATGGCCGACTCGACACAGGCTGCCGGGTCTCCATTGAAGCCGATGACATCGCCAAGCCCCACATAGTGAGTAACCTGCTGCTGTGCGGCATCGGCCAGCACAGCCTGCAGGGCCTCCAGGTTGGCGTGAATGTCGCTTAGAATCGCGACTTTCATTTATTCGGAAAGCAGGGTTTTAAGGCGCGCTTTGAATGCGGGTAGGCCGTCACCCATAGCGGCGGAGATAGGCAGAATCTCAATCTTGGGGAATCGCTGGCGCAGAATTTCCAGATTTTCAACGGCGGTGGGGTCATCCATCTTATTAGCTAGGATAATCCAGCGTCGCTCGGCCAGTTCTTCAGAATAGAGCTTGATCTCTTTGCGCAGGGTCTGAATAGCTTCCACCGGGTCATGCTCCAGCCCGGTCATGTCGACCACGAAGAGTAGCACCTGACAGCGCATGATATGGCGCAGGAACTCGTGCCCCAGACCGCGGTTTTCAGAGGCACCCTCAATAATCCCCGGAATGTCGGCTACAATGCAGCGCGAGTAATCCTCGAACTCCACCACGCCCACAATCGGCTGCAAAGTCGTGAAAGGATAGCTGGCAACCTTGGGCGTAGCGCGGGAGATGGCGCCCAGCAGGGTGCTCTTGCCCGCGTTCGGGTAGCCGACCAGGCCGGCGTCTGCTATGCGGCGCAGCTCGAAGAAGAAAACACCGCTCTCGGCCTCAGTGCCATACTCAAACTTAATGGGAGCCTGGTCAGTAGCGGTACGGAAGTGCCAGTTGCCACGACCGCCCTTGCCGCCCTGACAGAGCACAAAACGCTCGCCCGGCTCGGTGAGGTCGGCAATCTGCTCGAACTCAATACCGTCGCCCTCACGCTCCAGCCAGGTGGCCTCTTGCATGGTTTCAGCATTGGTGCGGTACACGATGGTACCCGGCGGTACTTTGCCGATGACGGTGCGCCCATCTTTACCGTGCTTGCGGGCGTGCATGCCGGGCATGCCGTCAGTGGCTACCAGCTTGGGGTCATAGAAATAATTGCGCAGGTCATTCGTGCCTGTGCTGACCTCCAGGATGACGCTGCCGCCGTCGCCGCCGTCGCCGCCATCAGGGCCGCCACGCGGTACAAACTTTTCGCGCCGGAAACTGGCCAGACCATTCCCGCCCTTGCCGGCTTTGGCATATATACGAATGTGATCTACGAACATGGCGCGCAGCTTAATGGATAATCACACTAATGTCAAGTAAAAATGAAGCGAAAAGCTTACTTCAGTTTTCTTCTGGTCACCAGATACACCTTATCGCCGTGGCGCACCTTCTCAGGTATGACTACCAGAGCATTGCCGCCTTTGGGGACGGTAGTCACCACCTGCGTGTTGCCGTTTTCATCATCACAGCGCACTTCTGCCACTGTTACGCGCACAATGCCGGTCGTGGGACCGGTGATTTCAATCTTGTCGCCGGGGGAGAGGGGGTGTGCTTCGAGTTTTATGTCGGCCACCTGTACTTTGGGGTACCAGCGTATGATTTTGCCGAGGTGGTGGCGCTGTTCGAGGGCCAGGCTGTTGGAGCAGCCGCTCCAGGTGTCCCACTCTTCGCCGAGGTAGTAACCGCCGTGCCAGAATTGGCGGTTGAAGACGTGCAGCAATTGATCTTCCCAGGCAGCGACCTTTTCGGGGCTCCATTCACCGTTGGCGCAGGCGCTAACGGCTTCTTTGTAAACCGAGGTGACGGTGGAGACGTAAGCCTCCGACCGTCCGCGCCCTTCGAGTTTGAAGACAGCGACACCGGCTTCTACCAACTGGTCAATCACGCGGATGGTGCAGATATCCTTGGGCGACATGATATACTGGTTATCAATATCCATCTCAAATCCCGTCTCCGTGTCGGTCACGCGGTACTTACGTCGGCAGAGCTGGAAACACTGGCCGCGGTTGGCACTGTGATTGTAGGCTGCCAGACTCATACCGCACTTGCCGGAGATGCCGATACAGAGTGCGCCGTGAGCGAAGATTTCGATTCGCACCTGTTCACCGGAGGGGCCGCAGATGTTTTCGCGCCTGATGCCATCGATGATGGTGCGAATCTGACTGAGTTTCAACTCACGAGCCAGCACCATTACATCAGCGTAGGCGGCAAGGAATCGCACCGCCGCCAGGTTGCACACGTTGGCTTGTACGGATATGTGCACTTCGAGTCCGATGCTGTGGGCGTAGGAGATAACTGCCAAATCGGCGGCAATCACAGCGTCTACTCCCGCGGCTTTGGCCTGTCGCAGCAGTTCTTGCATGGGTTCGAGTTCTTCGTCATAAATGATGACGTTGCAGGTCAGGTACGCCTTTGCTCCGCAGGCATGGCACAGCCGGGCGACTTTCGGCAGGTCTTCCGGCGTGAAGTTAACTGTGGAGCGTGCGCGCATGTTGAACATGCCTACGCCGAAATACACGCTGTCCGCCCCGGCGCGCAGCGCCGCTGCCAACGATTCGAAAGACCCCGCCGGGGCCATGATTTCCAGTGCCTGCTGCATGCGCGGATTGTACAGAAGGTGCCGCAAATGTCAAGCACATACTGATAGACGTGTTACAAGTTACGACAGACGAGTTGTGAGTTCGGCAGCTGCCGCCGCAGTGGGCAGGGCAGAGCTTGACTCAGCTCGTCTATCGTAATTCGTAACGTATCTATGCTTTTATGCCAGCCCGTCGCGGCGGAGCATGGCCTCCGGGTCGGGGTCGCGCTGCATAAAGTCACGGTAGAGCTCGGCAGCGGGGCGGCTGTTACCCTGAGAGAGAATGCAGCGGCGGAAATCGCGCCCGGTGGCGGGGTTGAAGATGCCTTCTTTCGCGAATCGGGAGAAGGCGTCCGCCTCGAGCATTTCGGCCCATTTGTAGGAGTAGTAGCCGGACTCATAGCCGCCGTCGAAGATGTGGGTGAAGCAGCGCAGCGACGTGTTGGCCGGTTCGGTGGTGGGTATGCGGTAGTCGGCCAGAATCTCGCGGTCGATTTCCTCAATATCGCGCCCGGCGTAGGTGGCGGTGTTGGTGTGCAGCTCAAGGTCAATCTTGCCGAAGCACAGCTGGCGCATGGCAAAGGTGGCGGCTCCGCAGTTGCGGGCAGCAAGCATCTTGCTCAGCAGCTCGGCGGGCAGGGGGGCACCGGTCTGCCAGTGGCGGGCAAAGCGGTTGAGCGCCTCTGCCTGCCAGCACCAGTTCTCATTTATCTGGCTGGGCAACTCTACGAAATCCCACGCTACATTGCAACCGGCCAGGCTCTCGACCTCAACATCGCTGAGTATCTGGTGGAGCAGGTGGCCGAATTCGTGGAAGACAGTTTCAACCTCGCGGTGGGTGAGTAGGGCCGGGGTGTCACCCACGGGGCGGCTCATGTTGCCGCACATCAGTGCCAGGTGTGGGCGGCGTGGAGCTCCGTTGATGGGCGGGCAACCGGTGGACAGGCAGTTCATCCATGCGCCACCCCGCTTGCTGTCACGCGGGTACCAGTCGGCGTAGAAGGATCCCAGGTGCTCTCCGGTTTCCTCATCGTACACTTCGTAGTAAAGTACCTCGGGGTGCCAGACTTCCACCGCGCCTTCGGGCAGAGTCTCACCTTCCTGAATACAAGCGGTGGCGCGTTGTTCAAAGCGTATACCGTAGAGCCCTGCGTAGATGGAGAACATACCATCGAGCACGCCCTGCATGGGGAAGTACGGGCGCAGTTCCTCACTGTCGAAATCGTACAGGGCTTTGCGGCGTTTCTCGCTCCAGTAGCCGATATCCCAGGGCTTCATGACAGGCATGGCCGAGCTGCCGGTCTGTTCGGCAAAGCTGCGGATAGACTCTTGCTCAGCGAGGAAGGGGGCTTTAACCCGGTCGTGCAGGTTGTTGATGAAGTTGAGAGCGGTGGTGCCGCTGCCTGCCATGCGGCGGGCTGTCACATAGTCAGAGTAGCGCTCGTAACCCAGTAGGGCGGCTTTTTCGGCTCGCAGCGCCATGATTTCGTGAATGAGCGGCTGCGTGTCGAATTTCCCCGTACCTTTTTCATTCATGGCGTGCCACACACGGCTGCGCAGTTCCTCATTTTCGGCAAAGGTGAGCACAGGCTGCACTGAGGTGAACTGCAGGGTGAAGCGCCAAGCCGGGGCCTCGGCTGTACCGTGGCCTTTGCTCAGGGCATCTGCCCGGGCTGCGGCAAGTGCACTCTCAGGCAGGCCGGCAAGCTCGGCAGGGTCGGCGGTGATGTATTCCCAGGCGTTGGTGGAATCAAGCACGCGCTCACCGAATGTTTGGGAGAGCTGAGCCAGCTTGGTGGTAAGCTCGGCATAGCGTACCTTTTGTTCGGTGCTCAGGTCGGCGCCGTTCTCACGGAAATCGGCCAGCGTTTCGGCAATGAAACGCTGTTTCACGGCGCTGAGTTCTGCTACCCACGGCTGAGCTGCCGCTTGTTTCAGTACGGCATAGAGCTGCGGGTTGAGGGTTACACTTGAGAAGTAAATGACAACCTCCGGCATGAGTTCATTGATGGCTTCGCGCAGCTCGGGAGAGTCCATAACCGACTGCAGGTGCGACAGGCGCCCCCAGGCCCGCATGAGGTCACTGCCGGAGTTTTCCAGCGCGGCAAAGGTGTTCTCATAGGTGGGCCGTTCCACCTTGCAGATATCGGCCACGGCGGCTTTCGCGGTTTCGATGGCGGCGCGAATCTCCGTGCGGGCGCGCTCGGGGGTAAGCTGAGACCAGGCGATGTTGAGGCTCTTGTCGGTAAATGGTGTATTCATGTTGCCGATTATCCTACCCTTTTTGTCCTGCCGAGTAAAGGGAAAAGAAAGGCATGCCGGCGAGATGCCCTGTGCCGGTGTGGGGGATAGCGCGAAAAAAGAGAGAAGGGGGCACAGTAGTCTTGCCAAACGGGGCGGTATCTGCTATCATGACCCCGCATGCAGAAAAAAATGTACATATTTCGCTGTCCTGTGGCGGAGTTCGAGGAGATTGAACGTATATGTGCAGAGAATCACACGGACCATTCGCGTGTGGTGAATGCTGCGCTGCTGCTGCTGACAGATTTTCTGGCGGAGCAGGGGCTGCTGCCACCCCGTGAGTTGCCCCCGTGCTGCCTGCCCCCTGAGAGTTCGGGGGATACTCCCTCTTTGCTGACACCTGTTACCGAACCGAATCATGGCTAAGATTCTTGTAGCCCTCAGTGGCGGCGTAGACAGCGCAGCCGCAGCCGCCCTGCTCACTCAACAGGGGCATGAAGTTGTGGCGGCTTACATGAAAAATTGGGTGAATGATGAAAATATACCCGGCGAATGTCCCTGGGAGCGTGATATTGAGGATGCCCTGGGCGTCTGCCGCAAACTGGGCATAGAGTTGCGGGTGGTGGATCTTATTGAGCAGTACCGCAGTCGTGTGGTAAATTACCTGATAGAGGGCTATCGCTCCGGCTCCACCCCGAACCCTGACGTGCTCTGTAACCGCGAAATGAAGTTCGGTGTGCTGTTGGATTACGCCCTTGAGCAGGGCTTCACCTCTGTGGCGACCGGTCACTATGCTAACCGGCTTGATGTGCCGGGGGAGGGCAGCTATGTACTGCGTGGGGCTGATCGCAACAAAGACCAGTCGTATTTTCTTGCACTCATGCGCCCGGAACAGATTGCGCGTGCCGTGTTCCCGGTGGGGCAGATTACCAAACCGCAGGTGCGTGAGCTCGCCCGGCGTTTCGGCTTGCCGAATGCCGAAAAGAAGGACTCGCAGGGTATATGCTTTATCGGTCAGGTAAAAATGAGTGATTTTCTTCGTCATTACCTGCCCGACAATCCCGGTGATATTGTCGATATTCACGGGCGGGTGCTTGGTCGGCACGATGGGTTGCACCTATTCACCATGGGCCAGCGCAAGGGGCACTATGTGGCTTCCCCCCGCGAGGGTGTGGCCTATGTGGTGGTGGGTAAAGACCTTAAGCGCAACAGGCTGATTCTCGGGTATGAAGGGGAAGATACCCCGGGACTTTATACCCGCAGTGCCATAATCGGTTCAGTTACTAATACGCTGCAGCCCCTGCCGGAGCGGGTTATGGCTCAGCCCCGCTACCGTGCCGCCGCAGTGCATGCAGCTTGTACTCCCTTGGGGGGCAACAAGTATCGCCTTGATTTCGATGCCCCTGTTCGTGCTCTGGCACTCGGTCAGGTCTGTGCATTTTATGCGCCTGATGCCGACCGGGGTGAGCGTTTGTTAGGTGGGGGATTTTTTGAAGAAATTGGCGGTTAAGGTACTTTTTTGATTGTCCTTCCGTGTGCGATATGTTAACATTTACCGCGCATGGGAACCGGTAGAACAGACCCTGAAACAACTATCGAAGACCTGGAGGTGCGCTGTGCTGCTCTTCGGGCCGAGCTGACGGCTGTACAGGCTGCGCTATCTGTTGCCCGTACTCATGCGTTGACTCGCAGGTGCAAAGGGCTGGCCGGTGAGGGGGACGGTGAACGGTTGCGGTCAGAGGGGCCTTGCCCGAACCGAATTCTGCCAGTCAGCGAGATGGGGAGGCAACGTGCCGGTGTTGTCGGCGCGCGCCCCGGGGTATTGCTGCAACCTTTGCCGTTGCATGATGTGCTGCGTCGCAAGTGGGCGTTAGGCGGTGGCTTTCCGGCGGCCTGCCGCTGTGCCGACCCGGCGTATGTGCCTTCAACCGCTGCGGCTCGCAGGACTTTGTCCGGTAGTTTGCGACTTTTCGGGCTGTTGATAGATGGCTCTCCTTGGGAGCACGATATCCCATTCAGCGCTCTTGTTGCTGATGGCGGTGTGGTGATTGGGCGAGAGCAGGGGATGTGTGATTTGGTCCTGGCAGATGAGAGTGTCTCCCGCATGCATGCCCGCCTTGAAATCGGTGTAGGTGGTTTGGTTGTGACAGATTTGCAGTCAATGAACGGTGTGTTTATTAATGATGTGCAGATAGATGTTTACAGCCCGCAGACTCCGCTGCCGGATAGCTCCGTGCTGACCCTGGGTGAGGTGCCGTTGTGGGTCGAGTATATGTTACCCGTGGACTAGTGCCTGATTACTTGCAAACAAGCTTATGAAAAAAGCCGCAACGAACACGTTGCGGCTTTTTTTGAACCGGGTGAAGGTGTATTAGCGAATCGCCTCGAAGGCCTGCTTCAGGTCAGCGATGATATCCTCCGCCGCCTCAATGCCCACGGAGTAGCGGATGAGGTCGGGTTTCACCCCGGCTTCTATCAGCTGCTCATCGCTGAGCTGGCGGTGGGTATGACTGGCGGGGTGCAGCACACAGGTGCGGGCATCCGCCACATGGGTAACAATGGCCGTGAGTTTCAGGCTGTCCATGAACTTGATGGCGCGCTCGCGGCCGCCCTTTATGCCGAAGGTTACCACACCGCAGGTGCGCCCGCCATCGAACTGACGCTGTGCCAGCTCGTAATACTTGTTGGACGGAAGACCGGCAAAGTTAATCCAGGCCACATCTTCCTGTGCTTCGAGGAACTCGGCGACTTTCTGCGCGTTTTCGCAGTGGCGGGGTACACGCAGGTGTAGGGTCTCAAGCCCCAGGTTGAGCAGGAAGGCATTCATCGGCGAGGGGATGGAGCCCAAATCGCGCATGAGTTGCACCGTGCACTTGGTGATATAGGCACCCTTGCCGAATGCCTCGGTGTACACCAAACCGTGGTAGGAATCATCAGGCTGCGTGAGCCCCGGGAACTTGTCGGCATGTGCAGCCCAGTCGAAGTTGCCGCTGTCTACCACAACACCGCCTACTTGTGTGGCGTGGCCATCCATGTACTTGGTGGTGGAGTGCATGACTATATCGGCACCGTGCTCGAAGGGACGGCAGTTCATGGGGGTGGCAAAAGTGTTGTCCACGATAAGCGGCACGCCGTTCTTGTGGGCGATGTCGGCCATCTTGCGGATGTCAAGCACCTGCAGAGAGGGGTTGGAGATAGTCTCCGAGAACACGCACTTGGTGTTCGGGCGGAATGCTTTCTGGATTTCCTCCTCGGGGGCATCCTGGTCCACGAAGGTGACCTCGATACCCAGCTTCTTGAAGGTGACGGCAAACAGGTTGAAGGTGCCGCCGTAGATGGCGCTGGTCGAAATGAAGTGGTCGCCGGCCTCGCAGATGTTGAAGATGGAGTAGAAGGAAGCCGCCTGACCCGAGGAGGTCAGAATGGCTGCCACACCGCCTTCGAGTTCCGCGATTTTCTTCGCCACGCACTCATTGGTCGGGTTTTGCAGGCGGGTATAGAAGAAGCCTGCTTCCTCAAGGTCGAACAGGCGCGCCATCTGGTCGCTCGTCTCGTACTTGAAGGTGGTGGACTGGAATATCGGCAGCACACGGGCCTCGCCCTTTTTGGGCTGCCAACCGCTCTGTACGCAAATGGTGTCTCTGTTCATATTGCTTGTGTTTGGTGATTGCTGCGGCATGGTATCACGCTATTCCTACCATTGCAAGGAGAAATAAACGAATTCGCCCAAAAATGCCACAGAAAATTGATTCTCGGCATTGTTATTGCCAGAATGAATCGCCCGAATCTTGAAGTAATTTCCACTTACGAGCCAATTCTTCATTGAAAACGCTGAGGCGAGGTTTCCATAAATGCTTTATTTTGCTTAGTTTTTGCAAGCGAACATTTAGAGCGTCATGTATGTTTTTTATCCAATCTCTTTTCGCGATTTTGACAACAAGGAAAAATCTGATTTCTACCGAGTTGTAATCGATAGTGTTAAAAAGGTTATCTGTTTTTTTATGGATAAGCTGGTGAAGGTATAAATCTAAAGCATCGCTGAATTTTTCAACGATTTCGTCAATGTTTGCCTCGAAGTTTTTGCTGCTATCGGAATCCGGGTTGGAAAAACTCGTTTTCGCTTCGAGGAAAATAAGTTTTAAACTTTCGGGGTTGTAGTAAATGAACTCTACTGTTTTCAGCCCTTTTTCGCGCAACATGGAGTACCCCTCTGATTCTTCGACGTGAAATAAATGCTCTCGCCTGAGGGGGCCGAACGTCATTGATGATTCCGTTATATGCGTCATTGGAAAGCTAATTCCATTTCTTCTTCAAATATACGAATCGACTCCAGAATAATCGGATTATCCGGAACTTCATCACGCAAGTCTGCAACTTTGTAGACCGCGTTGTTTTCCTCGTCCTTTTCAAAAGATATAAAAGGCGTGGGAATATTTTTCTTAACTGCCACAAGGTGGAGACTTTTGACAACGTGATACGAGTGGGTGGAAATGAAAAATTGTATGTTCATTTGTTCTGCCATTTCGGCTATCAACTTGATGAATTCGCTTATCGCACGGGGGTGCAGTGCGGATTCTAATTCGTCGATAAAAATAACAGAATCACGGCTCAGGTACCCATTTGCCAACAGTCGGTCAAGTATAGATAACTTTTTAACGCCTTCAGAGGCACTGCCAATAGGGAATTTCATACTTCCCTCTTTATAGTACCATTCGTTTTTCTTACTGTCAAAATCGGCTTTTCCTCCCAGCAATTTGAAAAGTGATTCTCTGGCAAGGCTGAAAACTTTATAATTTTTCCCTCTGTGAGGGGCGATTGATAGTGCTTCTATCAAATCTGAATATGTGCTGTCAAATCCGAATCTTTTTTGTATGCGGCTGTATTCATTGATAATGTTGTATAGACTAAGGACTTCCTTGGCTGGAAGAAATATGGAGTTTTCATTTCTGGGGGGATGGGTGCAAACTACATGGTTAACCTTAACTTCAGTTGAGTTGCTGAAAGTGTATGAAATTATTTTTCCAGCACCACACGACATGTCAAATGCCAGATGTTCTTTCGTTCCTTTTTTAACAAGATCTCCTAACTTCTTAGTTTGAAAGCACCAGCGTAAACGCTCGGATAAAATATCCACTATATTGCGTACGTCATCTCCACGTCCCAGCTCTTCGACGGATTTGATGGCTGTATAGAGCGATTTGAGAAGAAAAGTTTTGCCGCAGCCGTTGGTTCCCACTATCAGATTAATTTTACCCAACGAGTTTGCTTGCAAATCTGTTATTTTGCCGTAATTTCGTAGATGCACTGATTCTATCATTAGAATATATGGTTGATTTCTCCTAATTTAACAAATTTTTCCTGAGTGTCAATCTTTAAATTCTAATTTGCTTTATGGGCGGCGTAATAGTACCCGTGGTAGATAACAAAAAGCATTCTAAGATTGTTCCTGTGCAAATAGTGAGTTCTTGCTTTAGCCCTCGTCGTTTTTGCGCGAAGTTCCCATGGCGGTATCTTTGTCGCTGCCGGTTATTTTACCGAAGATTCGGTCAAAGAGTCCGCGTTTTTCGGCCTCGGCGAAGTCAACTTCCCAGATGAGGCTGTCTTTGCGGAAGGGCGGGCCTTCCATATTGCCATTGACGGTGTAGTTTTTACCTCCGACGGTGAGGGCTTTTTTGATACGCTCCGGTTCGGGGAGTGATTTGTTGGTTCGGAAAAGGTGCAGCGTGGGCGATTCATTCGGTTCGTAGGTACCGTAAGGTGCCTTTTTACCATTCTTCAGTTCTTCGAGCAGCAGGCAGAAGCCGAACTCATTGCCCGGGATTTCAGACACGAGAATCTCGATAGGGTATTTCTTGCCTTTCTGTACCTTGAAGGGGGTGCCGGTGGGTATGCCGCCGAGCATGCGGTTCCAGTGCGGCGTCGTTTTGTACCGGTAAAGTGCGCGGCCTCCCTTGCGCGAGCTGAGTTCGTGCTGGTAGCCCTTGTCGGTTCCCAGGGTCATGCTGCCGCGGGTGGGTATGCTCCAGCCACTTTCCAGCACGAGCTTGTTGTTGAATCGCACCATCAGCACGTCATCGCCCATACCGGCAAAACGGAATGTGCCGCTCTCCGGCGCGGTGACTACTCCTCGGTAAATCACCACCCAATCCGAGGGGCGTACGCGAGGTTTGCCTTCCTTTTCATTACACTGGAACGCTTCGGGGCCATACTCGGCTTTGCAGCGCGGCAGGTAGAAGTAGGGGGCATAGAGTTTCACTTTCGGTGAGTAGTAACCTTCGAAGAGCTTGCTGTCCCACTTCTTGTCGTCAAATTGCCGGAAAAGCTCCACTACCTGTTGCCGACGCAAGGGGCGGGATTTGCCATCCACCGGCTGTTTCAAATCGTAGAACCTACCCACAAGGGCAGACTGTTCATTCACATCGCTGCCGAAAGCTGCCTGTAGAGTGCCGTTGATATCGAGAGCATCCCATCCGCGCTGAGCTTCCTGCCAAGCCTGCACGCCGAAATCGCGGGTTTGCTGCCCCAGTTTGCGTGCATCTTGCTCCAGTTTCTTCGTTTCTTCCCATAAATTTCCCCAGTCAGCGCAGGCCGGAGTGGCACTCAGCAGGCTGAAAAGCAGGGCGGTACAGGCGGTGCAAACGGACTTTTTCATGCCCCGTATTCTAGCTTTCAGAACTCTTCACCGCAAGCAAAAAATGCAAAATGCACAGCTTTGGTGGGAATTATGTTGTCAGCTGGCCGTTTACCATGACACAACATGGCACTGTGAAATCCGGTGTTAAGCTTGCCAGAGCAGGCTTGATATGCTAGAATGAGCGAGCGCGTGTTCCGCCCGGGCTCGCTTTACCGTCAATTTTAACCGTCAAAGATAATGATTAAGTGGATTCTCAATAAAATCGTAGGTTCCAAGAACCAGCGCGAGGTGCGCAAGCTGCGCCCTATCGTGAAGAAAATGCTCGAAATTGAAAACGCCTGGCAGGGCAAAGACCGCGATTTCCTGGTCGGTAAAACAGCTGAGTGGCAGAAGTACCTGCACCGCTTCACTCCCATCGATTTGCCCACTCGCGGCGTGATTCTTGCTGCCGGGCAGGAGGAGTTGCAGCAGTATGCCGAGGTGCTCAATACCCGTTTTGAGGCACTTAAAGATATTTTCCCCAAACTGCCCACGGTAGAGGCTACGGCAGAATCAATCGAAATCGGTAAGAAGGCATTTGCCGAGATTGAGCCCAAGTTTGACAAGCTGCGTGCCAAGTACCTTGAGCAGATTATGCCCGAGGCTTTCGCCGTTGCCAAGTGCGCCGCCCGCAACCTGTGTGGTACGGAGGTTGACGTGTGCGGTACGCCGATTAAGTGGGATATGGTACACTTTGACGTGCAGCTGATTGGCGGTATCGCGCTGCACCGCGGGTTCATCGCCGAGATGGCTACCGGTGAAGGTAAGACCCTGGTGGCTACGCTGCCGGTGTATCTGAATGCCCTGACCGGTCTGGGGGTGCACGTTGTGACGGTCAACGACTACTTGGCTCGCCGTGACTCCATGTGGATGGGCGCGCTCTTCAAATACCTCGGCCTGACGGTTGGCTGTATTCAGAGCATGATGCCCAATGACCTGCGCCGACAGATGTACGCTTGCGACATCACCTACGGCACCAACGCCGAGTTCGGTTTCGACTACCTGCGTGACAACGGCATGGCCTCCACCCGCAGTGCTCAGGTGCAGCGCGGGCACTACTTTGCCATCATCGACGAGGTGGACTCCATCCTTATCGATGAGGCTCGTACCCCCCTCATCATTTCCGGTCCCGCCGTAATCGAGCGCGAGCAGCAGTACGACACCCTCAAGCCCCTTATTGAAAAGGTGGTCAAGGCTCAGATTGAGCTTTGCAATGGCCTGATGACCAAGGCGAAACAGTATGCTAAGGAGGGTAACGCCACCGCTGCCGGCCGCTGCCTGTATAAGGTGAAGCTCGGTATGCCCCGTAACCGCGCCTACATGCGCTCTCAGGAGGATGTGGAGATGCGCCGCATGGTGGAGAAGTATGAGCTGTTCCTGCTGCAGGATCCCCGCAAGCTTGAACTCTTCAAACTGAAAGAGGAACTTTACTTCTGTCTGGATGAAAAGCTGCACGATGCCGACCTCATGGAGAAGGGGCGCGAGCTTATCAGCCCCGGCAAGCCCGAGGCGTTCGTGCTGCCTGACCTCGGCACCGAATTCGTGAATATCGATGAGGATGAAACCCTCACCGAGCGTGAGCGCGAGGCTCGCAAGGGGGCACTCATTAAGCGCCTGGACGAAAATGCCGCCCGTCTGCACACCATCAGCCAGCTGCTGAAGGCCTACACCATCTACGAGAAGGACAAGGAATACGTGGTGAAAGATGACAAGGTCATCATCATCGACCAGAATACCGGCCGTGAAATGCCCGGTCGCCGCTGGAGTGAAGGTCTGCACCAGGCTGTGGAAGCCAAGGAGGGCGTGGAGGTCGAGGCCGAAAACATGACCTACGCCACCATCACCATTCAGAACTACTTCCGCCTGTATTCCCGCCTGGCCGGTATGACCGGTACCGCTGAGACTGAAGCTGCCGAATTCCACGATATCTACAAACTCGACGTTCTGCCTATTCCCACGAACCGTCCCTGCATTCGCCAGGACTTCAACGACCTTATCTTCAAGACACGCCGCGAGAAGTTCAATGCCGTGGTGGCCAAGATTAAGGAGCTGCACGTGAAAGGTCAGCCTGTGCTGGTGGGTACCGCGAGCGTGATCGCCTCCGAAACCCTCTCGCGCATGCTCAGCGGTGCCCGTATTCCCCACGAGGTGCTCAATGCCAAGAACCACCAGCGCGAAGCCGAAATCGTGGCCCGCGCCGGCCAGCGTGGCGCCGTAACGGTGTCGACCAACATGGCCGGTCGTGGTACCGACATTAAACTGGGTGAGGGCGTAGCTGGCCTGGGGGGTCTGTTCGTACTGGGTACGGAGCGCTATGAGTCCCGCCGTATCGACCGCCAGCTGCGTGGTCGCTGCTCCCGCCAGGGTGACCCCGGTGCCTCGCAGTTCTTCCTGTCCTTTGAAGATGACCTCATGCGTAACTTCGGTGGCAGCGAGCGTATGACCCGCGTGATGGATCGCTTCGGCATGGAAGAGGGCGAAGCTGTGGAAAGCGGCCTGATGAACAAAATCATCGAGGGTGCCCAGAAACGCGTGGAGCAACGCAACTACATGTGGCGTAAGCACGTGCTGGACTATGATGACGTCATGAACCAGCAGCGCACCATCGTTTACGGTATGCGCAACGAGGCTCTGCTCTGCGAAGAACCCCGCGAGATGATTTATGAACAGCTTGAAGAGGGTACCCGCACCAAGTGCGACCTTTACCTCAATGAGGATAACACCGGTACCGTACGCCGTACAGATCTGCTGCAGTGGGTCAACTCGACCTTCCCCCTCGGCTGGGGCGAGGCTGATTCCGATTTCCTCACCAAATCCCCCGATGAGGCTGCTCAGATTATCATCGACAAGGTGCGTGAAATGTACGAGAAGAAGGTGGCCGGCGAACGCCCCGACCGTGTAGACCAGATGGAGCGTTCCATCATGCTGCAGTCTATCGACAAGCTTTGGCAGCAGCACATTACCGACATGGACGCCCTGCGCGAAGGCGTGCGCCTGCGTGCCCAGGGGCAGCGCGACCCGCTCGTGGAGTATAAGAAGGAGGCCTACGAGATTTTCGAGACTCTCATGAACAACATCCAGTTCGAGATTCTCAACAACCTCTTCCGCAGCACCACCAACCTGAATGCCTTCGAGGACTTCCTCGCCTCGCTGCCCACCAGCAACGCCGAGGAAGAGTCCGCCGATGTGACTGATATTCTCGGCAACGGTGACCTGCTTTCCATGCTGCGTGAGCAGATGAACCAGATTACCGCCCGCGCCAAGTCGGCCGCCGCTGCTGCCCCTGAGCCGCTCGATATGCCTGAAATTCCCATGCCCGCCACAACGGAGCTCCCCATGCCTGAGATGGAGCTGCCCATGGAAACCAGCGTGAGCGGCGCACCCATGCCCGGTGTGCGCATGAAGCCTGAGAAGAAACTGGCCATGCCTCGCCGCAAGGTGATGGGTAAAATCAAGCGCGAGACCAACCCCGGTGTGATGGCTACCGGTGATGAGAAATTGCTGCCCGAGGTGCTCCCTGTCGAGGCAGAGCCTGTCTCTGAGCCGAAATCCGAGTAAACGCCCGTCTGAATTCCGCCTCACCTCACCCTCTCTCCGCCGCACGGTATGAACGTTCGCTCAGTTCTGGAATACGTGCCTTACTTTCGCGGGCGGCTCTTCGTGGTTCATATCTGCGCAGAGCTGCTGGCGGCGGAGCCTCTGGTGGACGCTCTGCTTGATGTAGACGCCCTGCATGAAATAGGCGTGCGCCTGGTGCTGGTGGCGGAGGGGACGGACACGGCTTTGCTGCTGCGCCGCGCCGGGCTCTGCGAGGTACATGCCGCAGCTGCTGAGCTGCCGCTCACAGCGGGCGATGCGGCATTTGCCCGCGTGCAACAGATTGTGGAGCGCCGTCAGGTGGCTATTGTAGCCTCCGGTACCCACGGTCGGTTCGATGCCGGCAGTGTGGCACTCGCTGCACAACTGGGGGCCTCCAAGTATATTTGCCTGCAGATGGGGGGGGTGCCCGGCCGGGGCGGTCAGCCCATTTTTGCCGTGCGCGAGCACGATGTTTTCGCCGGTTCCTGTGCTGACTGCACTCACGCTGACACCTTGTTGCAGGCGGCGGAGGTTTGCCGCAGTGGCATACCGCGCGTACATCTGCTTGATGGGCGCCACCGTGGGGCACTGCTCGATGAGATTTTTTCGGAGGAAGGCGTGGGAGCCATGGTACACACCGACTCATACCGTGAAATTCGCCTGCTGCAAGAGGATGACATCCCCGAGCTCCTCTCCATGATTGCCCGCTGTGTGGTTGACTCCAAACTTGTAGAGCGTACCTACGAGAGCATTCGCGAAAACCTCGACAGCTACTATGTCTACACGCTCGACGACACCATTGTGGGCTGTGTAGCCCTTTATCCTTACCCGGATGACAACTGTGCCGAACTGGGCTGCCTCTTCATTAAGAAGAATTATGAAGGGCACGGCTATGGCCGTGCCATGTGTCGTTTTATCGAGGAGCGCGCCAGAGCCCTGGGTTTTGAGTGGATTTTTGCCATATCGCAGAGTGCCGTGGCCTATTTCCGCGACCGCTTGGGTTATGCTGAGCTGCCCCGCGATGTGCTGCCTGCTGCCCGCCGTGCTGTGCTCGAAGCCAGCGGGCGCACCTCAGCAGTCTTCGGCCACAGGCTGGGCTGAAAATAGTTCTTTTGAGAACCGAAGCCATTTTATTTGATTTTCACGCAGGGGAAATGGCTCAGCATGTTGACGATTCATCTGATTTAATGCGTATAAAATCGTTATTTTTTTATTTTTGGCGTTGACAAGCGGTGGTTTGTATTACTATAATGCAGGGTAATGTTGGAACGCTTGCGCACATTTATTCGACAGCCTTGGTTGTTAACTTTGCGCCGCCTGGTGATGGTGGTGTGCAGCTGTGTGCTCATTGAGCGCCTGGCTGGTGCACTTTACGCATGGGAGTGTGACTTGCAGGGGTATGACCCCATGTGGCCTGTGCTGCATTGGGTAGCTATAGTCGGGCTTTGGGGGGCGCCGGCTGTGGGGCTGTTGATGCTGGGGGCGTATTGGCTGCGCCGTTGGCGAGAGCGCACGGCTGCAGCCTCCGCGGAGGGGGAGGAGAGCCTTCAGATGGAGCTACCGCTTACGTTCATTCCCACTGTTCCGAAGCACGGTCGCCTGCGCCGTTGGTGGGATATATGGTTGCTGGTGCTCACAGCTCTGATCTGTGTGCCGCTGATTGAATGGTATATTTACCGTGCGGAATGTCGTAGTGAGCTGATTATCAGTTGTGTTGGGAGCCATTCCTCACCCTGCGAGGCTCGGGCGGTATGGCAGAGCAGCGGTGCTCTTGCTGAGGCGGTCGGCGAACATGTGTCCGCACCTGCGCCGTACTTGCATCGTTTCCTGCTGCCTGACGGCGACTTCCGCCTGAACTGCGGAAAAGGGGGCGATTTGTTTACTATCAGCCATATCCGTAAGACTCGCCGCTTCACCCTGCGACCTCATTTTGTATCGGAAGATGGAGTGGAACTCTATATTTGCCCCGTAACAAACGATTCCGAGCGCAAGCGCGTGGAGGCCTTGTTGCAGTACTATATGGCCAACCCCCAGGGGCGGCGGCCGCGCATACGCCGCATGCCTTTCACCCCCTGTCGCGACTCTTCCGTGCTCTATCTTGATTACGGTGAGTATGTGTTGTTGCCTATTCCACTGGGGTACAAGCCGACATTTTTACCCGCCGTTATTTACATATCGTTGCAACCCTGAACCATGAGAGCTCTTCTTGTTCTGATTTTTTGCCTGTTTGGAGTGGCTGTCGGAGCCACTGCTCCCGTAGTACTTGATATTGGCCATCAGAGCACCGCAAGCGGTGCAGCCACCCCTGATGGTTCGTTGAATGAGTATGAGTTCTGGTGTACCTATGCCGGTGAGGTGAAGTCCGCAATTGAAGAGGCGGGGTACCCCTGCGTGGTGCTCAATCGTGGTATGGCTCCCACCAAAAAGCCGATTCTGGCAGCTTGCCGGGCGGCCGGGGTGGTTCAACTTAACAAGCCGGATAAAGGCGCCAAGCGTTACCCCTCCACTCATTACCCTGAGCACATAGGTTGTGGGATGGTCAGTGCAGACCACGCTATTGATTTGGGGGCTCGCTGTGTTGTGTTCCTTCACCTTAACAGCACCGGTCATAAGTGGCAGAGCAAGCCTGTTGCCGGGTTAATCATCTGCAACCGCAAGTTCGGTTCGCCTCTTGCTGAACGTGTTTGTGCCGCCATGCGCCGCGAGCTCCCCTCGCTGTCCAAGGGTATCAAAGTGCTGCCTCGTTATATTGGCTCTCAGCCCTCCGCCGGGTGGATGAATGCCCTCGATGCCGCCGGCATTCCTGCCATCGTTTTTGAGGCCTTCTACGTCAACAATCGTACCCATGTTGACTTCCTGCGTGCCGATGCCAACGCTCGTAAGCTTGCGCGCACCATTGCCGCCGGCGTTGTAGATTGGCTTAGCCAGAGCGAATAAGTGCCCGAAACGATTCGCTTGTGATCTTTTCTGCTTGCGGGGCGCTTGCAGGTGTGGTAGACTGTTCTCAGTCATGAAACTACACTACCTTGCGCCCTTTTTGAGTCTGTCTGCCGCCTTGGTTGCACCTGCCGCTGAGTTGCAGGTACCTGCTGAAGCTGAAACTGCTGCCGATTTGCTGCCTGTGCTTCGCGGCGTGAATGAGCTGCCTAAGGAGCAGGCGCGTGAGCTGCTGCAGCGCCTGCCCATTCCTCAGCAGTGCAGTTGTTTGTTGAGGGAGCAGATGCAGCTGTTGAAGAATATGCCGCGTCTCTTGCACATGGTGGCGCAGCTGGGGGCGGGGAATGAGGCTGTGCGTGCAGAGCTCTTACGAGACCACCCTCGCCTGTGGGCTTTCTGTATAACTATTGAAATGGGGCTGGCTCAGAAGAACAAGAATGAGGAGTTGTTGCAGAAATTGGTGGAAGAGGGGGAGAAGGACTTGCAACAATTGGGCCCGGAGCAGGGGCTCGGGATGATGAAAGCGATGGGCTTCCCATTTCTGGCCTTACCACCGGATGAACAGCAGAAGTTGATAGAGGATGCCGCGTGGCAGCGCAAGGTCGCGACCCAACTGGCGGAAACGGCAAGAGAAGCCGATGAGCTGGCCGCTCTGACGATGACGTTCCTTTACGATGATTGCGCTATGGGGGTGGATGTTCCGCGCGCCATGCAGTACGCCCTGCGTGCAGCTGTAGCCGAAATGTACCTTCAGAGTGACAGCGGTCTGCGCGATAACCTGCGCCTGAGCCTGGCACGGGCTGCCGCCCTGCAGGGGGAGATTGCACTGCCCCTGCAGCTGGCCGCGCTGCGACAGCTGGAAAAGGAGGATAAGAAATACGGGGGATTAGGGGCTTACCGTTTGGGGCACTTATATGAAAATCTGCCCGAAAATCTCAGCGTGGCGGGTGAGCAGCTGGCGCAGGCTGCCATACACTCCGGGGCTGAGCTGGGGCACCCGGCCTGCTTGCAGAAACTTGCGGAATATACGGAAAATCCCGGGGAGCGCGAGAAGTTGCTCAAAATGGCGGCTGAAGCCGGGTTTAATCCGCAAAAGGATTATCTGAACACACCGCAGGGGCGACAGTTGACGCTGAAAATGTCTACCCGGAATCACACCTTGCCCGATCGCTGCGAGCGAGAGGCTCAATACTGGCTTCTGCGCCTGATGGCTCGGGTGGAAATGACCGATTGGATGGCTACCGTGGAGAATGATTCGGAAATCATGAAGGTCATGGGGCCGATATTTTTGAAATTCTGCGACTTTATGTTCACGCAGGCGGAGGAGTTCAGCGAGCCGGCGTACACGGACGATTTGGAGCAGGCTGACTCCCGGGAATTGCCGGGCTCGAAATCTGCGCGTTTCATGCGTGCATTGCAGGAAAAGTTTGCTGACGATGAAGAAATAGCGCAAGCCTGTGCACAGAGTGCCTGGGTGATTGAGTCCATGGGACGCGATGCCAGGACGGGCGAACCGCTCACGGCTGAGCAACTGGAAGTTTTGCAGAAGTTTGCCGAGGCCGGCAATGCGGATGCTATCTACCTGCTGGCTTGGCGGCAGGTGAAGTTCCTCGGCGAGTTTACCGAAGAGAGCTGGGGGCAGATGTTGCAGGCACTGCAGGCAGGCTCGGCAGATGCGGCGTGGTTCCTCTTCACGGCGTTCTGGGAGGGGCTTTACAACGTGGAGCAGAATTCCATGTCGGCTACCAACTGCTATCGACTGGCGCTCCAGCGCTGTCAGGCAGATGCCTGGGCTCGAGTGCGTGAACGGGCAGAGGATGACATGGCGCGCCTGTATGCCCTGGTACACATGCGCCATTCCTCCGGGGGCGAGACGTACAGTCTGTTGCTGGATGATGAGCTGCAGGCGTATGGCACCGCTCACCCTGAGCTTCAGGGTATCATCGCGCCGCTGCGTCTACTCTATATCGAATCTGCTCTGAGGGCCGATTCTCTGACCGCAGAGGAAGACCATGAGTTACGGCTTCGCGCGCTGCAGCTGGCAGCCATTACTCAGCCTGCAGTTTTGTCGGTTGCAGATGCCGATTTCTGGCATCGCTATGCAGAATATGAGTACAAGTGCGACTTGGATTCCGAGCGAGCTTTGGCAGCCGGTGTGGCATTGCCCGCACTGCGTGAGAACCGTGCGGATTTGCTGCTGGTGAGTGCAGAGAAAAAAATCACGCATGAACAATCGGGGCAGGCTACGGCCGATTTACCTGCTGATGGGCTGCGCGGTGCCCACCTGGTATGCCGCGAGTGCGACCGAGCCCTTGCCGATTTCGCCATTCAGGCCGGGGTACGCAGCGTGACTGCCATGCGTATGCCCGCTGCAGAGCGCGACTATCTGCGCAGTCACAACATTGCCGCCGGTGGTTGGGAAATCGTGCCGTAAGGCCGGAAAAGAAAATCCGCAAGGGGAGCCTTGCGGATGGGGAACTGAGGGGGAAACGAGTTGCCCGGGCTTACTCCTGCGGGGCGGCAAGTGCTACCCACTCGGCCGGCATGCGGCAGGGGCGCCCCTGGGGCATCTGCACGAGGGCAAGGCGTTGCCGTACACTCACGCAGAGTTTGTCGTTTTCGGCGCGGCGGATTTCGGTGCGTACGAACATGGATGACTTTTCCACTTTCTCCAGGCAGGTGTTGACGTGAATCTCATCGGCCAGGAAAGCCGGGGAGTGGTAGTGAACTTCGTGGCTCACCAGCACGAGGTGACGGCCTTCCTTTGCCATGGCACCGTAGTCCATTCCCAGAACAATGGCCATTTTGGTGCGGGCTTCTTCTACCCAGCGCAGGTAGGCCAGGTTGTGTACCACGCCGCCGGCGTCGGTGTCGTAGTACATCACGCGGTAATTGAGAGTGTATTGTGAGTGCATGTTGTGAGGTTTGGTTGAAAGTGGGTTATATGCCGTCATCGAGCATGTCGAACATATCGAGCTGCGTGATGTCAGCGGTAGGTTCGGCTGCGGGCAGGCCGTGCTCTCGGCACTTGCGGCGGCGGGCATTCTTGGGTTCACGCGTGCCGGCGCTCATTTCCAGGTGGGTCAGTATCTGCTTGGCTCGGTCGATGATGGGGGCAGGCAGCCCGGCCAGGCGTGCCACCTGAATGCCGTATGATTTGTCGGCGGGGCCGGGCAGCACTTTGCGCAGGAAAACGATTTCATCTTTCCACTCGCGCACTTCGACATGTCGGTTGCTTACTCCGGCATGAGTGTGCTCCAAATCGACCATTTCGTGGTAGTGGGTGGCAAACATGGTGCGGCAACCGATAGCGTCGTGCAGGTGCTCTGCCACGGCCCAGGCGATGGAAAGGCCATCGAATGTGGCGGTTCCTCGGCCTATTTCATCGAGGATAACCAGCGAACGTTGAGTGGCGTTGTTGAGGATAAGGGCTGTCTCGCTCATCTCGACCATGAAGGTGGATTGGCCGCGGGCGATGTCATCACTGGCACCCACGCGGCAGAAAATGCGGTCTACCAGGCCGATGTGGGCGGCCTCGGCCGGCACGTATGAGCCCATCTGCGCCATGAGGGTGATAAGGGCCACCTGGCGTATGTAGGTGGATTTGCCGGCCATGTTCGGCCCGGTGAGGATGAGCACTCGGTCGTGTTCCTCGGCCATTTCGGTATCATTCGGCACGAAGGGACAATCGCTCTGCACCTGTTCGATGACGGGGTGGCGCCCGTTGATGATGTGCAGCACGCGGCTTTCATCGAGCACGGGGCGGCAGTAGTTGTGGCGGCTTGCGGTTTCTGCCAGGCTGAGCAGGACGTCGATTTCGGCCAGGGCCTCGGCGCTGGTCTGTATGCGCTCGATGTATTGCGCCACTTCATCGCGCAGGGCGCAGAACAGCTCGTATTCCAGCTGGCGGGAGCGCTCATCTGCTCCGAGAATGGTACCCTCCATGCGCTTGAGCTCATCGGTCACATAGCGTTCGGCGTTGGCGAGGGTTTGTTTGCGCACATAGTGGGCGGGAACCTTGGCGTAGTTAGCCTTAGTGACTTCGATATAGTAGCCGAAGACGTTGTTGTAGCGTATTTTGAGAGAATCGATGCCGGTGGCGGTGCGTTCGCGGGCCTCGAGTTCAGCGAGCCAGCCCTTGCCTTCGCGCGAGGCGTGTCGCAGCTCATCGAGGCGGGCATCGTAGCCGTCGCGTATCATGCCGCCTTCCTTGATGGTGATGGGTGGTTCATCGCAGATGGCGCGCTCCAGCAGGGCGGTCAGCTCGGTGAAATCCCCCAAATCGCGCAGCAGGGGGGCAAAGTGGGGTTGGCGCTCGGCCAGTACCTGTATGTCGGCGGCAATGTCGGGCAGGCGCGAGAGCGAGCAACCCAGCGCCAGCAGGTCGCGTGAGTTGCCGGCGTTCTGCGCGAGGCGAGAGCTCAGGCGCTCCAGGTCGCGCACTCCCTTGAAGGTGTCGCGCAATTTGCTCATCAGGAACGTCTCGCTCAGGAAGGTGGCGATGATTTCCTGTCGGCGCTGAAGTTCTGCGAGGTCGCAGATGGGGTGCAGCACCCAGTCGCGCATCTTGCGTGCGCCCATGGGGGAGGAGGTTCGGTCGAGGGTGCCTAGCAGGGTGTTGCGCATGCCGCCGCGGGCCTCAACCAAATCGAGGTTGGCACGGCTGGCGGTGTCGATGAGTACGGCGTTGTCGGTCGGGCGCAGGCAGAGACGGCGCAGGTGTTCGGTACTGCGGCGCATCTGGTGCTTGAGGTAGTGCAGAATGGCGGCCGCGGCCCCGATGGCTGCGACCAGGTGTGCGCAGCCGAAACCTTGCAGCGAATGTACGCGGAAGTGGCTTTCGAGAGCGGTTTTCGCGACACCGGGCAGGAAGGTGTAGCCATCGTAGTACTGGGTGACAGGCAGGCCGGTGAAGAGGTCTTTCTGCTCATCGCTCACCAGCATTTCGCGGGGGTGTATGCGGCCGATTTCTTCGGCAAGAGCCTCACGGCTGTCGTAGTCCACCACGGTGAACTCGCCGGTGGAGTGGTCGGCACAGGCCAGCCCCCAGGCTTTTTTGTCGCGGTAGCAGGCGATGATGTAGTTGTGCTCGCTCTCATTGAGCAGGCTGAGGTCAGAGAGTGTGCCGGCGGAGATAATGCGCGTGATTTGTCGCTCTACGAGTTTACCCGGTACGGGGTCAGTCATCTGGTCGGCAATAGCTACGCGCCGCCCTTTTTTCACCACCTGGCCGATATAGCCTTCGGCGGCATGGTGCGGCACACCGCACATCGGGATAGACTGGCGCTTGGTGAGCGTGAGCCCCAGGGCCGCGGAACACTCCACGGCATCCTCAAAAAACATCTCGTAGAAATCGCCCACGCGGAAGAAGAGCCACACGTCATCCGGCAGGTCCTGCTTCATGCGCAGGTACTGCTCCATCATCGGGCTTATCTTACAATCATCGGCCATAATTTGTGAGTTGAGTCTAGCAGATACCTCTGTGCATGGCAAGCCTTTTCCGCGCACGCGCGTGCCATGCGTGCGGTGAGTCGAGGCTCTCGCATTGCCTCAAAAATCCAGTCACCGAACTGACACTTCCCACGAGTTCGGCTGACACGTGAAAAGCTGGATGCCTCATAAATCAGGCACTAATATATACACATGTCACTCAGAATGAGTAAACAAGCAATAATAGAGT
>JAFVIC010000111.1 GCA_017477935.1 Akkermansia sp. | reverse complement strand
TTTTCATGGCCGGGTATAGCCCGGAGAAAAGGAGTAATATATGCAGTTTTTCGCTTCTGCCATCAACACTTTGCAGACCCTCGTTATTGCCCTCGGCGCTGGCCTTGGCGTGTGGGGCGTTGTCAACCTGCTGGAGGGCTACGGCTCCGATAACCCCGGCGCGAAGAGCCAGGGTATGAAGCAGCTCATGGCTGGCGGCGGCATCATCGTGCTCGGCACCACTCTGATCCCCCTGCTGTCCTCCCTGTTTTAAGGGTTTAGCTTATGGGATTTCTCACCGACTGGCTTACAGACTGGATAAAAGGGCTGCTGATTGAGGGTATCATGGGCAACCTCACGGGCCTTTTTGATACGGTCAATACCCGTGTCGGAGAGATTGCGGTGCAAGTAGGGACGACCCCGGCGGCTTGGAACGCCGGGGTCTTTTCCCTCATACGGCAGCTTTCTGAAACGGTGATACTGCCGATTGCCGGTCTGATTTTAACCTTTGTTGCCACCTATGAGCTGATCCAGCTCATTATCGAAAAGAACAACCTACACGATCTGGACTACTGGATTTTCTTCAAGTGGATTTTCAAAACGGCGGCGGCTATTCTCATTCTCTCCAATACATTCAATATCGTCATGGCGGTATTTGATATGTCCCAGAGCGTGATTGCCAACGCCGCAGGGCTGGTGCGCGGCTCCACCGACATCAGCGCGTCCATGCTGGATAATCTGGAGGCTACCTTGGAGGCGATGGAAGTCGGCCCCCTGCTGGGTCTGTGGCTCCAGTCGTTCCTCATTCACATTACCATGCTTGCGCTGAACATTATTATTTTCGTCATCGTCTATGGGCGCATGATTGAAATATATCTGCTCACCAGCTTGGCCCCCATCCCCGTGGCGACCCTCTCCAACCGTGAAATTGGCAGTATGGGCCAGAACTACCTCAAGTCCCTGTTTGCTGTCGGTTTCCAAGGTCTGCTGATCCTTGTGTGCGTGGCCATCTATGCGGTGCTGGTACAGGGTATTGCCACTAGCGGCGATCCCATCGGGGCGATCTGGAGCTGCATCGGCTATACGGTGCTGCTGTGCTTCACCCTGTTCAAAACTGGCTCGGTGGCAAAGAGCATATTCGGCGCGCATTAAGAAAGGACAACGCCATGAACAAAACCACTTTGGAAAACAAGGGGTACCCCGCAAAGTCGGCAGACTTTGTGGGGAGAGGAGGCGCAACGGAGCGGGCGGATTTCGGGACAAATTGTCCCGAAGTAGCAGAGCGGAGTTTGTGCCGACGAGTCCCAAAGGCCCCGGATGGCCGGGTGTTGGAGCCCAGCGGCCTGTTCCTTATGGACGGGATCGAGGGCTTGCGCTCCTTGCCCCGTCATTCGGTGGATATGCTTTTGACCGATCCCCCATACGGCACGACCCGGAACTATTGGGATGTGCCGCTGCCGCTGATCGAGTTTTGGGAGGCGGTGCGCTGGGCGGTCAAGCCGGACGGCGCGGTGCTGCTGTTTTCCCAATGCCCCTATGATAAGGTGCTGGGGGCATCCAACCTTGCCATGCTCCGCTATGAGTGGATATGGTACAAAGAGCGCGGAACAGGCTTTCTCAATGCCAACCGCGCCCCGCTGAAAAAGTCCGAGAACATTTTGGTGTTCTACCAAAAGCCCCCGGTATATAATCCGCAGTTCACCTATGGGGAGCCGTACCGCAAAACCCATGCCCGAAGCGGGAGCAGTCCCAACTATGGCAAGTTTGAACGGGTCGGCACCGAGTCCAGCGATGGGCGACGCTATCCCAGCAACGTCCTTTTTGTGCCTACGGTGTCGCACACGATCCACCCCACACAAAAGCCTGTGGAGCTGTGCGAGTACCTCATTCAGACCTATACCAACGAGGGCGAGGTGGTGGCTGACATCTGCGCCGGCTCCGGCACAACTGCCGTTGCCGCGCTGAACACAGGCCGCCGCTTCATCTGCTTTGAAAATGCCCCCGTGTTCTACGGCCCCGCCGTGGAACGCATTGAACAGGCGCGGCTGGCCGTGGCCGGGGGCGGGAAAGGAGTGTGACAATATCGGAGGATATTCCATCATCTATGCCGATCCCCCTTGGCAGTACCAGCGGAGCAAGGTACAGGGGGCGGCTGAAAACCATTACCCCACCATGAGCATAGACGAGTTATGTGCGCTGCCTGTGGCCGAGATTGCGGCCCCGGACAGCGCACTTTTCATGTGGGCAACATTCCCGCAGCTCCCGGAGGCCCTGCGGCTCATTAAGGCGTGGGGCTTCAACTATAAATCCGTGGCCTTTGTGTGGCTGAAA
>JAFVIC010000110.1 GCA_017477935.1 Akkermansia sp. | reverse complement strand
CCTGTGGGGTGCATAATTTCACTGTGGGCGATACGCCCACAATTTCACCGGCCGCACCAGCGGACGACAAAGAGAGAAACTAATCGACTGCTTGGGCAGTCGGTGAAATTGCTCGCGTTGCTCGCAGTGAAATTGGTGGCTGTGCCACCATTGAAATTATTGCCTGCGGCAATATTGAAATTGCCGTCGCTTGCGCTCCGGCAGTTAAATAGTACCACCTCCACCAGCAATTTTAATTTTTTTCAGAATAAACTTGCGAAATAGATTTTCGTTTATTATCATAACAACATGGTAAAGAAAGGACGACTTCAGCAGGCAGCAATCGCATTTTCATTGAAACTTATCCATCTATATGACCGGATAGAGAGAAAAGCGTACCTCAAAAATCAGCTGGCTCGCTCAGGCACTTCAATAGGTGCTAATATCCACGAGGCTGTATATGGAGAAAGTTCTGATGATTTTGTTCATAAGATGTCAATTGCCTTGAAAGAATGCAATGAGACAGAATACTGGTTAACCTTGCTGGCAACCGCTGTTCCGGAATTGGCGGGAGAGTCTGAAGCGCTGAAACAAGAGGCCGGAAGCATACGCCGCATGTTGATTGCGACAATTAACACAGTAAAGGATAACAAGAATAAGTAATCGTTGCCGCCAGGCAGCACTATTTCCACTGACTCGCGCAGCGAGTCAATTTCAATGGTGGTGTAACCACCAATTTCAATATGCACCCTGCGGGGTGCATAATTTCACTGTGGGCGATAAGCCCACAATTTCACCGGCCGCACCAGCGGCCGACGAAGAGAGAAACTAATCGACTGCCTGAGCAGTTGGTGAAATTGCTCGCGTTGCTCGCAGCACAATTTCCACTGACTCGCTGCGCGAGTCAATTTCAATGGTGGTGTAACCACCAATTTCAATATGCACCCTGTGGGGTGCATAATTTCACTGTGGGCGATAAGCCCACAATTTCACCGGCCGCACCAGCGGGCCGACGAAGAGAGAAACTAATCGACTGCTTGGGCAGTCGGTGAAATTGCTCGCGTTGCTCGCAGTGAAATTGGTGGCTGCGCCACCATTGAAATTATTGCCTGCGGCAATATTGAAATTGCCGTCGCTTACGCTCCGGCAGTGGAAATAGAGCACTATTTCTTCACGAAATAACCGCGCTGCTTTTCACTAATCGGCAGGCCGCAGATTTCCATAACTTTGAGCATTTCCTCCCACAGTCGGCGGCGTTCGCCGAGGTTGTTGGTTCGCAGCAGGTAACTGGGGTGGTGACTGACAACTACGGGAACCCCGCAGAATATGCCACCTTGTTGCTGGTAGGCGGCGAGGGGAAGCTCGCCCTGCTGCAGCAGGCCGCGGGCCGCAATGACTCCCAGAGCGACAATGACGCGCGGTTGTACCAGGCGGGCTTCGAGCTCAACGATGGAGCGTGAAAAGAGAATTTCGCGTTCGCTGGGCGGGCGATTATTGGTAGTTTGCCGCGGCATGGAGGGGCGGAATTTCACGAGGTGGGTGATGTAGACCTGCTCGCGTGTGAGCCCCATGGCGCGCAGCATGCCGTCGAGTTTTTCACCGGCGGCTCCGGCGAAGGTGCGGCGCTCGCTTTCATCCGGGTAGGTGGGGGCATCGCCCACGAACATGATGTCGGCGCGCCGATTGCCGATGGGGGGCACATAGGTGCTGCGCAGGGTTCCCAGCTCGCGCAGCGGGCGCCAGGTCGGCAGCAGGCGCTCGAAGTTGGCCCAGACCTCATCCTCATTGCTGCCACCGGGGCGGAAGAAGGGTATATCCTCTTCTGTATCGGCGTTGGCGGGTGTTTCGGCCGGGGACTCCTCGTACACGGCAGAGCGCAGGTAATTGGCCATTGCTGCGACATCTTGCGGCGGCTCGGGGGCGGCGGCTTGTGCGGGCGCCTGCGGTGCCTCTCGCGCGGGGAGGGGAGATGGCGGGGCTACGGTGGCGGGGCGGCGCACACCTCGACGTGCAGCGAGCATCCACTCGCGCAGAATGGCGCGTGCGCTTTCGTCGACAGGCAGCTGCTGCACACCCCCTTCTTGCAGGGTGTGCAGATAATTCACTACCAGTTCCGCCGTTGTCATCTCGACCATCATACTACCATATTCGGGGTATTTGTCAACCTTGAACCAACGGGGTACCGGGTTGAGGGGGGCTGTTTCAGATTCGCTGGTAATGCTGTATCATATCCGGTAAATTGCCGGACTTCGCCAAATGGCAATTTGGCGAAGTGAGGGCGAGCGATAGAGAGCGGAATTTTGAGTCCGTAGGACGACAGACAATAGCCGGAGCTGCGTCAGCAGCGAAGTTTCCGGTAGCAAGTGAAAAACATATTGGAGCCCCGCCGGATGGCGGGTCGACAGAAGGCCGCCGCATGGGATTGAGCCTCGGTCGTCTGTCGGCCCTCCGCGTACCGCGTCGGGGCTCTCGTTTTTTTTCATTCTTCCCGGTGGTTTCGCTGCTGACGCAGCTCCACCACCGGTTACTATCTGCCGCCCCTCGCGGGGCTAATTCCGGACTTCGCCAAATGGCAATTTGGCGAAGTGAGGGCGAGCGATAGAGAGCGTAATTTTGAGTCCGTAGGACGACAGACAATAGCCGGAGCCGGAGCTGCGTTAGCAGCGAAGTCTCCGGTAACCGGAGAAAAACATATCGGAGCCCCGCCGGATGGCGGG
>JAFVIC010000109.1 GCA_017477935.1 Akkermansia sp. | reverse complement strand
CCGGCCTGACCATCCCCGTGGGTGATGATGACGGCTCCATCTTCGTGGACGGCTCCGTGGAGCTGCGCAGCGGTTACACGAACGTGAACGGCACCGTGGGCTACCGCATCAACTTCTGATGCTTCCCCTGACAGTGTAAAACCCAAGCCCGGGCTGCTTACTCAGCAGCCCGGGCTTTCTGCATTTACCTGCTTGCTCAGAATTTTACAACTAATCACTAACATTAAAATAAAATAGCTCTATACACCCTTTTTTTTCTTGACTTCCAAGGCTGCTTTGATAGCATGGGATGGTAGTTTAATCGAGGATTATACCTATATACATCCTGCGTAGTCTTTTATTCTTACACCTCAATATTATGAAACTGCATCTCCCCAAGGGACTCAGAAGTGCCGTTCTCGCCTGCTTTGCAGTCGTTAGCGGCTTTGCAACCACAGTGGGCACCGGCGTCATCGTCGGCGGCACCATGACAGCGGCATTCGTGGCGCCACAGGCCCAGGCTGATTACACTTGGACTGGCGGTACCGGCAATAAAACAGCAACAGACTGGAACAACGCTGCGAATTGGAACATCGGAGACGCCACATTTGCCGGCTCCGGCCCCGGTACGCCGAATTCCAATATGTGGGATACCATCGTTGTGGATGGTGCCGTCACCTTCGGTAGTGATGCAGACCGCGCATTGCTGCTGGAAGGCTGGAATCCGAAGTACGACCTCAACAACGGCGCCACCGTCTACGGTGCCATTAATAAATTCCAAGGCACCACTGTTATCAATGTTAACAACGGCTCTCACCTGAACCTCGTTCACAACAACGGCCACTTCGAGGCAAGCACGATCAACATCGGTGCGAACAGCTCCTTCACCCTGAAACTTACAGCAGGAAAAGGCAACGGCGCCATGGCGGTGAACCTGAATGCTCCGACTGCCGTAATGAACTTCACGGCAGACTCAGCATTCACGCTCAGCGGACCTATCACCGTCAAGACCGTGCTGAATGACATTGCGGCCAACTCAATGGGCACTCAAAAGCTTGGTCTTACCGCCAAGAATGTAACGCTGAGCGCCCTCACCCTTGATATCGGCGAGGGGTGGACTCGCACCAACAAAGAGATTACGGAGGATAATTACACGCAGTACGGTGGCATGTATTACCTCGCCATAGATGAAAATGGTGAATACAGCGTAGTATATTCTACAGCGGCTGTTCTTGCCTGTGAGTGGAATGGTGGCGACCTTTCATGGGGTGTCGACACCGCATTCTCCAATTCCGTTAACTTTGCCAATGGTGCACCGGTTTCATTCACCACGGCAGATGCCACGGTAACCCTGACCTCCGATGTGACGCCCAGAAGCGTATCTGTAGCTGATGGCATAGTCGTAAGCATCAGCGGTGAATATGCTCTTTCGACCGAAACTATTTCAGTAGGTGCCGGCGCAACTCTTCGTCTTGCCACCACCGGCAACGCACTCGGTACTGTTACCATGGGCTCAGGGAGCGTTCTGACGATTGCCACCGGCGGCGAGACCACCCTAGCTGACAGCATCGGCACCACAAGCATCAACGGTGGTTCCATCGTCATCGATGGCAATACCACATTCAACCAGTCCGGCAGCGCCCTTTACAATCACGCCATCACCATCGCCTCCGGCAGCGTTATGAATATCTCCGGAGATCGTCCTCTTCACAGCACTGTAACTGTACAGGGCACTCTTAATACACTCAACGGTGACATTTTCGACTACAATAACGCTGGCGCTCAGCTCATCACCATAGACGGTGGCACGCTGAACATCGGCAACAATCGCCAATCCTTTAACAAGGCCGTCAGCCTTGTGCTGAACAATGGTACCGTGATTGGTGACGGTGATTCATACGGCGGCTTGGACTTCTACGAGAACGGCGCCACCGTCACCTCCAGCGGTAACAGCTCCATTGTCTCCCCTCTTCGCCTTCGCGGCGGTGGCACTACTACCTTCAATGTGCAGGATGGCACGCTGACCATTAATTCTACTACTAATAATGACGGCAGTATTCTGAAAACCGGAGCCGGCGTTCTGGCTGTCACCGGCACACTGCAATCCACCGGCACCATCACCGTGCAGGAAGGTACTCTCAGCATTGGTGCCAGCGCTGTAGGCAAAAACATTCACTTGACGGAAGCTTCCACCTTGGTACTTGGTAGCGGTGTAACCCTTCTGGGCAACAACATTCTGGAAGGTGAAATCGCCATCACTGATACCGTAACACTTGATGGTGCGCTCACTCTGGGTGCTAATACCGTTCTGGACCTCGATGCATGGACCGGCGATAGCACCTACCAGCTCTTCACCCTTACTGAGAATGGCAGCATTACGCCCCAGGCTGTAACCATTAAGGGACAATCCGATACTTGGCTGTTGAATACTAGCGGTGCCCTTATTCAGAGCTCGGAGCTCCACTGGCTGGGTGGCGACCTCACATGGGCTGCGGATACGGAGTTTAGCGGTGGCACCTATAATCCGAGTGCTATGGTCATCTTTGACGCCTCCAAGGGGGATGTCAATGCCAATGTTACCGAGGCTATCTCCGCTCAGATGATTACCATCGAGAGCGGCACGAATCTCATCGTCAGCGGTGAAGGCTCCCTGACAACTGGCCGCCTCACACTTGATGGCACTCTCACTCTTACCGGCACCGAGTTCACGGCTGCTAGTGTTCAGGCCGGTGCTGATGCTACTCTCGTACTGGATGGCGGTAGCGAAAAGCAGTGGCAAATAAACGAACTGCCTCAGACCGGCGCCAATAAAGTGGAGATGGCCGTCACTGTAGCCAGTGGCTCACTGTACCTGACCTCCAGCTCTCAGACCGTGGGTGACATCACCGTGGAAGACGGCGCTGGTCTTCGTCTCGGCGGAAACGCCAGAATCGGCACCCTCACCCTTAACGGCAACGGCGGCTGGACCTCTGATGGCAACGTAATCAACGCTGCTCTTCTGCGCAATAATGGACAGGGTGACATCTCTGTCAGCAACGTTAATATCGCCACGGACTCCACAGTACAAGTTGACAGCGGTGTAATTGTTGTGGGCGGCATCCTGAGCGGCGAAGTTCTCACCAAGACCGGCAGCGGCACGCTGCGCCTTGATGGTAATGTAACCAATGCGGGCATCATCATTAACGGCGGCACCGTACGCTGGGGCGGTAACTCCTCTGACAGCGGCACCAACGCACTGGCCTGCGAAAGCATCACCATCAATGTCGGCAGCACCTTCCAGATTAACCACAGCTCCACGGATTGCAGCAGTGTAGGCATCGTACTCAACGGCGGCAGACTGTACATGGAAGACCAGTCTCAGAATCATGGTTCAACCTTCAAGTCCCTCACGGTACAGGCAGATTCCACCATCGAGTACACATGGAATGGTGCACTTAATTTCAACGAGCTGACCGGTGCAGGTAATCTGGCTATTACGGGTGGTAATGATGTTGGCGGTGCCGGCTTCAACACCGTGGTGGATTACAACGGCACCATCACCAATACCACCACCCGCGAAATCATCATCGGCGCTGTATCTCAGGCCGCAGATAATATCCTCACTCTGGATTGCGATGTTACCTTGCAGGACTTCAGCAAGACCGGCGGGGGCAGCATGATTGTGACCGGAGCAGCTACCCTCAAGGGTATTCTCTCCATGAACTATGAGGGTACTCTGGACCTTGGCACCGCCGTAGCTCTGGATAACAATCTCCTGCTCTCCTACACGGATATCACCAAGAATGTTATCTCCTTGGGTGAGCTGACAAGCGCTATCAGCATCGACCTCTTTGCCCTTTCCGCTGACGATTTAGCAAGCGGCATCAACTTGGGTATCTCCGACACGACGGACGCAAGCCTGCTTCAGGTAGCCGGCCTTAAGTCTGGTGAATACTCCCTTACTTCCGTGGATGGCAACTGGTTCCTGCAGACGTCAACGGCCCTCCACACAGATTGGGACATGAACTGGGGCGCCGTCGGCATCGCCGGTGCACCGGATACCATTGCAGAAGTAGCCATCCCTGCAAACGCTACAGAGGTTGCCTTGGGCGGCTCCGGCTCTCTGACGGGAGGCAATGCCAATGCCATGGTATATGGTGGCGCCATTGAAGCCCCCTTCACCGGTGACACATGGATTAATGCCAGCGAGGGCACCTATCAGGCTATCGTTGGCGGCACCTACGCGAATAACCATAATAGCGGCACCCGTGCTGACTTCAACGGCAATTCTCATATCGTTGTTGATGGCGCCACGGTGGGCTACATCATCGGTGGTATTCACAAGGACGGTCAAGGCGCTCAGTTCAATGGTAGCAGCTACATCTCCGTGTTCAGCGGTGATGTGACAGGGGCCATCGTCGGCTCCGGCGTAGTTGCTCATAACAACAGCGCCACCCAGACCGGCTCTACCAACATCTTCGTCTATACCGCTCTCAACACAAACACCGGCTCACTTACTACAGGTGGCCAGATGAATGTGCCCAACGATATGATTATCGGCGGCTATGCTTGGGGAACCAACGCCAGCACCGGTCAGACTATTAACGGCAGCACCAACATCACCGTTGATTTGAGCTCCTACAGTGGCTCTACCACCGCCTTCGGCAAACACATCGTGGGCGGTCACTACAATAACCGCGGCACCACACAGACCGTTACCGGCAGCACGAATATCACCGTTGATCTTGCCGGCCTCTCCATGGCTGATGGCAGGAAGATAGTGGGCGGTAACTGGAGCGATCAGGGTAACACCAACATCGGCTCCGCCAATATCACCATTAAGAATGGTACGTTCGGTGCTGAGATTACCGCCGGTTCCCGCGCTGCAAGCGCCAACACATCGCATACCATTGGAGCCACCGGCATTACCATCGACAATGGCACATTTAATGGCGCCATCTACGGCGGTAACTACCTGACCAATGGCGGTAACAGCACCGTGGGTAATTCTACTGTGGCCATCAATGGCGGTACCTTCAGCCAGAACATCATTACCGGTTCTTATGTAGGCACCGGCGCTGCCAATCTGAGCATGGGCGATGCCAATATCACCATCAGCGGTGGCACACTGGCAGGTAATCTCATCGGCGGACACTATGTCAACGGCACTGGCACTGCCGCCCTCACTGCCGCTACAGGTGATACGAACATCACCCTCACCGGCGGCAAGGTAGGCACCATATACGGCGGCTCCTACATTTTACGTAACAAGGCTGACAGCACAGTGCAGCAGGGTAACATCTCCGTAGACCTTCAGGGTGGTGAAATCACCGGTAGCGTCTATGCCGGCGGTTATCAGGCAGGCTCCACTGCCCTCAGCTCCGCCTCCACCACGGTGCAGCTTGATGCCAGCGTATCTTTCACCGGTACTAATCAGGTGATTTCCGGTGGTTACCAGAGCACAGCCGGTACCTCCACCGTAACCGGCGACCGCACCCTTGCCTTCACCGGCACTCAGGATCGCAGCGCAGTAAGTATCGCGGACTTTGATACCATCACCGTTTCCGGCTCTGACAGTGTCAGCATCGGCGCACTGAGCGCTGCTGATGCCGTCACCAAGCTTGGCACCGGCACCCTGACTCTGGGTGGTAGCGTTAACGCAGTGAGCGGAGGCCTGTCCGTAGAGGCCGGTACATTGGCTACAGCCGGCGCCACCTCTCTGGGCGGCGCACTGACACTGGCTAACGGTGTGGGCCTTGACGTAAGCGCCGGCAGCATTGCGCTGAACGGAGCGCTGACCTTAGGCTCCGATCTGGCTCTGACGGTCGAGAAGTACTACACGGGCGAATACCTGCTGCTTTCCGGCATTTCCTCTACTGATATTACCGATACCGTTGCCGCAAGCAGCCTCTTTGCCTCCATCAACGGCGAGACAAATCTTGCTGGCCACAGCGTACGTCTGGAAGATGGTAATCTCATTCTGACCCTGCTCGTCAGCGAGCAGCGCGTGTGGGATGCCGCTAACAGCACTTGGGAAAATGGTGAGCAGTTCGGCGCTACCGCTGAGGATGCGTTCAACAACGGTGACAACGCCATCTTCGGCGCTCTGGCTGCTGATGAAACCGTGACCGTAGTAGGCGCTGTCGATGCTGCCAGCGTAAGCATTGCCGGCGGTGAGGGCATGTCCTACACCTTCGAAGGCGGCACCATCAGCACCGAAGTGCTTGAGATTGGTGCCGGTACAGCTATCTTCGGCAACAACACACTGCAGGTAGACGGCCTTACCTCTGCTGAGGTGGATGGCGTGCTTGATCTGACGGCTTATGGTGATACCAAACTGAACGCAAACTTCAAGGCTCTTCAGGACAAGGTGAGCGGTGAAGGCACCGTGAAGCTCGCAGGCAGTGCATCTCTGGGTGACAACTCAGAACTGCGCCTCGCTAGCATTGACGGCACCGAGGTCACGACCAACGTGAACTATGAGTTCACTAACAGCGTCGCCATCCACGGCGGCGGTAACGTGAACGAGACCCTGCTGGTAACTAAGGGCTTTACCGTGGAGGGTGAACTCCGCATGGAATCCGCTGCCACCGTTAAGGTACAGGAGGGCGGCGCAATGAGCGCCAGCTCCATCAGCCTCGGCCACAGCACCAGAGGACACGCCGGTCACCTCGTCATTGAAGGCGGCACTGTAACCGCCTCTAAGATTACCAATGGCGCTTCCACACCGGATGAAGCAGGCCTGAACACCCTGACTATCTCCGGCGGTACGCTCGAACTCACCGGCACGGACGGCATCGCAAGCGTCATCGGCACCACCATCACCGGCGGTACACTGAAGACGGCTGACAACTCTTGGAGCATCACCGGTGCCACTATCGGCGGCGCTACCATCGAGACCGGCGCAGGTGCCATCACCCTCAACGGCGCTACGCTGACTGCCACGGTTGATAACGCCAGCGGCAATCTGGTGCTGACAGGTGCGATTGACATCACCTCCGATGGTTATGAGACCACCACTTACCCCATAGTTTACAGCTCCGGCATCGGCAATGGTTACAGCCGTACCAACACGGCCTTCACCGTGGCTACCGATGCCACTAAGCTGACTGCTACAGGGGTGACCTCATGGACTGTCGACGGTTCTGCTGAAAACGTAAGCTACGCTAATGGTATTGTAACCGTAACCGGTACGGACTGGGGTACTAAGTACTTCATCAACAGTACAGCTGAAAATTACTCTGATATCTCCAAGACCAATGGTGACGGCGAGCAGCTGACGGCTATTGTGCTCAACGGCAATGGCCTGAATCTGAATACCGCTCTTGGTGACGTGAAGATTGAGGTGGCTAAGGAAGGTCAGTCCATCGTTGATATCGGCAGCGGTGTAACTCTGAATGCTGCGAGTGTCACCTCTGACGCTACACACCAACTGAAGCTGCATGGTCAGGGTACTTATGCTCTGGCAGATGGTGTAGGCACTCTGGGTAATGGTGTTGTGCTGGGCGATTGGACCGGTACGGTGCAGATTAGTAATATCAGCTCCGCTGGTGATATGACTTCTCTGCTCAATGCCCTTGGCAATGCGAACAGCACCGTGGAGGTAACAGCCGTCACCGGTCACTTCAACACCGCTGAAACCATCGTCAACCTCCATCTCGTGAATGGAGCAAACGATACCGCCGCCATCTCTATCAACAACTTGAATAGCGATGATGTGGGCACCCCTCAGCGCTATGCCGTACTCAGCGGTGATATCACCGGCAGCGGCGACATCAAGTTCCTGTGCCATCCCGACAGCGCCAACCTGAACAGACAGGTGAATTACAAGTTCACCGGTGACGTCAGCGGCTGGGATGGTGCCTTCATCAATGCCGGTGCTTATAACCGCTCCCTGCACATCATCTTTGCCGGCGCTGCCACCACCATCAATGCTGACGTGGTGAACGCAGGCAATGTGGAGAACTGCAAGAGCACGCTCAATATCGGTGATGACACCTCCGCCACCTACACGATGAATGGTGATGTGGACGTGGACTTCCTCGTGGTGAATCAGGCTACAAGCTTCAACGGCTCCTTGGCTGTAAGCGAAGGCATCACCAATAACGGCGGCATGACGTTCGCTTCTGACGTAACCCTCTCCGGCCAGCTGAGCGGCACCGGCTCTCTTACCGGCACCAATATGGCCCTGCAGGGAGCTGTTAACGAGGCTGGCGACATCGTACTGACCGGAGGCCTGACCCTTGGCACCACTGAGGTGGCCAGCACGCTGACCGCAAGTACTCTGGATATCGCAGGCGGTATCACGCTTAACAAGCTTGCTGCTTCCCAGATTACAGCCGGGACCCTTGCAAGCAACCTGAACCTCATCATCAGCGACAGCGTACTTCTTTCCCAGATTTCCCAGTCTGGCGAGAAGAGCCTGACCCTGCTGAATGTGACAGACCTTGCCGGCAACGAAGTTCTGCTTAACGGAGCAGACGGCGCACATGGCTATGACAGTGCGGATGGCCAGTACCGCTACAACTGGAGCTGGGATGGCACTGCCCTGACTATCACCTCTAAGGCCAACGGCCTGAAGTGGGCCGGCACCGAGGACAACAACGTCTGGGGCGACGGTGACAGCTGGAATACCGGCTCTGTACCGACTAGCACCGAATCCGTTGTATTTGACGGCAGCGGCTGCAGTGAGGTCATTGTCCAGGGTGGTGTAGCAGTGGATAACCTGACAGTTGAACTCATTCCCGAGGCAACCACAACTGCTTACTCCCTCGTGGCCGGGGATGATGCTGCTTCAATCACACTTGCCAAGAACCTTTCTGTGAACAGCGGTTCTCTGGAACTGGGCGTAGAAACCACCGTGAACGGCCGCACAGAGGTAGTGGAAGGAGCAACCCTCTCTGTTGTACAGAATGCTCTCATCTCCCAGTATGGCCTGAACAACGCTGGTGATTTGAACATCAGCAACGCGAATGGCAATCCGACTCTGGTAAGCGTGACCGGCGGCGACCTCATCAACACCGGCACCATCACCAACAGCGCCTCTAATGGTGGCGGCCTGCAGATTGGCAATAGCATGATGGCTCCGGAAGAAGCTCCCGGAATCATCAACAGCGGCACCATCATCAACTCCGGCCTCATCGGCGTGAATGGTGACCTCGGCAACATCGGCACATACGAACAAACGGACGGCAGCCTGATTGTTCTGGGTGACGTGAATAACACCACCGGTGAGATTTCCCTCAGTGGTGGCTCCACTCAGGTGAACGGCACGCTCTACAACGACAACGAGCTTACCCTGAGCGGTGATGACACCACCCTCACCGCCGGTGCTATGGTGAACACTGGCACATTCGCTATTGAAAGCGGCAGCGCTACCATCGGTGCTTCTGATAATCTCGGCATCGGCCTCGGCTCTGATCCCATCCCCGGTGACCTGAATAACAGCAGCGGCACCATCATCATCGGCACGGCTGATACTGCCGCTACCCTGACTGTAACCGGCAATGTGGATAACACCACCGGCGGCTCCATCACGGTACAGGGCGGCAGCCTTCTGGATGTGGCCGGTAATGTGGACAGCAAGGGCGGCAGCCTGACGCTGGAAGGCACCGGCAGCACAGCAAACATCGGCGGTGACCTGCTGATGAGCGATGGCTCGACCATGGGCACCCTGACTGTAGGCGAAGGCACTGAGCTGAACGTAGCAGGTGATTTGGAAGCCACGAACATGACGCTGGCATTCGGCGGCAATGTAACCGTGGGCGGTGATGTTGATATTGACACGCTCACCAACGATGGCATCTTCACTGCCAATGGCTCCGCAGATACCACCGTCAACATCGGCACCCTTGCTAACAACGGCACACTCTCCGTTGGCACTGTGGCTGCAGATGGCACGCTCACCGGCGGCAACCTGAACATCGGCACACTGAACGGCAGCGGTGCTGTGAACGTGGGCGTGGGTGGTTCCCTCTCCATTACGGATGCCACCACCTTCACCGGCGAGCTCAACAACCTCGGTACACTCACCGTGGCTGATACCACTCTGGATGGTGCTCAGGCAGAAGGTGCCACCGCCGGTGACATCATCGCTACTAAGCTGACCATCACAGAGAAGGCACTCGGTTATGACGGCGATGCTTATCAGATGGGCGACGTACAGGCAGACACGCTCGTGATTGACGGCCTCACTGAAGGCACCACCCGCCTGCACATGAGCAGCCTCACTGCCAAGACCGGCGACACCGTGAAGCTTATCCTCAGTGATGTGGAAGATGGCACCGTGACAAGCGGCAGCTATCACATCTTCGAGCTGGACACCCCGATGAACGGCACCATCGCTGATAATCTTGACCTGAGCAACTACGGCTACAACGCTGACGGCGTATACGATGCCTACCTGCCCGAGGTTCAGAGCGATTACATGCAGGCTCTCCTGAAGAACAACACCTACGTGACCTTCAGTGATACCGCCACAAGCGGTGTGGCTACGGCTGACGGCACCACATCTGACCTCTACATGTCCATCGTGGAACTTCCCGATGAGCTGAGCGTATGGAACCTGGATGGTGCCCACAACATGACGGAAGCCGGTCTGACCGTGCTTGACGCCAATGGCAAGCTCGTAAGCGGTGACATTCTGGACAAGGTGAAGACCGTCGTCGTGACCGGCACTCAGGCTCTGGATCTGACCGGCACCGAGGCTGACACCGTCACCCTGAACTCTCTGACTGCAGCTGATGCCGCAGCCGGCCTGACCATCAGCGGTGATGCCTCCGACACGGATTCCGCCACCATCACTACGGCTCAGAGCGGCTATGCCGGTACTCTGGCCCTGACGGGTGTGAATGCCAACATCAGCGGCAAGGTGGCCACCCTGAATATGGGTGATGATGCCGCCGCCACTCTGAACGTAAGCAACACCGCTATCAACGTAGCAGGCCAGGGCGTAGCCCTCGCAGGTAACGTAAAGGGCGGTAGCGTGAACTTCGATGTGCAGAGCGATAATCTGGCTGCTTCCATCTACAGCGGTGATGTGACACTTAACGACACCGCCATCAACATCACACAGGCGGACTCCGCCACCGTCATCGCCGGCATCACGCCGTACGTGAACACCATCGCTGACCTCGACGCCACTAACGGCACCGCCAAGGTAACCCTCATCGGTGCTGCTCTCAACAAGTACTTCGAGAACGCACGCCTGGAGAATGGCCAGATTGTTGCTGACCGCAACGCCGACTACGTGGAGGAGGCCGTACGTCCCACCACCGAGAACGGTGCAGCCGGTGCTGCCCTGCTCAGTGACTCCCTCTTCTACGTCAACCCGCAGGCCCAGCCTGAAACAGCTCCCATGCAGGCCGCTCTGCTGGAT
>JAFVIC010000108.1 GCA_017477935.1 Akkermansia sp. | reverse complement strand
TTCCTCCGTGGCCGTAACGGTACGTGGGAGAATAGTGGAAAGTGGTGGCAGGCCCCGGGGCACTATTGGAGCAACTGGGATCGGCGTGAACAAGTCCACCATTCAAAGGTATGAAGCTGACGGCGTTGATCCGAAGCGAACAATGATTATCAACGGTCTTGCCGAAGCACTTCTTACCACTCCCGAATGGCTGACAGGTCTTTCCGACGATAAGGAATATGACAGCTATACACTCTGCCAAAAAGACATTGAGCAGCACATCAAGAAATATCTTGATACGGTGTCCTCTACCGTAAAGGGCGAGCCGCACCAACAGATGCTCACTACATTTCTCGGAAAGATAATTGATTTATACTCTGTGCTTTGCCACCACTTTGCCGATGCTATGACAGAGGTTGACCGTGTGGCAAACGATGAAGGCTTGAAGCAGTCGCTTATGCGATACGCTATCGAGTCGGGAACGATTACCGAAAAGGTATATCGCAACGAAATGGAATTACCTATCGAAGATATGAAACGATTTCTTGACGGGATTTTACATATCTACGATGAAGGTCGTACCGCTGTAAAGATGGGCGATCTATTCGAGATAGTGACGGAAGCTGAAAAAAGGCTATCCAAAAAGAATAATTCCGTGGCACCTTGACAATTAAAAATGCCGATTGAAACCAATCGGCAGAAGCCGAAATGGCGATCACGATCGGCACGAAAACCCGGCTGATGCGGTCAGCCAGGCGGGCGATGGGCGCCTTGGACGCGGCCGCGTCCTCAAGCAGGCGCAGGATGCGGGCAAGCGAGGTGTCGCTGCCCACGCGGTCAGCCACGAAGACGGCCGCGCCGTCCACCACCGTGCAGGCGGCCGAGAGGCGGTCGCCCGGCGCGTGATCGACCGGCATCGACTCGCCCGAGAGCGCAGACTCATCGACCGCACAGGCTCCCTCAGCAATGACGCCGTCAACCGGAATCAGCTCACCGGCGCGCACCCGGACGCGGTCACCGACCGCAATCTCGGCCACCGGAAGCTCAACCCACTCGCCCTCGCGCTCGACCCACGCGGTGTCGGGCGAGAGCGCGGCCAGCGCGCGGACAGCGTCGGCCGAGCGGCGGCGGGCGCGATGCTCAAGGAATTTGCCCAACGACACCAGCGTCAGAATGGAAGCCGCCGACTCAAAGTAGAGCGAATGCAGCCAGTGGTGCACAGCCTCGGTGTCGCCCGCGCCCTGCGCGTAGCCGATGGCGTAGATGGCGAAGATGCCATAGCCCACCGAAGCAGCCGCGCCGATGGCCACCAGCGAGTCCATGTTGGGCGCGCGGCGGAGGAGGGCGGCCGCCCCCGAGCGGAAGAATTTCCGGTTGAGATAAAGGACGGGCAGGGTCAAGAGCAGCTGCGTAAATGCGTAGGGAATGGCACGCTCGGCACCGGCAAGGAAGGGGAGTTCAAACCCGAGCATCGGGCCCATCGAGACGGTCATCAGCAGGAGCGTGAGCACAATCGAGGCGATCAGCGTCGGCAGCGGATTCTCCTCCTGCCGCTCGGCCGGGGCGGCAGGCTGCTCGCCCTCGGGTGAGGCCGCATAGCCCGCCCGCTTGACTGCGGCCACAATCTCGCGCCGCACACGCGCCGCATCCGCATCGTCACAGGCGAGCGACAGCGAGTCGGTGAGCAGCGAAACGCTCACCTCGCGCACCCCCGCTACCCCGCACGCCGCATGCTCAACATGCGCCGAACAGGACGCGCAGGTCATACCTTTAATTTGAAAGCGTAGTTTCATGGATTGGCCTTTCTCGGGGGAGCCCCTTTTTGCAAAACTGAACTGACCTGTGGTCTGTTCCTTGGGAGAATGCCTTCGGCATTCTCTGAGGGGCTCCCCCGAACCCCCTCTCCAAAAACCTTTGGGTCATTGGGGTTTTGCTAAATTTGTTAAGTATTCTATCAAGGTGACCGGTCGCTGTCCGAAGGACAGCTGCCAATTGATGCGTATGTGCGGCCTGTGCGCTTCGTCACCCTAAGCCGAAAAAATTTTGAAAGTTTTTGCGGGGCCTGGGGGGCTTTTTTCAAAAAGCCTCC
>JAFVIC010000107.1 GCA_017477935.1 Akkermansia sp. | reverse complement strand
TGTTCATCCTGTCTGTGTTTCGCCTCCGGCTTCCTTCCCACCCCACATTACTGTGACGCAGTTGCCTTTGGCTATTTGATTCCGCCCTGTCAGCGGCTCATTGGGGACTTCCACCCCAGTTACGTGTCATGCCTGACGTACAAAACCGACAGGTTCTCCCGCTCTCCGGGAAAACCTGTCGGCAAATAACAAGCTTTATGCGTGCAGCAAGTGAGCAGTATTGCTTACTTGGCGCGGTAGTACTGGTAGTGTACGCGATCGTCGATGGCGAGAGCCTCGCGAACGGTGCGGATGACAGTGGGCTCGGCCTCGAAGGCGAAGAGCATGTACTGGCCATGGCTCAGGTGCTGAGACTCGTAGGCGAACTCGCGACGGCCCACATTGGTAACCTCAGTAACCTTGGCGCCGGCGGCCTCAAGCTGAGCCTTGATGTCTGCGGTCAGCTCATCGAGGGTGGCGGAACCCTTCATGTTAAAAACGATCAGTGCGTCGTACTTTCTCATAACTTGTATTTTAGTAAGATATCTTGCTTTCGCAAAAAGCGTCGGCAAAGAATGCACCTTTTTTGAACAAATTGCAAGCCTAAAGTGCGTTTTACGTTAATTTTTTTGCATTTCCGGCTCAAATCAGCTTGAGTCGCACCAAATCCTGAGTATCGATGAGGCCCACGGGCTTGTGATCGGCGTCAAGCACCACGAGGTCGTCGATACGGCGGTCGCGCAGGGTCTTCACTGCGGTGATAGCCAGCTTGTCAGCCTCTACAAACACAGGGTTCTTCGTCATCAGAGCAGCCACGGGCTGAGAACCGCATGCGGGGTCAGCCTGGTAGGCTCGGGCAAAGTCACCATGCGTAAATACACCGGCCAGGGTGCCGTCATCGTGCGTGAGCACACAGGCACCGGCACGAGCTCTTGTCATGGCGATAATGCAGTCTGCCACCGTAGCACTTTCCGGGCAGCTGGCGAACTCCTTACGCATGATGTCAGCAATACGCATCAGCAGAGCGCGCCCCAGCGAACCACCGGGGTGACTGCGGGCAAAGTCCTCCTTGGTGAAATTGCGAGCCTCCAGCAGAGCCATGGCCAGGGCATCCCCCATCACCAACATGGCGGTGGATGACGAAGTGGGAGCCAGATTCAGCGGGTCAGCTTCGCGCTCCACTGCGGTATCAAGCACCACATCCGAAAGTTCAGCAAGAGTCGAAGAACACTTACCGGTCATGCTGATGATGGTCATATCAAAGCGCTTCAGGAAGGGCATGAGCGTAAGCAGCTCAGAAGTCTCACCCGAGAAAGACATAGCAATGCAGGCATCACCATCCTGCACAATACCGAGATCACCGTGCATGGCATTCATGGAATCAAGCACTACCGAAGGCGCACCGGTAGAGGTGAGAGTAGCAGCAATCTTGTTGCCGATAAGCCCACTCTTACCCACACCTACCACGATAATCTTGTGACCGGTCTCAATTGCCTTGCGCATGGCATTGACCGCCTGCACAAACGAATCATCAAGCCGCGCGCAGATAGCCTGCAGAGCTGCGATTTCATCTTCGAATACTTTTTTGCCGCGAATGGTATGATCTGTGGTCATGGCTGTATGTAGAGAGATATTTTATCGCCTGCTAGTCTAGCACACACACCAGACCGCTGCAACAAAAAAAGCCCCTCATACGCACAAAAAACAGTTTTCCGGCGCAAAAAGAGACATCATTTTCCCCCAAACATCAGATTTATCTTGAAAACGGCGCCAAAAAAGGGTAAAACATCGGCAGGGATATAGTCACCCCTCCCACTTCTCAACAACATGAATACGACATTCAAAATCCACGGGCTTTGCGCAGCTACGCACACTCCCATGAACGCCGACGGCTCCTGCAACCCCAATGCAGTTGACGCTCAGGCCAAGTTCCTGGCCTCTCAGGGAATCAAGTCAGTCTTCATCACCGGTTCCACCGGTGAATCCGCCCACATGCAGCTCACCGAGCGCAAGGAGAACATGGCCGCCTGGGGCGAGGCCGGCAAGAAGTACGGTATCGATGTAGTGGTTCATACCGGCGGCAACTGCGTGTACGACGGCCGCGAGCTGGCCGCTTATGCCGCGAAGTGTGGTGCAACAGCAACCGCCAGCAATGCCCCCTGCTACTTCAAGCCCGGCAACATCGACCTGCTGGTGGACAGCCTGGCCGTGGCCGCCTCCGGCGCACCCGAACTGCCCTTTTACTTCTACGACATTCCCGTACTGACCCACGTCGGTTTCAACCCCTGCAAGGTGATTGAGGCCTGCGCCAAAAAGATTCCCACCTTCGTGGGCGTGAAGTTCACCAACCCGGATCTCGCTCTGTATATGGATGCCCTCAACTACGATGGCGGCAAGTACGACATCCCCTGGGGTGTGGATGAGTGGTTCCTCGGCGCCTATGCCACCGGTGCCAAGGGCGGCGTGGGTTCTTCCTTCAACTATGCTCCCAAGCTTTACAACGACATCATGGCCGCAGTAGACGCCGGCGATCTGGCCGAGGCCCGCCGCCTGCAGCAGCTTTCCGTCACCATGATTAACATCATCGCCGGCAAGGGCTACATGGGCTGCTGCAAGTACCTCATGAGCGAATGGACCGGCGTGGACTTCGGCCCGGCTCGCCTTCCCATGGGCAAGCAGGACAAAGCCACCCTCGATGCCCTCAAGAGCGAACTGAAGGCTATCGGTTTCTACGATTGGGCTATCTACAAATAACACAGACTCTACCCCATTACGGTAATGAAAGCACTTGGCGAGTTTTACAAAGACAAGCTGCTCAAAGAGGTAGTACCGTTCTGGTTCCCCCGTTCACTGGACACAGTGAACGGGGGGCTCTACCATTGCTATGCGGCCGATGGTGAGCTGGTGGACACCGACAAGAACGTGTGGGCTCAAGGTCGCATGGCCTGGATGCTCCTGACCTGCTACAACAGTATTGAGAAAAACCCGGACTGGCTCCGCTACGCAGAAAGCGCCCTCACCTTCCTGGAAGAAAAGTGCGCCGATCACAAGCTCAACCGCCTCTACTTCCACGTAACGGCAGACGGCACCCCCATCCGCATGCGCCGCTATGCCTACAGTGAATGTTTCGCAGCCATCGCCTGGGCAGCTCACTATGGTGCCACGGGCGATCCCCGTAGCGCCGAGCGAGCCCGCAACTGGTTCGGTGTGTATGCCGACATTTTCTTCACCCCGGGCAAGATGACCCCCAAAGGCACCGGCAACCGCCCCGGCGAAAATCTGGGCTGCCGCATGATCATGCTGGTCACGGCACAGGAAATGCGCCGCTACCTGGGCGATGAGGGCGGTACCTACACCGCCTGGATTGATCGCTGTATCGATGATTTGGAGCGACTCTTCCTGCATGAGGATATTAAGGCTGTGCTCGAAAACGTAGCCCCCGATGGTTCCGTCATCGACCACTTTGACGAGCGCGTGCTCAACCCCGGCCACGATATCGAGGGCGGCTGGTTCGTGCTGGAAGAGGCCCGCTACCGCGGCGGCGACAAGAAGCTCATCGAAATCGGCTGCAAAATGATTGACTGGGCACTTGAGCGCGGCTGGGACAAGAAGTACGGCGGCCTGCTCTACTACACCGACGTGTACAACAAGCCCGTGCAGGAATACTGGCACAACATGAAGTTCTGGTGGCCGCACGATGAGGCTCTCATCGGCACCTGCCTGGCCTACGTTATGACCGGCGATGAAAAATACGCCGACTGGCACCGCAAGATTCACGACTGGTCATTCGAGCACCTGCAGGACAAAGAGCACGGCGAGTGGTTCGGCTACTGCAATCAGGACGGCACCACCACCAACGGGCTGAAAGGCTCCATGTGGAAATCCTTCTTCCACCATCCCCGTGCCCTCTGGTGCTGCGCCCGCTACCTGGGTGCCATACCTGATGCCACATCTTCCAATTAACAGACAAAACACTAACAATATATGATTATCGGTATACTCAATTCAGGCGGTGATTGCCCCGGCATCAACGCAGTTATTGAGGGGTACGTCTCTGCTGCATACAGCCGAGGGTGGCGCGTAATCGGCTTCCACGATGGCTTTGAAGGCCTACTCCCCGTGGAAGGCGGTCGCCGCTACGAGATGTTGACCCCCATGAAAACCCATAAAATCCGCTCCCACGGCGGCACCATTCTGGGTACAACTAACACAGGCAACTTCCAGGTTGTCATCAACAAGCTGGGCATTCCCCGCGTAGAGCCTGAGATTATGGCGAAAGCCACCAAGACCATCTCGGCTCTCGGTCTGCAGGCTCTGGCTGTTATCGGCGGTAACGGTTCCGCCCGCACGGCCAACCTGCTCTCCGAAGAAGGCCTGCCCGTTATCTCCATTCCCAAGACCATTAACAACGATCTCTGCCCCGACTCGGACTACACCTTCGGTTTCCAGAGCGCCGTTTCCGTTGTGAGCGAATCCATTGACCGCATACGCACCACAGCCAACGCTCACCAGCGTATGATGGTGGTCGAGGTCATGGGCGACCAGTCCGGCTGGATTGCGCTTCATAGCGCCATTTCCTCCGCAGCGGATGTCGTGCTCATTCCCGAAATTCCCTTCGACCTGCAGAATGTGGTCGACTGCGTGAAAGCCCGCAAAGCCAAGGGGCAGCGCGAAATCATCGTAGTCGTGGCCGAAGGTGCCAAGCTCAACGGCAAACTCGTAACCGTGCGAAACAAAGACAACGGTGATGAGCGCCTGGGCGGCATTGGTAACCGTCTTTCCAAGATGCTTGAGGAAATGACCGGTATTGAGACCCGCTACTGTGTGCTTGGCCATACCCAGCGCGGTGGCAGCCCCTGCCCGTTCGACCGAATTCTGGGCATTCGTTTCGGCGTAGAAGCCGTGAAACTCATTGAGCAGAGCAACTTCGGCCGAACCGTTGTGCTCAACGGGCTCAATGTGGACAGCGTACCCATTTCTCAGGCCATCGCTAAGCCTCGTATGGTAACGGCTGACAGCCAGATTGTACGCACGGCTCGCGACCTCGGTATCATCTTCGGTGACCGACGCCCTGAAGATATATTCGGCAGCAAACCTGCTGAACAACCGGTTGCGGCGACCCCCGCTGCAAAGCCCTGCAAGACCACTAAGATAAAGGGATGAAAAAACTGACCTCAAGAATTGCCGTTTTAGCCTGTGCAGGGGCTGCCCTGCTCAGTTCGTGCGCGCAGATGTTCTCCGGCCCGACAGCAGCCAATATGCGCCCCAGTTATGTAGCCATGGAAACCAACTCCGGCCGCATACTCTACGCAGCTAACCCGAATGAGCGCCGCCCCATCGGCATGCTGGCCAACGTAGCCAACGCCATTGTCGTGCTCGACTGGGTGAAGTCAAAGAACGTCAGCATGGATACCGTGCTCATCGTACCGGCAGCTGCCTGCCAGTGGCCGGCCACCAACCTGTTGCGCCTGCGACCGGGTGACAGAATCACCCTGCGAGACGCCCTGCACTCCACTATCATGTGGGATGACAGCGCCTCAGCCGCCACGCTGGCACACGCCTGCGGTGCCACGCTGAGCCTGGTGGATGCCGAAGGGGCATTCATCGCTCAGATGAATCAGATGGCCGCGGCCATCGGCATGAATGCCACGCGCTTCAAGGGCAGCAACGGTGCCGTTGTTTCGCTGGCCTCGGCTCGCGACCTGGCACTCATGGGCATGTACGCCATCGAAAAACCGGCATTCAAGGGGATTAGCTCCAAAAGAACTCATACCGCTACCATCACCGATGCCTGGGGACAGGCTCGCCAGGTCATCATCACCAACTCCAACCGCATGCTCGCCTACGACAACGTAGACGGTGTGAAGGCCGCCCGCTCACAGACAGCCGGTAGCTGCCTGATTGCCACGAGTACCCGCACCTCGGTCAAAATGAACGACCCGCGTACCGGCAAGCCCGCTACCTACGGTCAACGCTTGCTTGTCGTTGTCGCCGGTGAGCGCAGCTCTGAGCAGCGCTACAAGACAGCCACCGGCCTGCTGCGCGATGGCTGGAGTGCCTGGGAAGACTGGCAGCGGTCAAACGATTTCACAGATCATTCCAAATTCATCATTCTGCCACACTAAACATTTACAACCATGAATATCGGTATTCTTAACGCCGGCGGTGACTGCCCCGGTCTCAACGCCGTGATTGAAGGTGCAGTGGGTGCTGCAACCGCCCGCGGCTGGAAGGTTTACGGTTTTTACGATGGGTTCGAGGGCCTGCTCTCCACCCCCGAAAACGAACGCTGGAAAATCCTCACCCCCGAGAACTGCCACAACGTGCGCTCTTGCGGCGGCACCATTCTGGGCACTGTAAACAAAGGCAACTTCACCGTCAAAAGCGGTGTGGGCGGCCGCATGCAGATAGCCGAAGATGTACTCTCTCGCAGTAAAGCTACTGTTGACAGGCTGGGGCTCAAGGCTCTCATCGTCGTAGGCGGTGACGGCTCCCAGACCATCGGCAACGAACTGCGCGCCATCGGCCTGCCCATCGTGGGCGTGCCCAAGACCATCGACAACGACCTCGGTGCGACCGACTACACCTTCGGTTTCTGGACCGCAGTATCAGTGGTGAGTGAAAACCTCGACCGACTGCGCACTACGGCTGATTCTCACAAGCGCATGATGGTAGTGGAGGTGATGGGCCGCCACGCCGGCTGGATTGCCCTCTATGGCGGCATCGCCGGTGGTGCAGACGTCATTCTCATGCCTGAAATCGAGTTCAAACTCGAGGAAATCGTGCGTAAGGTAGAGTTGCTCAAGGCACTCGGGCAGCGAGAAATCATCATCGTGGTGAGCGAAGGCGCCAAAATCGGCGGCAAGCTCCTCACGCTCGACGAAGAGACCAAAGGTGAGGTTCGCCTGGGCGGTATCGCCTCCTTCCTCTCCACCAAGCTCGAAACCATCACCGGTATCGAAACCCGCTACTGCGTGCTCGGTCACATTCAGCGCGGTGGCAGCCCCATTCCCTTCGACCGCGTGCTCGGCGTGCGCTGTGGTGCCAAGGCCATCGACCTCATCGACGAGGGCAAGTTCGGCGAAACCGTTGCCCTGCACGGTGTGGACATGGTTTCCATGCCCATCGAAGAAGCTGTGCGTACCCTGCACCTGGTGGACAGCCAGAGCCAGCTCGTCGAGGCTGCCAAGGAAATCGGCATCTCCTTCGGTGACGACACCAAGATGTTCTGATAAACACAGACCTGTTTATACGAAAAGCCGCAGCAGAGACGCTGCGGCTTTTCGTTTTTTATACAGCCCGCCCTGTCAGGGATTGGCTTTCAGGGTACATTCTTCTTCCATCATCGGGGACAAAGTGCGGAAATCATAGTACAGCATACGGTTGCCGAGGTAATCACCACTCTGCGGATGAAATTGCTCAATCGTCACCACCAGGTACTGCCCCGACGACTGAGCAAAAACGAAGGGTACGACCATCTTGGGTGAATAGGCAGAACTCTGCCACGTGCTCTTGAAATCCCCACGACGCTCCAACGGTTTGAGCGCTATGCGGCAGGCCGAACCATCGGGAGCCACCGTCTTGATTACCCCCTTCAGTTCATAGCGGTTGCCGCGCCCCCAACCTCGGGCCGTGTAGATGACACGACGGGCGGCATCCCAGCTCAGCGGGGTACGGCGCAGTTTTCCGGCCGGGAACAACTCGGCAAAAAGCGCGTGTTCCTGTTCTGTAAGCGCTTCTTTCGCCAGGGAAAGCTCGCGGCGCGACCAGCTCTTCTGCTCCACTCCCTCTATCCGACGAGTTTCGGGATTGAACTTCACGATGTCGAAATAAATGCGCTCATCGTTAAAATCCACAATATCCACCAGATTGCTCACGAACACAAAGGGCACCACCGCCCGCTGCACGCATTCCTTATAATTCACGCGCCGACCATCGGTATTCTCAAACCGCACACAACTCAATCGGCGCAGGGTACTGCCATCCTCCGCCAGTTGCAGTATGCTCTCCCTGAGTACGCGCCGGCGGGCTTCGTTATACCCCCATGACGAGGAATATTCGGTGAGAGCCGCAGAATCCCACCCCTTCTCAACAGGCTGCATCTCCCGGCCGAAGTATCGCTCAAAAAGAGCGGCATCGTCAGGTTTCACTTCATCACAGAGCAATGTCTCAACACAGGCACGCTCCGGCTCAGGCATATCAGCAGCACCGGCCGCACCGGCGAGCATCAGGACAAAAGGTAACATGTAATGGCGTATCATGGTAGTTATCTCGGGGTTGAACCAAGTATAGCATACGCGCCCATACTCCGCAAGACAAAACAGAACAATCCTAAAATTAGAATTTTTCTAATTTTAGGATTGACATCAGCAAATATTGCGTTATTATACCTAAGCATACACCACATATAGGAAATAAAGGGAATGAACATACGCAAGCGCAACGGAGTAGAGGCACCATACCATCGGGAGAAAATCGAGCGGGTCATCAGGCTGGCGTTCGAAAGTGTAGGACAGGCCGCAGCTGCGGAGCAACTGGCCAGAGAAGTAGAAGCCCGCCTGAAAAGTGATGGCCAGGCAGTAGCCGTTGAGCGCATACAGGATTTGGTTGAAGAGGTGCTGATGGTTGGCGGGTACTACGAGGCAGCGAGAAGTTTCATCGTTTACCGAAATGAGCGGCGCCACCTTCGGGCCGCCCGTGGAGCACTGCTGGTATATTTCAACAACTGCCCTGCGCTTGATAGGCTGCTCAAAGAGTTACAGCAAGAGTTTGACGCAGAGCTCTACCCGCTTACTCAACTCACTGTCAAATTCCGCAATTTTTACCGGCAGGGAATGGCAAGGGCTGCCGCCTTGGGCGTACTTACCCGGGCGGCGGCCGAACTCACCACGCGAGATGCCCCCGGGTGGGAGATGATAGCCGCCCGCATACGGCTGCTGAGTTTCCACGAACAAGTGAGAGACTACGAACACGCTCACTCGCTGAACAGCCTGTATGACAAGCTCCTGCACCTTACACGAGAGGGATTGTATGGCGGCTATATCACCGAGTGCTACAGCCGGGAGGAAATAGACACATTCCAACAGCTGCTGCGCCCGGAGCGCGACAAGCTGCTCAATTACTCCGGGTTGGAAATGCTCACCGGCCGCTACCTCATCCGTACCCGCGAAGGTGACGTAGCCGAGACTCCGCAAGAGATGTTCCTTGGTATAGCCCTGCACCTCGCCATGCACGAGACGGATAACCGCGCCTACTGGGTAAGCCAGTTTTACGACATGCTCAGCACGCTGAAAGTAACCATGGCCACCCCTACCCTGGCAAATGCGCGCAAGCCCTTCCACCAGCTCTCCTCCTGTTTCATCGACACCGTGCCGGACAGCCTGGAGGGAATCTACCGCAGCATCGACAACTTCGCGCAGGTGAGCAAATATGGCGGCGGCATGGGGCTGTACTTCGGCAAGGTTCGCGCATGCGGCAGTGCCATACGCGGGTTCTCCGGGGCAGCAGGTGGGGTCATACGGTGGATTAAGCTCGCGAATGATACCGCTGTAGCCGTTGACCAGCTGGGGGTCCGCCAGGGTGCCGTAGCGGTCTACCTGGATGCCTGGCACCGCGATTTACCTGAGTTCCTGGGGTTGCGCACCAACAATGGCGACGACAGGCTCAAGGCGCACGATGTTTTCCCCGCCCTGTGTTACCCCGACCTGTTCTGGCAACAGGCACGCGACAACATCAACGGCATGTGGCACCTGATGTGCCCGCATGAAATCCGCTGTGTGAAAGGCTACTCGCTCGAGGATTCCTGGGGTGAGGAATGGGAAGAACGCTACCGTTCCTGCGTGGCCGACCCACGCATTCACAAGCGCAGCCTGCCCATCAAAGACATCATTCGCCTGATACTCAAGAGCGCCGTGGAGACAGGCACCCCCTTCGCCTTCAATCGCGACCCGGTCAACCGCGCCAACCCTAACAAACACACCGGCACCATCTATTGCAGTAATCTCTGCACCGAAATCGCCCAGAATATGAGCGCCATCGAAACCGTCAGCCGCGAGATTCAAACCGTTGACGGCGATACCGTGGTGGTCACCACCACCCGCCCCGGTGATTTCGTGGTCTGCAACCTGGCCAGCCTCTCGCTCGGGCGAATCGACACCACGAATGCAGAGGAGCTCGCCTCCATCACCCGTGCGGCCGTGCGCGCGCTCGACAACGTCATCGACCTGAACTTCTACCCCCTGCCCTATGCCGAGGTTACCAACCGCGCCTACCGCCCCATCGGCCTGGGAGTGAGCGGCTACCACCACATGCTGGCCAAGCGCGGCATACGCTGGGAAAGCGATGAGCACCTGGAACTTGCTGACTCCCTCTTCGAGCAGATTAACCACGCCGCCATTGCAGCCAGCTGTGAAATAGCAGCGCAGAAAGGCGCCTACCGCCACTTCACAGGCAGCGAATGGCAGAGCGGTGAATACTTCCGCCGCCGTGGCTATACCGCCCCGCACTGGCAGCAACTGCAACAGCAAGTGGCCACCCACGGCCTGCGCAATGCCTGGCTCATGGCCGTGGCACCCACCAGCAGTACCGGCACCATCGCCGGAACCACCGCCGGCATCGACCCCGTCATGAAACTCTTTTATCTGGAGGAAAAAAAGAACGGTCTCTTGCCCCGCGTAGCCCCCGACCTCTCCCTGCAAACCCTCTGGTACTACAAGAGCGCCCACCACATCGACCAGCAGTGGTCCGTGCGCGCCGCCGGCCTGCGCCAGCGCCACATTGACCAGGCCCAGAGCATGAACCTCTACATCACGCAGGATTACAGCCTGCGCCAAATCCTCAACCTCTACATCCTCGCCTGGGAAAGCGGGGTGAAAACCATCTACTACATCCGTTCCCAAAGCCTCGAAACCGAAGAATGCGAATCATGCAGCAGTTAACCCGCAAGCCCCTGTTCAACCCGCAGGGCGATACCGACCTCAACGCCCGCCGTATCATCGGCGGCAATACCACCAACCTCAACGACTTCAACAACATGAAGTACGCTTGGGTCAGTCGGTGGTACAGACAGGCCATGAATAATTTCTGGATTCCCGAGGAAATCAACCTCGCCGCCGACGTGAAGGACTACCCACGACTCACGCCCGCTGAGCGCCGTGCGTACGATAAAATCCTCTCCTTCCTCGTCTTCCTCGACAGCATACAGACCGCCAACCTCCCCTCAGTGGGAGAATACGTCACCGCCAACGAAATCAACCTCTGCCTGTGTATTCAGGCCTTTCAAGAGGCCGTGCATAGCCAGAGCTACAGCTACATGCTCGACACCATCTGCGAACCCCAGCAGCGACAGCAGGTGCTCTACCAATGGCGAACGGACGAGCACCTCCTGCGGCGCAACACCTTCATCGGCAACCTGTACAATGACTTTCAGCAAAATCGCACCCCACAGGCATTCGCTCGCACTCTGGTGGCAAACTACATACTGGAGGGCATCTACTTCTACAGCGGCTTCATGTTCTTCTACAACCTCGGTCGCAATAACAAAATGCCCGGCTCCGCACAGGAAATCCGCTACATCAACCGCGACGAGAACACCCACCTCTGGCTCTTCAGCAATATCATCCGCGAACTGCGCAACGAACAGCCCGAACTCTTCACCCCGGAGCTGGTGCAGGAATACCGCAGCATGATTCGCGAAGGTGCCGAGCAGGAAATTGCCTGGGGCTGCTACGTCATCGGCGACGACATCGCCGGCCTGTCAAGCGAGATGATAACCGCCTACATCCGCTACCTTGCCAACCTCCGCTGCCGCAACCTCGGCTTCGAGCCCGTCTACCCCGGCCACGAACACGAACCCGCCGACTGCAGCTGGGTGGCGCAATACAGCAATGCCAATATGATAAAGACTGACTTTTTCGAGGCTCGCAGCACAGCCTATGCCAAAAGTACGTCGCTTGTCGATGACCTTTAAATCACAAGCTCGACAGAGCTTGTTTTCACCATGCCCGCATGGGCATTTTTCACCAGCCCCCGACAGGGGGCTTTTTCACACTGCGCAACGCGCAGTTTTCACCGTGAGGCCAACCGGCCGAACTTAGATATAAGCTCGCTGCGCGAGCAGTGAAAATCCGGCTACGCCGGAGGTGAAAGCCGTGCTCCGCACGGGGTGAAAAATGGCTCACGCCATGGTGAAAACGTCGGCGTAAGCCGACGTGAGTTATCACCATGCCCGCATGGGCATTTTTCACCAGCCCCCGACAGGGGGCTTTTTCACACTGCGCAACGCGCAGTTTTCACCGTGAGGCCAACCGGCCGAACTTAGATATAAGCTCGCTGCGCGAGCGGTGAAAATCCGGCTATGCCGGAGGTGAAAACCGTGCTCCGCACGGGGTGAAAAATGGCTCACGCCATGGTGAAAACGTCGGCGTAAGCCGACGTGAGTTAAGGAGTGGAAACCTTCGCCGTATTCAATGACTTTATCAACATAAACCTCAGCCGATTACACATACCCACCACAGGCTTAATCTGTTCCTCATCTACGGTACCGGAACGCAGAAAAAGTTGCAGCCAATAGCTTGTTTCATTGCACTCTTTAAGGGCAAGCTGAAGTTTGAAAATGAAATCATCCTTGCTGTAGCCATATTGAGCCTCGTGAATATTAGCACCAATGCTGCAAGCGGCACGGAGGAGTTGGTTTTTCAATGGGCCACGGTTGTGAATATTATCGCACATGCGGATAACAGCCACGGCAAAATCCATGGATTGTTGAGAGAGGGGGCCTTCCATAGCTATATGCAAGAGTGAGAGAAATTACTTATTTTTTAATCACAAGCTCGTCAGAGCTTGTTTTCACCATGCCCGCAGGGCATTTTTCACCAGCCCCGGCAGGGGGCTTTTTCACACTGCGCAACGCGCAGTTTTCACCGTGAGGCCAACCGGTCGAACTTCGATATAAGCTCGCTGCGCGAGCGGTGAAAATCCGGCTACGCCGGAGGTGAAAGCCGTGCTCCGCACGGGGTGAAACATGGCTCTCGCCATAGTGAAAACCGGGGCGAGGTCTTTCGACCTCGCCCCGGGGATTAAAATCACTTCTGCCAGCCGCCGCCGAGCTGGGTGTAGAGCGTGGGGATACACGCTGCGTACTGGTAGCGGTAGTTAACCAGCTGCTTCTGCGCAGGGAAAAGGCGCAGCTGGTTATCGAGTACCTCAAAGTAGGCGGAGTAGCCTTCCTTGTAACGCTGCTTGGCCAGGGAGACAGACTGCTCGTAGGCGGCAACGGCGGACTCCTGCTTGCTGATGACCTCGCGGAGCTTCTGGCGCTGCACAAGAGTGGTAGCGACCTCGGCGAGAGCGTTGAGCACGGCCTGCTCATAATCAGCCTTGGCGGCGAGGAAAGCCTCTTTCTTGGCCGCCTCGTTAGCGGTCAGGCGTCCGGCCTGGAAGAGAGGACCGGTGAGGTTTGCACCAATGCCCCAGCCGTGCTTGTGTCCGAATACATCATGACGCAGGTCGGGAGAGGCATACCCGGCAGCCCCTGTCAGGCTGATGGTGGGGAAATAGCTGGCGATGGCCACGCCTACATCGGCATTGGCGGCACGCAGAGCCTGCTCCTTGGCGCGAATGTCGGGGCGGCGGGAAAGCACATCAGCGGGAATACCGGCAGCCACGCGAGAAGCATTCATATAGGACCTCAGGCTGCCGCTGCGGGCGATGTGGCCGGGAGCGCGGCCGGCAAGCATGCTGAGGGTGTTCTCAAGACCGGCTATCTGCATTTCCAGAGCGGGAGCCTCAGCCTCAGCAGCGGCGAGGGCTGCCTGGGCACTGGCTACCTGCAGCTTATCCACCACGCCCTCCTTGAACTGGTCGTTGAAGAGGTTGAGCGTGTCGCGGTAAGATTCCATACTCTCGCGGGTAATGCGAAGCTGCTCGTCAAGCATAAGCAGCTGGAGGTAACCGGTGGCTACCTGGCGCATAAGAGAAATACGGAGGTTGTTGAGCTGCTCAGCAGCCTCTTCGGCGGAGGCCTCAGCGCTTTCGACTTCGCGGCGGGTCTTGCCCCACAGGTCGAGCTCCCAGCTGGCGCTCAGGGCGGCCGAGCCGGGATTGGTGGTCACGCTGCCGGCACTGGTGATATTGGCACCACCGGCAGAGTTCATCCCCTTGGAGGTAGAAGCACCATAACCCAGTGAGGGGAAGATGGGAGAACGGGCAATGGTCACATACTGACGGGCAGCCTCAACATTGTGCTGCATGGCGGCCATGCTGCGGTTGTTGTTGAACACATCCGTCAGCAGAGCCTGCAGGTTCTTGTCTTTGAGAACAGCCTGCCAGGGCAAATCAGCCATGTTACCGTCACCGATACCGGCACCACGGAACACGGCGGGAACTTCCATCTGGGGTTTCTCCCAGCTCGGGCCAAGCGTACAGGCCGTGGTCAGCACCACTGCGCCGGCGAGGGTCATTAATGCGCTTTTTGTCATATATTGTAATGGGGTTTAAGAGTTAAGGAAAGGGTTTGAGTCATTATACATGGTCATTTTCATGCTCGATGAGGTAGCGGCGGGCGCCCTCTTCATCCGGGTCTTCAGCCAGAGTCTTCTTGGCGAAGGTGATGCGGAAGACACGCATGATAAAGACGTAGGAACAGGGAATGAGGAACACGCCCACCAGTGTTGCCACGGTCATACCGGCCACCACCACCACACCGATGGCATTGCGGGCGAGCGCACCGGAGCCGTCGGAAAGCACCAGGGGTATACAACCGAGAATGAAGGCAAGCGAGGTCATGATGATGGGGCGCAGGCGCAGGTTAGCAGCGGTGAGGGTGGATTCCATCAACCCCTTGCCTCGCTCCATTTCAAGGTTGGCAAACTCAACGATAAGAATGGCATTCTTGGCCGCCAGACCCACCAGCATGATAAGGCCTACCTGCGCATAAAGCGTGAGGTCGAGGTTCCAGACATACAGGCCCATATAGGCACCCAGTACGGCGATGGGCACCGTCATGAAAACCGAAATCGGCAGGGTCCACTTCTCGTACAGTGCCACCAGAATGAGGAAGGCGAAGAAGCCGGACATGCAGAAGATGGTACCCAGGCCGGTGCTGTTACGCACCTTATTTTCCTGGAACGACATGTCCTGGTAGTCCATGCCCACCTTTGTCTTGTCCATATTCTGCTCGAAGACTTCTTCCATGGCCACCATGAGCTGGCGTGTGGAGTAGCCGGGCTTGGGCATGACGTTGATTTTAGCGGCGTTGTAGCCGTTGTGGTGCATCACGAACTCGGTATCGGCGATATCATCGATGGTTACAATAGCATCGAGCGGCACACGCTCACCCTTGTTGTTGATAACAAAGAAGCCGTTCATCTGCTCCAGGTTCACGCGGTCAGCACCGCGGGCCTGCATGAATACCTGCCACTGCTGGCCGAAGGCATTGAAGAAGTTCACGAACGATGAACCATAGTAGCTGGCGAGCACACCGTAAGCATCACTGATGTTCACACCGTACTTCTGGCATTTGGCGCGATCAAGGGAGAGAAACTTCTGGGGCACGTCAGCCATCATCATATCGCGGCAGACAGCGACCTCGGGGCGGGCACCGGCTTTCTCATTGAACTTCTTGACCTGGTGGTAAAGGAAGTCCACACCCTGCCCTTCCAGGTCTGTCAGCACCAAGCTCACGCCGTTGGCCGTACCCACACCGGGAATGGCCGGGGGAATAAACACCATGGGAATGCCGTCCAACCCGGCCTGAGCACAGCGGGCGGTCAGGCGTTTCTGCACCTGCTCGGCAGTTTCGGAGCGCTCGCTCCAATCTTTGAGCTGTACGAAGGCAATGGCCGCGCCGGGAGTCTGCACCATGTTAAGGATATTGATACCGACCACAGAGGTAAGGTTTTTGATGGCGGGGTCGGATTTACCGGCGGGACCGGCAAGGGCGTCCTCGAACTTCTTGGCCTCAGCCAGGGAGCGCTGCAGGGAGTTTTCGGGCTTCATGACGAGAGCCGCCAGCAGGAACCCTTGGTCTTCATCCGGCAGGAAAGCGCCGGGCACCTTGCTGCTCACCGGGGCGATGGCCGCCCAGAGCAGCACCAGAATGGGCATGGAGATGAACAACTTGCGAGCCAAGCCGCCGCAAATGCGTGTGTAGATGCTCGCCGTGTTGTCATAGCACTTGTTAAAGAGCGCGAAGAAGGGTTTGAAAACCCCGTGGTTAATATGGAAAACCATGCGGCGCAACGGGTTTTTCGGCGCGGTGTTCGATTCCTCCTTACTCTTGAGCATGAGGGCGCAGAGAGCCGGCGAGAGCGTCAGGGCGTTGAACGCCGAAATGAGCATCGAAATAGCGATGGTGATGGCAAACTGCTTGAAGAGCGTGCCGGTGATACCCTCCAGCATGAGTGCAGGCAGGAACACAGCAGCCAGCACCAGAGCAATGGCAATAACGGGGCCACTCACCTCCTGCATGGCGGCGAAAGAGGCCATACGGGGATTGAGCCCCTTTTCAATGTGGTGCTGCACAGCTTCCACTACCACGATGGCGTCGTCCACCACCAGACCGATGGCCAGCACCATACCCAGCAGGGAGATGGTGTTGAGCGTGAAGCCCAGCAACGGAAACACACAGAAGGTCGAAATAAGCGATACCGGCACGGCAATGAGCGGAATCACCGTGGCTCGCCAACTCTGAAGGAACAGGAACACCACCAGTGCCACCAGCACGATAGCCTCGATAAAGGTCTGCTTAATTTCTTCGATTGAGTAGCGAACGGAAGTCGTGGTGTCAAGTGATACACTACCTTGTATACCGGGCGGCAGTGCCTTGCTTTCCAGCAGTGCGCGCACGCGGTCTACGGTTTCAATGGCATTCGAACCGGGCGACTGGAAAATCACCACGCTGGCACAGGGTTTGCGGTTCAGACGACCGGTTACGGAATAGTCAGCCGAGCCGAGCTCGATGGTGGCAATATCTTTCAGGTAAACGACCTGGTCACCACGCTGACGCACGATAATCTGCTCGAACTGTGAGGGTTCAGACAGGCGCCCCTCCGTGCGGATGGTCACGGTCGTCTCCTGCCCGGCGGGCACGGGGTCAGCACCGACTTTACCGCCGGGGTTAGTGACATTCTGCTGGCGGATAGCCCCTTGTACCTCATTGAGCGAGATACCGAAGTGAGACATCTTAACCGTATTGAGCCATATACGGATGGCATATCGGCCGGCACCGTACACGGTCACTTCACCCACACCGGGCACACGCTTAATCTCATCGAGCAGCTTGACCTGAGCGTAGTTGGACAAATCCACCACGTCATACGAGCCGTCCGGTGAGGTGAGCGAGTAGAGCATGAGCGGCAGACCGGGCTGCTGGCGGATGGTGATGCCGGAGTTGAGCACCTCCGTGGGCACCTGCGACTGAGCCTGGCCGTAGCGCATGTTGGTAAGCACTTGGTCAAGGTCGGTATCGGAACCGGGCTCGAAAACAACCTGCAGATTGTACACACCGTTGTTGGACGACACGGAAGTCATGTAATCCATGTGGTTCACGCCATTCATCTGGCGCTCAATGGGTGTACCGACGGAATCTGCTACGGCCTGGGCATCTGCACCGGGGTAAACAGCCGTGAGGTTAATGGTACGGGGGGTAATCTCGGGGTACTGCTCGATGGGTAGATTCAGCATGCAGACCACCCCCAGCATAGTAGTCAGCACGGCGATAACCGTGGCAATGACCGGATGTTTGATGAAATAGGCACTCATGTGTATTCCTTACTGTTTCTCAACAAACGCACTGCAAATAACTTACTCACTCTTGGCCGTGACCGAGGGAGTGGTGGACATGGGCTTGTGGTAGTTGTATGCGGCGGGATTCTTCGCAATTTCGGCAAAGCCCCCCTTGGCACCGGCTGCTTTCATGCTCTGGTTAGCGTTGGCGTAAATCTGAGCCATCTGCCCACCCTCGACGATGATGGGGGCATCAAGCGGGTTATCGTAACCGATTTTTTTCAGAATAGCCGGCAGGTCCATGGGCTGTCCATCTTCCCCATCAATGGGGCGAGCAGTGACCACCTGCATGGGGATTTTGGCCGTACCATCACCGCTGGGCATGTCGAGCACAATCTCACGGCCCAGAATCACATCAATACCATGGGGCTGGTTATCAGTGCCCACCACATAAATAAAGCGGTGGTTCATGGTGGAAAGAATAGCGGCCTTGGGAACGAGGAAGGCATCTTTCACCTCGCTGACTTTCGCCCGCACCTGCACCGAAGAACCGGAGCGAAGGCGCAGCTCGGGGTTGGGAATTTCGCCGATAAAGTTCACGGTACCGGTAGAGGTATTCACCTCACTATCCATGGTTTTTACGATACCTTTTTCGCCATAGAGAGAGCCGTCTTCGAGAATGACCTCGAACTCAGTGAAAGGAGAATCCATATCCTGACCGGAGCGGAAACCGGTCTGAGTTACGATGTCGAGCACGTTCTTACCGGTCACCATAAAATCCACACGAATGGGGTCAATGGCGCTCATGCGGGTCAGGGTTAAGGCGCCGGGGGAAACGTGATCGCCCACGCTCACAGTAGCAGCCGAGGCATAACCGTTGAAGGGGGCGCGAATGGTGCAGCGGTCAAGGTTAATCTGGGCGTTGTCCACGGCGGCTTCGGCCTGTTTCACCTGGGCTTTGGCTGCGGCCAGCATAGCCTCCGAGCGGCGCTTGGCGTGCTCAGCATCGCGGAATGTTTTGTCGGAAACCGAGCCGCTCTTGACCAGTTCGGTAAAACGGGTCAAATCCTGCTGAGTCTGAATATCGGCCACCTCGGCCTGTTTCACGGCAGCCTTGGCAGCCTCGAGATTAGCCTGAGCCATAGCAAGGGAGGCCTGGTAGGTCACGTCATCTATACGGAACAACACTTCCCCCTTATCACAGGGTGAACCGTCGATGTAGACTTTCTCGACAATCCGGCCACTCACTTCGGGTTTGATATCAGCCTGCTCCGTACCGCGCAGCTGACCGAACCAGGTAGCATACACCGGTACAGTCTGCTGCTGCAATTTCATAACGGATACCTGCAACGGCGGCATGCCCTGCTGACGCTGAGCCACCTCCATTCCCAGGAAATCTTTCTTCACTCTGTCCAGAAAGCCGGGTTTCCCGTCCTCCCTTTCTCCACAGCCGGTCAGGCCGGCAACCACTACACCACTCAGGGCAACTATTGCTATCTGCTTTGCTTTCATTCTGTTATATGACGTTAAAAATTATTTGATATTTCGATAAACACGCTTGAGCAGCTCCAGCAACTGCTCCTTTTCATCCGGGGTCAGGCCTGTCATCATCTGACCGGTTATCGCGTCGATGTGTTTGGAAAGTTCTTCACGACTCTGGCGGGCTTTCTCCGTTACGTAGGCATTCTTCACGCGCCCGTCGCTACTATCGAAGGCCGTGCGCACAAACCCCTTTTCCTCCAGGCGCTGCAGCAGCCCCTTCGCTGTGGTGTGCGTGACATTCAGGTACTGCTCTATGTCGCGCTGAGATACAGGACCGCCGCCGCGGGCCTCAAGATACATCAACAAGCGCCCCTGTGCCGCCGTTACCGGCATGTCAGCACGCAGCTGGAACAGAGTCGACACGCGATCTGCTATCAGCTTCATCAGAAATGATATCGTCTGCCCTTGCTGCATCTTTTTATGGCTCCACCCGTTATGAAGCACGCTTCATATCACGCACGAAAGTATAGCCTAACCCATGTAAAAGTCAAGAAAAAATCTCAAACTTTTTCCGTGACTTTTCGCGTGTATTTCCGGGGCTTCAGCTCTCATTCCCCAGGCGGCGGTAGCGGTTGAAAATCTCGGTTCTGTCAGCATCAGCAGCCTGCAACTCCGCTAACATGGACTCCCGCATGGCCACAGCCTGTTGCAGGGCATTTTCCGCGCCGCCGTACTTCAAATCTGAAAAATAACGCACAAATCGCACTCCGTTCCGTGTGATACACAGGCGCCACCCTTTGAAGGTGTAGCCCTGCCCCTGTTCCAACCCATAGCGGGTGATGTGTTTTTCCTTAGTCATGCCTGAGGCTTATTTTATGAAGCATGCTTCATTTGTCAAGTATTTTGTTGCAGAAATTAAACTTTTCACCGTGTTAATTTTTTTAACATTTTCAACAAATGTTTATCCTTCAGCAAACACAGCCCATCAAGGGTCACGGTTCACCATTCTTCGTCATCTTCCAGGGCGCGAGGGTGAGCGTCGAGGTAAGCCTGTTTCATGCGTGTTTTGGTGACGTGGGTATAAATCTGAGTGGTTGAGAGGGAGGCATGGCCGAGCAGCTCCTGCACGGCGCGCAGGTCTGCGCCGGCATCGAGCATATGCGTAGCGAACGTATGGCGCAGCTTGTGGGGGGAAATGTGAAAGGGCAAATCAGAGCACCGCAGGTACTTGTCGAGCATGAGCTGCACACTGCGCCCGGTCATTCGGCGGCGCAGTCGGCTGATAAACAATGGCCCGTGTGGCTCAAGCCCGGCGCGCATGCGGTAATTGAGAATCGCCTCCATCGCGTATTCCCCCACCGGCACCAGGCGCTCCTTACGCCCCTTGCCCAGCACGCGCACACAGTTTTCCCCGGGCAGCAGGGCATCGGCATTCAGCCCCACCAGCTCACTCAGTCGAATGCCGCACGAGTAGAATAGTTCCAGAATCGCAGCATCGCGGTACGGAAGCCAATCGGGGCTCTTCTTGTCCACCGGTGTGCGCAGGGGCAGCGAGAGCAAATCTTCCATCTGCCGCAGGCTCAGGTGCACCGGCAGGCTGTGCCGGGCCCGGGGCAGTGTGACCTCCGCCAGCGGATTAACCGCCAAGCCTTCACGCAACATCAGGTAAGTGTAGAGCGAGCGTAGTGCGGCAAAACGCAAGCGGATGGAGGCGGGTTTCAGTTCCTGCTCCATAGCCTCGTAAAGCCAGCCGCGAAAACAATCTACCCCGCAATCGTGCCAGCTCACAAAACGCTCCCCCATCCACCCCCGGAACTGTTGCAGCGTGCGCCGATACGCCGCCAGCGTGTGGGCAGAGGCCGTTTTTTCGACCTCCATGTACGCCAGAAATCTCTCTGCTATCAGCTCAGCTTGCATCTCATCGCCAGGGGTTCCGCCCTCGGCTCATATTTAGCAAAGCCCGCAGAGCTTGTCAAGCGGAATATCCGGCTGCGGCGATGGTTCTACTTTCTGATTCGGCGCAACTCCATGCGGTGGTACCCGGCGCCGCATGGGGCAGGACTGCAGATAATGAGGCGCTCTGCACCGCTGCGGAGCTCAGACGGATGTCGGCGGGCAAATTCGCCCGGCGACTGCGCCGCATGCTCCTCTGCCGGCGTGCAGAGGCACCTCTCCCTATCACACACCTCGAGCGTGTAGTAATCTCCCGCCAGGCGCGGCAGCAGGGCATACAGAGAACAGGCAACAAGCCACAGCGCAGCAAGTGCGAGGTAGATACGCTTCACCATGCGCCATCCCCTTTCTGCTGCACTTCTGCCAGCCACTCACGCAGCACAGCACGGCGGCGGACATCATTCGCAGCGCAGTCAGTGAGCCACACCGGCGCCGGGCGCACCTTCACGAGTACAAGTGCACCATTCTCGTCGGGGAGCACCCGCCACTCATCAACTGCGTACATTGCCACCGCGGGCACCATGCACCAAGCCCCCCGCTGCCTGGTGGTGGCCAATCGGTCATTGAGCCCGGCCACATCTTTCACACACAGCGGCCGCGCCGGCTTGCAGCTCAGCGGCTCCCGCTCCACGGTATACGCCACAGGCGACAAGCTCAGAATCAGACACCCGGCGCCCCACACATAAGGTACCGACATCACCCAACAGGCTATTCTGACAAAGCGCATCATTACCGGCAACCATAGCACATCCGCCCCGCCACTGCAAGCTATTCTGCCGGCGTAACACTCTTGTAACACAAGATTCCGCATTGACACCCGACAGTGGCTGCGATACTATAGCAGCCATGAGCACGATAGTGAACATCATTCTCGGTCTGGCCGGTGCGGGATTTCTGCTGGTGGCATTCCTGCACGATGAATGGCTGCACCGCAACCACCCCGGGTTTGCGCTGGGGGTTCTGCTGTGCGCGGCGGCTCTGTGCTGCTTTGCAGCGCTGATTATGGTGAGCTGAGGGCGGCTCACCGGCGCGGAATGGTGTGGGCAGAGCTTGCCGGACTAGGCTTATCACTATGAATGACCGGGCGCGGCCTGCGCGGGGGCGGCCCATGGCGGTGCGGTGGGCGAGGTGGCCCGGGGCGCACGACCGGAGCCGGAACCGGAACATAAGTCGGCGAGGGTACATAGACCGGATTATCGACCACAACGGTTGTGGAAGTCGGGCGATTGTTGGCAAGCTGAGCCTGCAGGGCGGCATTCTGCTGCTGCAAGCGGGCGATTTGCTCGCGAAGCTCCTTGGCCTCCTGCCGGGCCCGGTGAGCCGCGCGCAGGGTAGCCAGCTCGCGCTCGGCAGAGGGGCGGCGGGTTGCCATATCGGCGGCGTAGCGCTCGGCATCCGCCGGCAGGTTCAGGCGAGTAGCCTCGCGGTGGTTCCAGAGGGCGGCCAGGTACTCCGCCGTCGGGGCGGTCAGAGTCGCGGCCTCGCTGAATAAGGTAAAAATATCCGCCCCGCTCAGATAGCGCGGGTACTGACCACTGGCCTGCAGGGCAGCCAGGCGGGCAACCTGTGCCTCGGCGCGCTGTCGGCGGCGCTCAGCGGAGGCCTGTTCGGCAGCGGCCCGGCGCTCAGCCACCAGCTCGGGAGTCATGCCGAGCTGCTTCTGCAACTCCGGGCTCAGTCGGTCAAAGAACAGTTTCTGCACGCCATTGCTGTGGCGCACCAGCACAGAATCCACCGAACGGCGCACCACGCTGGCTTCTTTCAGAACAGTGCCGTCACTCAGCACGAAATCCGCCGCGACCGCGCTGAAAGAACCGGCCAGGGCAGCAAAAAGGATAAGGGGCATTTTCATGGCAAGGTGGGAGTCAACAATTTATCCATCTGAGCCCCGCGACTGAAATCCGCAGCCTTTCGTCCTTCGGCATCAGTCGCGGCACTGTCAGCCCCGGCTTTCAGCAGGAACTGCACCACGGGCAGAGAATCAGCCAGCACGGCATGTATGAGCGGCGGCGTGCCGTCAGAGTCCGCCAGGTTGGCATCTGCCCCGGCGCTCAGCAACAGCTCCACGGTGCCGACGCGCCCCTCTTGCGCAGCCGCGCACAGCAGGGTGGTACCACCGGTGGGAGCATTCACAGCCACACCTGCGGCAAGCAGCTGCTGCAGCACGTCCGTGCGACCGTTTTCCGCGGCGCGGCGAGCAGCCACGGCCAGTTGTTCAGGCGGCACCGCACCGGCTGTCAGCAGATTTTTCACCACTCGGCTCTTACCCAGAGAAGCCGCCAGGGTAAAGAGGGAGTCGCCATCTGCATCGACATCATAGGGGCTTCCCCCCTGTTGGCAGGCCTGCTCAAGGGCGGCATAAGCCGCCTGCTCTTCATTCGTCAATTCCGCGGCCCCGTGCAGTACCCAGGCACTGCTGCCCAAGATGAGGTAAACCGTAGCCCACACCGTGCTCATCAGCGCGCGGCGGTGTGCCAGCAGGCGAGCCACACACAGCGCCCCGTTCACCACAAAAGCCGTGACACACAGCGCCAGCACCCAGCCGTCCAACAGTCCCCCCTCGCCTACTCCGCCTGCACGACAGGCCAGCAGCACCACAATCACCAACAGCAGCAGCGGATTGACATAGTCCCTCATATTGCCCCTACTTATAGCAAAGCCCACACGACCTGTCGAGAAAAAAACGCCCACGCGCGAACACGTAATTTCCGAAACAGCGCTTCTTTCTCTTTGCCCGCCTCCAGCTGTTCCGAATCGTTAACTTTCTTTTCCAGTTTTCTGACATTTTTGTCTGCCTTATTCTTACGGACAAACAACTGCGCTGCTCCTTGCTGCAACTGTTGTTTCCATTCGCATATCTGACCGGCGGCCACTCCGTACTGGGCTGCCAGTTCCTGCAGACTCTTTTCGCCCTTCACTGCCTCCAAGGCAACTGTGGCCTTTTCAGGGGCGCACCTCAATCCAGCCATACTTACTTCTTCGCACGATATCGTTGGCGAGGGCTATTTGGCTTATCGGGTATGGTTCGCTCAATTTTGCCACTTGCCATGGCCGGATTCAGGAAATTCTTGCGGAAATGGTTTCGATGGGATAACCCCATGCGCTCCATAAGTTGAGACGCTGTCA
>JAFVIC010000106.1 GCA_017477935.1 Akkermansia sp. | reverse complement strand
GTTACCTTCGGAGCGGTGGGCTCTTACCCCACCTTTTCACCCTTACCCTTGCGGGCGGTTTGTTTTCTGTGGCACTTTCCGTCCACCCGGCCTTGGCTCCGGGTGTCTCCCCCTTTCAAGGGACGCGCTGCCTTGTGATGTCCGGACTTTCCTCTACGCAGCAGGGCTGCACAGCGGTCACCCGAACCCGAACGGCGCAGCTAATCTACAACGTCACAGGTTATTTTGCAAGCGTAAAATGTGTTCCTGCTTGCAAAATGCGGCAAATGAGAGTATAGTGGGTGCAGACATGAAGCGAAAGAAGGTAGTAATACTCGGTTCGACAGGCAGTATAGGCACCAGCGCGCTGAAAGTGGCGCGCGACATCCCTGAGCGTATGGAGGTGGTGGGCCTGGCCGCTCACAGCAGTGTGGATTCTCTGGTGGCACAGGCACTGGAGTTCGGCGTGAAGGATGTGTGTATTTATGACTCGGCCAAGGCTGCTGAGTTACAGCGCCGCCTGCCGGCCGGTACCCGGGTGCTTACCGGGCTTGATGGTCTTTGTGAGCTGGCGACCCTGGCCGGGGCGGATATGGTGCTTGTCTCCATCATCGGCACAGCGGGGCTCAAGCCCACGCTGCAGGCTATCGAGGCGGGCAAAGACCTCGCCATTGCTTCGAAAGAGATTCTGGTCATGGCCGGTGAGGTGGTGATGAACCGTGCCGCAGCGAAGGGTATCAACGTGCTGCCGGTGGACAGCGAGCACAACGCCATCTACCAGTGCCTGCAGGGGCACAAGGGCGGGGCCGAGCAGGTGAGCCGTCTCATTCTCACCGCCAGCGGTGGCCCGTTCCGCACCACTCCGCGCGAGAAACTCGCAGAGGTCACCCTCGAACAGGCACTCAATCACCCCACCTGGAAAATGGGCCGCAAGATTACCATCGACTCCGCTACTCTTTTCAATAAGGGGCTTGAGATGATTGAGGCCCGCTGGCTCTTCGGTATTCCCATGGAGCGGGTGGATGTCATTGTGCACCCGCAGAGCATCGTACACTCCCTGGTGGAGTATCAAGACGGCTCCATACTCGCCCAGCTGAGTAGCAGCGATATGTGTTTCCCCATTCAATACGCTGTCACCTGGCCCGACCGCACGGTCAACAGCCTGAAAAAGCTCGACCTCGCGCAGATTGCCTCGCTGAAGTTTGAAGCCCCGCGCTGGGATGATTTCCCCGCGCTGAACCTGGCTCGTCAGTCCGGATTGGTGGGCGGTACCATGCCGGCTATGTTCAATGCTGCCAATGAGGAGGCCGTGCAGGCCTTCGTTGACGGCAAGCTGGGCTTCACCGGTATATGGGAGACGGTGGAAAAGGTGCTCTCGAACGCTCGCCCGCGTGATTACCGGGGGCAGTTGGAGATGATACTTGAGGATGATGCCTGGGCGCGAGAGGAAGCCCGGCGCGTGATTTTTGCCTGAGCAGCACATGGCACAACCACGCATTCATTCCATAGACTCCGTGCGGGCTACGGCGCTTTTCGGCATATTGATGGCCCATGCCCGCAATTTCTTCAACATTCATCAGCCGGAGGTGCCGACAGGTACGCTTGATGGTATACTGGGCTGGCTGCACGTGGTGCTTTTCACGGAGAAGTTTTTCCTGATATTTTCCTTTCTGTTCGGGCTGAGCTTCTTTCTGCAGATGGATCGCGCCATGGCGAAGGGGCTTGATTTCCGGGGGCGATTCTGCTGGCGCCTGGTGTTGCTGGCCGGGTTCGGGCTGTTGCACAGTTATTTTTACTGTGGCGATATATTGTTGATATTTGCCATTACAGGTTTTATACCTGTGTTGCTGTGGCGTTGCCCCACGTGGTGGCTGGTGGTGCTCTGCGCTGTTTGCCTGGTGCAGCCGCTGGCGCTTTACCACAATCTCATCGGCACGCCGGAGGCCATGCGGCAGTGGTATGACGGCGTGCGCGAGACCTATCAGCTCACCTGGGCTCCGTCATCGCAGACTGCCTCATTCCTCGATATGGGGTGGTGGAATATCACCAACGGAGTCTGGCACAGCCTGCTTTATGTGGTGTACAGCTACCGTATATGGGCGCTGGTGGGTATGTTCCTGCTGGGTATGATAGCAGGTCGCCTGCGTGTGTTCGAGGGGAAGGTGAGCAGCCGCCCCCTGGCGCTGCCGGCCGCGGTGGGCTGGGGTGTGGTTGTGGCGCTGAAGACCGCTTATCCCACGGTGAGTTACTGGGGGATTATCGAACCCACGCTTTTCGTGCTGTGGTTCATGCCGCTGCTGGCGCTGCTCTATGAGCGCCCCTGCATGCAGTGGCTGGCTGCTCCGCTGGGTAAGTTGGGGCGCTGCACGCTCACCTGCTATATTACCCAGAACATGATGATGGTCATGCTGATTTGCGGTTATGGCGGCAACCTGGTCGGCAAGCTGACTATCGGCGGGGTTATGGGGATGGCCTTCCTGCTCTACCTGCTGCAGCTCGCTGCCTGCAACCTGTGGTTGCGCTTCTTCCGCTACGGGCCTTTTGAGGGCGTGTGGCGTTACCTGACCCGACTGGGATTGCGGTAGGTGTGTTGTTGCCTGCCGGTGTCAGAATGCAGCTTGTCGCCCGCGGTCTTCGGGGAAGTTCCGGTAACCGATGGGCAGGGGGGAGCGGTGGTCCAGCATGCCTCGGTCATAGCGGCGACTCGGGGCCGGCATGTTGCCGATGGTGGGCACGCCGGTGAAAAAGTATTGCAGGTAGTAGGTGCCATTGTAGCCCAGTCCGTGGGCTTCGCGTATCATTTGCAGGATGTCGGCTTCATCCAGCAAATCGGGGTGTACGGTGGTGCGGATTTCGTATGGCAGGCCGGAATCCCGCAGCAGGCCGAGTGTTTCGGCAAAACGGTTGTAGAGCAGCTGCCCACCCGGTAGTTGCCAGCTGCGGGTGGAGGGCATCTTGTTGTCCATGGCCACGTAGTCGATAAGCTTGCGGTCGAGCAGTTCGGCCACGACGTGCGGATTACTGCCGTTGGTGTCTATCTTAATAAGGTAGCCCAAGGCTTTGATTTTTTCGCACAGCTCGCTTAACCCGTGTTGCAGGGTGATTTCGCCGCCGGAGAGCACCACGGCATCCAGGAACCCTTGTCGCTCGCGCAGAAACTCCATTTCATCCACCTGCGTGGTGCTTTTCTCTGTTACCAATTCGGGGTTGTAGCAGTAGGGGCAGCGCAGGTTGCAGCCGTTGAACCACATGATACACGCGGCCTTTTTGGGGTAATCCAGAAAGGTGAGCGGGGTGATGTCGACGGGGTGACGCATGGTGGTTTCGAGTTACGAAAGGTAAATTTAACTGTTAAAAAGACCCTGCAACGGCTTGGGGTGGGGGTGCCGTTGCAGGGCCGAAGCTCTGCTGATTAGCGGGGCGGTTACTTGAGGATGGCATCGCAACCGCAGCCGCAACCGGGCTCCTGGAAGTGAGCGCGCTCTTCGAACTCGCCCTGTTTGCCGGCGTTGAAGGTTTCCACCGGGCGGTGGTAGCCCATCACGCGGGTGTAGACGGTGCACTTGGTGCGCTCGGATTCATGCTCGGCAAGAATCTGCTCATCGGTTTTAACAACCGGCTTTATTTCAGGTTCCATGGTGTGTAAATGATTGGTTGGTGGTTAGTGGTTTGGTTCGATAAGAGATATCAGAAGAGGGGGAGCTCAGGCTGCTCTTCGGCGCGGGCTTTGGCGATAAGCTCTTCGTCGCAGAGCGGGCAGTAGTCGTGGCGGCCCTTCAGGTAGCCGTGCTTGTCGCACACGGAGAAGAGCGGGGTCACGGTGATGTAGGGCATCTTGAAGTTGGTGAGTACCTTGCGCACGATGTCGCGGCATGCCTCGGGGGAGGAAATAGCCTCGTTCATGTACATGTGGAACACCGTACCGCCGGTGTAGCAGCACTGCAGTTTGTCCTGCATCTTGAGAGCCTTGAAGAGGTCGTGCGTGTAACCGGCCGGCAGCTGCGAGCTGTTGGTGTAGTAGCGGTGGCCGGGGGTACCGGACTGGATGATATCCGGGTAGCGCTTGAGGTCTTCGCGGGCGAAGCGGTGGGTGGTGCCTTCGGCGGGGGTGGCTTCGAGGTTGTAGAGGTTGCCGGTCTGCTCCTGGTAGCCGCGAATACGTTCACGCATGAAGTGCAGCACTTCCTCCGCGAAGGCGATACCCTCGGGGTTGGCCGTGTTCATGGTGTCGCCGGAGAAGTTGCGCAGCATTTCGTTGATGCCGTTCAGGCCGATGGTGGAGAAGTGGTTGCGCAGGTGCGGCAGGTAGCGCTTGGTGTAGGGGTACAGGCCGCGCTGGTAGAGGGTGTTGATGAACACGCGCTTCTTCTCCAGCGTGTCTTTGGCGAGATCCATCAGCTCACCGAGTTTGCTGTACATCAGGTTCTTGTTGCCCTTGTACAGGTAGCCGAGACGGGCCATATTGATGGTGACCACGCCGATGGAACCGGTCATTTCAGCGGAGCCGAACAGACCGCCGCCGCGCTTGAGCAGTTCGCGCAGGTCAAGCTGCAGGCGGCAGCACATGGAGCGCACGGCATCGGGCTTGTAGGCATCCTCGTCAATCACGCGGTTGCCGTTCTCGTCGAACTTGTACTGCGAACCGATGAAGTTCTGGAAGTAGGAGGAACCAATCTTGGCGGCGTTCTCGAAAAGCAGCGGCACGTTCTCGCCGTCCCAGTCGAAGTCTTCCGTGATGTTCACGGTGGGAATGGGGAAGGTGAAGGGCTGGCCGGTGCTGTCGCCCTCGGTAAGCACCTCGTAGAAGGCACGCTGGATGACGTTCATCTCAGGCTGGAAGTGCTTGTAGGTCATCGAGGTGAGGCTTTCGGCGCCGCGTTCGCGGGCGATGGCCAGCAGGGTTTCGTCCTGCAGACCCTCGAAGATGTGAGCACCGCCGGAGAACGGGGACTGCTCGCGCAGGTCACGCGGTACGGTCCAGTCGATGGTGACGTTGGTGAAGGGGCTCTGGCCCCAGCGGGAGGGCACGTTGAGGTTGTACACGAAGTTGCGCAGGGCTTTCTTCACGGCCTTGTAGGGCAACTGATCCTTGAAAAGGTAGGGGGAGAGGTAGGTGTCGAAGGAGCTGAAAGCCTGTGCACCGGCCCACTCGGACTGCAGAATACCCAGGAAGTTGGCCATCTGCCCCAGAGCCTCGCGGAAGTGCATGGGCGGGCGGCTGTTCACACGGCTGCGCACGCCGTTGAAACCTTCGTTGAGCAGGTTGCGCAGGCTCCAGCCGGCGCAGTAGCCGGTCAGGCAGTCCAGGTCGTGAATGTGGTAGTCGCCGTTGCGGTGTGCGGCACCTTCTTCGGGTGTGTACACCTGGTCAAGCCAGTAGTTGGCGATTACCTTACCGGCGGTGTTGTTCACCAGACCGGCGTTGGAGTAAGTGGTGTTCGAGTTGGCCTTAATGCGCCAGTCGGTGTTGCCGATGTATTCTTCAATCGTCTGCTTGCAGTCCACCCAGGTGTTGCCCTGGTACACGCCGGCTATCTGTTCGCGCTGCAGCTTGTGCAGGAATCGGTACTTAATGAAGTTGCGGGCCGTCTCGAAGGCTCCCGCGCGCATCAGTTCGCGCTCGATGGTGTCCTGCACCTTCTCTACGGGCAGGTACTCTTCGTGTTTCAGGGCATCCAGTACATTGGCGTACACCAGGGGGTTGTATTCCTCTTGCGAGGCGTGGTATGCCTTTTCGATGGCCTGCTGTACTTTGTAGGCCTCGAAGCGTTCGCGTTTTCCGTTGCGCTTGATAATCATGTCGTGAGAGTTTTTTGAGTAAATTGTCTGTTTGCAGCCCGACTGCTTGAGTCGCAGCCGGCAGCCCCGGGTGTTTCGACTCTTGTGGGTGAACGGCGCAAACTTTAGCAAATTTTTATCCATTTAGCAAGAAAAAAATACCTTCGCGGCGACTTTCCGTTTCTCTAAATATGGTAGCATACACGCACTTGTGCCACTATATCTTGTATGTTTTAGTTATTCACAAAATTAGAAACAATCTAAACCCACCCCTTGCCGCACTCTGCCCGAACGCATTGAGCGTGCGAGTCGCCGCGATTTTGTGTGATTCGCAAGATATGCGTATGACAAAGCGAGGTTGACGAAAAATGCTACAAGATATGGGGGCGTGAAAAAAAATAATTTCGTTCTCGCTGTGGCTGATTAGTTCAATTACTTCGGAAAAAGTATATAGTGCCAAGAATATCAATCTTTTGCACGTAATGGTGCGTAGCGTGACCTCAGAAAGTGAGTAGTTGCACCGTGTCCCTTTCTGCGTCTGAGAAGCCGTAAAGGTTACCTATGAGGGTTTCTATCTGCAAATCGAGGCCACGCACACGGCGCAATCACAGTAAATCGCTCGTTACAGTCAGAGGGAGGGACGTCATGAATTGACCCAGAGTGTTTTCAGGTAATCTTCGCCGTCGAAGTCGAAGGTCATGGGCGAGGCGGTCACCCGGCAGCCGGGTGCCCCGCTGAGCACAAGCTTGCGGAACTGAGCGTGCGATACCTTGCGGCAGTTGGTGGTGCAGAGCAGCCAACCGCCGGGAGCCAGGCAGGCCATGGCTTTGGCTACGAGTTTGCCGTAGTCTTTCTCCACGCGCCAGATGCGCCCTTTTTCATCGCGGGAGAAGGTGGGCGGGTCGAGCACGATGGCATCGAAGGTGCGGCCCTGGCGGGCGAAGCGGTCAAGCCAGTGCAGGGTATCGCCCTTGCAGAAGAAGTGCTGCGTGGGGTCAATGCGGTTGAGCTCCATGTTCTCACGGCACCAGCTCAGGCAGGGCTGGGCGAGGTCGAGGGTGGTGGTGGTGGCGCCGGCCAGAGCGGCGCATACGGAGAAGGCGCCGGTGTAGGAGAAGGTGTTGAGCAGTCGCATGCCGGGGCGGCAGCGGCGGCGCACCTCGGCGCGGTTGTCGCGCTGGTCGAGGAATATGCCCTGCGAGTAGCCTGCCGCCATGTCCATGATATAGCGCACACCGTTCTCCTGAATCTCGAATCGCAGGGGAGCCGCAGGGCCGCAAAGGTGCTCGGGGGCGTCTTTAACATCTTTGTCGAGCCGCTTCAGGTAGACCGGTTGGCCGGTCTGCAGCAGTTGTTCGCGCAGGGGGGGCGGCACGCCGGTATCGCGAACCGAGACGAGCAGGCGGTCCGCCAGAGCATCGATGAAAATCCCGGGCCAGGGCGCACCGTCTGCCACTCGGTACGCATCCGTTTGCGGGGGCAGCAGGGCTCTTTTGCGGTCGGTAAGCTCTGAGAGTGCAGACATGGTGGGGCTTGTGGCGGGTGGCGGCTCAGGCCAGCGCGGCGGCGGCTTTTCTGATGGTGGCCGCCATGGTGGAGAGCGCGTTGGCGCGGGTGGAGGCGAGGTGCTCCTTCAGCCCGCATTCATCGAGGCGCTTGAGGTCGGCGCTGATGATTTCGGCCGGAGTAAGCCCGCTGAGCAGGCGGATGAAGAGAGCAATGAGCCCCTTGGTGATGAGGGAGTCGCTGTCTGCCTGTATGAGCATCTTGCCGTCAGCCAGCTCGGTGCCCACCCACACGCGGCTCTGGCAGCCCTTGATGAGGTTGCCGGGCTTACGGTATTTCTCAGGCATGGGGGGCAGCTTGCGGCCCAGGGAGATGATGAACTCGTACTTTTCTGTCCAATCTTCGAAGATGGACATATCATCAAGAAGTTCCTCTATGCGGTCATTGAAGCTCATGAGCAGGGGGGTCAGCGAGAGGTTGCCAGGGTGTAGAGCACGGCCTTCTGGGCGTGCAGGCGGTTCTCAGCCTCGGTAAAGATGATGGGGGCGTGGCCTTCCAGCACGTCGTCGGTGATTTCGTAACCGCGGTAGGCCGGCAGGCAGTGGAATACGCTGTGGCCGGGGGCGGCCAGTTTCAGCAATTCGGCATTCACCTGGTAGGGGAAGAAGGCTTGCTCCTTGGTGCCTTTCTCGGACTCCTGACCCATGGAAATCCAGGTATCGGTGTTGATGACGGTGCAGTCGCGCACTGCTTCGGCGGCATCGGTGGTGCAGATGATGTTCGGGCAGTTGAGGGCGGCGAGGGTTTCGGCCTTGGGCAGGGCGTGAGCCGGGCCGGCCAGGGCAAGGGTGAAGCCCAGTCGCTTGGCGGCCCACATCCAGGAGCGGCCCATGTTGTTGTCCACATCGCCGAGGAAGGATATCTTCATGTCTTTCCAGGAACCGACACCGTATTTTTCCTCCAGCGTCAGCAGGTCGGCCAGAATCTGGCAGGGGTGTTCCTGGTCGGTCAGGGCATTGATGGTCGGCAGCCGGGAGTAGCGGGCAAAGTCCACCACTTCATCCTGACCGTAGGTGCGGATAACAGCACCGTGTATCATGCGCCCCAGCACGCGGGCGGTGTCCTTAATCGGTTCACCGCGGCCCAGCTGAATGTCGCGGGTCGACAGGAACATGGGGCGGCCGCCCAGCTCGGAAATACCTACCTCGAACGATACGCGTGTGCGGGTGGAGGACTTGGAGAAAATCAACGCCCAGGTCTGACCGGCAAGCGGTTGCAGGCTGTGGTTGCCGCGCTCGGCCTTGAGTTTGTGCCCCAGTGCCAGCAGGTTCTGAATCTGCTCGCCCGTCAATTCTTCGATGGAAAGTAACTGCTTCATGGTATTCGCCGACTGGTGGAAGACTGAACCCTACCATAATGAGCCGGCGAAGTAAAGCACGGATTGAGTCAGCGGCAGACAATTTGCTTGCCCGCGCGCGTGTGGCGTGCTAGTATGTGCGCATGATGAAACCTGTCCTTGCTCAATTCGGCTCGCCTTCTCAATGGCTGATTTTTCTGATTGTTGTGTTGGTCGTGTTCGGTGCTCGCCGTTTGCCGGATATCGCCCGCAACCTCGGTCGCAGCCTGGGTGAGTTCAAAAAAGCCAGGCGTGAGTTCGAGGAGGAGCTCATGAAGGCGCAGCAGGATGAAAAGAAATCGCCCTCTCCCGCAAGTGAGGAGAAGGCTGATGATAAGAATGAGCAGGCTCGCTAAGCGCCCGGCACTGATATCAAGCAGCAGTTGGCGTGGCCGGTGGCTTGTGCTCAGCTCCGGGGCTGCTGTTACTGCCCGGCCGGGAAAGGTTTATTGTCGCAGAAGTGGAGCGCGTTTTTCTCACCCTTCAGGTCGGCGAGGGTATAACTTTCCAGGTATTTCTGGATGACTTGCTGCAGGCCGGTCCAGAGCGGCAGGGTGCTGCACTCCTCGCACATGGGGCACATGTTGGCGGGGGTGGAAAGACAGTGTACGGTCGCCAGGTCGCCCTCTGCGGCTTTCAGAATCTCATAGATGGTGTAGTCTTCCGCAGGCCGGGCCAGGTAGTAACCGCCGGATTTGCCGCGAATGCTCACTACCAGCTGGGCGCGCAGCAGGTGGGTCATGATACCCTCCATGTATTTCAGCGTGATGTTCTGGCGTTCGGCAACAGAGCGGAGAGATACCGGCTCACCGTCGTTCTGGTGAGCAAGGTCTATCATAATGCGCAGGGCGTAACGCCCTTTGGTAGAGATTCTCATCATAATGTTAGATGTCTATATAACATATAGGCTGTCGGCCTGTCAAGCGAAAAACCGCTTTTTCTGATAGGAAAAGCGGTTTTCGTAAAGATTTAACGAGTTCTACCTTACAATGTCAGGCGAGGGAGGCGGATATCCGTTCGATGACGTTGCGCAGCTCAGGGTCGAGCTCCATCTTCTCTTCGATGGTCTTGGCGGCGTGAATGACGGTGCCGTGGTCGCGCCCGCCGAATGCTGCGCCGATGTCCTGCAGGGAGCTCTGCGTATGGCGGCGGGCCAGGAACATGGCCATCTGGCGGGGGTGAGCGATGTTGGCGGTGCGGCGGCGGCCGTTGATGTCGGCCACGCGGATGTTGAACTCCTCCGCCACGCGGCGCTGAATGTCAGCGATGGTGACATCGCCGGTGGTTTTCTCCTCCTTGAGCAGGTCGTTGAGCTGCACGCGGGCGTCCTGAATGGAGGGGGATTTCTGCGAGAAGGAGGCGAAGGTGGCCAGGCGTACGAGCGCGCCCTCCAGGCGACGGACAGAGCGGGTGATGTTCTTGGCGAGGTAGTTGATAACCTCGTCGCTGATGAGGGTGCTCTTCCACATGCTGCGCTTCTTGCGCAGGATGGCGATACGGGTTTCGAGGTCGGGGGTGTTGAGAGCAACGGTAAGCCCCTGTTCGAAGCGGGAGGTCAGGCGGTCATCGAGCTTGGTGATTTTGCCGGCGGGGCAGTCGGCGGAGAGGATAATCTGCTTGCCGCTGGCGAAAAGAGCGTTGAAGGTGTGGAAGAATTCCTCCTGGGTTTTGCCTTTCTGGGAAAGGAACTGCACGTCATCGATGATGAGCACATCTGCCTTGCGGTACTTGCGGCGGAAGTTGCTCAGCGAGTCGCCCTGGCGGGAGATGGAGTCGATGTAGTTGTTGGTGAAATCTTCGCTGGTGACGTAAAGCACGCTGGTGTCGCTGTCCTTCTGCTGAATAGCGTTGCCGATAGCCTGCAGCAGGTGAGTCTTGCCCATACCGGAAGCCCCATGTATAAAGAGGGGGTTGTACATGCTGCCGGGGGCATTCACCACAGCCTTGGCTGCTGCCACGGCGAACTCGCTGTTCGAGCCGACCACGAAGGTGTCGAACGTATAGTCGGTGTTGAGCCCGCTGTTGACGGCGGCTTTTTTGGTGCTGCGGCGCTTGGTCTTTGCTGCCGGTCGGGCTGCGACGGGCAGGGTGTTCACGATTGCAGGCTCCTCTTCGGGCTCTGCTTCAATGGTGCCTGTACCTGTGCCGGCGGCTACGTATTCCAGCTCGCGGGCGGCGTCCAGCACGCGGGCTGCAGAGTTGCGTATGTCGTTTGAGTAGTAAGTCTCGACCCAGTCGATGAACATGTCGGCCGGGTACTCGAGCACCAGCTTGGTGCCGGTATCGGCCTTGAGTGTAAGCTGAGAGATATAAGACTCGAACCCATACTCACCCACGTTGCCCAGGCGACGGAGATCTTCCTTTATCTCCCCCCAGAGCTTACTTTCCTTTCCCATTTGGTTCATTGCTTGTATCCTCGTTAAATCTTTCCTTCGCTTCGCCCGTTTTCGTGCCGGGGCTGCGTTGCGAGGGAGAATATGCCATGCTCTCCCCTCACTGAAAAGAAATTTTTAGTTCCTCGCCTGTCTCGCCCCTACGTTAAGTGTTGTTCCATGGGCGTTCCACGACTTTTTATTTTTTTTGCCATACACGATTCGGATAGTTAAGTAAACTTGATATTTTTGTCCCGATTTGGTAAAAACGGTGCAGGCTTGTGGAACATTGTTAGAACAATGCGTAAACAACACACAATAAGCATACTGAACTAATTTGATGATTTTTGGCAAAGCGTATGCGTGTTAGATGTCGGTTAGTTACACGCTTGAAAATGAGAGATTATGGAACAGGTGGCAAAAAGGCGTGGCAGGGGCTTATCTGCCCACGGTGTGGTGCCGGCGGTAGTCAATAGCCGTGCGGTACTGAGTGATTATCAGTTGCGGAAGTGTTGCCAGCCGGTGGTCAACTCGCTTGTGGCACACGCGGTGAGGGTGCCGATGGGGTATAGGGTGGAACGGAGGTCGTGCGGCAGTTGCGCGAAGTCCTGCGGGTCGAACGTGAGCAAAAGCTCGTAATCTTCACCGTCAGCGATGCCTTGCTGCGGTGTGCAACCCGGATTGAGGGGAAGTTGCTCGGGGCGGATGTTAAACCCGCAACCGCCGGCTTGCGCCAGTCGGGGGAGGTCTGCGCCGAGCCCGTCGGAGAGGTCCATCATGGCGGTGGGGCGTGGCCCCTGTGTCATCAGTCGGCGGGCAAGCTGCAGCCTGGGTTCAAAGTCGAGGTGGTGCCCGCTCGGGAATGAGCCGCCCAGCGGGCCGCTCACGCAGATGATGTCGCCCGGTCGGCCACCGGAGCGCAGAATGGCTCGCCCGCGCTCTACGCGGCCTGTGAGAGCCACGTTGATGACGATTCCGTCGTACGGCAGTGCTGAGGTTTCGCCACCGGCTACAGAGACCCCGCAGCGCGCAGCCAGGCGGTTGAGGCCGCGGTAGATGCCCTCAGCCGTCTCGATGCTGCGGCCGGGGTGTATGAGGAGCGTGACCAGGGCGAACTCGGGCAGGCCGCCCATAGCGGCTATGTCTGACACTGCGCGGGCGAGGGCTTTATGCCCTATCCGCTCGGGGAGTGTATCAGGCGTGAAGTGCACATTCTCGACCACGACGTCGGTTTTCAACAGGGTGTCCCACTCGCTGTCTCGTGCCACCACGGCGCAATCATCCCCGGGCCCGGTGAGCATGGGGGTCTGTGTGGTGAGCTGCTGCAGCAGGCGTGCCAGCACGGCATTCTCACCCAGTTGTGAGAGAGGGGTGGGCATATATATTATTCAGACGCCAGGAAGATAAGCATGGTTGAGGCGCTGTTGAATACGGCGTGCAGGAGCATGGGGTAAATGATACTGCGCGATTTTTCGTACAGGTAACACTGTGCACAACCGAAAATAAACAATACCGGCGCCTGTACCAGCGAGGTGTGAACAGCGCTGAAAAGCAGGCTTGAGCTGATGGCAGCGGCAACGATGCCGGCTCGCTGTCTGAGTACGTTGTAGATAAAGCCGCGGAAGGCGAACTCCTCCATCACCGGGGCGATGACAAGTGCGCTGAAGAGGAGTGCTGCCAGGGTGAGCGGTGCTTCCGTTGCGGCGATGTCTTCCGTAACCTGTTGCTGCTCCGGTGAGCCGCTGACGTGCTGAATCCACTCCATGCAGCCGCATATTTGCAAAATAATACCTACGAAGTAAATAATAGCGAGAGCTATGGCGGTGGTGCCCAGGTTGCGCCATCGGAATATACCCTGCTCAATCGGCAGGGCAACATAGCGCAGCGCCATGGGGAGGTAGATGGCTGCTGTCAGAAAGGCTGCTGTCCAGGCTTGCATGGGGCTTATGGATTCATCCACCCTGTCGGTGGTGATGTTGGCCAGGCTCAGAAAGGTGAAACCGACAATGAACAGCAGTGTGTACCCCTCCTCAAGCGGGTGCGGAAAGATTGACCCCTCATAGCGCGGTATGCGCGGCAAGCCTCGCCCGAGAAGCTGGGTATTCAGTATTCCGGCGAGCCATACTATCAGGCACAGTAACATGCTGCCGAACAGCAATCCTAAATTGATAACCTGATAGAGTGGGAGTGTGGAGAGTTTTTCAATCATACCTTACGGGCACATTTTAGCATGCTGTTGTGCTAATAGCAAGAGCGATTTCGGGATTTGTCCCCCCCCCGGGAATCATGCTCGCACATCGGCAATACGGATGACGGGCAGAGGCGCGGTGGCAGAACCCAGCCAATCAAGATGGGTGGTGGTGATGAAAATCTGCGAATCGGCCGGCAACAGGGCGAGCAGGGCCTTGCGTCGGGCCGGGTCGAGTTCGCCGAAGATGTCGTCGATGAGCAGAATGGGGGCGTGGCCGGTTTCCACCTGTAAAAGGCCGGCCTGGGCCAGTACGAGCGCGGTGGCGAGGGTGCGTTGTTGTCCTTCGGAGCCATAATCCGCAGCCGATGTCCCGGCGATGTGCAGGGTGAAGTCATCGCGGTGAGGGCCGACGGAAGTGAAGCCGAGTCGCTCATCGGTAGCGGTGCTTTGCTCCAGCGCGTGTAGCAGGGGCTCCTCGGTGGATGGCGTGTAGGTGAGGGTTACTTGCTCTGCTCCGCCGGATATGCGGCTGTGGTAGTCGCAGATGTGCGGCTGCAGCAGGGTGAGCAGCTGGCGGCGCAGGGTGACGAGCACCTCGCCGTAGCGGCTCAGCACGGCGGCATAACTGCGCAGGGTGGCGGAGCTATGGCGGGGGTTACGCAGCAGCAGGTTGCGGCTCTTGAGTGCCTTGCGGTACTCGCGCAGGGCGCTGCGGTAGGCTGGGTGCCACTGTGCCCCCAGAAAATCGAGGTAGCTGCGGCGCTCTTCGGCTCCGCCGGTGACAAGTGCTATGTCGCCGTTCCCCAGCCAAACGACAGGGGGGGAGTCGGTCAGGTAGTCATTGAAATCCCGGCGGGTGGCACCGTTCACCTGCAAGTTGAGCTTGCGCTGTTGCCAGGTCAGTCGGCGCGTGTCGCTCTGCGTGGTGAGCGATATGCCGAAATCGCTTTGCCCGTGCATGGCCAGGCGGTCGAGCTTGTGGGCACGCGGAGTGTGCAGGGTGAGCGCAAAGCAGATGGCCTCCATCAGGCTGGTTTTTCCTTCGGCGTTGTTGCCTAAAAGCAGCGCGCCCTCAGCCGGTATATCCCAGTTGAGGGCTTGGTAGCACCTGAAGTGCCGGAGGCGCAGCGTGCGGAGCATGTGCTCGATTGCGTGATAAAAATCAGGGGTTAAGGGGCAGAGCCTTGATGGCATCCATAATCTTGCGACCGATGGCAAGCTGGGCATCGCGTCCCTTGGCTTTCAGCTCAGACTCGGTGAAGGGGATGGGGTCACCGATGCTCAGGGTGATGGGGTGCAGCTCAAGCTTGCTGCGGTGGGGCGGCAGGCAGTCATAGGCGCCTTCGATGCGAATGGGCTGCACAGGTACACCGGCCAGGCGGCCGAGAATGAGGCCGATACCGGGCATGGCGTCGTGAATCTGACCGTCTTCGCAGCGGGAACCCTCCGGGAAGATGATGATACTCTCGCCCTGGCGTACCAGACGCAGCACCTTGAGAATGCTGCCGGGGTCGGGGCGTTCCTGGTCGATGGGGATGACGTTGCAGTAGGGCAGCCCGAAGTTCATGATGGGGTGATCCATCAGGGTCTTGCGGGCCAGGAAGAAAATCTCGCGCTCAAAGAGCTGGCCAATCATGGGCGGGTCAAGGAAGCTCTGGTGATTCGCCACATAGATGCAGGGCCCGTGCTCGATGAGTTTTTCGCGGTTAATCACTCTGACGTTAAAGAGTGCTTTGGCGGCAGCCTTCGCCAGCGTGATGATGACGAAGTAGATGGGATTCATCTTGATTTCCATATATTGCGGCTCCTTTCTGTGCGGTAATCAGATTTTGCTCTTGATGTCGGCTACGATTTTGGCGACAACCTGGTCGATAGTGAGTTCGGAGGTGTCAACCAGGGTGGCATCTGCGGCCATGGTGAGCGGGGCACAAGCACGGGCGGAATCCTTGCGGTCGCGCTCGGCGATGGAGTCTGTAAGCCCCTGTGCGGCGCGGCGGGCAGCGCGCACCTCTTCAGAGGCTGTTACGAAATACTTGAAGGGAGTCTCAGGGAAGACAACGGTACCGATATCGCGCCCTTCCATCACCACGGGCTCTGTGGTATTGTACTCGCGCTGTTTGGCAACGAGCAGGGCACGCACTTCGGGAATAGCAGCCACGGCTGACACGTTGTCATTCACCGCGGTTTCGGTCAGCTCGCTGCTCAGTACCGTGCCGCGGCACATGACGGTGGAGTTGGCACCCTCTTTGCCGAAGGAAAGGGGAATGTCAGCCAGCAGAGCCTTCACGGCTGCGGTATCGGTCGGGTTCACCCCCTGTTGCAGCGCGTACCAAGTGACGGCGCGGTACATGGCGCCGGTATTGATGAAAGTATAGCCAAGCTCGCGTGCAATCAGCTTGGCAACTGTGGATTTACCGGAGGCTGCGGGGCCGTCTATGGCAATGGCGGGGGGATTCATACGCGCCTATTATATAGGTTAAAGCCCATGATGTCCAGCTAATTTTCGTCATACAGTTGTTAAATTTCCCGTCTGCCGCGCCTTAAATTACATAACAGCCGCCGTCAGTCGGTCGATATAAGAACCCGATTGACGGCTTGCCTGACGGCGAAATTGACACACAAAGCGAGTCAGGCAGGCTTTTTCAAAGGCGTTTGCCCGGTTAAACGGCAAGAAAAGCTTGCAATGCAAAGCTGAATAAGCTATAACAAGTAGTATATACTATGAGACGCGGTATGTTAAAGTTGATTTCGGCATTGCTTGTAACCTGCAGTGCTGGTCTGGCAGTGGCCGCCCCGCAGGGGGTGAGTGTCGAGCTGCGCCGTTGCCGTACTCAGTACCGCACTCACAACAACTCTACCACCCCCGGTCTGACCTGCACGCTCGAACTGATACCCCCGCCGGGTATGCTGATGTGTGAGAGCGCCCAACTCACCGGCGTCATCCGCGTGAAAGATTCCCGAGGGGCTGTCTCGCTGGCAGAGCGCCGCGGGATTATTATCGACAACGACAACCGGGCCTTCACCACATTTACCCTGAACCGCCGCCCCGGCGGTGACAAGATTGAGCTGCAGGGAGAACTCGTGGTAACAGTGGCCACCGAGCGCACGGCTCATGCCCCGGTGCAGGTGGATTTGACCGCTCCGGCGGAACTGAAGCTCAGCGACACTGTCACCATCAAGAGCACGCCCGCTGCCGGTAATGGCTCCGACCGCAATCGCGAGGGCGGCAAGATTCGCCGTGCCGAGCTCAGCCTGACTTCCCCGAGCGGTGTCATTATTCGCCGTGTGGAGCGCGTGTGGTACGGTATCAACGGCGAGGTTCATACCCAGCCGGTCGAGCTTACACCCACCGGCAGTTATTCTCACCGGATTGAACTGTGGGATGCCGACCCCACCGAGCACTTACGAATCGTTACCGTCAGAAATCCCAGGCGCGAGCATGTCAATTTCCGCATGCAGGTCGGTCTGGGTAATGTCAGCACCAAATGATGTTCGTGAATATGCGAAAAACAGCCCTTATTGCTATTCTGTTCGCCGCCTGTCTGTCGCCTGTGTCGTCCGCACAGGAGCAGGCCGCTGCCCCTGTTATCAAAGCTTCACCGCAGAGTGTTGATTGCTTTTTCCCCAAAGATGGTACAGGTGCTGTGCTTTGCTCGGTGCGCCTGCACCTTGCCCCGGCGCCCGGCTGTATTATCCGCATTCGCGCGGAAAACGTGCGCCCTGAGCGCCCCCTGATTGCGACGGATGCCGTCGGCAACACGCTCGAAGGGCGGTTCCGTGAGTGGGAGCTCTGCTATGATTCGGACGCCAACTGTGTGATTGCCGTCTATGATTTCAACCGCCACCCCGAAGGCGGTGTGTTGCGGGTTGATACGACGGTTGATATTCCGGCCTCATCCGAGCAGACGGAGCATGAACCAATCGTTTTCGCCGCGGCACAGAAACACACCATCACTTCGGGGGGGCATACTTTTCATTTGAGCCCCACGGAATCCTCCGCCGATGACCCTGATAACACCGTGCTGCTCATTGAGTATGAAAATTCCCCCGATATAGCGGATATTGTCATACAGCAGGAAGACGGCACACCTCTGCAACCCGAGATTGTGGACGGCTACCTCAACGCTGACAGCAAGCTCGTGAGTGCTGTCTGTATCCTCAACTCCCGCAGCGAGAAGTTCCGCTTCGTGCTGCGCACCTACAAGCAGTGCAACAAAGTTGAGGTACCCGTGAAGTTCAACGCCACCATCGGCCGCTGATCGGGGCACCCGTGCCCCGATACTGCTGAAGTCCGCGGCCTGTTTGTCTATAGGGCGATTCGGGGGCGGATTCCGCCTGGCCGGTGATTAGTCAGTCGGCTCGGTTTTATCCCGGCACGTCAGGCAGGTCAAAATCACCCCTGCCAGTCCGGTGAGCATGGATATCACCAGCGAGACTCCACCGACAATGGCCGGTTCAATCACATCTTCCGGCACGTCATCCACCACATCCAGCAGGGCGGGCAGCTGCATGTCGGGAGTCATGCTGTACAGGCGGTTTTCAAGCATGAGTAAATCGCCCAGTTCCCATACCATGTAGCAGAGGGCACCCAGACCGGTGGCGATGCCCAGCAGCGTCAGCACCTGGCAGGTGACGGACAGATATTTGTAAGTTCTTGATTTTGTTTTCATACGGCTTGTGTTCTCCTTTCGGTGTAAATAATATCACAATTCCTATGAAAAAGACAGCTTTTTTTTGAAATAATGTTCACATCAGGGCTCGTTGCGGTCATGCACAGGCAGCATCAGCAGGCGCAGCAGTGCGAGCACCGGGAGCTGAGCCCACAGGTAGTACCAGGGGGCGGGGCCCAGGTAGTCGAGCAGGGTACCGGGAATAGGTGGCCCCATGGTGTAGCCGTAGTTGGTGTGCAGCCACAGGTTGATGGGGTGCACGAGCAGAACATAGGCGTCCATAATCAACAGGGAGCACAGGTCATCCCACCCGCGGGCACGCCAGCCCAGCAGCACGGGGATAGCCAGAGCCACCACCAGCAGCAGGCTGTGCGCCACGAAGAATACGAAGAAGGCGAGGCTGGGGTAGCCGTTCGCCATGGCCGGGGTGATAAGCCCCTGTATGCTGCCGGCCAGCACTCCGAAGTAGACGATGGCGCAGGCCCAGCGCACGCGCCACCACAGCGCGATGAAAGCAAACACGCTCATAAATGAGCAGAAGTGCAGGGGGAGGTTGTACTGCCAGGGGCCATAGTCATCCGCAAAGGCGCGCCATACAAACTCGCTCACCAACTGAAATATCACTACGCCACCCAGCACTCGGCACAGGATGAAGCGCCCGCGCTGCTGCAATCGGCTGCCGAGCCACAGCAGCAGCACGGCTACGATAACAGTCAGCGCTAGTGCGATGATGTGCGGCATGGACCAGCGGATGAAGGGGATGGTTTCCATAGGTGTGTCAATCATGATTTACGGCGGATAAACAGGTACATGAGGTAGAAAAGTGCCAGCGCCGGCAGTTGCAGCCACAGGTAGTACCAGGGGCCGGGGCCAAGCTGTGAGAGTATGGTGCCGGCCGGGCCCTCGGTGGTGAAGCCGTAGTTGCTGCCCAGCCACAGGTTAACGGGGTGAATGGCGAGTACGTAGGCGTCCATCAGCAGTACGGCAAGCAGCGGGTCGCGCCGCCGTGAGCGCCAGCCCAGCACGCCCAGCTGGATGAGTGCTGCCATGAGCAGCAGGCTGTGCGATGCGAAAAAGTTGATGAAGGCCACACTCGGAAAATCCTCTTTCAGAACAGGGGTGAAAATAGCCTGTATACTGGCACTGAGTACGCCGTAATACACCAGTGCGCAGGCCCACGGGTTGCGCCACCACAGGGAGATGATGCAGATGAGGCTCATGAACGCGCAGAAGTGCAGCGGGAGCAGTTGCTGCTCCACACAGGCAGAAAAACCAAAGGTAGCGAAACGCCAGCCGTATTCATACACAAAGAACAGCAGCATCACCAGCCCGAAGCGCCGCGCAAAGTAAATGCGCCCGCGCAGTGATTGGCGGCTACCCAGCCGCAGCAACAGCACACAGGCCACGGCAATCACGCCGATGGTGAGCAGGTGGGTGAGTGACCACATCTCAAACGGGGCAGCAGTCATGACGGTTGTTGTTGAGCCTTGCGGTTCCACAGGCTTGCGAGCTGTGCGCAGGCCATGAGCTGTACCTGGTGGAAAATCATGAGCGGCAGCAAGAGGTTGTTGTCCAACTCACCGAAGATTGCCAGCATCATCGGGGCGCCGACGGCCAGGCTTTTCTTAGACCCGCAGAAGACGATGGTGATACGATCCTCACGGTTGAACCCGCACCTGCGGCTGCTGAAATACGTGGCCGCGAAGGTAATGCAGAGAATGACGCTGCACACCACTATCAGGCCAAGCAGGTAGCGAAGCTCCAGCTGCTGCCAGTACCCCTGCGCCGTGGCTCCGGAGAACGAGGTATATATCACCAGCCAGATGGTGCCCTGGTCGTTCCATTTAATAAGGCCCCTGTTGCGCTCGACCCAGCCGCGCAACCATCGCCGGCTCAGTTGCCCCAGGATAAAGGGCAGCAGAATCTGGTAGCAGATTTTCAGCACCGTATCAAGTCCGACATCGGCTCCCGCGGTGTTGCCGTGGGTGAATAGCAACCCCACCAGTAACGGGGTCAGGAACACCCCCAGAAGGCTTGAAACGGAGGCAGAGCACACGGCGGCCGGTACATTGCCGCCTGCCACGGCGGTGAAGGCAATGCTGCTTTGCACGGTTGAGGGCAGGCATGCCACGTAAATCAGGCCCATATAGAGCGCACTACCCACCATCGGCTCCAGCAGCGGTTGCAGCAGCGGTGTGATGATGGGGAAAAAGATAAAGGTGTAAAAGAACACCATGAGCTGCAGTCGCCAGTTGAGCAGCCCCGCAATCACACTCTCTCGCGACAACTTGACACCGTACAGGTAGAACAGCAGCACGATGGCGGCATTCGTCAACAGGTCAAACCACTCGGCCACTGCACCTGTGCAGGGAAGTAGCAAGCCCAGTATCACGCTGATAATGATACCTGCGGTGAATCGGTCAGCGCGTGCGAATATCCGGTAAAAGCAATCCATCTCGGCCCGTATTGTACCACAAATAACGGAAGGCACAAGCCTGAACACCCGGCTGACGCATACACCACCGTAAAAAATCGGGAGTTAATTCTTGCATGCGACGGCGAAAGGTAGTAGAATGAGTGGCGATGAGAAGACCACCTATACCCGGGTTGGTGCTGGCAGATGGCTGGCTGGCACCCTATGAGCGCGAAATCAAAGGCCGCATGAGGCTTTACGACGGCCGAGTGCAGAGCCTGTGCAGGCGCTATGGCTCGCTGCTGGAGTGTGCCAACGGCTTCACCCGGCTGGGGTTTAACCATGACCCGCAGAGCGGCGAATGGGTGTACCGTGAGTGGGCACCCGGTGCGCGGGCGCTCTATCTCATCGGCGATTTTAATGAGTGGAATCGTGAGTCCCACCCCATGCAGCCCGCCGGCGAGGGGGTGTGGGAACTGCGCCTGCCTGCCGCTGCCTTGCAGCACGGGCAGCGCGTGAAGGTGCATGTGGTGGGGGCGGACAACATCGGTCGCGACCGTATACCCGCCTGGATTCGCTACACGCAGCAGGATTCCGCCACCTATGACTACAGCGGCGTCATCTGGGCGCCGGAGCAGGGGTACCAATGGAAGAATACCCGCTGGAACCCGGCCAATGTTAAGGTGCCCTTCATTTACGAGGCACACGTCGGCATGGCCGGTGAAGAGGAACGCGTGCACAGCTACCGGGAGTTCGCGGACGAGGTGTTGCCGCGCGTGGCAGCACTGGGGTACAATGTGGTGCAGCTCATGGCCATACAGGAGCACCCCTACTACGGCTCATTCGGCTACCATGTGTCGTCGTTCTTTGCGCCCTGCAGCCGCTTCGGCACGCCTGAGGATTTGAAATATCTCATCGACACGGCGCACGGGCTGGGGATTGCCGTGCTGCTCGATGTAGTGCACTCGCACGCCGTGAAGAATGTGGCCGAGGGGCTGAACAACTTTGACGGCTCAGGCGGCCAGTACTTCAATGCCGGCAAGCGGGATGCCTTCCACCCCGACTGGGACAGTTGCCTGTTCGATTACGGGCGTACGGAGGTTATCGAGTTCCTGCTCAGTAACCTGCGCTGGTGGTTGCAGGAGTATCATTTCGATGGGTTCCGATTTGACGGCGTGACCAGCATGCTCTACCTGCACCACGGGCATGAACCTTTCACGGACCTGGGCTGCTATTTCAACACGCAGGTGAATATCGATGCTGTGGTTTACCTGCAACTTGCAGCCACTGTGGTGCAGCAGGTGCGCCCCGGGGCATTTGCCATCGCGGAGGATATGTCGGGCATGCCCGGCTTGTGCCGCCCGGTCGATGAGGGCGGTTTCGGCTTCACCCATCGCCTGGCCATGGGGCTGCCGGATTACTGGATTAAGCTGCTCAAGGAGAAGAAAGATGAGGAATGGAGCGTGGGCGATATCTGGTACACGCTCATCAATCGCCGCTATGGTGAACCGAATATCGCCTATGCCGAGAGCCATGACCAGGCGCTCGTGGGCGACAAGACGATAGCCTTCCGCCTGATGGATGCCGAGATGTACACCCACATGAGCTGCGAGTTACCCAGTATCATCATCGACCGCGGTATCGCCCTGCACAAGATGATTCGCCTGGCCACGCTGGCCGCCGGCGGTGAAGGCTGGCTCAACTTCATGGGCAATGAATTCGGCCACCCGGAGTGGATTGATTTCCCGCGCGAGGGTAACGGCAATTCCTACAAGTACTGCCGCCGTCAGTGGTCGCTGGTAGACAATGATTTGCTGCGCTACAGACACCTGAATGCCTTTGACCGCGCCATGGTCGAGCTGGCGAAGCGCACCGATTTGCTGTCGGCGCCGCCCGCCCGCCCGCTGAATATGGATGAAAAGAACCAGGTGATGTCCTTTGAGCGTGCCGGGCTTGTCTTCGTGTTCAACTGGAGCGGCACGCGCGCCATACCTGACTACAAGTTACCCGCACCTGCTCACGGAGAATGGAAGGTAGTGCTTGATTCCGACTCCTCCGCCTTCGGTGGGCTTGACCGTCAGGACCACAGCGTCAATCACTTCACCGACCGCACGCAGAATCTTTCCCTCTATCTGCTGCCCCGTACCGTCACGGTGTTGGCCCGCGCCTACCGCAGCGGCATGAGCCTGTGATATTTTGCTGCCCCCCATCGGGTACGCGCGCTGACAGATTCAACGCACATGCGACTTCAGCTTCGTCTGAGGTCGCATGTTGTGTAAAAAAGAACCGCTGCACGGTGAAGCGCAGCGGTTCGGTGAGTGAATGGTTGTGTGAAATTAACCGTTGTAGGCAGTCTTGTAGACCTGCAGCACCTCCTCCCAAGTGCAGGGGCGGGGGTTGCCACCGGTGCAGACGTCAGCCATGGCGGCATCGGTCAGAGCCTCCAGGTCTTCCTCCTTCACGCCGATTTCAGCGAGAGTCTGGGGAATCTTCACGTCGAGGGAGAGCTGCTTGACGGCATCGATAGCGGCCTTGCGGTACTCCTCCTGGCTCATGGCGTCTACACCCTGCACACCCATGGCGCGGGCGATTTCGCGGAACTTCTCGCCGGTGTAGGGAGCATTGTACTCCATCACATAGGGCAGAAGCACAGCGTTGGCCACACCGTGGGGGGTGTTGTAGAAAGCGCTCAGGGGGTGAGCCATGCCGTGTACCACACCCAGACCTACGTTCGAGAATGCCATACCGGTCATGTACTGACCCAGGGCCATGCCTTCGCGGCCATCGGGGTCGTTCACCACGGCCTTGCGAAGATTCTTGGCGATGAGCTCCACAGCCTTGATGTTGAGGGTATCTGCCAGCTCCCAGGCTGCCAGGGTGGTGTAACCCTCGATGGCGTGGGTGAGGGCGTCCATACCGGTAGCGGCGGTAAGCCCAGCGGGCATGGAGGACATCATGTCGGGGTCGACAACGGCTACCACGGGGATGTCGTGCGGGTCAACGCACACGAACTTGCGGCGGTTAGCCTCGTCGGTGATAACGTAGTTGATGGTGGTCTCGGCAGCGGTACCGGCGGTGGTAGCCACAGCGATGACGGGCACGCACTTGTTCTTGGTGGGAGCCAGACCCTCCAGAGACACCACATCGGAGAACTCGGGGTTGTTGATGATGATGCCGATGGCCTTGGCGGTATCCTGCGGGGAACCACCACCGATAGCAATCATGTAGTCGGCACCGGCAGCCTTGAAGGCAGCCACACCGCCATCGACAACAGCCACGCTCGGGTTGGCTTTCACCTTGTCGTAAATCTCGTAGGCGCAACCGGCGGCATCGAGCAGGTCGGTCACTTTGGCCACTACGCCAAAGCGTACCAAATCAGCGTCGGTCACAACCAGAGCTTTGGCGAAACCACGGTTTTTTACCTCCGTCACGATGGCTTCGATAGCACCATGACCGTGGTAACTTGTTTCATTCAGAATAAAGCGTTTTGCGGACATGACCATAATCTACCTTAAAATCAGCCTGTTGGCAAGATTCTTTTTTGGGGGGCTGTAAAAAAATGTACTTCTGACGTAAATTCGGGTGGACAAATCGAGCCGCTCAGGGTAACATAGTGCCGCAAACCGCTCACTAAAGTTTAACCTTTTTATAAATACTTCATCTCAATACAATTATGGCGTTTAAGTTTCCCGATTCCCGCAAGAAGAATGAGGCTCCCTCGAGTGCAGCAGCTCCCGTTTCTTCCTTCCGCGACACTTCCGATCTGAGCGATTGGAAGCCCTTGAACACCCCCGAGCCGGCTCCGCAGCCCGGTTCTTTCGGTACTGCGTTCCCGGCTGAGCCCTCCCCGTTTGAACCCGCCGCAGGCGATGTTCCCATGGGTGTGGCCACTCGCAACGTGCTCAATTCCGATGTGTCGGTGGTGGGTATCCTGCGCTTTACCGATGACCTGCTGGTTGACGGCACGGTTGAGGGCGAGATTACTTCCGACGGCGAGCTGACCGTGGGCGCCAATGCCACGATTCAGGCCGGTGCTCAGACCAAGGTTGCCGTGCGTACCCGCAGCGCTATCATCCACGGCCGCGTGTCCGGCGATGTGGTGGTAACTGACCGCGTGGAACTGAGCTCCACCGCCGAGCTGGTGGGTGATGTGACGGCCTCCAAGATTTCCATCCAGGAAGGTGCCGTGTTCATCGGTCACTGCATGGTGGGCGTGGCAACGGCTTCTGCCATGCCGGCTGAGGCTCCTGCCAAGAAGACCAAGACCACCAAGGCAGCTGCCAACAACAACCTGCTCGGCTGAGCCGAACGGTCGTAACCTTACATGCCCCGGTACAGCACAGAGCCGATAGTCGTGCCCGTCGCTTCCGGGTTGTTACCTGAGAGTGAGCGCAACCGCCGTGTTGCGCTCACCTCATTTTCTGTGCGCAGCGAGCCCCCCGAAGTACCGCAGCGCGAAGTTGTGTGCTATGAATGCGGGCGCCGCACGCAAGTGCCCGCAGCCGCACTGTCAGCTATCTGCACCCACTGCCGGGCCCACCTGAAGATGACGGATGTCGACCTGAAACCCGGAGCCCAGCGCTTGACGGTACGCACGCTGGGCAATGTAACCGTGCTGGCGGACGCCGTGCTCTCGCAGCTTTCCATCACCTGCGGTAATTGTTACCTGCATGGCCGCGGGTCGGGTACATTCCGTTGCAGTGATTTATTGAAAATCAGCTGCAATAATCGTATCGAAGGCCCTGTGCAGGCCGGTCGCCTGGAGGTAGAGCGAGGGGCAGATGTTATTCTGACACAGGGTGCAACAGTTGATGAACTGGTGGTGAGCGGTCGCTTGAGCGGTCGCATTGTTGCGCGCCGGCGGGTGGTTGTGCGCCGAGGTGGTGAGTTGTATGCCAATTGTTTTACGCCCTCGCTTGAGGTAGAGCAGGGCGCGACTCACCGCGGGGAATGGCACCGGGAACAACCCGTGTGATTGTGTGAGAAAACGCAGCCGCTGCCATGGATATTCAGATTACAGGTGCTGCACAGAATACCCTGCGCCATATTGACCTGCGCCTGCCGGCCGGCAAGATTATTGCCCTCATGGGACCCAGCGGCTCCGGTAAAAGCACGCTGGCTTACGATACCCTTTTTGCCGAATCACGCCGCCGATTTCTTGACTGCCTGTCAGCCGGTGCGCGCCGCCTGCTTGCCCGCCCGGAAAAACCCCGGGTGGATGCCATCGATGGTCTGCCACCCGCTCTTTGCCTGGAACAGCATATTCCCCAGGGGCACCGCCGTGCCGTGCTGGGCTCGATAACGGAAGCGCTGGATTACCTGAGAATCATCTATGCCGCTATCGGGATTCCGCATGACCCGGCCACCGGTCGCCGCCTGAGTCGCCTGAGCCCGGATGAAATTACGGCTGCTCTCTGTGCGCTGCCCGAGAACACGCGCCTGACCCTGCTGGCCCCGTTGCCCCCGGCGTTCGGGGCGGAGCCTGAGAGCGATATACTGCAACTGCGCAAGCTCGGTTACCTGCGTGTGCGTGTGGCCGGCGAAATTCGCGAGCTGGAGGAGCTTGAGTCTGCCCCGCCCACACCCGGCGATGTTTGCGAGCTGGTAGTTGACCGAATTGTAGTGCGTGCCGGGGGCGAAGCCCGTATAGCGGATTCCGTGCAGGCGGCTCTGCGGCTGTGGCAGGATGAACTGCGCGCCCTCGTGCAGCCCCGTGGGGAGGAACCACGCGTGCAGTGTTACCACACCCGTTACCGTAATGCCGAAACCGGTTTTACCTTGCCGGACCTCACCCCGCGGCTCTTTTCCCACTACTCCCCACAGGGTGCCTGTGCTGAGTGCGAGGGCACCGGGGTGAAGGAAAACAGCAAGGGCGAGACCGTAACGTGCCCCGCCTGCAAGGGTATGCGCCTGAACCCCATTGCCCTGGCTGTTACCCTGAGCTTCGGCTCACGGGAAATCAATCTCGGCGATTTCTGCAACCTCTCCGTGCAGCAAAACCTTGAGCTGCTGGGGCAGTTGAACATTCCGCCTGTGTACCGTGCCGCGTTGCAGACCGCCGTGCAGGAGCTCAGCCGCCGCCTGGAGTGCCTGGTTGAGCTCGGACTGGGCTACTTGTCGCTCTCACGCTCGGCTTCTACCTTATCAGGGGGTGAGTTGCAGCGCGCCCGCCTGGCCGGGCAGATAGGCGGCGGGCTTTCCGGAGTGCTCTATATACTGGATGAACCGACCATCGGCCTGCACCCCACCGAGACGGAGCGGCTTATCACCGCTCTACGCCGCCTGCGCGACAAGGGAAACACGATTCTGGTCGTGGAGCATGACCCGCAGCTGCTGGCCGCCGCCGACTGGCTGGTGGAGATGGGCCCGGGCAGCGGGCCGGATGGCGGCTTGGTGTTGGCTGAGGGCACGTATGCGGATTTTCTGCGCATGGCAAGCTCTCCCACAGCCGCCTGGCTTTCGGGGCAACAACAGTTTGCCGAGTCTGACCCCATCGAGCTGAAATCCTGCAAGTGGTGCGAGCTGCGCCATGCCAAAGCGCGCAATCTCAAAGATATCACGCTACGCCTGCCGCTGGGGGCTTTCACCTGCCTGAGCGGGCCGGGCGGTTCGGGCAAGAGTACGCTGGTGCATGAATGCCTGCTGCCTGCGCTCAAGGAGGGCAGGCTCAAAGGTGCGGAGAGCATAGCGCGTGCGGTTCTGCTCGATCAGAGCCCTCTGGGTGCCACGGCGCGCTCTACCCCTGCCACGGCAACAGGGTTGCTGGATGTGCTGCGCCCGCTCTATGCAGCACTGCCGCTCTCGCGCCAGCGTGGGTATTCGGCAGCACGATTTTCGCTCAATACCCGCGGCGGGCGCTGTGAACGCTGCGGCGGTACCGGGCAGCTGCAGGTGGATATGAACTTCCTGGCTGACCTTTACACCCCGTGTGATGCCTGCCACGGCTCCCGCTACAATCGCGAGACGCTGGAAGTCACCTGGCGCGGCAAATCCATTGCACAGGCGCTGGCGCAGACGGTAGATGAGGCGCTGGACTTTTTCGCCCCGATTCCCGCGGCAGCCGGTATTCTGCAAGCCTTGCATGACATCGGGCTGGGGTATATGCCGCTTGATCGCTCCGTTACCACGCTGTCAGGCGGCGAGGCTCAGCGCGTGAAAATTGCCACCTATCTGGCCAAGGCTGCGCCCAAGCGTGGGCGGCGCGAGGGGGAGCACCTGTTATTCGTGCTCGATGAACCCTCCACCGGCCTGCATTTCCGCGAGGTTGATATGCTGCTGCGAGCGCTCTACCGCCTGCGAGCAGGCGGTCATACGGTGCTGTGTATTGAGCACCACCAGGGCATTCTTTCCCGTGCGGATTACCTGGTTGAGCTTGGCCCGGGAGCCGGTGCCGATGGCGGCGAAATTGTCTTTGCCGGGCAACGGTAACGCCCTTACCGCCCGGCCATGGTGATGTGAATGGTGCCGGTGGGTGAATGAAGCAGGGCATAGCAGTGCCTCTTACCCGGATTGGCGGCAGAGTAGAGTTCAACTTCCCATGGCTTGAAGTCGGGGTGTCGGGTCAGAAAATGGTTGAGGTGATAATCCGTCAGTTCGGCATCGCGGCAGGGAATCCAGTCATGTGACAGTCTGCCTGCAAGCACCCCCTCGATTTCCCAATTCGATTCCTGCAGCGGGGCCCCCGAGTCAAAATGATATGACCGAATGTCTATCCCACGGAAGAGCGGGTCGCGGTAGGGTTGAGTGTAGTCCCACACATAGCCTGCCGACAGCAGCTGGAGCAGCAGACCGGGGCAGGCCGCTACTATCAGCACAGGCAGAATGAGATGTATCTTTTTCAAGGCTGTTGCTTTTGCAGGCGAAGGAGTTGCACCGGTGCTGAGTTTGCCTGAACAGGAAAGAAATGATTACCCGGAAATACAAGGTAATACCGGCCTTCACGCGGCAGGCTGAAGGTGGCAAACTTGCGCATATCATCGCGCGTGGTGGGCAGGGGCTGTGTTTCGAGCACGGTGCCATCTGCCGCCACAAGCTGTACCGGTTGCGCTTCATCGCTGCGGGGGTGGAGGTCGAGCATGAGCCGCTGACGGTCGGCGGGCAAGCCGTTTTCTGCGTACCATTCGGCGGCCAGGGCGCGGTAGCGCTCGGTTTCATCGATAGCCCTGACCGGTTGCTGCTTCATGTTACCCACGGGGAAGATGTAGCCGCCCTCCGGGTGCTGCACCAGTATGCGCTGCCACGGGTGCTCAGGGTCGAGCATACCGATGTTTTCCATGACCCAGCCGGTGTTGAACTCTTTTTCGTTGAACTCAATCATCTGCCACTTGCCGTCCAGCCACACCTCGGGCCAGGTGTGGTTGCCGCGCACGTGGTTCCAGGTCGGTATACCGACGGCGCGCGCGGGTATGCCAACCGAGCGGTAGGCGCACACCATCAATATCGTTTGCCCTGTGCATGAAATCTTCTTCTCCGCCAGGGCTTCAAGGGCATTCATATCCTGCCGGCGGCGCTCTGCGGAGTAATAGGTCCCTGTCAGCTCAGTCATGTGGGCGGCGATGTGGAGCACGGCCTCGCGGGCGCTGCTGCAATGGCTGACAGCGGGTTTGAAGATATCGCCCACCGGTTTGCGCCAGTCGCAGGCGTCCTCACTGAGCACACGGTCGCTCTCCAGGTAGTTTCTGCGTACATCTTCCGGTATGTCCTGCTGCCATTGGGCGAAGACCGGACAGAGGGCCGGCAGGGCTGCCATCAGGGTGAAAAGACGTTTCATTTCTGTACGGAACCGTAGAGGGTGAAGCCGGTACACTCGTCAATCCTGACCGGTACGATAGTGCCCACTTCGGCACTGCCGCCGGGGATGATGACGGGCTTGTTCTGCGAGGTGCGCCCCTGCAGGCGGTCGGGGTTGTTCTTGCTGGGGCCTTCCACCAGAATACTCTGTTGCGTGCCCACGAGTGCCTGATTGCGGGCGGTGGCAATGCGGTTCACGCACTCCAGCAGGTCGTGGTTGCGCTCCTCTTTCACACGCAGGCAAATCTGGTTTTCCATGGCGGCGGCGGGGGTGTCGCGGCGCGGGGAGTACTGGAAGATGAAGGCGTTGTCAAACTGGATTCGCTCCACGGCAGCCTTGGTCTGCCGGTAGTCTTCATCGGTCTCGCCCGGGAACCCTACGATGATGTCGGTCGTGATGGCCAGGTCGGGGCGAGCTTCGCGCATGGACTCACAGAGCTGGAGGTATTTCTCGTTTTTGTAGGGCCGCAGCATGAGCTTGAGGATGCGGTCGCTGCCGCTCTGCATGGGGAAGTGGATGTGGCTGCAAAGCTTGGGCAGGTAGGTGTAGGCTTGCACCAAATCCTGCCGGAACCCGATGGGGTGCGGTGAGGTGAAGCGTATGCGCTCCAACCCGTCGATTTCGTGCAACGCTTCAAGCAGGCGCACGAAGGCACCGCGGCCGTTCACCACCGGTTCATCTTTGCCGTAGCGGTTCACAATCTGCCCGAGCAGGGTGATTTCCTTCACGCCGCGAGCCACAAGCTCACGGGCCTCGGTCAGGATGTCCTGCTGCGGGCGGCTGCACTCGCTGCCACGGGTGCTGGGTACGATGCAGTAAGAGCACTTCATATCGCACCCCTGCATGATGGAGACGAAAGCCGTGCAATTACCGGCCGGCGGAAGGTGGTCTTTGATGGCGTTCTGGAACCCCTCCTCATGCTCCACGGCGCAGATGTGGGCACCACGGCGGAACGGCTCGGTGATATTCTGCCCCAGGCGGCTGCGCAGCAGGCGGTTGCAATGCCTGTAGACATTGTGGTACTGACGCGTGCCGCACACGAGGTCAAGGCGGGGAATGTCGCGGAACAGGCTGCGCTGGCGGCTCTGGCACATGCAGCCCATGAACCCGTACACCACCCAGGGCTTGGCGGTGGGGCGTGCGCAGAGCAGGCCCATCTTGCCCAGGGCCTTCAGCTCTGCTTTTTCCCGCACGGAGCAGGTGTTGATGAGGATGACGTCGGCCGCCATCTCATCGCGGGTTATTTCATATCCGCCGGCCAGAAACATGCTCAGCACCTGTTCGCTGTCACGCTCGTTCATCTGGCAACCATAGGTCTTTATCAGTACACTCGGCATTGTTTCAATAGATTGCGCGCGGAAGTGTAGCAGCTCACCGCCCTATTTGCAAGCCTTTTTTGGGTCAGGTAACTCTCAAGCAAATTGTCATTGTTTTGACACGGAAAAAGATTGTGTAATGCCGCGATTTGTGCTAATCTCGCCATAAATTAACTGAAGCTTTGAGCCATGAGTTCTGAACCGGAATCAACATCGACTGAAACCACCGTTGAAGAAACACCGCAACCCATTGTGTTGCAGGAACCCAAAGGCGTGTCTGCCTATGCTCGCGCCGTATTCCGGAAATTGCAGGCTTCTCTCGACACCGGTCGCGATGAAGATTGCTTCAACATGGTGCAGCAGTTGCTCCGCGAGCTCCCTTACGATGAACCGCTCAATGCGCTTGCCCGTCAACTGGGAAAAAAACTTTACAAAACAGCCGCCGAACAGTTACCTGCTGTACTGGCCGGCGGACGTCTGTCGCAGGTGACCCAGCTGGTCAATAAGTTGCGCAGCATGGCAGATGAGAAGGACCTGGAAAATCTGGTCGGCTATCGGGATGCAGCCGCCATGGTCGATGCCGCTGAGCGCAAGCGCTGGCAATCCTCGCTGCTCTCTGCCATGTCCAAAATGCGTGAGGCGTCGGATTTGAAGGCGCGCGAAGACCTGGCTCTCAGTATCGAGATGTTTGCTCAGGAGAAACGCCTGACCCTCACTCCCGAACAAATGGCTCAGATTACCCGTGTGCACGAGGACTGGTGCCGCTATTGCCGCCTGCAGAAGCTCCGCGCCGAGTATAACCGGCAACGGGAAGCCTTCCACGCCACGGAGAAAAATGTCACCCTTCGCCAGGACCTGCCGAATTGCGAGAAGGAACTTCACCAACACTACCTGAATACCGACCGTATCAAAGAGTTGCCGGAGGCTCTTGAGCTGCGCGAACTGATTGAAAAACAGCAGAAGATTGTGCGCTCTGTTCTGACGGCGCGGCACAGGCGCAAGGTTATCATCCGCACGACTATCTGCGTGGTGGTTACGACAGCTCTGCTGATAGCCGCAACACTCGTGTACACCTATATGCGTGCCGATTCACTGAAAAAGGGAATCGAATCAGGCATGGCTGAAAAGCGTGTGCTTGATGTTTCTCAGCTCGTGGGCGGAATCGACCTCATGCGCAACTTCTGCGAGTCCATGCACCCCGGATATGCTGAAGCTCTGAAGAAAGGTAATGACTGGCTGTTGGTATTCAATGATTATCAGAAACAGATTGAAGAACTCACCCCGGCATTGTCGGAATCTACCGATATGCTCACCAAGAGCGATGTTTCTGCCGCAGACCTGACATCCGGTCTTGTGCTGGTGGAGAAGGTACGCAAAATTGAAGACAAGCTGAAAGCCGAATATGCGACCGAGGCCTCCGAGGAACCGCGAATTCTGATGGGCAAGTACCATGAGCGACTGGCTGAGATTCGCCCCAAGGTGCTGGAGCGTTTCCGCACCCCGACACCGGGGATTGACATGGAGTCACTCAAGAGCCTGTATGCCGAATTCCTGGCCTGCACAACCCTGCTGAATGTCACGGAGGATGAAGCCGCCGCTGTACGCAGCGCCGTGCAATCCGCCGCCGCCGTGGCTCTCAACGGCATGAGCCGCCGTTCGCTGGAACCGCAGCAGGCACGAGAAGCTGTGGATGAATACGACCGCTATGCTGATTCTCTGCCCCTGGGCGAGGAGCTGCGCCGTACGCTGGTGGCATACGCTGACCGCACTCAGGCTCTGGCCGCACTCCCTGAAACCCTTAAGTCTGTGACCGACATGCAGGGCTTTGTCGCGGCTGTCGAGGCCTGTGGTGAATGCTACCGGTCCGTAGAGGGCGCCTTCTCGGCCGATGCTGCCCGACAGCTCGTGGGTAAGGAGAATGACGCCTTGCGTGCCTACCAGCTTGCCGATTTCCGCTCGGCAGAGAGCCACCCTCTCAGCGCGGAGCAGATACTGCCCCACCTGCAGGCCGTGAAATCCATTTACGCCGAATCCGGTAATGCCTACCAGCTGAGTACCCCCAAATCACTCAAGTTCGTAGTGAACCGCTTTTTTGCCAACCCGAATCATGTATGGAATGATGGCTACCATGCCGTCGTCATCGGCAAGTCCGTCGTGATTGGCCAGCTGAACAAGGGCGCCCGCACCATTCGTATAGTCAACAATAAGAACAAGCCGCTCACATACAACAACCCCCGCAAGCTCACGCAGGCTCAGATTGATGCCGCAGTCCCCCAACACCCCGCTGCGGTTCGCAAGGCTATCGGTTTTGCGCAAAGTGACATCAGCGAGGGTAATGTGCCGCCGGTCCGACTGATGCGCGATATCGCTGCCTGCAAAGAACCCGGTTGCCCGATTCAGGCTCGTGCTTACCTGTTTGAGCTTGCTTCCATGCTGGCCAAGACCATGGACCCGTATTCTTCCGGTATGGCTTTCTCCGAAAGTCTGCGCCAGGATATTATCGAATTCGAAAATCTGGTCGCTCGCAATACTCTTTACCCCGGCTGCTGGCTGAACATGCACGAGGTGGCCGTTGATGCAGAGTTTGAGAAGTTCTTCAACAAAGTAGCCACTCGTGACTATTCTGCCGAGATTCTCCGCGCCGTCATGACCATTACCGACTCACAGCTGCTCTACGCAGGCTATGTGGGTAAGGATGGCAAGGTTGTGCGCTGCAAAGAGGGCGACGAGCAGCTCTACATCATCAAAAACGGTAAGCTTGCTCCCTTCAATGGCAGTGCCGAGCCCATCTACACGCCGCTCTTCAATGTCGTGCTGCCTAAGTAAACGGATATAAACAGAGCCCATCTCCGAGCCAGGCCTTCGCGGCCTGGCTTTTTTTCTGCGGTGCGGGTTTTGCAGATAGTGTTCAGCTTGTCGGACTTTGACTCGCAAGAGGCGGAGTGTGGGGGATGGGTGCCGGCCGGACTGTTTGTCGGGCGTCAATTCGATGATAGTGGCCCCAACGTGTGTTTTGCTCATCAAAATCACTGTGGGACGGTGCTGCTGCCTGAAGCAGAGACACGCTAGTAGCTGTAGGGTAGTGTTTATTGTAAAAAAAGCGGCTCCGCACCCGGAAGCGCGGAGCCGCAAGCATATTGAAATCAGGCTTTCTTCTTCTTGTCTACGCCGATGGTGCGCGCTGTCCAGTCGCGCATGCGGGCGAAGATGGAATAGAGCGCCGGTACCATGAATATGCCGAATACGGTGGCCAGCAACATGCCGAAGAACGTCGTGATACCGATTTCCTGACGGCTGGCAGCACCGGAGCCGGTGGCGACCACCATGGGGAATACGCCGAAGATGAACGAGATGGCCGTCATGAGCACCGCGCGGAAGCGCATGCCTGCGCCGTTAATAGCTGCTGTTTGCACACTGTTGCCCGCCGCGTGGTCCTCTTTACTGAACTCGACCATGAGGATGGCATTCTTGGCGGCCAGACCAATGAGCATCAGGATACCCAACTGCACATAGATGGACATGGACAGCCCGCAGAGCTGTGCCCCCATGAGCGCACCCAGAGTGGCCACACTTACCGAGAGCATGACCGGTACCGGCGTAGTCCAGCTTTCATATTGTGCCACCAGGAACAGATAGGCAAACAGCATGGCCAGCCCGATGAGAATCCCGATTTTACCGGTATTCTGGCGTTCCTGGTAGGAGAGGTCTTTCCATTCAACGGCCCACTGACGATCCAGCCCCTTGGCGCGTTCCTCGCCGTTAATCTCGGCAATAGTGTCTTCGATGAGTTTCATTACCCGGCCGGAGCCTACACCGGCCTGAGGCATGACGGTGACATCTGCACTCATGTACTGATTGAAGCGGCCATAGTTCGACGGCCCCAGTCGATAGGAGAGGGTACAGACAGCAGAGAGCGGCACCATCGCTCCTTTGTCATTGCGTACCATCTGGTTAAGGATGTCGTCAGCCGTGCGGCGGTCTTTAACGTCACCCTGAATCTTAACCTTGAAGTTAAAGCCGTTGAGGGTGAAGTCGTTGACGTATGAGGACGCCATCACACTCTGCAGCGTGGTGAAGATGCTGCGCACGTCCACATTGAGCGCCTGAGCCTTCTCGCGGTTGATTTCCAGGCGAATCTGCGGGGTCTCTGCGTTGAACTCGGAGCGCACCATCATGATGAGTTCGGGGTGAGCCTGCAGGCGCTTGCTGACCTCTTTCACCATGTCACCCAGGTCCTTGGGGGTGGCGTCGCCTCGGCCTTCGAGCACCATCGATACACCGCCGTAAAGGCCCAGGCCCTGAATGGCGGGCGGGGTCGTGGCCATGATGGAGGCCTCCGGGATATCCTTACAGGCGTCATTTATCTTCTTCGCGAGGGCAGAGGCATGAAGGTCAGGGGTGGTACGCTCATCCCAGGGCTTGAGCATGACAATGACCATACCGTTGCCCTCACCGGAGCCTGACGCGAAGCTGAAACCACTGGTGGATGTCACCATGTCGATACCGTCTATCTTGGCGATACGCTCTTCAATCTGCCGCATGACCTTATCGGTACGCTGCTTAGCGGTTGCTGAGCCTTCAAGGTTCACGATGCAGAAGACGGCACCTTTATCCTCCGTGGGGATGAAGGAGCTGTTGAGCATCTCAGGCGCGATAAGGCTGAGCAAATCGTACTGGCTCTTAGCTTGTTTCTGAGCCATCATGGCAGCACCGGGCTGGGGGGCAGGGCGCCAAATCCGGTTCCACCACTGCGGTGCACCGGCGTAGAAGATGTAGTTCAGGTACAGGATGGCAGCCATGAGCAGCACTGTAAGCCAGGCATTGCGCACCAGTATACCGGCCCCCCACAGGTAGATACCGCGGCACTTATCCATCATCCAGTTGAACGGGCGGAACACCCAGTAGGACAGGCGGGTCTGCTTCACATTCGCCGGGCGCAGAATAAGCGCACAGAGTGCCGGGGAGAGGGTCAGGGCGTTGAAGGTCGAGATACACAGAGCCACGCACATGGTGACGGAGAACTGGGTGTAAATCACACCCACCATACCGCCGTAGAAGGCGATGGGCACATACACGGCCAGAGTCACCAGCGTGGTGGCGATAATGGCGCCGGTAATCTGCTTCATGCTCTTGATGGTAGCCTCGCGCGGGGAGAGCTGCTCTTCTTGAATCAGGCGCATGACGTTTTCCACCACCACAATGGCATCGTCCACCAGTGAGCCGATGACCAGAATAAGACCGAACATGGTCAGCACGTTCACCGTGTAGCCCAGCGGGTACATGATGGCGAAGGCACCCAGCAGAGACACCGGAATGGCCAGCGCAGGGATAAGCGTGGCGCGCCAATCCTGCAGGAATGCGAAGGTCACGAGAACCACGAGGAAGAGAGCCAACACAAGTGTGAGACCGATTTCTTCCATCGTGGCCGAAATTGCCTTCGTAGGGTCATAACCCATAACCCAGCTCACACCATCGGGCAGCATGGGCTCGATTTCCTTCATCTTGGCTTTCAGGGCTTCGACTGTGGCCAGGGCGTTTGCATCGTTGTTGCGCTGCACCATCATGCCCACGGAGTTCTTGCCGTTCAGGCGGCTGTAGCCGGAGTTGTTCTCAGCCCCCAGCTCGATGGTGGCGATGTCTCTCAGCTTGGTAACATGCCCTTCCTCACCGCGTTTGACAACGATATTGCCGAACTCCTCCACCGTCTTGAGTCGACCGGTGGCCGTCACTTTGTAGGTGGCGTAAGCCCCTTCGTCCTGCGAACCGACCGAACCGGCCGCAGCCTGAATATTCTGCTCGGATATGGCACTGCGTACATCTGCCGGGGTGATATTGAGGGCGTTCATGCGGGTGGTATTCATCCACACGCGCATGGAGTAGTTGCGGCTGTGCATAATGTCAGCCACCGATACGCCATCCACCTGAGTGAGCGGGTCTTTCACATTCATGCGCAGCCAGTTAGTAAGCTGGAGAATATCCATCTTATTCTCGTCACACATGAAGTTGATGAAGCAGAGCATGTCGCTGGAGCGCTTGCGCACGCTGTAACCCATCTGCTTGATTTCCTCAGGCAGCTTGCTCTCCACTTGTTTAATGGCGTTGGAGACGTTCACCATGGCCATATCGTCGTTGGTGCCGGTCTCGAAGATGAGGGTCAGCGAGTACGAGCCGTCATTCGTGCACGATGAACTGAAGTAGAGCAGGTCATCCATACCGATGAGGTTTTCTTCCACCGGTGCGGCCACCACCTGGGCCAGTTCTTCAGCACTGGCACCGGCGTAGGTCATGCGCACAGATATGGTGGGCGGTGATACCTCGGGGTATTCCGACACGGGCATCTTGCTCAGGCACAGGAAGCCGGCCAACATCATGACAATGGAGATGACGAAGGCAAACTTGGGGCGATGAATGAAGAATTGCGAAAACATGGTTGTAAGAGGGAAATGAAGTTACTTGTTTTCTTCCTCAGCGGGGGAGGGTTCGGGTGCGGGGGTGACGAGAGTACCGTCCTCTATCTCAGCGAGGGGGGAGGTGATGCAACGATCGCCCTCGCGCAGACCGGCGAAGATGGGAATCAGGCCGTTCTCATCAGGCGTGCCGGTCAGCACCCGTACCTGCACCGCCCGATTGTGACGCATGGCATACACGTAGCGGCCACTCGTATCGGTCAGCACGGCTTTGGAATCAACGGCCGGCACCTTGCGGTCGGACTTGCGCGTCACGCGGATGCTGACCACACCGCCGGGGCGCAGCTCGCCGTCTTCGTTTTTGAACACGGCCCAGAAGTTCTGAGTATCCGTTGCGGTCTGAATCACGTTGTCACCGAAGTACACGCTGCCTTTTTCGTGGTAGGTGTTGCCGTTGGCGGTTACGAGGGTGACCTCGCTGTTATCCTTCAGGCGGTCATCTGTTCCGTAGTTCGAGAGGATAGCATTCTCACTCAGGGAGAAACGCACATAAATGGGACTGATTTGCACCAGGGTTGCCAGCGGCGACTTGATGTCTGAGATATAGGTACCTTCCGATATACTGACACGGCCGATTCTGCCGGTGATGGGGGCGCGCATGGTGCAGCGCGAGAGGTCATCTTCTGCGATGACGAGAGCGGCTTCTGCTTTCTTTTTCTGCGCTTTGAGTTCATCGAGCGTGGCTTTGGCACTCTCCATATCGTCACGACTGGTGGCATTGCTTTCCAGCAGGGCGACCTGTCGCTCATATTTGCGTGCAGCGTCCTGTATTTTCACTTCCAGCTGAGAGACGGCGGCCTTGCGGGCATCGACCGCAGCGCTGTAGCGAGTGGGGTCAATGCGGAAGAGTTCATCCCCCTTCTTTATCAGGTCACCCTCAGTGAATGTGGGTGCCGCCAGTACGCCCTGTACCAGCGGGCGAAGATTGACGCGGTTAATGGCCTCAAGCCGCGCGCCCTGGCATACGAGCACGGTCTTGTCCTCAGCCATCACCACAGGAGTGGTCTCGACCGCAAGAGGTTTCTCCTCTGAAATGACGTTGCCACTTTCATCCACATGGGAATCGGTCTGAGCCATGACGGGTATCACCGTGTCGCCCACGCGTATCTTGTGAGCGCCGTCGGTGATGATAATCTGCCCCTCGGAAAGACCGCTGTAAACGGACTGCAGACGCCCCTGAATAGAGCCGACGATAACCGCCCGGCGGGCGACCTTGTTCTCGCCTTCGCTGACAGTGTAGACGTATGCACCGTCAGTGTCGTAGTGCACAGCGGTGAGAGGCACCATGCAGACCTGCTGCGTATCCGTCAGGGAGATGAACATGGCACCGACACCGCGCGGGGTAAGCATGTTATCTTTGTTCGGGAACTCGGCCCACAGGGTGTAAGTATCGGTGCCTGATGTCAGCAGGTTATCGACGATAGCAACGGTACCGGCCTGTTCATAGCGGCGACCGTTGGCTGTCGTCAGGCGCACATCGGCAACATTGCCGATTTCTTTCGGCCCGCGGAAAATTCCGTTCACATCCGACTGACTGAGGGGGAAACGCACATAGATGGGGTCCATCTGTTTGATGGTAGCGAGGGTTTCGCCCTTGGTGATGTAGTTGCCCTCGGAGAATTCCACGCGGCCGATTCGGCCGGTGATTTCGGCGCGGATGGTGCAGTCATCCAAATCTTTGCGAGCTCTCACCACCTCAGCTTTGGCACCTGCCAGACTGGCTTTGAGTTCTTCGAGTCGGGCGAGGGCACTTTCCTTGGTCTCCACAGAAGTTGCCTGTGCTGCGGCAAGGCGTTCGAGTCGTTTGTAGCTGTTCTCGGCGTAGATGATACGTGCTTCGATTTCAGCCACAGCCGCCTCCGCCTGGTCTACCGCAGCGCGGTAGCGGACGGGTGAGATTTCAAACAGCACGTCACCCGCCTGTACGATGGAGCCTTCACGGAATTTCGGCTCACCCAGAAATCCCTCTACAGCGGCCTTGACTGCTACGGAGCGTATGGCCTCCATGTGGCCTATGCTTTTGCGGGTAATGCGGTCTTTACCTATTGTTACTTTTTCCACCTGAACATGTTCGGTGCCACCGGGACGCTGCGCCATAACGGAACCTACTGTAAGTGGCAGCAACGCAAGTGTGTAAAGAGCAAATCTCATGGCGATTATTCTATCGATTAGTTTTGAAAAATCAACTTATTTTTTGTGAATAGCTGTGTTATTTTTTTTCGGCTTAACCGCCCCGGCAGATGGAGCGCAGGCGTATGGCAGCCACGAATATGGGGCAAAGCCCCATGACCAACAGGTAAATGGCATTGCGGGCGATGGTGGAGACGGAACCGGAGTCGGTCTCCTGATCAAGCCCGCTGAAAGCGCGTGCCTGACGCGGCGCGAGGAAGAAACCGCGGTGCTCGTTTTTACGGCCATCCTTGCGGGCGGTTTTGACGCCTTCTTTAATCACCTGCAACTTGCGGTTGGAGAAGAAAAACTCGACGGGTTGGTCCGTTTCACAGGGTTCGCGGTCCTCGAGTTTAATGGTCATCTCTTCGAGGAATCGTTCATCGTGGTAAACAGCCGCTTTTCGCACGCGGCGCAGAATGTCGCGTGCCTCATCCGCATCAGCTGCGGGGGAGTTAAGCAACAGGGCCGCGCGCTGAATGAAGCGCACCTCATCCAGCGTGCCGTGTTCCTTGAGGTACTCACGGCGTTCATTGATAGTGCCGCTTTCTTCCTCCCACAAGTTACCGTGTGCCTGGGTGACAAACATCATCTCAAACGCGTAGCGCAGCGGGCAGAACTCCGCAATGAAAGGTACGGGTTTGGAGGTGATGGCGTGGGTGGTTTCATCTTGATAGGCCACGCGGTGGCGCAGGTTGGAGAGCGCCTTGTCAATCTTCTCAGGCAGGAAGGCGGGCACCTTGGGGCTGAATTCATTCATCTCTTCGAATCGAATCAGCGCACCGGCCAGCAATATCTGCGGCACGAGGAGCAGGGGGACAATGTTGAGCGCCGTGCGGTCTGAGCGCACGAGGGCTGACACCATGAGCGAAAGTGATATACCTACAAAAGCGGTAAGTACCATCACTATCATGTGCTGCCAGAACATCTGTTCAATGCCCAGTATAGCATTGCCCACCCACAGGTAGAGCGCACACTGCACCGCTGCTATGGCGGTGAGTACCAACACTTTGGCCAATAGGTAACCGGGTATGAAAAGCTTGTAATTACTTTCCCGGCGTATCAGCGGGCGGTCGCGCAATATCTCACAGGCGGAATCCGTAAGGCCGAAAAACATCGCCAGTACCAGTGAAAGGAACAGATATTCGTTGATGTGAAGCGATTTGTAGAATGTGTACTCAGCTTCGCTCGCAGCGCGCAGAGTTCCTGCGATGAGCAGCGCCAGTACCGGTCCTTCCAGCAGCATGGCGTATAACCCCATGCGGCTGCGCACGCGCGCCAGGAAGGTGCGGTTCATCCACAGCAGGAACAAGCGCCAGTGCTCCAACAGACTGCGGCGCGGTACCGGTGGAATCGGGCGTGGTGCGCTCTCTTTCTCCGGCTCTTTCTCACTATCCGACTCCATATCTGCCGCGGGGTGGGCTGCGGCAGAATTGCGGCGGTAGCAGTAACTCTCAAAGCGGTTCTGCCACATGGTGGGGGCAGGGCGCTGTTCATTACCCAAGCGGGTGTAGGGGGCCTCAAGCACCTCAAACACGTAATCCGCACCACCGGCTACAACGGCTTCGCGCGAGACGTGCAAGCCCATCTCCAGCGCCGATTTGCGGAAGTAATTGACCATCTCCGCCGGGCTGCCCCAGAAGGCCATCTGCCCGTTGGAATTGAGCACCATGACTTTCTTGAAACGATTGAGTATTACCTGCGCCGGGCGGTGAAGGGTGCAGAGCAAGATGCGAGAGGCGGCCATGCTCTCCAGCGTCTCAATCACGCGCTCGGCATCACCCGAGGACAGGCCGCTTATGGGTTCGTCGATAAGGAACACTTCAGCCGTGCCCGTAAGGTCAAGCCCCAGGTTAAGGCGGGTTCGTTCACCGTCAGATATTGTTCGTTCACCGGCCCGCCCCACGTTGCGGTTGGCCAGTGCCCCCAGGCCGACATAGTTGAGAATGGAGAGCACGCGGCGCTTGCGGTCGGAATCATTCAGGCGCGGGCGACGCGCGATGGAGGCATGGTAGACGTGCTCGCCAACGGTCATGGCTTCATCCAGTATATCCTCACGGGGAATGTAGGCAACATGGCGGCGCAGGTTGGTGGCGTGCGGGGTCATGCGCTCATTGTTATAATGAATGGAGCCGAAAGACGGCGAAAGGTGCCCGGCGAGCATGCTCAGCAGGGTGCTCTTACCGGAGCCGCTGGGGCCTAATATACAGGCCATTTCGCCGCGCTTGAGAGTGAAGTCGATATTGTCGACAACACGCCCGGAGCGTACGAAATCGCGCGTAAGCCCTTGCACGGAAAGCGAATCGATGAGGGCTGATTCTTCATCGAGCACGCCGGCGGAAAATCGGCAGCGCAGGGATTGGGTGAGGCTCAGCGAGATAAGGTCGCCGTCATGCAGCGGAGTGTCGCCTTTGACCGGTATTCCGTTGACGGTCAGGTTATCACCACCCTCAATGATTTTGAGGGTGCCCGTATTGTCCGTGCGCGAGTAACTCACCTCAAACACAACGGCAGGCGCCAGCCCCGGGGTGAGCATGAGTGCAGAGGCACTGTTGATATAAGGCAGATTCGTGACGAGCAATTTACGGGCATCGGGCGCGAGCTGGTAACTGCGACCGGGACTTTCCACATTGTGAAGCTCGGCGAAGCGGTAAGGCCCCAAACCCATGATAGTAAAGGGTGTGTAATAGGTTGTGCACCTGGTGTCGCCCATTTTCAGGCGCTGCCCGTCTATCATGAAATCAGCATCCTTACCCAGTACCTCCACCTCGACCTGCAGGCTGAAACGCACCCTGGCCAGCGGGGTGCGGGGGCGCTGGCGGGTAATGCTCACTTCATCATCCTGGCGGTAGAGGTAGCAGACATAGCTCACCCCACTGTAGCGGTTCTGTATGAGTGAGCGAATCGTCGCATACGCCAGTGACCACTCGCTCAGCTCCACACTCTGGCCGGGGGCAAGCAGTTGCATGTCCCCCTGGTGCAGGATTCGATCGCCGATGGTGAAGGGTTTTCTGGAATCGTTGATAATGAGCAGAACATGTACACAATGCAAGGCTCGGAAGTTGATTTCACCCTCTTCCTTCGCCAACGTGACGACATGCGGCCCGTTCTCATGCGAGAAGCTAAGGCTTTGAATCGGTGCCGGGGCTTCTTTCCCCGGGGTGGCTATCAACTCTTCAAGTATGGCGGCAAATCCCGGCAGATTAAGCCCGTTGGTAACGCGGTCGAAAAGTGTAGGGTTGGTCAGGTCGCCCCCCACTCGGTAGAGCATGGTGAGGATTTCCAGAGCCAGCGCCACGCGTTCCTCCTCCGTGCGCTGAGCCGCGGCAAGTCTCAGGGTATCGTCCAGGGAATAACGGGCCGTATAAGCAGCCTGAAATCGCGCGGCAAGCCAGCTGTGCTCCACGTTGGGGAAATCGCAGCGCAGCATATCCATGGTGGTATCCATGTCTTCGATGGTAATACCATCGACACGCACCATGATGGAGGCGAAGAGGTCCACCACAACACCGGCGTGGCTGCGGCGAGACTCATCTCGCGCGCCGAGTCGGCGGGGGACACGGTAAAAAGCGTTGGCAACGAACCCACGCAGCGCCATCATTTTGCGGCGCATACCTAACCACATGTACGCCAACCGATTTTTCATGCAAAGGGACTGGTTGTTTGGCCGGCACCGGGGCAGCGCTTTTCCCAGCCGGGGAAGTTCCACTTGTGGGGGAAATCCCGGCATTGCTGTGGCTTGACGGGTTGAATCCGGCAACCGTTTTCCGTCAGCATGCAGCAGGGCCCGTCACCATTATCGGCATCTATCAGTGACAGGCCGCGGCGATTTCGTTGCAGGCGGCAATAACGCTCAATAAAGGACTCTTCGCTCATTTGCAGGTAGGCTGCAATGGCGGTGATGTCGTCATCCGTCAGGCATACGTCACCCTCCCAGCGGCAGCAGGCACCGCAGCGCTGGCAGGTATGGACTATGGGGGCGGCAGAAGGTTCACTCATGGTTGGTGGTTTGATGCTATTTCCCAGGGTTTGCGCTTAGCCTCAGTAATATGCGGCGGGCGAACGTAGATGGGTTCGGCCGGTTTTGCAGCAAGCGAGCTCTGCTGCTCAGGGGTGAGGGAAAGCCAGTCGGTCACGAGTCCGCGGGCTGTGGGTACGAGCTCATATCGGACGGCGGTGATACCGTGCTTCTCCAGCGCGGTTCTGGTTTCGATGGTGTAGAGTTGCATGCCGCTTGCCTGTTCGGCCAGAAGCTCGGCGGTACTGAGCACGGCAATTTCTCCATCGGGGCGGCGCAGGGTCCACCCGCCTCGACGAGCGTCGGAGACGATGGCGGCACCGTTTTCTGCCAGTGCTCCCCATGAACCGATAGCCACCACTCGGGCTCCCTTCACGGTCGATATGCCGACAGCAGCAGCCAGCGCCACCCGCACGCCGCCGTAGCTACCGGGGCCGGCGCCCACCAACACGATATCAAGCGTTGCCGTCCCCAGCTGCTCCAGGGCAGCCTGCAGCGCCGGGAACAGGTATGAGTCATGGTTGCGCTCCGCTTTCCACGAGTTGTCGTATACAACTTGCCCCCCGCATGAAAGGCAGAGCGAGGCCGCCGGTTGCGAACATTCTATAGCAAGTATATTCATGCGCGCCTGAGTTTGGCTGTCGTCCATTTTCCGCGGCTCACGACCTTGAGCACCTGCAGACCGGCTGCTTGCGCCGCCGCCAGAGTTTCAGCCTGCTGCGTGTTGAGAATACCTGAAATAATCAGCACTCCGTCGGGTTTCATGGCTGCTATCAGGCGGGGAAAAGCCTTCTGCAACACGGTTGAGAACAGGTTGGCCAGCACGATGTCAGACTCATCGCCGGGGGCTGGGGACCACTCGAAAACATCCGCCTGAAACAGCGACAGATTTTCAGCCCCGCCGTTGCGCTCGATGTTACGGGCTGCGACTTCCACGGCCACCGGGTCAAAATCGAAACTGATGGCGCGCTGAGCACCCAGGCGCAGACCGGCCAGAGCCAGCACACCGGTGCCGCAGCCGATATCGGTGAGCGTCCAGGGAGTTGTGCGGCCTTTGATTTCATCGCACAGCATGCGCAGGCAGGTAGAGGTGGTGGCGTGGTTGCCGGTACCGAAGGCACGCTCCGCCGGGAAGGTGAGAATCGTGCGCCCCGGGTATCGGCGGCGCAGTTCATCCAGCACCTCCGGTGCCGAGCTGGCGGAAATAACCAGGCGGTCACGAATGACCAGCGGAGGTGTGTTCTCGGGGGCTGTAGCCGCCACCCAGTCCACAGTCTGCACCGGCTCAGACTTGCCGCCATAGCAGGCAGTCAGCACGAGGGCTTCCTCCTCCGTGTCGGTATAAACCTCTATATTGAGCCGCTCGGCATGGAAGGCTTCCGAAAACACGGCCCCGGGCAGTTGACCTACCCGTTGCTGCCATTCCTCTTCATTTGCTTTCGATATCGTCTTTTTCCAGACCCACATAATATGTTACGGTTGTTTTACATGTCGAGAATACTGCCGGCAAGCCCCTGGGCATCATCAAACGGCAGCACGAAAAGTTCACCGGTTTCCACCACTCGACCGTAGAAGAAGGGCTTGTCAGAATCACCACCCGACGGGGCAATTTCGATGGTGATGGTGCGGGCGTGTGTTTTGTGCTCCTGCAGGGCGGCATCTCGCAGGGCGGCATCCGTTGCGGTGCTTTCGGTAAGGGCTTCTTTTGCCTTTTGCAAGCGCGAATCACCGAACTCGGGGTTGAGTGAGTCGTGGTCGAGGTCAGCGGAATCCATCACAACGGCCTCTGCGTCCGAATAATCCGTCATCTCAAGCTCGATTTTCACGGAGAAAACAGTGTTTTTCAGACTTTCCAGGGCGTACTCATCCTCCTTATCAAGCCACTCAGAAACCTTCAGTTTCTGCAGTTGGCGCACATAGTACTGCGCGCGGTGCGGGTTGATACGGGGGGTTACATCTTCGCCGGCCAGAGTACCGCTCCAGCTTTCACCGATATAGTCATAGCTGAGCGAGAGGGGAGCCTGAGAATAACCGAGCGTGAGCTTGCGGAGTGCAGAAATGGGGAAATTCACGACATTGCGGGCACGCCAGTAATTGCGGTCCATGGAGAAGGTGCGGGTCAGGCGGGTGCTGAGCCAATAAACCGTGCTGCCGCCACGCTCCATACCGACCCATTTGGACTTGCCGTTAGCAGGGTCGCGATAGCGGGCTATGTAGAAAATGCGTGCGTCGCGGTCTTTGACGAGCGGCAAATCCACCCCGAAGAGCGTTGCGCGGTACAGGCAGGATTTGGGCCTGATGTACAGGCTGTAGAAAGGCTTATCCAGCCCGTAGCGTGCGGCAAACGCCTGCTGATTTTCCCCGGGCTGCAAATCAGCCACTACACCGCGCACGGGAATGCTGCTCAGGCCGTTGAGGAATCGGCGCACAATCATTTCCTCCGCTTCGGCATATTTATCGTTGCCGAGGGCATACATCCAGATGTCGTTCACCTCGTTTTCGGCATCGCCGGGAATAAGCAGCAGCTTGAGCGAGTCATTGTTATCGCTCACGCGCAGGGCCACACGCTCGACATCCCTGTCAATGATGTCGGAGAACTTCAGCGAGCGCAACTCCGCGAGCGAAAGGGGCAAATCTCCGGTATAAACCGTGCCTGCACCGGATTTGATTTGTGCCATGGTTCTGGCGGGCAGCACAGGCAGGTTGCAAATGCTGTTGACGATACGGGAATAGCTGCCCTTGCGGCTGACTCGGGGTTCTGCCTGCAAGGTGAAGACAACCGGACGGTTGTTGACGGTGGCGTGGCAGAGTTTCTGCCCGTCCGCCGGCGCTTCGAAAGGGGCATAGAGCTTCAGTTCCACCGGCTCTCCCTTTGCTGTATGGAAGACAATGGTGTACTCCGGCGTGCCGGTCGGTTGAACCAGGCTGTTATCCTCCACCTTAATGGCGGAGAGGGTGACAAAAGAAGCAACGAGGTTGTTCACCTTATCCTGATCGGCGGCTGTAATACAGGGGCTGGTGATATTCCAGGCTGTTTCAGCACTGGCACGGCGCAGAACAACCGTACCGGCCGAGGGGCCGCTGTGTGCGGTGATGTGCAGCTCCAGGAGTTCATCCGGCGGGGTGAGCAGGGGGCGTGGGTCGCGCAGAGCCAGCACGCCGTTCTTGAAAATGCTCAGGATATTGCCGCTCACCACATGTATGCGCTTATCCTTACCATAGAAATCGGTGCGCAGGTAAGTGGTGGGCATCACGCTCTTGCCGTCACCGGCATCTGCCAGCCAGGGCGAGGCGCTGCCCAGGGTATAACGCGCAACAGTGGTAAGCCCGTCGGCGCTGGAATCATCTTTCGCTTTCAGGGTAATGGCGTGGGGGTTGGACTGCACCCCGTACTCACGCAGGCGGCTGCGGGTGGTGCGGTTATAGGGCAGGGTATCAACTACCCGTGCCTGGCCGGTGAAGTTCAGGATAGTGTCTGCAATAGCCGGGTCCAGGCGATCGCGGAAAGGGGAAATAATCCACCATGTGCCATCGTTTTCTTTTCGGCACTCAATGGAGTCGTGAAGGTTACGTATGCGCATCCACTGCACATCGGGCAGGCGCTTGCTGTTTTCCGCCGTGAACAGCGGCATACCCGGTTTGAAGCTATACCATCCGGTCAGGCGTGCCAGGTTGCCGTCTATCGTCAGGAAGACAGCGGCCGTCACGCTGAGTATCGCGGCTATGGTCAGCAGAATGGTGGAGATAATTCTCATATGACGAGCGGGCTCAGTGACGGCGTGTATTCCAGATACCGATTGCTACCAGCAACACCAGCAGGGGCATGATGATGAGGGTGATATGTTCAACCGCACTGCGCGTGTGGCGGTTGAGGTCAATCTTGAAGGTAAGGTCCTGGTTGGAGCTCTTGCCGGCGTATTCGGGGCGGTGCACCATCCAGGCCCAGAGGGAGCGCATGTAATCGGTCTGCTCCTTGCGGGCGTTTTCGTGTGTAAGCACATCGATGTTGCCGGTAACAATCATGGTGGAAAGATTGTTGGGGTCGTTGTTGCTGCCGCGGGTGACGGCAGCCTGCAGGCAGAGCGGGCCCTCACTGTCCTCTCGCGGGTCGAACGAAGGTTCAAGGTCGCGGCTGGTTTCACCGTAATAATCAGCCGTGGTCATGAGCAGAGGATAGGTCGTGAGCTTGCGGAACGCCGCCATATTCTCATCGCCATGCTCCAGCCTGAGCGACATGGACTGACCGTCGACCTGTGTCGTGTTGTTCCAGAAAGCCTTGGTACACTGCAGCCCCTTGGGCATGACGGCGGAGATGTTGTAGTAGGCTCTTTTGCGGTTTCGCAACAGCACACGGTCGGCAGCGGGGCGCACGCCCTGTTCACGCAGGAAACGGTAGAACATGGGCAGGTTGGTATTTGTGGGGTCAAGCGCTACGAAGACGGCATTGCGGCCATCGCGGTCCCAGAACTCGCGCACCACGCGCATTTCGTCTTCCGTGAAGTCTGTCTGGGGGGAGATGATAATCAGACCTTCCGCATCCTTCGGCAGCATTTCCACCTCGCTGAGGTTCACCCAGGAGAGCTGAATGTTAAGCGATGAGGTAATCATGCCCAGGTTTTCGAGCAGGGACTGGTCATCTCGCGACACGCCGCCCTTGCCTTCAACCACATACATGCGGCGCATGTCGCCTTCCACGGCCTCCGTTATGGCGGAGCACAGCACTTCATCCATCATCAGAGCGACGATTCGCTTGCTCTCATCGGGCAGAACCTCATATTTCATGAATGAAGCACCGGGGCGAATTCGCACGTGCTTGCGATCGTTGCCGCTGTCTTCGAATGTTTTGAGCGGTACGGTATGGTTGGCACGGGCGTCCACCACGCAGAGGTTCTGGTCGAACTCCACGCCGTATATCTGGGATATTTCGCGGGCGCGATTCGGTTCGCGCAGCGGGTCAAAACAATCCACCACGACCTTACCGTTACTGTGGCGCACGTACTCTTCGAGCAGGGAGTACATGCGGGTATAGCCGGTGGCCGTGCGCTGGAAGGCGAAGATGATGTGGATGGGGGTCTCTCGCTTCTGCACGCGCTCGCTGGAAAGCACGTTAAGCGTGCGCTCCGAGATGGAGTAGCTCTCCTGCTCGGAGAGGTCAAAACGCGCATATTCACTGCAACCGATGTAGTTGCAGGCCAGCACAATGATAGAGAGCAGCAGCAGGTTGATCCAGGCCAGGGGGTTACCCTTGGGGCGGCGGGCGTCAGGGTGCCCGGTAAATTTGGTTTTGCTCATGTCGGTGAAAGTATCAGAAAGGGGTTATCAGCGGGTCCAGCGGCGGTAGTCCACCACGCGTTTCGTGAGTGCCAGAGTAAAGACGGTGAATGATACATAGAGCACCAGCGGGCGGGTGTCAATCACGCCGCTGGCAAAGGATTTCACCTGTTCCGTGCAGGAAAGGTAGTGGAAAATGGGTGCGGCCGGGAACTCGCCCCACAGCTCAGTCACACGCCCCATGAAGTAGTACATAATCATCAGGCACGTGCAGAGAATAGCCGCGATAATCTGACTGCGTGTCAGCGCTGAGCACAGTATCCCCAGCGCCACAAAAAAGGCACCCGACAGCGCCAGAATGGCGTACGGGCCAACCCAGTCGGCCAGCATGTAGGTGATAGCGCCCTCCGGCTGAATATCATAGCGCAGCTCTGTATAGTAATTGCCGATATCACTCACCAGCGGGTAGCACAGCATGGGCAACCACAGCAGCAGGTAGAACGTGTAGGCCGCAAAGTACTTGCCCAGCACAATCTGAGTCGTGGTTACAGGGGCTGTCAGCAGCCCCTCAAGCGTGCCCTGGCGCTCTTCTTCGGCCAGGCATCGCATGGTGATGAGCGGGAAGATGAAGATGAAGTAGAACCAGAAGTTAAGGTTGTCGAGCATGTGGTACATGACACCGTTGCCGGTGGCATGTGTCATGACCTGGAGCACGGCCTGCAGTATGAAGCCCTGCAATGCCATGGTACAGGCCAGAATAACCCAGCCGAACGGTACGCCGAGGTAGCCGCGCATCTCGCGGGCATATATGGTGCGCAGCGTGGTGAAGTAGCTTGTCGTGCGCGTGATGGTGGAGGTTTCGCTATCCATGGGAGGAGAAGGGGGGTAGAGTTAGTCGCGGCGAGTCATTTCGACGAATACGTCTTCAAGGCTCGGGATGTGGCGGTAAATGTGGCGCATGGGCAGACCGTGCGCAGTAATGATGGCTGCGGCCTTTTCGCGGGTGTCAGTGCCGGGTTCTGCTCGCACCAGCAGGCGGTTCCAGCCGTCTTCCGGTTCTTCCAGTATAACTTTCTTCACAGGCGCAAAGGCCTCCAGCTCAGCAACCACCGCAGTCGGGTCGCCCTTGAACTCGATGGAAACCCGCCCGGCAGCGCGCAGGTTGGTGGTGAGGTTCTCGGGGGTATCTGCGGCTTTGATTTCACCTTGGTCGATAATGATAACCTTGTTGCAAATCATCTCGACCTCACTGAGGATGTGTGTGGATAGAATCACGGTGTGGTTCTCGGACAGCGCGCGTATGAGCTCGCGAATCTGGCGAATCTGGTTGGGATCCAGGCCGTTGGTCGGTTCATCGAGTATGAGCAAATCAGGGTTGCCAAGCAGCGCGTCTGCCAGCCCGACTCGCTGGCGGTAGCCCTTGGAGAGCGTGCTGATGAGGTTTTTACGCTTAGGCTCAAGCCCGCATTTATCAATAACTTCGCCAAGCTGCTGGCGCACGGATTTACCGCAGATTCCCTTGAGCCTCGCGCGGTAATCGAGGTATTCGTATACGCGCATGTCATCATACAACGGTACGTTTTCGGGCATGTAACCCAGGTGACGGCGAGCTTCAAGGGGCTTGTCTATGATGTCATAGCCCGCTATCGAGGCTGTGCCGGCCGTGGGCGGTAAATAGCCCGTCAGCATCTTCATCGTTGTTGTTTTACCGGCTCCGTTCGGCCCCAGAAAGCCGACAATCTCACCTTTGTCTATAGAGAATGTCGCGTCCTTCACGGCGGTAAAGCGCCCGAACGTCTTGTGTAAATGCTCTGCAATCACCATGCTCATACGCGCTCACTATACTACCAGCTTTTCGCCGTATTTCAAGTTGAAAGTTCGTTATCGCCATTCCGCTGTCAGATTCGGTAACTTTATTTTGCATTACACGTATTATGCGTAGTTGTAAATTTCTCCTGTTGGCGCAATTTTTGGCCTGCGAGTAGCGATTCTACCTTGACGCCCCTGCCACCTGAGTGTAGAATGCTCGCATGGTAAAATGCAAGATGACATACATGGGCGGGCTTCGCTGTGAACTGCAGCACGGTCCGAGCGGCGCAACGGTGAGCACAGACGCCCCGGTGGACAATCACGGCAAAGGCGAATCATTCTCGCCGACGGATTTAATGTGCTCCGCCATGGCGGCCTGCATGGCAACCATTATGGGCATATACGCTGAGAAAGAAAATCTCGACCTGCGCGGGCTCAACATTGAGGTAAGCAAGGAAATGAGCGCCAACCCGCGCCGCATTGCCCGAATTTCCACTGTCATCGACATTCCGCTGCCGGCCGACACACCGCACCGCGAAGCTCTCCGCGAGTGTGTCGTAGGTAGTCCGGCCATGCGCAGCCTGCACCCCGACATCGAGGTGCCCATCACCTGGAACTGGCTCGGCTGAGAACACTGGCTCCGTCATGAAACGCCTGAACTACATCTACTGGGGAGTTCCACTCTTCGTATTGCTGAGCTGCGGCTCACTGCTCACCGGGTTGCTGGGCACGGGTGCGGCAATGCTGGCCGTTGTATTTGCGCTGATTATCGTAGTCTGGGGTGTGGTATGGGTACGCTTGTACACCGGCGGTCGCCTGCGGCCTGAGTTTGCCATCCTGACCGTTCTGCCGCATTCGGCCTATTATCTGGCGACATATTTTGACTCGAAACTGTTCACCGACCCTACCTGGCAGAACATGTTCGGTCTGAGCTGGCTGGCATTTGTGGTGATTATGCTCATCAGCCTGCGCCCCGGCAGGACGGATGAAAAACACACCCGTATGGCCAAAGACAGCACCTTCATTATCATGGCCATACTGACGGTTGCCTACGCCTGGTCAACAATGGCGACATTCGCTAACCAACTCTTCTACAAGCAATAACAAATATGAAAAAATCTTCTCTTCACATCATGGCGTGCGCTGCTACTGCCGTCATTCTCAGCTCTTGCGCGACGGATGAAGGCTGGGGCAACCCGACTGTTCACGGTCGCTCGATGGCGCCGGAACTCACCCCGCTGCCACCCGAGCTCGACCCGGAAGTACAGCGCCGCGAGGCTGCTCGTGCCGAACGCAGGCGCCAGCGAGCCTTGGCGCAGAACCAGCCAACGCCCGCACAGCAGACACAGAGCACCACTGTCGCGCAACAGCAACCTGCACCCGTTGCCCAGACCACAGTTGTGGCCGCCCCGGTTGTCGCTGAGCCTACACCTGCGCCTGCACCGGTAGCCAAGCCTGCTCCGCAGCCTGTGGTTAAGAAAACAGTCACTCCCAAACCTGCCGTCAGCCAGGTGCAGCCCGCCCCCAAAGCACAGGCTCCCACTCCGACGGTTAAACCCGTGGTACAGCCTGTTACAAAGCCTGTTGCTCGCCCGGTGTTCACCCCGGAGCAAAAGAAACGCCACCCGGTTATGCCCGGTCAGAACCGTGGGCAGAAACTGCGCGATTAACCTTCGCTCTTTATGGCAAAACAACGATTGGATGTTTTGGTAACCTCCCTGGGCCTGTGCGATTCGCGCGAACAGGCCCAGCGCCTTATCATCGCCGGCGAGGTTCTGGTCAAGGGGCAGCCGGTCACTAAACCCGGAACCAAGGTCGATGACACCCTGCCCATCACCGTCAAGAATAAACCGAAATACGTCAGCCGCGGCGGACTGAAACTCGAAGGTGCCCTCAATGCTTTCCCTGTCAAAGCCGAAGGTAAAATCTGCCTCGATATCGGTTCCTCCACCGGCGGATTCACCGACTGCCTGCTGCAGAATGGCGCCCTGCGAGTTCACGCGGTGGATGTCGGCACCAATCAGTTGGTCTGGAAACTGCGTAATGACCCGAGAGTCATCGTCAAAGAGCAATTCAACGCTCGCTATATGACCCCTGAAGACCTCGGAGAAAAGGTGCAGCTTATCGTGAGCGATGTGTCGTTCATTTCCCTCACCAAAATCCTGCCCGCTGCTTACGACTGCCTGCAGGAAGGCGGCGATTTGCTCGTGCTGATCAAGCCGCAGTTTGAATTGCAGCCGGAAGATATCGGCCCCGGCGGAATCGTGCGCGACCCGGCTTTACATCAGCGAGCTATTGACAAAATTCACGACTTCGTGGTGAATGACTTGCACCGCGAGTGGATGGGGGTGGCAGACTCTCCCATCACCGGTATGGAAGGTAACCGGGAATTTCTTGCCTGGCTACGCTGAACCCGCAGCACACGTTACCCGGCTCAGCTCTTAGCCCCCCTGCTCTTACGCCCCGTCGTCCTGCGCCCGGCGCAGCGGCGGGGCTTCGGTGTTTCATGTTTATTGAGGTGCGCCTGCATGAGCATGAGCGCAAACATCGAGGCAGCACTCACTTCCACAGCAGCACTGGCCGCAACAGCCTCTGCCAGCTGCACGGTTTTCTGCACGATAGCCGTGTACTCCTCTTCATCAAGATCCGGCAGTGCATCCTCAAGCAAGCCGTGCATATCGACCAGCTTGCGGTACAGCTGCAACCAGTTATCCTCGGGGCCCGCCGGCAGGGTCTGTATGATACTCTCCGGCAGCGAATCCAGCAGGCGCTCAGTTTTGTGCAGCAAGCGCTGCTGCTCACGGGTCAGGGAACGATTGTTGCGGGCGGCTTCGAGCATAAAACGCACATGTGCCGCCAAATCACCGTGAGCCTCAAGCACCGCCACAGGTACATGGTTCACCGCAGACCACTCATCGCCACGCCGCGCCGCTGCGCCGAACAGGCGCATGAGCACTTCTTTGCGCCCGGCAGGCGTCAGTGGTTCGCGTTCAAATAGCATTGCGCGCCTATACTAGCAACTCAATCGTGCCTGTTCAAGCCTAAAGTACGGCTTAGCACCCGATATGGCCCACGCCTGCTCAAATTCTCGGCATTTTCTTCTTGGCATTGTGTCGAATTGCTGCTAGAATAAAGCTATGGTAAGAATACTCGCAGCAACCGATTTCTCTGAGGAAGCCAAACCGGTACTGGATTTCACAGCCGATTTGGTGAAAAAGTGCGGCGGCAAGATGTACTTGCTGCACGCAGTGGAGCCGTGCATGATGGATGCCGCCGGCTGTATGGCGGCGGATGACATGCTGGGCGGCTTCTCGACCATGCCGCCGATGGAGTGCGCCGACCAAACCACAACCGTACTGGCCATGGCGGACAGACGTGCCCACCTTCTCGCTGAGCAGATAAGCAGCGAATGGGGTATCCCCATCTACGGCAAAGCCGAAGAGGCTGATGATATCGTGGATTGTGTGCACGACTTCTGCAGCCGCCACCATATCGACATTCTCGTCATCGGCAACCGCCACCACTCCCTTCTCTCGTCCCTGCTGCTGGGTAACACGGCCGAGAAACTGGTGCGCGCCGCCAAAATACCCGTAACGGTGGTTCCCTGCGGTCCCAAGGTGAACGCATGAGGTTGATTTTTCTGGGAGATGTTGTAGGCGAGCCCGGTCGGCTTGCCCTCTATAGGGCTGTGCCTGAGCTACGGGCAGAGCATGCGCCTGCTCTTGTGGTCGTCAATGGCGAAAATGCCGCCGGTGGGCGAGGTATCACCCCCTGGCTCTGCGAGGAATTCTTTGCCAACGGCGTTGATATCATCACCCTGGGGGACCACGCCTGGGACCAGAAAGACCTGGCCGGTTGGATAGACCGCGAGCCGCGCGTGCTGCGCCCCTTCAACCTGCAGGCCGGTACTCCCGGCCGGGGCAGCGTGCTGGTGGATACCCCCGCCGGCAAGGTCGGTGTGCTCTGCCTGTGCGGGCGAACCTTCATGGCCCCCGGACCGGAAAACCCCTTCACCGCTGCGCGAGCTGAGGTTGCACGCCTGCGCGCAGCCGGTGCCCGTGCTCTGCTGGTCGATATTCACGGCGAGGCCACCAGCGAAAAAATAGCCATGGCCCACTGCCTGGATGGTGAGGCCACCGCCGTGCTGGGCACCCATACCCACGTGCAAACGGCGGATGCACGCGTGCTGCCCGGCGGTACCGCAGCCATGACCGATGTAGGCATGTGCGGGCCGAGGGACGGAATTATCGGCCGTGATTCAGCAGCCGTGCTGCAGGGTTGCCTGACAGCCATGCCCTGCAAATACCCCGTGGGCGGCTGGCCCGCACGGGTAAGCGGTGCTATCGTGCAGGTTGCCCCCGCCACAGGGCTCGCCCTGAGTATACAAGCTATTAACAGAGATTATGATAGATGAGGAACGATTCGGCGGCATAGGCCGTCTGTATGGGTTAAAGGGCGCTGAGCGCCTGGCTGCTGCGCGTGTGGCGGTCGTGGGCATAGGCGGTGTGGGGTCATGGGCGGCCGAAGCCCTCGCACGCAGCGGAGTGGGTACCATCATCCTGCAGGACATGGACGACCTCTGCATTACCAACACCAACAGGCAGATTCATGCCCTGCAAGGCACCTACGGGCAGATGAAGGTTGAGGTCATGGCCAAGCGTCTCAGGCTCATTAACCCTGCTGTCGAGGTGGTTGAGCTGCTTTCATTCTACACCGTATCAGCCCCCGAGCGCCTGTTTGACACGCAGCCCGATGTTGTTATCGATGCCATCGACTCCATGCGCCCGAAAGCCCACCTCATTGCCGAGTGTCGCAGGCGCGGAGTGAGCCTGGTTACCTGCGGCGGCGCCGGCGGCCGCACGAATGCCGCTGCCATCACCATGGCTGACCTTGCCCGCACCTGCGGTGACAATATGCTCTCGCAGCTCCGCAAAAACCTGCGGCAGCAATACGATTTCCCCCTCTACGACCGTTGCCCCGAAATCGGTATACCCTGCGTCTTTTCATCCGAGCGCCCTGTATTCCCTCGCTGCGATGGCTCTGTGAGCACCGAGCGCGAGTCCGGGCAGAAAGGCGGTATCGGTTGCGCCTCCGGGTTCGGCTCCGCCACGCATATCACCGGCACCTTCGGGTTCATGATGGCCGGCAAGGCTATCGAGATGATATGCGCAACGGCTTAGCGCCGCCGAGCAGGCTCTTTTATTTAGCCAGCTCGGCGCGTATGAACGGTGCGGTGGTGCTCTGCTTGTTGCGAGCGACCTGTTTCACCGTGCCTTGAGCCACGATGGTGCCACCTTCAGCCCCGGCACCGGGGCCGATGTCGATAACGTAGTCGGCCTCGCATATAAGCTCGAGATTATGCTCGATAACCACGACGGTGTTGCCCATATCGACCAGGCGGCGCAGCACACCGACCAGCAGGCGCACATCGTGCGGGTGCAGACCGATGGTAGGCTCTTCAATCAGGTAGAGATCCTGCGGCAGCGTGCGGCCCCGGCGTATGGCTGACAGCGCCGCGCGGCGGCCTTTGATAAGCTCTGCCACCAGCTTAATGCGCTGAGCTTCGCCGCCTGAGAGCGTATTGCTCGCCTGCCCGAGCGTCAAGTACCCCAGACCGGTTTCGCAGAGCAGCTTCAGCGGGTCGGCCAGGCGGGGCTGACCGGCGAAAAACTCAGCCGCCGTCTCCATATTCATATCAAGCACCTCGGCAATAGTCTTGCCCTTGTAGCGCACCTGGAGGGTACGGGAGTTGTAACGGGCGCCGCGGCATGTCTCGCAGGGCACACTGCACGGGGGCAGGAAATCCATCTCCTGTCGCCGGTAACCGGTTCCCTTGCAGCTCTCGCAATGTCCGGCCGCGGTGTTGAAGGAGAAACGCCCTGCATCGAACCCCAACCGGCGCGCATCGGCACTCTGGGCAAAGAGCTTGCGAATTTCATCGAACAGGCCGATGTAGGTGGCGGGTGTTGAGCGCGGCGTCTTGCCCAGGGGTGATTGGTCGACCCTGTAGAGCGCACGCACACTGTCCAGCCCCCGGGAGCTGCTCCAGGCGGCGCGCTCTTCACGGCTGATGGTGCCGCCCAGCGCATGCGCGACAGCGGGAGCCAGCGTACCGGTGATGAGCGATGTTTTGCCCGCGCCGGAAGCGCCGGTCACCACCGTGAACCTCGCTCGCGGTATGCGGAGATGCACATTTTTCAGGTTGTGCAGGCAGCAGCCCGTCAGCTCAAGCCACTGAGCATCTTTCACCGGCAACCACTTGCCGCAATAGGGGTGGCTGTGCTTTTCAGCCAGAGCCTGCCCGGTGACGGATTGAGGGTTAGCCACAACCTCCTCAAAACTCCCCTGAGCCACAATTTCACCGCCATGCACTCCGGCACCGGGTCCGAGGTCGATGATGTGGTCGGCACGGCGCATGGTATCTTCATCATGCTCGACCACCAGCAGCGTGTTACCTCGCTTTTTAAGCTCTGCAAGTGTGGAGAGCAGTCGCTCATTGTCACGCGGGTGCAGACCGATGGTGGGTTCATCGAGCACATAGAGAACTCCGCGTAATTCAGACCCCAGCTGAGCGGCCAGGCGTATGCGCTGAATCTCACCGCCGGAAAGCGTCGTTGCGGAGCGATCCATGGACAGGTACCCCAGTCCCACGCGTTGCAGGAACCTCAGGCGCGGCACGATTTCAGCCATGATATTGCGGGCAATCTCGCCATCCCGCCCATCAAAGTGCCAGGTATCGACCAGTTCGAGCGCACGGTCCGCCGCCAGACTGCCGATTTCCGTGATATTCCGGCCAAAGAGCGTAACGCCCAGCGCAAACTCGTTCAGACGCCTGCCTTGACATACCGGGCACAGGCGGCTTTCCCCCTCGCGTGTGGCTCGCTCGACCTCGCGGTCATAGCGCAGCTCCAGCTCCAGCTCGCTGAGTTTATCATCATCGCGGCGTTTGGTCACCCCCACCACCCGACCGTGACCGGCACAGACCGGGCACCAGCCACGCGGTGAATTGAAGGAGAAGGTGGAAGGCTCCGGCTCAGCATAACTTTCACCACACTTCGGGCAGGTCAGTCGCGTGCCGAGCAGTTGGCTCTTGCTACCCTGCACCAAGCGCAGGAACCCATCGCCCATCTCCAGCGCCCGGCCCACACACTCGTGCAGGGTGGCAAAGTCACAATCACGGCCGTTCATCGTGATGTGATTTCCCTGCACGCATATCTCGGCCAGCACGATATCCACATCGTGGTTGGAGTAGCGGTCAAGCGGGGTAAAATCCTCCGTCCGGCAGACCTTCCCGTCAGCTATCATGTAGGGGTACTTTTTCTTTACAGCCCAGCGGGCAAGATCGGCATAGTGCCCCTTGCGGTTACGCACGACAGGGGCTGCAATCATGAGAGACGACGGGCGCTTGTCAATCTCGGCCATCACGAGGGCTCGTATCTCCTCCGGCAGGCGGCGACCGACCGGTACCTTGCAGCACGGGCAATGGGGCTGCCCGAGTTTGGCATACAGCAGGCGCAGGAATTGCCAGATTTCCGTCACGGTACCCACCGTGGACTTGCTGCCGCCGCGGGAGCGGTTCTGCTCGATAGCGACCGTGGGCGGCAGTCCGGTCAGGCGGTCGATATCAGGGGTTTCCATCTGCTCGGTGAACTGCCGGGCATAGGGGCTCATGACGTCCATAAAGCGCTTCTGTCCCTCAGCAAACACAATATCGAAGGCCAACGTACTCTTACCACTGCCCGACAGCCCGGTGACAACGGTCATCTCGTTGCGAGGGATGTCCACATCGATATTTTTGAGCTGGTGATGGCGGGCGCCGCGCAGGGCAATAACCCCTTGCGGCACACTGATATCAGCTCCGTCTGCCGGAGCTGCGGCGAATACCTCACCCTCACCGTGCAGCACCTGCGAAAGATAGCCGCTCGTAAACCCGGCACCACAGGCAGCGACCTGCTCGGGAGTACCCTGCACCACGATGTTGCCGCCACCCGTACCGCCCTCGGGGCCAAGGTCGATGATGTAATCGGCACACTTGATGAGCTCCAGGTTGTGCTCGATAACCAGCAGGGTATGCCCCTGCTCAACCAGGCGGTCAAAGACACGCAGCAGGACCTCCAGGTCACTGAAATGCAGGCCGGTGCCGGGTTCATCAAGTATAAGCAGACTACCCTTGTCGGCGTGCTCGCCGGTGAGGGCATCCACCAGAATGTGGGCGAGTTTCAGGCGCTGATTCTCACCCCCCGAAAGCGTGTTGAGCGGCTGCCCCAGTCCCAGGTGACCCAGACCGACATCCACCAGCACCTGCAAGCGCTCGGCAATGCGGCGGGCACGGGCATTCTTCTCGCGGGCAAAAAGACGCCGGGCGCTGCGGATGTCGAGCGCGAGCATCTCGGCCATATTGTACCCCAACAGGGTGATGGTGAGGGCTCGATCCGTGTAGCGCGTGCCGTGGCACAGGGCGCAGGGTACGAAAATATCAGACAGGAACTGCATTTCCACTTTCTCCTGCCCCAGCCCCGAGCATCGCGGGCAGCGGCCATCCCCGCTGTTGAAGGAGAAATAGCCCGGTTTAAGCCCGCGTGCCTGTGCTGCGGGTTCAGCCACAAAGAGCGCGCGAATATCCTCAAACACGCCGATATACACGGCCGGGGTCGAGCGAGGCGTGCGCACAATGGGGCTTTGGTCTACCAGCAGCACATCATGCAGCTGTTCGAGGCCACGGAGAGAGCGCACCTGCATCTCATCCTCATCATCAAGGGCATCGGGGTGCACGGAGCCATAGAGCACCTGGCAGGCCAGAGAGCTCTTACCGCTGCCGCTCACGCCCGTCAGGCAGGTATAGACACCCAGCGGTATATCAATATCGAAATCGTGCAGGTTGTGGCACTCGGCCCCACGGATGGAGATTGTCCCCTTTCCCTTGCGGCGGCGGGCAGGCACGGCTATACGGCGAGCACCGCTGAGGTATTGTCCCGTCAGTGAGCGGGGAGTTGATTCAATGCCGTCAGGGCGCCCCGCGTAAACCAGCTCACCACCGGCTGAACCACTGGCAGGCCCCATATCCACCAGGTAATCAGCGGCGCGCATGACGGACTCCTCATGCTCCACCACCACAAGCGTATTGCCACGGTGCGCCAGGCGGCGCATGGCGGCTATGAGACGGGCTGTGTCGCGCGAGTGCAGCCCGACAGTGGGTTCATCGAGCACAAAGAGCGTTTCCGTCAGCGCGGCTCCCAGACAGGCAGTCAGGCTCACCCGCTCAATCTCACCACCGGATAGCGAACGGGTCAGGCGATTGGCCGCCATGTAACCCAAGCCCACATCGCACAGGTACACCACACGGCTGCGCAGCTCACGCACGGCCTGCGCCAGAGAGCGGTCTTCCCCGGTGGCGGGCACTACATGCTCATCGAGCCAGGGCAGGAAATCCGCCATGGGCAGTGCCATGACCTGCGGCACCGTCAGCCCGCCGATGGTGAACGCCAGCGCCTCCGCCCGCAAACGGCCGCCATGGCACTCAGGGCACACGCTGTACACACGGTAATAGGCCAGAAAGACCCGCACGGACATCTTGTGAGCATGCTTCTCCATGTCATCGAATATCCCCTTGTAACCATACCAGAGGTCGTGGTCTGAAGCCGTGTAAGGGTCTATATCACCACAGTTACCGTAGAGCACCCAGTCTTTTTCCCGCCGGGTGAGGTTCTGCCAGGGTACATTCATACGAACGGCACGGTGGCGCTTGTTGGCGCGCACGAAGTCACCGTAGCAGATGGAGAGGGTTTGCGATGAGAGCATCTTCAGCGCCCCGTCGGCTATGCTCTTGTCGGGTATGATTCCGCGATTATAATCATAAGTGATGGCGCGGCCATAGCCCTTGCAGGCCGGGCATGCACCGAGCGGAGAGTTCCCGCTGAACAGCCCCGGGACGGGTTCCGCCAGCGGGAACCAGTCGCTGCGGAACTCACGCGGCTCTCCCCACCCCTCGGGTGTGCGCAGCACCGTGTACATGACATCCTGCCCCAGGCGCAGGGCTGTTTCCGCCGCCTCCGTCAGGCGCGCCATGCTCTCGGGGCGCAGCTTCACGCGGTCCTGCAGCACCAGCCAGCGCTCCATGCCGAGCCGGGACTCCGTTGCACTGTCAAGCCTCAGCACCTCGCCCCCGGCATAGACCCGCAAATACCCCTGCCCCTGCAGCGCCTGCACCATCTCGTCAAATGTGCCCACAGGGCGCAGCGCAAAGCACACCAGCACCTCGCCGCCCTCACTCTCCGCCAACAGCTGTTCCGCCACGCCACGGGGGGTGGCAGGGCGCACAATTCGCCCGGCGGAATCCCGCCCTACGGCCAGGCGGGAGTAGATGAGCTTCAGGTATTCATTGATACCCGTCATGGTACCCACGGTTGAGCGCGAGTTCTTGACAGAGTTTCTCTGCCCTAGGGCAACAGCCGGCGGCACATTCTCCACCGCCTCGACATTCGGGCGGTCCATGCGATCCATGAACTGACGCACATAGGGCGAGAAGGTCTCCACATATCGCCGCTGTCCTTCCGCGTAGAGCGTACTCATGGCCAGCGATGTCTTTCCGCTGCCGCTGGGACCGGTCACCACGGTGATTCCCCCCAATGGGATATCAACATCTATCCCCTTGAGATTATGTTCTTTAGCGCCGCGTATGCGTATGCACCCCTCCGCGTTTTCATTCGTCATGCCCTTATATTACCTACTTTTTTGGCAGAGATAAAGCAAAATATGCAGCATACCTTCGTCACCGGCCGCTTCCCATGGCGATTTTTTAGCTTCACATCCACCCTGGGGGTGTGGTAGGATAAGCCGCAGAACAAGCAGCTTGTACAGATGAGCGAAACAGACAGCAAAACACTTCAGGAACTCAGCTCCGCCCTCAGCAGCAGCAGCTACGCACGTGTCAGCACACTGCTGAGCAACGGGCTCAGTCCCCTGACCCGAATCCCCTCGCATGCGGATGATTATCCCGGTCGCCCCGGGGAATACCTGAAGCGCACGAACCTGACCATGCTCCACTTTGCCGGGGCGTGGACGCTCAAGAAATCGCAGGTGAAACTCATACGCCGCCTGCTGGATGGCGGGGCCGATGTTCACGCCACCGATGACCAGGGCTACACCCCGCTGCATGATGCCGCCGCAGACCTGCGCGGCAACGCGTTCGCCGCCTTCAAGCGCGGCTACGAAACCACACCCGAACAGGCCACAGAACCCGTGGCTGTCATGCTCGATGCCGGGGCTGACGTCAACGCCCGCACCAACCTGGGCTTCACTCCCCTGCACCTGGCTGCCCTCTATGCCCCCACAGCCGTGGCCGATATGTTGATAGCACGCGGGGCTGACATGCTGGCCACCGCGGCCGAAGGCGAAACCGTACTCCATTTCGCCGCCATGGCCGGCAATACCGAACTGGTACGCAAGCTGTTGCAGGCCGGAGCAGATGTGAATGCCCGCGAAGCTGACGGCATGACCCCGCTGAGCAGGGCCGCCTGCTACACAGACTCCCCCGACATGCTTAACCTGCTGGTCAATTCCGGCGCAGCACTCTGCCCGTTGGTAGGTGAACACGCAGCCACGCCCCTGCATTATGCTGCCATGAGCGGGCTTGACGGCAACCTGCGCACCCTGCTCAAGCTGGGGCTGGATGTCAACCTGCGCACGAAAACGGGCGATACCCCCCTGCTGCGCGCCATGATGTTCGGGCACATGAACTGTGTACAAACTCTACTGGCCGCCGGAGCCACCACGGAAATGAACGGCGACGGCGGTGCTCTTTTCAGCCGCCTGGCCCTTGAGAGTGGAGAGAGCTCCCTTATCAAACTGGCAAAAGAACACGCGCCCGCTTTTGCCGACATGCAGCGCAAGCAGGAGCAAAAGCGCCGGAATCGCGTCAACCTGATAGCTTTTGTCCTTGCCATACTCATCTACGCCCTGCTTCGCTGGCTGATGAACTGACAGTGGTCGCATTTCCTGCTTGTCATCACACAAAAAGATGGTAAAATATCAGCATAGACATCCCCTCCGAGGCTTATGAACAAGAAAATCACCCCATACCTTTTCGGCATATCCGCCGCCGTGGTCACCATCGGCGTAGCGGGAGTATTCTCGGCCATACTGCTGCCGGCAGGCGAGCACAAGAGTGAACTGCCCGTGCCGACATCCCCCCAACAGGCAAAGGCCATGGCCAATGCCCTGTTGCAGAGCAAATGTGCCGACTGCCACGGTGCCACCCCCGCCTACAACGGCTGGCGCAACCTTTTCTCGCTGGGGCAGGTCAAGCGTGATATCGAGGGCGCTCAGAGAGCCTTCACGCTGGAGCCCGATGGCAGCATACGCTCGGCCAACATTGATTTCCTGAAGATGGACCACGTGCTGCGCACCCGCAGCATGCCCCCGGTGCTCTATACCATGACCCACCCGGGCACGGACCTCACCCCGGCAGATATCGACCTGCTGCGCTATCACTATGATGCTAAGGATGCCCTTCGCCGCGCTTTCGCCCCCATCCGCCCGGCCAATATGAGCAGCACAGACCACGCTGCCTACCTGTGGGGACTGCCCGAACCCACCACCAGACCGGATGACGCTACCATGCAGAAAGCCTGGGGCAAGGTCTACCTGGGCCATCGCCTCTTCCACGACCCCCGTTTGTCCACCACGAACGAGGTATCGTGCTCCAGCTGCCATGATCTGACAAAGGGAGGCACGGACAATCTGCCCAAATCTGAGGGTGTACCCGGTGCGGACGGCAAGCCGCAGCTCGGCGGCGTGAATGCCCCCACCGTCTACAACGCTGAGCACAACATCCGCCAGTTCTGGGACGGCCGCGCCGCCAACCTGCAGGAGCAGGCAGGTGGCCCGCCCCTCAACCCTGTTGAAATGGGGTACGCCAAGCCCGAAGACTGGAAAGATATCGCCCGCAAGCTGGCAGACGACCCCGAGTACCGCGTGCTCTTCCCGCTGGTTTACGGCGAAAAAGGCATAACGGCCGATACGATTACGGATGCGATTGCCGCCTTCGAGCGCACGCTGGTCACGCCTGACAGTGCATTCGACCGCTACCTGATGGGAGATGACTCCGCCATGACCCCACAGCAAATCAAGGGTATGCAGGCTTTCATGACCCACGGCTGCGCCACCTGCCACGCAGGTCCCACCCTGGGCGGCCAGAGCTTTGAGTACGTCAACACTCACGGTAAGCTCCGCGCCCATGCCAAGGGCTACACCGAGGGCGCCTACGGCCTGATGGACTTCACCAAGAAGGAACAGCACAAGGATATGTTCCGCGTGCCCAACCTGCGCAATATCGCGCTGACGGCTCCCTACTTCCACACCGGTACGGTGGATAAACTGGAAGATGCGGTACGAATCATGTTCGAGACTCAGACCCGCACCGCTCCCACCACGACACTGGTGGCGGACGTAACGGCCTTCCTGCAGGCCCAGACCGGCGAGTACAAGCGTATTCCGCTCGATAAGCTGACTCCGAAGGACGTAGAGCCGGAGTTCGTTATTGAAAATATGCCCCGCCGTACCGAGGAACCCGCCAAGGCTGAGTGATGATACGCATTTCACCACTGGCCAGCAGTAGCAAGGGCAATGCCACCGTCATTTCCGGCGGTGGCACCCATTTGCTGGTAGATACCGGTATCAGCGCCACCCGCATTCGCAAGGGACTGGCTGAGTGCGGGTTGGGTGTGCGCGACCTCGCCGGTGTGCTCTTCACCCATGAGCACACCGATCACACCTGTGGCCTGGGTATACTCTCCAAGAAAGACAGCCTGCGCATATACTGCACCCGCTACCTCGGGCAGGATTTGCGCGGTATGGCCGCGCCCTCTGCCTGTTTCACCTACATAGAGCCGGGCACCCCTGTGACAATCGGGGCATTCACTGTAACCCCCTTCGCCGTGAGTCACGATGCCACCGACCCTGTGGGCTATCTCTTTGAGTGTAACGGGGTGAAGCTCGGCTATATCACCGACACGGGGCGAATCATGCGCGGAATGGATACCCTGCTCTCCGGCGTGCACGGCCTGTACCTGGAGTCGAACTACGACAACGACATGCTCTACAACTCCGGCCGCCCCATGGCGCTTATCGAGCGAATCGAGAGCAACTGGGGGCACCTTTCCAACGAACAGGCAGGTGAGTTCGTACGCCAAATCGCCCACCCGGGCCTGCAGCACATCGTGCTTGCCCACATCAGTCAAGACTGCAATACCCCCGAAAAGGCTCACCGAGCCATGCAGCAGACCCTCCGTGAGCTCAAGCTCGATACTCAGCTTGTTTGTGCCCCGGCAGCCTACCGCCTGCCGTGGATTGAAATAACCGCAGATTAACATTTTTAGTGAACAATTCGCTTTTCAACAAAATCAACATCCAACCATGACTACAAAAACCATCCTCACGATGTTAGCAGCCATGACTGTTACCACCCTCTCGGCGCAAGACGCCAAACAGATAGCAGACAGCCTGAACGTACCCGCCACCATCAAAACAGGCGACACTCTGCCGGTACCCACCGCTGATGGTGCGCAGGTTGAATTCCTGGGTGCAGACTACGAGCAGATTATCAGCCCGCAAGGCAAGGTGGGTCACGTGCTCAGCGACACCCCGGTCAAGGTCAACTTCAAAGTAACGAAAGACGGCAAAGAGGCCTTCAGTAAGGACTATGAAATCATCGTGAAAGGCGATGCCGCACAGGGCAACGCCAAGCCGCAGACTATCCCCGCACTGCTGCAATGGCGGGGCGGTCAGGGCGATTTCCGCCTTGGCGGCACGGTAAAACTGTACTGCGATGGCCCCGATGAACTGCGCGACCTGATAGCTGCTGACCTGAAAGCCGTCTGCGGCTGTGAAGTCGAAACCGTGAGCGAGAGCACGCAGGGGGATATCGTGCTTGACCTGATGAAACGCGGCAAAGGCGATTGCCGGCGTGAAGACTACAGCATGAACGTGACAAGCGACAAGGTACACATCACCGCCTCCTCAGCCTGTGGTCTGATGTGGGGGTCGCGCTCCCTGCTGCAGATTCTCAAGCAGACCGGCGGCAGCGTGCCCTGCGGCGAGGCCTATGACGTACCCCGCTATCAGGTGCGCGGCGTGCTCTTCGACATTGCACGCACCCCGTACACCCTCGAAGACCTGCGCAAGGCCATCGACACCATGGCCTGGTACAAGATGAACGACCTGCACCTCGTCATCAATAACAACTACATCTTCCTGGAAGAATATGTGAAGGACGGCCACGACCCGCTGAAGGAGGCCTACACCGCCTTCCGACTGGAGAGCAAGATGGTCGGCAAGAACGGACAACCGCTCACCGCACAGGATGTCTTCTTCACCAAGAAAGAGTTCCGCGAGCTTATCGACTACGCCAAGCTGCGCGGCGTGAACATCGTGCCCGAATTCGACACCCCCGGCCACGCGCTCTCCTTCACCAAGGTACGCCCCGACCTCATCTACCAGGGCCCCATGGGTAACCCCGGTCGCCGCTCCGATCACATCGACGCCGGCAACCCCGAAACCCTCAAGTTCGTGGCCGAGGTGCTGGATGAATACCTGCTCCCGGACGCAGAGACCGGCAAGGCCCCGTTAGAGGGCTGCGTCATCCATGTGGGTGCCGATGAGTTCTACGGCGATGCTGAGGCCTACCGCAAGTACTCCGACGGCCTGCTCAAGTATGTGAAGAGCCGCGGCTTCACCCCGCGTATCTGGGGCAGCCTGACCCACAAACCCGGCAAAACGCCGGTGGAGGCCGAGGGCGTGGAAATGAACCTGTGGAGCTGCCAGTGGCAGAACCCTGTCGAGGCTATGGATGCCGGTTACAAGCTCATCAACACCAACGATGGTCACCTCTACATCGTGCCCTTCGCAGGCTACTACTGGCCGACACTCAATAACCCCTTCCAGTACAACAGCTGGCGCCCCAACTATGTGGGTAACTACCACATCCCGGCCGGTCACCCGAACCTCATCGGCGCCACCTTCGCTATATGGAACGACATGTGCGACCTCCGCCACTCCGGCTATGGCATGTACGATATCTGGGATATCTTCCGCACCTCGGCCGACGTGCTCAGCCAGCGCATGTGGAGCACCGAGCAGAACCCCGGCACCTTCGAGCAGCACCGCGCCCTGGCCGACAAAATCGGTGAGGCTCCCGGTCTGAACCCGCTCTATGTCCGCGCCGGCGATGCCCCGGTACAGGTCTCCCCGTCCACCCTGCCCCGGCAGCTCAACGAGAAAGCCGCCGGCCCGAACTACCACCTGACCGCAGAGGTGGAGCTGGCAGCCGCCCCCGAGGGCAGCGAACAGGTGCTGCTCAGCGGGCCGGAGGGCAAGCTCATCGCCGTGATGAAGGATGGCACCGTGGGCTTCCGCCGCAATGACATGATGGAGTTCTCCTTCGGCGGCAAGCTGCCCGTAGGCAAAAAGGTTACCATCGAGCTTATCGGCAAGCCTCAGCACACCCAACTGCTGGTGGACGGTCAGGAAATCGGCACCCTCACCCTCATGAGCTACAAAGACCGTGAAGATGGCTGGAAGAACCGCACCAAGGGCCTGCGCTCCACCTTTATTCTGCCCCTGCAGACCATCGGTGAGAGCTTCAACGGCAAGGTGCACAGCCTCAAGGTCGAATTCTCAGCCCCGCAGAAGTAATGGACGCCGAACAGGAATACCAGCAGGCAGCACTCGCATTCAAAGCCGGCCAGGCAGCAGAAGGTGCCGAGCACCTTCGCCGCGCAGCCTTCGCCGGCCATGCCGAGGCGCAGAACCAGCTCGCCAGGGTCTACTTCGCCCAAGTCAAAACACGCGAAGACATCGCCAACCTTGAATCCGCCGCCCAGAGCGGTGACCATGTGGCACTCTTCGTGCTGGCCATGTGTCTGATTCAGGGCACCCTGCTGCCGAAAGACACGGAAAAAGCCCTCACCGCCCTGCGTATCGCCGCCCGCAGCGGCAACAGCATGGCTGCGGCCATGCTGTTGCAGAAGGAAAGTTGAGCGTTTAACACTACACGGCTTTAACCGCAAGGCGGCTCCCGCATTCGGCGAGAGCCGCCTTACTTATTGCTGCTGAATCGCTGTGGAGGGTAACGTCGCCGCGAAGCCCTGTTTATGATTGTCGTGGTGCAAAAAGTGTGATATAGGAAAGACAGAACAAAGTTTTAGCTGTAACAAACCACACAAAATAGAACCCTCCCATGGACTGGACTAAAATCAACCATTCCCTCTCGCGCTCTCCGGAAGTACACAACCTGTCCCACCTGCTCAAGATAGAAATCAACCACGCCCTGGGCATTGCCACGCGTTGGCTGTGCTGGATAGATGAAAACACCACCGATGGAGTCACCCGCATGCTCCCGGAGCAGGTCGACGCTGAACTCAACGAACCCGGCAGCGGTCTGGCTCTCTGCAAAATCGGCTGGGCTGTACTTGATGAAGACGGCTGCCTGGTAGCCACAAACTTCGACCTGCACTGCGGCCGCAGTGCCAAACAGCGCGCCCTGGATGCACGCCGTCAGCGCAACCACCGCCTGAAGATGGCCGCCGCTACCCCCCAATACCAACCTGTCACGCCGCCCCCACCTGCACCTGTCACACCTGTGTCACGCTCCGAGCGTGACAAAATCGTGACCAGAAAAGAAAAGAAAAAAGAAGATATCATAAACAAGGGGGAGCTTAGTACCACGGTGTATCAAGCTGCCCCGGTGGTGCAAAGCCCGCCCCCGCCGATAAACGGCCCGGAACCAGCGACCTTTGGCCGCTGGTTGCAAAGCCTGGCCCCGGCTATTCCCATGCTGAAACGCCTCAATCTCGACGCGCCTTTGCCCCGCCCGGTGGAAACCGAGGCCCGGCAAGCCTGCCGGCTCGTACCTCTCGACCCCGGCATCTGTCTGCAGCTGCAGCGCTACTACGCGGCTGCCAAGGTGCCGACCTATCGCCCTGACAGCCTTGAGCACTTCTTCCGCGACCTGCCGGACGTACTGCAACACGCCGCCAACTGGTGCCGCGACGACGACATTCGCCGCCGAAAACAGGCTGCTACCGCACGTCGGCTTGCCGCCGAGCATACCCCACCCTCTCCCCCGGACCATCATCATACACTCAGCGACGCCGAAGCCGCCGCTCAGATTGCAGCCATGCGCTCCGAACTGCGACCGTGAAAAAGAGCAAATAGCATTGAGGATTTACCTCACATTTCGGTTGTGCAAGAGCCAACGGATTGGGAGTTTGAGTGATTCGGCGGAGAATTTGCTGCAAAAAGGCGTGACTTTTCAGCAAAATGTGCTAGAATATGTGCGAACATTATGAAGTACCACGGACTTTACACAGCTATTGTCACCCCTTTCAAAGATAATCAAATCGACACCGAGGCCCTGAAAGCCCTGGTGGAAGCTCAGATTGCCGGCGGTGTAGACGGCATCGTGCCCGTCGGCACTACCGGCGAAAGCCCCACCCTGAGCCACAAAGAGCACATGGAAGTCATCCGCCTGGCCATTGAATACGCCGCCGGGCGCTGCCAGGTTATTGCCGGTACCGGTTCCAACAGCACCATCGAGGCTATCGAAATGACCCGTGAGGCCGAGGCCATGGGCGCTGACGGCACCCTGCAGGTCTGTCCCTACTACAACAAGCCCAGTCAGGAAGGCGTGTACCGCCACTTCAAGGCGATTGCTGATGCCACCTCCCTGCCCATCCTCCTCTACAGCATTCCCGGTCGCAGCGGAATCGAAATCGCGGTGGACACCGTGGCTCGTCTGGCTAAGGACTGCCCGAACATTGTGGCTATCAAAGAAGCCGGCGGCAGCGTGGAGCGTGTGAACCAGCTCGTACAGGCCCTGCCGGAAGACTTCGCTATTCTGAGCGGTGACGATGGTCTGACCGTGCCCTTTATCTCCTGCGGTGCCGTGGGTCTGGTATCCGTAACCTCCAATGTCGCCCCCGCAGAGATGAAAGCGCTGGTGGATGCCGCGATTTCCGGCGACGGTAAGAAAGCACTGGAGTTGCAGAAGAAGTATTACCCGCTGATGAAGGGGCTGATGAGCCTGGATGGCAACCCCGTGCCGGTAAAGGCAGCCATGGCGCTGCGCGGTGATATGAGCTGGGAAATCCGCATGCCCCTTGTGGCACTGGCTGAGTCCAAACACGCTGAGCTCACCAAACTTCTTAAGGACTATAACCTTCTGTAAATCAGAGTCATGAAAATTCTTGTCACAGGTATTTCCGGTCGCATGGGTCAGGCGGTGAAACAGGCCGTAGAGCTTAACCCCGCCACCGAGATGGGCTCCACACACGACGTGGGACAGGATATCGCCGCTGCCATGCAGCAGGCGGATATCGCCATCGACTTCTCGTTCCACGGTTTTACCCCTGAGCTGCTGGCCACCGCCATCGCGCAGGGCAAGCCGCTGGTTATCGGCACCACGGGTCACACCGCTGAGGAGCGCGCCGCCATTGCCGAGGCCGCCAAGCAGATTCCCATCGTTTTCGCCAGCAACTACTCCGTGGGCGTGAACACCCTTTTCTGGCTCACCCGCAAAGCGACCGCCATCCTGAAGGATTACGATATCGAAATCATCGAAATGCACCACCACCACAAGCTGGATGCCCCCAGCGGTACCGCCCGCACACTGGCAGAGGTGGTATGCGATGTGACCGGGCTGGATTACGAAAAAGATGTGATGCACGGCCGCAATGGGTTGGTGGGCGCCCGCCCGCAGGCTCAGATTGGCATGCACTCCCTGCGTGGTGGTGACGTGGTGGGCGACCATACCGTCATGTATGCCACCGATGGCGAGCGAGTGGAGCTCACTCACAAGGCCTCCAGCCGCATGACATTCGCCGGTGGTGCCGTGCGTGCCGCACTCTGGCTCGCTGACAAGCCCGCCGGGCTCTACTCCATGCAGGACGTACTGGGCTTCACCGATTAAGATGAGCGCCCCTCACACAGTGTTTCTGTCGCTGGGTTCCAACACCGGTGACCGTCTCGCTACGCTGGAAAGCGCCTGTGACGGTCTGGCGGAGGCCTTCGGCGGCTTGCGGCTCTCGCAGCTCTATGAAACCGAACCGGTAGGCTGTCCGCCCGGTTCACCGCTGTTTCTGAATGCCTGCGTGGCCATCAGTACGGACAACACACCGCAGCAGGTACTGGAGCTTTGCCGGGGCATCGAGCAAGCGCTGGGGCGCAAGCGTACCGGCGAATACGGCGCCCCGCGCACCTGCGATATCGATGTCATCTGCTACGACGACAGCGTGCTGAGCACCCCCGAGCTTACGCTGCCTCACCCTCGTGCCCACGTGCGGGAGTTCGTGCTGCGCCCCCTCTGCGACATCGACCCGCAGCTTCGCCTGCCGGGGCAGGCACTCACCGTCAGCGAGCTGCTGGCCACCCTGCCCGCCGAGCGACCGACAGTAACACCCTTTGACCTGTAACTGCCAGACCATGAACAGTAAAATTGCTGCCATCATTGCCCGCAAGGGGCATACCCCCGTTTCGGAACTGACTGCTTACGATTACCCCACTGCCCGCTTGGTTGATGAAGCCGGGGTGGATATGATACTCGTGGGTGACTCCCTGGGCATGGTGATGCTTGGCTACCCCGACACCACCCATGTGACGCTGGCACACATGCTGCACCATGTGGAAGCCGTGGCTCGCGCAGCGCAACATGCGGTGGTGATTGCAGACATGCCTATTCACACCTACGACACCCCTGAGCAGGCGCTTGCAACCGCTCACGCGCTCATGGCTGTGGGGGCAGATGCCGTCAAGCTCGAGGGCGGAGCCGCCATGGAAGCACAGATTCGTGCTATCACGCAGGCGGGCATTCCCGTGCAGGGGCACATTGGCCTGCTGCCGCAAAAGGTGAGGGAAGACGGCGGTTACCGCATGCGCGGCAAGACGGATGAAGAGGCCGCCGCCCTTATGCGCGACATGGAGGCCGTGGTGCGTGCCGGTGCCTTCTCCGTGGTCATCGAGTGCACTAAGCACAGTGTGGCCAAAGCAATTACCGAGGCTTGCCCCATCATTACCATCGGTATCGGTGCCGGGCGTGGCACCTGTGATGGCGAAGTGGCCGTGTTCCACGATTTGGTCGGCGGTTACCCCTGGTTCACCCCCTCTTTTGCCCGGCCCAAGGCCAATATCGCCGGCGAAATCACCCGTGCGGTGAAAGAATATATTGCCGAAGTTCGCCAACCGGAGTAGTTCTCCCTGAAGGGCAAGCTGAAACAACATCGCAGAGAGCGGAATAAAGCGCCCTCTGCGATAATGTATTGTAAGGAATCGTTAAAAGCCGGAATTATTCCGCCGACCAGCGAATGGTACGGGCGTATTCCTGCCCGGGGCGCAGTTCGATGGTGGGGAAATGCGGATTGTGGGGAGAGTCCGGGTAATTCTGGGCTTCGAGCGCTACACCGCCACGCTTGAGGGGCAGGTAATCGCCGGTGTAGACCTGCAAGCCGGGAGCATCCGTCGCAAGTTTCAAGGTGTTTTTGCCGTTCGTGAGCACAGCGACCTCTTTCACCCCGGGGGTGGCGGACAGAACGTAGTTGTCATCGTACCCCCCGGCGATTGTCTCGGGGGCATTGCGCTCGCCCAAACAGGCGGGCGCCGTCAGATCGTACAGCGTGCCCTGTACGGGCAGAATGGCACCGGTGGGAATATTCGCCACCATGGGGGTGTAGGCCGTGGCATTCACCTGTAACAGGTGGTCATCCATCGTGCCGCTGCCATTGAGGTTCCAGTACGCGTGATTGGTGAGGTTGAGCAGCGTGGGTGCATCTGTCGTAGCTTGCAGCTCAAGAGTGAGCGAGTTCCCCTCGACAGAATAAACAGCACGCACTTTCACGGTGCCCGGGTAACCCTCATCGCCATCGGGTGAGGTGAGCGTGAGCACCAGCTGAGTCGGTGTGGCGCTCTCTACAGCCCAGGGAATATCGGAGAAACCGATGTTGCCGCCGTGCAGATGGTTCGGCCCATTGTTGACAGCCAGGGAGTATTCCCGACCGTCAAGCTCGAAACACCCGCCGGCAATACGGTTGGCAACACGCCCGCACACGGCCCCGCAGTAACAGGTATCGGCAGCAAGCTCCTCAGGCGTTTTCGGGCCGTAAAGCATATCGACCCCGGCATAGTCGAAACTCAGCACGCGCGCGCCGATGTTGCACACACGCACGCTGAGCACATCCGTGCTGAGAGTATAAATCTCAGCCTTTTCGATGATATTATTCATAAGTAAAAAGTCAGTTTTGAGCAGGTTTACTACTGGCCCAGGCGGTCACTTTGCCGTTCACGAACTCGACATAGGCGACATTGCGGGGGATGTAGGCGGTGGATGTGGTCGGCCAGTTGTAACCATACCACCCATAGGGCCCCCAGCCCGGGTACGGTGAACTATTCATGACGGTAACAGGCTCGTAGCCTTTGTATACCCAGCGGGCTATTTTCTTGCCGTTCACCTGCCCGATCAGCGGCGGAGTATCAGGCTGCCCCCATGCCAGGAATACGGCATCTTCCCCCATACCTTCACAGATTTTGCCCTGCTGAACCAGCGCCTGCTGCTCCACGGGCAGTTGGCGGAACATAGCAGAGTGAGCCGCAATGCGCGTAGCGGGCGTAGGGGTCCGGCAGGCAACCGCCAGCACACTCACCAGCGCGCAAATAACTAATGTTTTCAGTGGCATCATCATCACGGCTTTCATACGTGCATGACATTACCACGAAATTTCGTGCTTGCCAAGTAAAAAAAACAATGATAGATTAACAGTCACAGACATGAAAGCACTTTATACCATTCTTGCACTGATGGCAGTTCCGGCGCTGGTGAACCATGCATACGGGGCTGAGAATGCCGTGCTGCAGGGGCTGCTGCCGACAAACGCCACCATGAAAACCGGCACAGCCGTTACCCCTCAGTTCAGCCCTGAGTTCATCAAGATGCAGCAGGAGCTGCTCAACCGCCTGCAAAACCTCTCTCCTGAAGAGCAGAAAGCCTTCATGGATAGTTATGACCCGCTGACCCTCATAGCATACGATGCCAAGCTCTGGCCCAAAAAGGATGATTATGATAAGTACCGGGCTGAGTGGAAAAAAGTAAAGATTGTGACCGCTCGCGAGGTGGCTGTAGGTCTGAAGAGCGAGGGTGATAACAAGTGGGCTGTTCTTTCCCTGACCGCCGACCCCCAGACCAAGCGCACCGCCCCGCTGACCATCAGCGCGCTTTCGTATGATTCCGCCAGAAATGTGTGGATTTCCAACAACGGTGAACTCACGGCAAAGGAATACCAGGCAACGGATGACAATATCTACGGTGCTCAGACCGGCCAGGAATGGACGCTGGAAAAAGAGGACTCTCTGTCCAAGATGAAAGAGTCCATCCGCATATCCCGCAACACTGACGGTAAGGCATTCTACATCAGCTACAGCTTCAACGAGCGTTCCACCATTTCCAACGCTGTGATTGCTCAGGGTGGTTACATGCTGATGTTCCCCCTGCGCAGCAGCCAGGTGAACATGGGTACCCCCGGCAGCCGTTGATTGCACCATCCCTATCCATTTTACCGGAGCCGCGGTTCTCAGAACCGCGGTTTTCGTCTATATTCCGCCTTCGCCCGCGCGGTGTTTACATCTTGCCGGCTTGCGACCAAATGCGACTGAGCAGTATAGACGCAGTGGGTACTTGACAGCGTAAGCGATTTAGCATATCATACACTCAACAGTTCGTACCCACCTCATGCAGAAGCTCACCGAATCCATCAGCAAATACCTTCTCGCCGTTGTCAGCCCGCTTATCAAGCACCCTGATAAGGCTCAGCTGCGTGTAGCCGCCAACGATGAAGAACGCGTGCTGCGCCTGCGCCTGGTGCTCGAGCCGGTGGATATTGCAAGAATCATCGGGCGCAACGGCATGACAGCCTCGGCTATCCGCTCCCTGGCCAAAGCCGCCGGCGAGAAAGCAGGCGCCAAAGTAATCGTGCATATACTCTCCCGCGAAGAACTGGAAGAAGATAGCTGAGCGCAACGCAGCCCCACCCATCTATCAGGCCATGCAGCAGGCCCTGTTTCAGGATGTTACCGTGCGCCCCGCCGCCCGTGTGCTGGTGGACGGGCTGAACGACATGGTGCTCGACTACGCCATACCTGACGGCATGCAGGGGGTGACACGCGGCAGCCGGGTGGAAGTACCGCTGCGCAGCCGCTCGACCACAGGGACTGTCATCAACCTCGTTTCGCCGGATGCTGAGTGGGGGCACCGCCTCAAGCCACTGACGCGCCTGATAGATGACACCCCGGCCGTCAGCCCCGAACTGATGGATTTGGCCGAGTGGGCCGCACGTTACTACGCCGTACCGGTGGAGCAGATGATTCGCTGTATTGTGCCTGAGCCGGTTCGTCGCGAGCGCCACGAGGAGAAAACGCGCAAGGTTGCCGTGCTGCTGAAGTGGCCGGATGACGATGAACTCAACAAAATCAATGCACGGGCTCCGCGCCAGGCCGCTGTGCTGCGCTACCTGCACAACGGCGAGAGCAAGCGCGAACCCCTGGCCGACCTGGGCGGCACGGCGGCCCTGCCCGCCTGCCGTTCTCTCGAAAGCAAGGGCTACATACGCATAGAGGAAGAAGCCGTCCACCGTGACCCCGCCGGCAACGAGGAGTTCGCCCCATCTGCCCCGCTCGCGCTCAATGAGGAACAGGCAGCCGCACTCGCCGCCATCATCGCCGCTTACGACAGCGGCTCCGAAAGCAAACCCATGCTGCTGCAAGGGGTCACCGGCTCGGGGAAAACGGAGGTCTACCTGCAAGCTGCCGCCCACGTCATGAAAAGTGGGCGCGGTGTGCTGATACTGGTGCCGGAAATATCGCTCACGCCGCAGACCATGGCACGCTTCAAGAGCCGATTTGCCGACACGCCCGGTGCCGTGGCCATTCTGCACAGCGCCATGAGTGATGGGGAGCGCTTCGATGAATGGCACGCCATCCACCGCGGGCGTGCGAGAATCGCCATCGGCCCTCGCTCCGCCCTCTTTGCCCCGGTGCAGAAGCTCGGTCTCATCATCGTCGATGAAGAGCACGACTCCTCATACAAGCAGGAAAACGCCCCCCGTTACCACGGCCGCGACCTGGCCGTACTGCGCGCCCGGCTCGAGGGTGCCACCGTAGTGCTCGGCTCGGCCACGCCCTCGCTGGAAAGCCTGCACAATGTCAATACCGGCAAATATACCATGCTGCGTATGGAAAAACGTGCCGACGGCCAGCGCCTGCCGCTCACCCGAGTGCTCGACATGCGCAGTGAGCCCAAGGATAAGCGCAACCTCGGCATACTCTCCGAGCGCCTGCGCATGGCTATCGAGGACCGCCTGCACAAGGGCGAGCAAACCATCTTGCTACTCAATCGCCGCGGGTTTGCGCGCGCACTGCAGTGCCCTGACTGCGGACATGTCGTCAGCTGCGAGCACTGCGCCCTGCCCCTCACCTACCACGCGACCGAGAACCGGCTTATCTGCCACCTGTGCGGGTTCCGTGCCATGGTGCCGCGCCGCTGCCCCGAATGCCGCGAGAACAACATCTTGCTCGAAGGCTACGGCACACAGAAGGTGGAGCGAGTGCTGCGCAACTGTTTCCCGAAAGCCCGCCTGCAGCGGGTGGATGCCGATGTAACCGCACGCAAGAATGCCCTGCGCGACATCCTGGCCGATTTCAGAGCGCACCGTATTGACATACTTCTGGGCACGCAGATGATATCCAAGGGGCTTGATTTCCCCGGGGTAACCCTGGTGGGAGTGCTGAATGCTGACCTGGGCCTGTGCATACCTGACCCACGCGCGGCCGAACGCACGTTCCAGCTGCTCACCCAAGTGGCAGGCCGTGCCGGGCGTGGCGACATCGACGGTGAAGTCATCATCCAGACCTACACCCCGCACGCTGCGGCTATTCAGTACGCCCGCCGGCATGATACTGACGGCTTTGCCGAAAATGAACTCGGCCTGCGCCGGCAGTTCAATTTTCCGCCCTTCCGCCACCTGGCCGTGCTCACGGTGCGCTCCCCGCAAGAGGAACTGGCTGACTTCTCGCTGCGTACCTTGCACAAGCGGCTGCTCAGCGTGCTGCCTCAGGGAGTGGAAATAACCGAACCGGCACCCGCACCCATTGCGAAAGCACACGGACAGTTCAGGTTCCAATGCACGCTCAATGCCCGCAGTGCCCGCAGCATTGCCGATGTGGTCTCACGCGAGATAGCCCGCCTCAACACCGGGGAAGATATCACCATCACACTCGATATAGACGCCTACAGTTTCATGTAACAGGCGGCCGCAGGGTGAGATTGGTATTTCAATGATTATCTGCAAAGAACTTCACCGCAGCGGCATGAACGAGCGGGATGGTGTTCTGCACGCTGATATGTGAGGAATCGAGCCGCAGGTGGGCGGTTTCGGCGTAGAGGGGGGTGCGCTGTTCGTGCAGACGGGTGAGGATTTCGAAACGATCGGGCGATTGCAACAGGGGGCGATTCTGGCTGCGCGATGTGCGCTCCAGCAGGGTGGGCACATCGACATTGAACCAGACGGTAAAGCCCATGCGCCGCAGGATTTCCCGGTTAATCTTCTTCAGCACAACCCCGCCGCCGGTGGAGATGATGACGTTACCCTTGCCCGCAGAAATAGAATCCTCTATATAGCGAAGCAAAGCCGTTTCGAGCGCGCGGAAGTGCCCCTCGCCCTCATCGCGGAAAATGTCTGAAATCTTCTTACCGATTTGCTCCTCAATGATAGAGTCCATATCAATGAGCGGCAGCCCGGTCATACGGCTGAGTTCCTTGCCAATCGTAGTCTTGCCGCACCCCATCAGGCCGATAAGGATGATGGGGTGACCCTTGGTATCAATGGGAAGGCAAGGCTCCATGTGTGCAGGTTCGATTCGGTTGTTGACGGAACAATGTTCAGGTAACGCGGCGGCAGATTTTAGCAGATTTTTCGTGACTTGGCAAGACTGTAGTGTTGAAATGCGTGGCGTTCTGTGCTACACTGGTCGCGACATGAGAGAGGAACTCCCGAAATACGATGATATCATTTACGACCAGCAGGCGGCCAAAGTGGTGAACCGGCAGGGCAATACCTCGCGGCACCAGGTGAAGCCGGGGGTCATCATCGTGTGGTTCCTGTTGGCGCTTGCGGCTGTGAGTCTGTGGCTGCTGCACCTGATGGGCTATATTTCCCTGCCTTACTGACAAGCAGAGCTCTGAGCGAATCGAACAGTGAGGCGTGCTCGCCGCAGTTGCGGCTCATGAGCAGCGAAAGAGCATTGTCGTGTATGTAGTGGTAGCCGGCTTCATCTCGCCTGCGGCCGTCGAAGCGCAGGTTGACATCCGCACCCTGACACGAATTCCAGCGCCCGCCCAGCACGGCGATGTAGTCGTGGGCGGAGAGAGATTCCACCACGTAGGCGTTCCCCCACCAGGTGGCGGATGGCGGTCGCAGCGGTTTGAGGCTGCGGTCAGCAGGGTCAAGTGTGAGGAGAAACACGCGCCCCTCAGCCGGTCGCAGCAGGTGAGCCGTACGCAGGGCCATGGCAGCCCCCATGCTGTGCCCTATCAGTACCACATCGGCTGCGGGGTTAGCACGGCGATAGTCACGAATGTGCCCGGCAAGGGCGGCAGCCCCCTGCTCTGAGCTCTGCGGGTAGCCGGCATGCCAGTGGTAATAGGCGCGAGTTTCGAGGGCTGCCAGGGGCGGCAGCAGTCGCTGCGCCTGCGGCATGATACCGCTGATTTCATCCCCGAAACCGCCGATAAAGATGACAGCCGCCCCCTGCCCGCTATCAGTAAGTGGCTGCTGAGGGAGCGGCTGGCGCAGCTCAGCACTGGCCACAGCAGCGCAGACCGGCTGCCCTGCGAGCACCGCAGAACAGCCTGTAAGAATTAAAATGGGCCGTAAAATATCAGCGACCACGACGCATGATGGGCATGACGGGGTACTGCTCGGGCTTAGCCTCGGGAGCGGGGGCCTTCTTGTCAAGCTTCTCTATCTTGGTGATCGGGCGGAAGGGGGTCATGCAGTTGCCGATTTCACCGTAGTAGTGATCCTGGGTCATGCGCACCACATCGCCGGGCTTCAGCGTGGAGATGAGTTCGTTGACGGCGGCCTCCTGCCCCGGGGTGTCGTTCTTCACATCGACCATAATGACAGAACCGGCTTCGGCCTTGTCATCGCCGTACTTACCGGGCTTCTTGTAGTCCTCATTGTCGAGCACCTGGAAATTAGCCACCTTGGCAGCGTGGTCGCAGCGGTCAGGGCACAGGGCGGTGCGGAACATGCAGGGGCGCTCCTGGGTGCCCACGTAAACGGCGGTCACGGTGTTGGAGGCCAGCAGGTCAGCCTTGGCAGGCATGGGGGCGGCGAACAGGCTCGGCATGGCGAGCGCAGCGATAGCGATAATGGTATTGATGTGCTTCATATTTGTTGTTTGTTTAGATTAAAGGAAGAGTGATTTTGTTCAATATTTTTAATTTTTTATGTTTTTTGCAGCAGGCAGCAGAAACCGCCCGCCCCGCTGCCATGGTGGGGCAGCATTCTGTAACAGGGAAAGTCTGCCAGCGCAGAGCGATACACAGCCAGCAACGGCACCTCGACTGCCTGCCAGCCGGGTACGCGTTTGAGGATGTAGGCCATGACCTTTTCATTCTCATCGGGGTCGTAGGTGCAGGTGGAGTAAAGGATGTACCCGCCGGGGTTCACGCATTGGACAGCCGCCAGCAAGATTCCCTTCTGCCGTTTGGCGTTGCCATTGACCATTTGCTGTCCCAGGCAGCCGGGGTTACGTATTCCCTTGCACAGCAGGGACTGGCCGCTGCAAGGAGCATCCGCCAGCAGCAGGTCGAAGCTGCGCCCCTCCGCAGCCCACTGGTCAGGCCGCAGACCTGTCACCTCGACATTCGGCACGCCGCACAGCTGCATGTTCTGCCGCAAGATACCGCGGCGCTGCGCGTTCACCTCGTTGGCTGCATGTTGCCGTGGCAGGTAGCGGGCAGCCATCAGCATGCTCTTGCCACCGGGTGCGGCGCATAAATCCAGGCTGCTGTCAGGGGGCGGCACCACCGACAGCGGCGCGGACTCCCAGCAGGAGGATAAATCAAGCGAATAATACAACCCTGCCGCATAATCCGCGTGTGCCGTGGGGCGTTCGCCCTCAGCAGGTACGTACACACGCGGGGGCAGCCAGGGCCAGGCCGATGTGTCTGCGCAGGCGAAAGGCGGCTCGTAATCCGCCGGGGCCAGCGGCGAAAGCACAATCGCCGGGCGGGCTGAGGTACCCGCACGCATGGAGGAGACGAGAGCAACTGCCTGTTCCTCACTCAGTCGGAGTCGGGAGCAGAGTCGCAGCTCCGCTTTACTGGCTGCGGTCAGCGGCATTACGAATCTTCATTATTAGCCACACTGAGCGCCAATCTGGCAGCACCGATGATACCGGCGTCGTTGCTGAAGTAGGCGGGCAGAATCTTGATTTTCTCGTAGTGCGGCGGGTAGAGCTGTGCTTTCAGGTAGCGGCGGGTCGGCCCGAAGAGCAAATCACCGGCTTTGGCTACACCACCACCGATGATGAAAGCCTCCGGGTTAAGAATATAGTGGCAGTTCATCAGGCAGGCGGCCAGCTTGCGGCCTATGTCATCCCACTGCGCCAGCGCCACCGGGCAACCGGCCTTGGCGGCAAGCTCCAGCTCCATGGGGCCGCACTCGTCCAGCGCGCGTGACTGACCGGCAGCAGCGTATGCAGCCTGAGCTCCGGCAGAGATTTCGCGGTGGCCGATGTAGTCCTCTATGGCGCCCTGATTGCCGTAGTAACCAATACGGCCCTTGTAGTCAATCGTCATCTGCCCCAGCTCACCGGCAGCACTCAGGTGGCCGCGCACGAAATGCCCACCGGCAATCACGCCTGAGCCGATACCCGTGCCGAGAGTCAGGCACACCAGGTCATTCATACCACGCCCTGCACCGAGTTTCCACTCAGCATAGGCCATGCAGTTGGCATCATTGTCCACAGCAGCGGGCAAACCGGTAGCCTCCGCCAGAATATCTCGTATGTGAATATCGTACCAACCGGGAACATTGGTAAGGGAGTCCACCACGCCGGCCTTGTGATCCACAAAACCGGGCAGCCCCATACCCACGGCCTTCACCGCCGGGTAGAGCTCCATGATGTGGCGCAGGCGATTGCCGATTTCTACCACGATATCATCCGGCGAGGGGTAGTCCCCCGTCTGCATGGGTTGTCCCTTGTAGAGAATCTCCGTCCCCTGCACTACGGCGAACTTGATAGTCGTGCCGCCCATGTCCACACCGATAGAAAGCTCATCTGCTGCCATACGCGCGTATTCTAGCACAGTCCCTTCGGGAATGAAAGCACAAATCGAGGAGAACGCAATTTTTCTTACTGAGCCTGGAATTTGCGGGCGAGTTCGTTGAGTGAGATAGGCACCATCGTGGGTTTGCCGGACGGTGTGCAATAGGGGATTTCACAGCTCAGCAAATCATTGAGCAAGGGGATGGGAGCCTGCAACCAGGGGCGCAAATCTTCGCGTGCGGCATATTGACGGGCAAGTACACCGGCATAGGGCTCGAAGGGGTTGCGGCTGCGCTTGAGCCTCAGCTCGCCACTGGAAAACGTGTGAATGAGGTCGTGCACAAAATCTCCCACTTTGGGCAGGCTGAGCATCATGGGTACGGCATCTATGCGCAGCGTGCGCTGGCCGAACTGAGATATACGGAACCCGGCTTTCTCAAGCTGGCGGCTCACTTCAAGCGCTACGCCTACATCGCGGGCATCGAGGTCGAGCATAACGGACTGTAACAGCCGCTGGGAGTGCAGCGGTCGCTCATGCCCGGCAAGCAGGCGCTCGAAGAGTATTCGCTCGCGAGCGGCGCGCGGGGACAGCAGCACCAGTCCCTCGATGTTCTCGAACAAGAGGTAACGCCCGCCGCAGGTGCCCACAAAGCGGAACTTGTTGGCTCGCGGGTAATCCGCAGGGTTATAATCGCCGGGCACTTCAGCGGCAGCAGAGTCGATAGCCGGTTGGGTTGGTTGAGCCGTCGGTGTCGGCTCGCCGCTGTGCGCAGGGAGCGCGGGTGACGGTGCGGGCGGTTGCTGTGGCAGCGGCAGCTCCTGTTGTACCGGCTCGATAACGGAATGCAGCGTGAATGCAGGCTCGGCGGGTTGCTCCACCAAAGGTCGAAGCTGTACGGCCGGCAACTTGTCAGGGCTACTGACCGGCGGCTCAGGGCGGGCGGGAGCGGACGATGGGGGTGAAACCGGCGTGACTTTTTTCGGCTCGGCCTCCACCGGGCGAGGGGTAAGCACCGGGCGTGCGCTATCGATTGGCAGCGGGGACTCACTGCGGGGGCTCTCAGCCGGGCGCTGAGGTGCAGGCTGCACGGGGGGAGCAGTGTGCTCGCCGCGGGCGTGGTCTGCCAGGGTCGTAGCCACGGCGTCGATAATCGTGTTCGTGATGTCAGACGGTCGCAGGAATCGTACCTCCTTCTTGGCCGGGTGCACATTCACATCCACCAGTGCTGGCTCAACTTCGAGGTATAGGAAGAGTGCCGGGTGCAGCCCGGTGGGGAAACCACCGTAGCCATCGCGTATGGCGCGCGCTACGATTTTATCCTCTATCGGGCGGGTGTTCAGGAAAACAAATTGCAGCCTGCGGTTGCGGCGAGCCTCGCTCAGCGGCATGAGATAACCGCTCACATGCACCCCCGGGCCGAGTTGAGGTTTGATGCGCAGCAGACCCGCGGCCAGTTCCCGCCCGGCAAAATCAGCTATGCGCCGGCGCATGTCCGCCGTGCCGGGCCAGTCGAAAACAGTCTGCCCATCGCGCACGTAAACAAAACGCAGCCCCGGGTAAGCAAGAGCATGCAGCTTGATTTCATGCTCAATGTGGCCGGCCTCCGTCTCATTACTTTTCAGGAACTTGCGCCGCACCGGCACATTGAAGAAAAGATTGCGCACGCAGATATCGGTACCGGGGGCGCAACCGGCGTTGGCCGGCTCTTGGGGCAGCCCGCCGTGGCAGGTGATAAGCGTACCTTCCACATCTTCCGCCCGCCGCGTGGTAATCTGCAGCTCGGAGACCGAAGCGATACTGGGTATAGCCTCACCACGAAAGCCGAGTTTTTCGATGTTGGTGAGGTCATCGAAATCGATAAGCTTGCTGGTAGCATGACGTTCCAGGCACATGAGAGCATCCGCCCGGCTCATACCGCAGCCGTTGTCTGTCACGCGGATAAGCGATACCCCACCGCGCATGATTTCCACGCGCACCATGGTGGCGCCTGCATCTATGCTGTTCTCAATGAGTTCCTTGACGACCGAAGCGGGACGCTCCACGACTTCGCCGGCCGCCACCTGGCTGGCCAACACATCGCTCATGCGGTGAATCAACTGTTCTCGGTTTTGCTCCATCTTGCGCGCGCTATCGTACCATTTCAGTCCCCCTTCGTCAACACTGCATGTCAGGATAGTGTGACTGCATGCACATAAATGACTTGACTTGTGCTTGACTTCCCGACCAAGTCCATGCAGAATAGCCGCCGAAAAATCAAGACACACGTTATGCTGCTTTCCATTACAAAATACGGCAATCCGGTACTGCGTGCCGTCAGTGCACCTGTCGAGCATGTGGATGAAGCCATCCACGCTCTCGCCTCGAATATGATTGAAACGATGTATGCGGCCAACGGCATCGGTCTGGCAGCCCCCCAGGTCGGTGAGAACCTGCGCCTGGTCGTTATCGATATCCCTGAGGATGAGGAAGAAGACAATGCCGAGCCTGAGATGGCGACAATCAATGGTGAGCTGCGCCCCATCCGCGACATCATGCCGCTGGTCTTCATCAACCCTGTTCTCGAACCTTACGGGAAGGAATACCTCTTCACCGAAGGTTGCCTGAGCGTGCACAATATCCGCGCCAACGTGTCGCGCCCTGAGTTTGTGAAAGCCACCCTGCCCCAGCTCGATGGCTCCGTGCTTGAGATTGACTGCGGTGGTCTGCTTGCCCGCTGCCTGCAGCACGAGTGCGACCACCTGGAAGGGTTCCTTTTCACCGATCGCGTCTCCTCAGCCGCCAAAATCACGCTGGCCAAAAAGCTCAAGAAGCTTGCGCAACAAGGCTGAGCCACACCGCCCGCAACATGCTGGCGTAAACAGCCCGGCGCGGTATCTTGACTCGCCCGTCTTCCGGCCTTGCTCTACGGAGCAAGGCTATTGTTTTCAAGCCGATGAGCGCCGGGAGCATAGCCGCAAAACGCAGCCTGAACCCTCGCAGGCGCCGGCAGTAGTCCAGACCGTCATTCATGTAATAAGCGGCGCGGTTAAGCCACTTTTCAGGAGCTGAGCACAGGTAAGCCCGCCCTCGCTCCGAATCCTCAGCACGGTCGCGCAATATATTGATGAGCTGCAAGCCGCGACCATAGCGCACGCCGGCCTGTTCCATCAGCTCCCGGAGAGCGGGGTCACAGAAACGCGCCCCGAGGGCGGCATAGCCCAGCTCCGTCCAGAACTCACCCACGCACCCCGCCACGCGATAGGTGTAGAGCACGGTATCATCATCACTCTGCACGCTGTCGTGCTGCTGAAAATAGGTAATATCCCACAGCTGACCTTCAATGATGGTAGCCAGAACCTTGCGTATGCAGGCCTGCTGCTCCGGCGGGAAAGACTCCAGCGCCGCCAGGCAATCAGCGAAACGCTGCAGCAGGGTAGCCTCGGCCGGGTTGGTCTGAGCCGCCGCCATGTCGCCGGCCAGGGTTGTGGCCAGCGCGGCCACCTCATCAGCTGCTGCACTACCGGCAATCGCCCGCCCCATGGCACGCAGCACCTCCGCTCGGCGCTCAGGTGCCGCGGTGGAGGTATCCGCCACACTGTCAGTGGCACGCGCCAGCATATAGCCCAGCGCGACCCCCGGTCGCATTTCCGCCGGCAGCCAATATATCGTCAGGTAAAACGAACGCGATACTGCTTTGAGCAGCTCACCTGTCAGGTCACAACCCCGCTTCATGCCTGACATTATGCTACACTTGGCCGACGCATGCAAGGGAAATCACCGAAATGAGCGAATTTAAAGGGTGTGTTTCAGATTTACTGATTACCCAATCTCCGTTGGACAAATCGGGATTTATCAAACAAGTCGCGGGCGCAATGCCCGCAGAATTCAAAAAAGAAAAGGCAAGCCCCGACGTGGAACGCAGAGGGCCGACAGATGGCCGAGGCTCGGTCTGAAGCGGTGGCCTTCTGCCGGCCCGCCATCCGGCGGGGCTCCGATATGTTTTTCTCCTGTTACCGGAGACTTCGCTGCTGACGCAGCTTCGGCTCCGGCTATTGTCTGTCGTCCTACGGACTCAAAATTCAGCGAGCGGAACGCCCGACGAACTCAAAAGCCCCGCGGGGGCGGCAGATAGTAGCCGGTGGTGGAGCTGCGTCAGCAGCGAAACCACCGGGAAGAATGAAAAAAACGAGAGCCCCGACGCGGAACGCGGAGGGCCGACAGATGACCGAGGCTCAATCCCATGCGGCGGCCTTCTGCCGGCCCGCCATACGGCGGGGCTCCGGCTATTTTCTGTCGTCCTGACGGACTCTATATTCTGCGGGCGCAATGCCCGCAGAACTCGACAAGTCTGAGAAAGTCGTGACAGAGAGCAGCTCGCGGAAATGTGTTTTTTTGTTTGCAAATAGGCCCGAAATCTGTAGAATAAACATATCAAACACGGTATGGTTACAATGGAAAATAACATCGAAATCGCGCTGCCTGTCGGCACGGAGCTGGGGGATTACCGCATACTGCGCACGCTGGGGCAAGGCGGGTTCGGTATCACCTATCTGGCGGAGGTCATCAGCAGCGGCGAGAAAGTTGTTATCAAGGAAAATCTGCCGACCTTCTGCGCCTGGCGTGATCGCAGCACCTTGCAGGTATCGGCCACCAACCCGAACGATGAGCTGCAGGAATACCCCAAACTGCTCACCCGATTTGTGGAAGAAGCCCGCCTGCTTGCCCGACTCGACCACCCGAACATCGTGAAGGTGCTGGACGCGTTCGAGGCGCTGGGGACAGCCTATTACGTGATGCCCTGGCTCGGTGGTACAGAACTGCACAAAACCGCCCCCGAGAACCTGACCGAGGCCTGGTTGCAATCACTCCTGCGCACCATGCTCGATGCCCTGCAATACCTGCACAGCAATAACATCTACCACCGCGATGTCAAGCCCGGCAATATCCTGCTGACGGAGGACGGCACCCCCGTGCTCATCGACTTCGGCACCGCGCGCGCCATCATCAGCGAGCGCTCCGCCACGCTGGTGGGCTCCCCCGGTTACTCGCCCATTGAGCAGATGCGAGCTAAGGGCAAGCGCGGACCGTGGACGGATATCTACTCCCTCGGTGCCACTTGTTACCGACTTATCACCGGTGAGTGCACGCCGCTGGCGTTCGACCGAGTGGATGAAGAGGAAGACCCGCTGCGCCCGCTGGCTCAGCGCTCTGAACTCTTCGGGCGCTTCAGGCCCGAGTTCCTCGCCACCATCGACAAGGCCCTTGCCATCCGTGGCAAAGACCGCTGGCAGACCACCGATGAATGGCTCGCTGCCCTGCCTGCCCCGCCGGAGCAATCGGAACCGCCCGCCGTGACGTCGGACCCCCACTCGACTACCGGCCCCGTTACCAGTATCGGCACCACCCCCATCAGCGTATTCCCCGAACCGGCACCACGCAAACAGCTCAATATGACGCACATCCTGGGAGCTGTCATTATTCTCATATTCGCTTTGGGAATCCCCGGTGTGTACTTGCTCTATAAGCACGCAGAGGAAAGTACAGCGCAACAACTGCGCGATGAATTCGCCCGGCTGACGGTGACCGAGAGCGGCAGCGAAGAACCCTCTGAGGATGAGGCCGCCGAAGAAGAAGCCACCGAAGAAGAAGAAGCCACCGAAGAAGAAGAAGCCGCTGAAGAGGAAGGAGCCACCGAAGAGGAAGAAGCCGCTGAACAACAGACCCGCACAGTCTCCACCCCAAAGCAAGAAGAATCAAAACGCAAGGCCGGAGAAACGGAGCGCACCCCCCAAATCGGGAAAACGACCCGCCAGGACGCTCAACTCAAACTCCAGGAGGCAGGCATCTCTGAATCTGAATATAACTCAAAAATCATTGATGCAATATACTGGAATAAACCCGAACAGCTGGCTCTGCTCATCGCCGCCGGAGCTGATGTCAGCGGCACGCCCCTCTGCATGGCGGCCGAAAGAGGCTACACCGAGTACGTGAAGCTCATGCTGGCCGCGCCCGGTATCAACGTCAACAAGAAAGACTCGAATGGCAGAACACCCCTCTCCATGGCGGCCGGAAGAGGCCACGCCGAGTGCGTGCAGCTCCTGCTGGCCGTGCCCGGCATCAACGTCAACAAGGAGAATCCCCTTTCCTCGGCAAGCAGCGGAGGCCACACCGAGTGCGTGCGGCTCCTGCTGGCCGCGCCCGGTATCAACGTCAACAAGGAGAATCCCCTTTCCGCGGCAATCAGCGGAGGCCACACCGAGTGCGTGCAGCTCCTGCTGGCTGCCCCCGGTATCGATGTCCACAAGGCTAACAATCCTGGCAGGACTCCCCTCCACGAGGCGGCCCGCTGCAGCCACGAAGAGTGTGTACGGCTCCTGCTGGCTGCCCCCGGTATCGACGTCAACAAGACGGACAATAGTGGAGATACGCCCCTGCAATTAACGAGTGATGAGAGTTGTGCCGTACTGATACGCGCAGCAGGCGGGCGTTAGAGCGAAAAATCTGAAAATGCCCCGTTTTTAAACGATAGTTATTGAAAACGGGGCTCGCACGTGCTAAACTCTCGGCAGCGGAGCTTTTTCTGCCAGCTCTGATGACCACGCCTTCATTCTTTACTGACCTGTATGGCAACCGGAAATTCTCAGAATACAAGCGCCGGAGTGCAGCAAAACAAGCTCGCCCTGCCCGAGGGGGTGGAGCTGGGGAACTATCGTATTCTCCGCTCACTGGGGCAAGGCGGCTTCGGTATCACCTATCTGGCGGAGGTCATCAGCAGCGGCGAGAAAGTTGTCATCAAGGAAAATCTGCCGACCTTCTGCGCCTGGCGTGACCCCGCCACCTTGCAGGTGTCGGCCACCAATCCGAACGATGAGCTGCAGGAATACCCCAAGCTGCTCACCCGATTTGTCGAAGAAGCCCAACTACTTGCCCGACTCGACCACCCGAACATCGTGAAGGTGCAGGATGCGTTCGAAGCTCTGGGGACAGCCTATTATGTGATGCCCTGGCTCGACAGCAAAGAACTGCACACCGCCGCGCCTGCTCCCGCAGCCATGACCGAGGCCTGGCTGCAGCCCAAACTGCGCACCATGCTCGGTGCGCTGAAGTACCTGCACGTCAATAACATTTATCACCGCGATGTCAAGCCCGCCAATATCCTGCTGACGGAAGAAGGCACGCCCGTGCTCATCGACTTCGGCACCGCGCGCGCCATCATCAGCGAGCGCTCCGCCACGCTGGTGGGTTCCCCCGGGTACTCACCCATTGAACAGATAACTGTTCGTGGCAAACGCGGACCGTGGACGGATATTTACTCACTCGGTGCCACCTGCTACCGACTCATCACCGGCGAACGACCGCTCGAAGCCAATGACCGTCTGATTGAAGAAACAGACCCGCTGCGCCCGCTGGCCAATCGAGCCGAACTGTTCAGTCGCTTCAGCCCCGCCTTCCTCGCCACCATCGACAAGGCCCTCGCCATCCGTGGCAAGGACCGCTGGCAGAGCACAGATGAATGGCTCACCGCCCTGTCAGCCGCAATGCCGATAGCGAAAACGACTGCGGCTAAGGTTATCTACACCACACCTATCAACACCTCAACCGTCAGCGAACCTCCGGAACCGCCTTCAAGCAAACAAATTATAGCCCCACGCAAACGGGGCCATAAAGCGCTCATCACCGGAGCCATAATCGCTCTCGTGCTTGCGCTGGCAATCCCCGGCGTGTACTTATTCTATCAGCAGGCTCAGGAAAAAGCTGAACAACGAATGCGCGATGAATTCGCCAGACAGGAAGCCGAGCGCATGGCTCGCGAAGAAGCCGAGCGCATGGCCCGCGAAGAAGCCGAGCGCAAGGCTCGCGAAGAAGCCGAACGCAAGGCCCGCGAAGAAGCCGAGCGCAAGGCTCGCGAAGAAGCCGAACGCAAGGCTCGCGAAGAAGCTGAACGCAAGGCCCGCGAAGAAGCCGAACGCAAGGCCCGCGAAGAAGCCGAGCGCAAAGCCCGCGAAGAAGCCGAACGCAAGGCTCGCGAAGAAGCACAAAGCAAACTCAGAAAGGAGGGCATCCCGGAATCTCAATACGATGACAAAATCCTTGACGCTGCAAGTGATAACAATCCGGAGCAGTTAACCCTACTCATCGCCGCGGGAGCAGATGTCAACAAGGGAGACGAGAGTGAGCGGACACCCCTCCTCTTGGCAGCGGAGCGTGGCTACACCGAGTGTGTACGGCTCCTGCTGGCCGCGCCCGGTATCGACGTCAACAAGGCCGATAAGGATGGCGAGACTCCCCTCTACTGGGCGGCCTGTTACGGCCGCACCGAGTGCGTGAAGCTCCTGCTGGCCGCGCCGGATATCGACATCAACAAGGCCGATAAGGATGGCGAGACTCCCCTCTATTGGGCAGCTTGGCATGGCCACACCGAGTGCGTGCAGCTCCTGCTGGCAGCCACCGGTATCAACGTCAGCGAATGGAATCCACTTTCCCTGGCAATCATTGCTGATAACACCGAGCAACTCAGGGAATTGCTCACAGCTCCCGATATCAACGTCAACCAAGCGGACAATGGTGGCGAGACTCCCCTCTACTGGGCAGCCTGTTACGGCCGCACCGAGAGCGTGAAGCAGCTGCTGGCCGCGCCCGGTATCGACGTCAACAAGGCGGCCAAGGATGGCGACACGCCCCTCTGCAAGGCGGTCAGTTGCGGCCACACCGAGTGCGTGCGGCTCCTGCTGGCCGCGCCCGACATCAACGTCAACCAAGCAGACAAAGATAGCTGCACACCCCTCTACTGGGCAGCTTGGTATGGCCGCACCGAGTGCGTGCAGCAGCTGCTGGCAGCACCCGGTATCGACGTCAACAAGGCGGATGAAGCAGGCCGGACTCCCCTCTACTGGGCAACCTACGATGGCCACATTGAGTGCGTGAAGCTCCTGTTGGCCGCGCCTGGTATCGACGTCAATAAGGCGGGTAATGCCGGGACGCCTCTCTACAATGCGGCCAGTGAAGGTCACACCGAGTGCGTGCAGCAGCTGCTGGCCGCGCCGGGTATCGACATCAACAGGGAGGACAAGGAAGGCTATACGCCCCTTATCTGGGCGGCTTTTTACGGCCACACCGAGTGCGTGCAGCAGCTGCTGGCGGCACCCGGCATCGATGTCAACAAGGCGGCCGGGAATGGATTCACGCCACTCCACGGCGCTGCCAGAGAAGGCCACGCTGAATGCGTGCGGCTCCTGTTAAAAGCCCCCCGTATCGCCGTCAACAGGACAGACAAGGATGGCTTCACTCCATTCAAAATTGCTAAGTCAAATGATCAAGCGGAATGTGCGCGGCTGCTCCGCGCAGCAGGCGGGCGCTGAAATGGTGAACGTGCCGCCCGCAGTGAAATGATGCCTCCCTGCGTGTGTATATTGAGATTGGTTGCCACGGCAGCCATTGAAATTTCCGCCTGACAGCGGCCGTTATATATCCCCGGCAGACGTGCTTTTTATTTGCAAATTCGCTCAAAATCTGTAGAATAGCTCGCGTGAAGCTTTCGTCCCTCAAATACAGCACGATAAAGTTGCTGGTTTTCGGCAGTGTGTTGCTCTACCTCGGCATTGATTTGTTCGCCTGGCATGGCCCGGTGTGGCACGCGATGTATGGTGACCGCCCCCCTGCACCGGAGCCTGAGGAACTGGTAGCCGTGGTGTATGGCGAACCGCTGACAAAAGCCCAGCTCGACCGCCACGAGGCTGAGCAGAATGCCCTGGCCGGCCGCGCGACCCCCGAGGCTGCCCGCCGAGCTTCCATGCTCATGGATTTGGTGCGCGGCAAGTTGCTGCACATCCGCACGCGCTACAATGACACCCGCCTGCCCGATTGCCGCGCAGCTGCTGAGGCTGAGGTGGAGCGCCTGGCCGCCCGCGCGGGCAGCCCGGCAGAGTTCGAGGCACAGCTGCGCGCCCAGGGCTACGCAAGCCGCGCAGACTACACCGATAAACTTGAGGTCACCCTGCAATCCGTTGCCCTGTTGGAGCAAGCCATTGCCCCCCACTGTCAGGTGACGGAGGCCGAGGTGGAGCGAGTCTACGAGCAGCTGAAGCACGAACTGCCCGCACCTGCCCGCAGACAGGTGAGCCATATTTTCCTCGAAACCCTGCACCAAGACCCCGCCGCTATCGAAAAACAGGCGCAGGACATCCTGACCCGTGTGCAGAACGGCGAGGACTTTGCCACGCTGGCCCGCGAACTCAGTCAGGATTTGCACAGTGCGCCGTTGGGCGGTGAGCTGGGGGTGGTGGAAGATGTCGCGGAGCGCCCGCTGCGCGAGCTGCCGCTTTTCGGAGAGGGCGCCATACCCGCCGGTGTACCCTGTGCCGTGCAGAGCAAATGGGGCTGGCACATCCTGCTGGCCGGCGAGATTACACCTGCCGGTAAACGCAGTGCCGATGAGGTGCGCGAGAGCATACGCAGCGCCATCGAGAGCACACGCCGTGAGCAGGCCGTGAATGCCTGGTTCAAGGGTGCTGTGAGAGAAGGATTTATCAAGAAACGCATACAGACCGATGTCAAGTGATACCATCAGCGTGAGCCGCGCCGTCAACGGCCTGCGCGGCACCATTACCGTGCCGGGCGACAAGAGCATATCGCACCGTGTAGCCATATTGGGCGCGCTTGCCCGTGGCAGCATGCAGGTGAGCAATTACCTGTGCAGTGAAGACTGCCTGAACACCCTGCGCGCCATGCAGCAGCTCGGAGCCGCTGTCACCCCGACCGACAGTCCGCAGAACTTCATCTTGATGGGCACCTCCATGCAGCCCGTGGCCCCCGCCCGCGACATCGACTGCGGGAACTCCGGCACAGGCATGCGCCTGATGGCCGGTGTGCTGGCCGCGCTGCCCTTTGCCAGCCGTATGTACGGCGACCCCTCGCTGAGCAAGCGCCCCATGAAGCGAATCATCGACCCGCTCGGGCAGATGGGCGCACGCCTGACCGCCTGTGGCGAGAAACCCGGTTGCGCCCCATTGGCTATCGAGGGCGGCAAGCTCACCCCCATACGCTACGAGCTACCCATGGCCAGCGCACAGGTCAAGAGCGCCGTGCTGCTGGCCGGCATGCTGACCGAGGGCACGACAGCCGTACACCAGCCCGCCATCACGCGTGACCACACGGAGCGCCTGTTCGCCCACTTCGGTATACCCTGCCGTGTGTCCGCCGATGGTCTGGATATCGAGGTGGATGGGCCCGCCGTGCCGGTGGCAAAGGATATTGTGGTGCCGGGCGATATTTCCTCCGCTGCGTTCTGGCTGGTCGCAGCAACCGTGGTACCCGGCAGCGAGGTATGCCTGCGCCACGTGGGCCTGAACCCCACGCGAGACGCCGTCATCACCGTGCTGCGTCGCATGGGGGCCGATATCAGCCTCTCCAACGTACAGCGTGAGGGCGAGCCCTACGGCGATATCACCGTGCGTACTGCCGCCCACCTGCGCGGTACCGTTGTTGAAAAGCACGAAATCCCCAACCTTATCGATGAAATCCCCGTGCTGGCCGTCGCCGCAGCCTTTGCCGAGGGCGATACCGTCATCCGCAACGCCGCCGAGCTTCGCGTGAAGGAAAGCGACCGAATCGCCACCACCGTGGGCAACCTGCGCTCCATGGGCGCCACGGTGCAGGAGTTCGAGGATGGCATGGTCATCACCGGCGGTGCTCCGCTGCACGGCGCTGTGATGGACAGCTACCACGACCACCGCATTGCCATGGGGTTCCTGATGGCCGGGCTGAATGCCGACGGAGAAACCACCCTGCTCAACTGCGCCAACATCAACACCTCTTACCCCGGGTTCGAGGAGCACCTGCGTACCCTGACCCGCTGACTTCACCCACCCCATGCCGCGAATTACGGAGGAATGCGTTGCGCGCATTAAAGACTCTGCCGATGTGGTGGAGATCGTGGGGCGCTATGTGCAGCTGCGGCGCGCGGGAAATGCGTGGAAGGCCTGCTGCCCCTTCCACAATGAGAAGACTCCCTCATTCAGCGTCAACCCGGCGCGGCAGACCTTCAAGTGTTTCGGTTGCGGCGTTGGGGGAGATGCGGTGAAGTTCATCATGATGTTCGAGAACCTCGACTACCCCACAGCCCTGCGCCGTGTGGCCGACATGAATGGTATACCCGTTATCGAGGAGGAAGAGAACCCCGAGGCCGCCCGCCGTCGCTGGCTGCGCAGCCGCGTGGTGGAGGCCAACACCCTGGCCGCCGACTACTACCACCGCCAGCTCTGCCGCAGCCGCGAGGCTGACCACGTGCGCGCCTATCTGAAGCAGCGTGAGTTCAACATCGACATCGCCAAGGCCTGGCAACTCGGCTGGGCGCCGCCTGATTTCCACACGCTGCAACAGCAGGCAGCCGCCGCCAACATGGATACGCGCCTGCTGCTGGAGGCCAACCTGCTCGGCAACGGCAGCCGCGGCAGTTACCCCGTGTTCCGCGACCGCCTGATGTTCCCCATTCACAACGTGCGCGGCGAGGTTGTGGGGTTCTCCGGCCGTATTATGGCCGAGGGGCAGGACCCGCGCAAGTATGTGAACACGGCAGAAACCGTAGCCTTCCGCAAGGGTGAGCTGCTCTTCGGCTTGTACAAGGCCACCGGCCCCATAGCCAAGGCCGGCATGACCGTCGTGGTCTGCGAAGGTCAGCTGGATGTCATCGCCTGCCACGAGAAAGCCGACATCCGCAATGCCGTGGCCGGTCTGGGGACTGCCTTCACCGATGAACACGCCGCCATGTTGCGCAAATACGCCAAGCGTGCCGTGCTTTGCTACGATGGTGACAACGCCGGTATCAAAGCCAGCGAGAAAACCTTCCGCAAACTCGCCGCCGCCGGACTCGAGGTCTACATGGCCTCCCTGCCCCCCGGCGAAGACCCCGACTCACTCATCAAGACTCGCGGTGCTGAAGCCTTGCAACAGGCCATAGCCGATGCCCGCCCCTACCTCGAGGTGCGCGCCGGTATCGAAATGCAGGCTGCTCAGGGAGATGCGAACGCCCGCGCTGCACTCATTCCCCGCATGGCTGACCTCGCGGCGGAAATCACCGACACCATCCGCCGCGGTGTGGCTGTCACCGACCTCGCCAGCCGACTGAACACCGGGCTGGATGACATGCGACTCACGGTCGAGGAAATCATCCGCTCCCGCAAAAATGCCCCGAAGGCCCCCCAACCTACCGAACCGGACTACCCCGAGGACGAAGAGCCCGACATGAGTCAGGCCCCCGCCACCTTCACCCCACAGGCACCGGTACGCCCCATCCGCCTGCACCTCGTCATGCGCGACCTCATCTCACTGGCGGCGGGTAATGCCGCTGTGCAGCATGCGCTGGTCGACAGGATAGAGGAGTTGCAGGAACCCATTTCCCTGCTTGCCGGAGGTCCCATATTGCAGCGCATGCTGGAGCTGCTGCCCACCCCGGGAGATACCGCCGAATGGCACGCCTTCGCCGCCAGCCTGCCGCCGGAGCAAGCCGCCGCCATCGACCGGGTGAGCAACACTCCGCAGGATTTACCTGACCCCGAATCCACCGCCGAGCAAGCCTGCTCGCGCGCCGCACGCGAGAGCGTTAAAGCGCGCATTGATATCATCAAGGCCCGCATCAACAGCGGCAACCTCTCGCCGGAGGAATTCAACCGCCTCAGCACCCAGGCTACCGAGCTTCACCGCATGCTCAATCAGGGGTGATTACCGTCAAGTCGCTCAGATTCCCCGAAATGTCACCTCACTCGCGACAACGCAAAACGGCTCGCTGCAAATCTGCTGCAAGCGCGCTTAATATAACCTTGACAACAGGCGTGGCGAGCGTTAAGATAGAGCAGGATTCCGCATGAAGATACGGTCTGTCATCACAGTGCTGCTGCTCTCTGCCCTGCCTGTCACGGCGAGGGATGTGGTGCGCGTGCCGCAACAACAGGTTGCTGACCCGCAAATGGTCGACATCTGCCGTCAGTTGATAACAGCTACCGAAGAAATAGAGGAGCTGCTGCTCAAAATAAAGGATTCAGAGAGCGCACAGGCTGCCGCCCCCGCCATGCAGAAACAGCTTAACCATGTGCGCGAACTCTTGAAGCGACTGGAGGAGGCGCCGACCGACATCGCGACCAATCGGGTCATCACCCGCACGATGATGACGCTCACGCACATCACGCAGCGCTACATACCGGAGATATCGCGCCTGCAGACTGTCGGGGCCTACGGCTCGGAGAGCCTGCTGACGGTGCTGCAGGTTCTGGGGTCAGATGACCCCTATGCCGAAGATGAGCCGCCCCCCGCACCCCCGAGTGCTCTGCCGAATGATGTGTGTGCCGCCCTGTGTCGCCACCTGAGCGATGTGCTCTACGAACTTCGCAAAACAACCGACAGCTACTCAGCACGTAATACCGCCACCGTACTGCGCCGGTGGCAACACGAACAACAGCAGCTTTGCGAACAGTGGAAGAGTATCGCCGCCGACAGCAGTACCCAACCCATGGAGCTCCGGGATAAACTGACCCGGCTGAAGGCCGAACTGGCCGCCGAAATTGACAGGCTGCGCCGAACCGCTTGCTATGATGACCCGGATTTACCGGCCTTGCTCAGCCTGTATGCGGAATTGCCTCTCTGATTAACCATGCAACGCACTGATTACCACACACACACACCGCTGTGCCTGCACGCGGAGGGCGAACCGGAGCAATTTGTGGCTCGCGCCCTCGAACTCGGGATGCTTACCTATGGGATAGCCGACCACGCCCCCATGCCGCCGGAGATGGAACCCTACGACAACTGGCGCATGCGCTGTGCAGATGCCCCGGCCTACCGCGAGTGGATAGCCCGGGCACGCGCCGCCGCCGACAGTCGCCTGCACATACTCACCGGGCTGGAGTGCGACTGGCTGCCCGGCATAGAGTCCTGGGTGCGCCACCTGCGGCATGAATTCGGCTGTGACTACCTCATTGGTTCCGTGCATTACCTGCGCCGCGGTGAATCGGTGGATGACAGCGTATACGCCAACCGTACCATCACCGACAGCACGGAGCGGGACTGGCAGCTCTATTGGCAGGCTGTTACGGATATGATTAACAGTGGGCTTTTCGACATCGTTGGCCACATCGACCTGGTGAAAATCTGGGGACGTGTGCCGCAAGGTGACCTGAGCCGCTATTACACCCCTGCTCTCGATGCTCTGGAACGCAGCGGCACGGCGGTTGAAATCAACACAGCCGGCTGGCACAAGCACTGCGCGGAGCAATACCCGGCCTGCGGATTGCTGCGCGAGTTGCTCGACCGCCGCATACCCATCGTCATCAATTCGGACGCCCACAGCCCCGCACACCTATCGCGCGGCTGGCGGCAAGCTATCGACCTGCTGCAAGAACTCACCGGCCATGCGCTGCAACAGCGCGAAATCCCCGCCGCCCACAATCCCCACACCATACTGCATGCTTATGGATCTCTTTGAATTCGCCACCCGGCAACCGGCCACGAACGACCGCGCCCGCTACGATGAGCTTTGCCGTACCATCAACCGCAACAACGAGCTGTACTACGCACAGGCTCAACCCGAAATAACGGATGCAGAGTACGATGCCCTCTACCGCGAGCTGGAGGCGCTGGAGGCCGCTCACCCTGATTTCATCACCCCGGCCTCCCCCACCCAGCGCGTGGGCAATGACCTGACGGAAGGGTTCCGCAAGGTCACCCACCCGCGCCCCATGCAAAGTATTGATGACATTTTCGAGCACAAACCCGGTCAGGGTGAAAGCGATGCCGAGCTGGTAGAGTTCTACAACCGGCTCAGCCGCAGTCTCGGCATGGCAGAGCCACAGGTTGTGGTGGAACCCAAGATAGACGGTTGCGCCGTCACCCTGATGTACCGTAACGGGCACCTGGCATACGCAGCCACGCGCGGGGATGGTACCACGGGGGATGACATCACGGCCAACATTCTGACCATCGGCAGCATACCACGCGTACTCCCCGAGGGAGCCCCCTCACTGCTCGAAGTGCGCGGTGAAGTTTACATGCCCTTCGCTGACTTCAACCGACTCAATGAACAGCGAGATGCCGAGGGACTGCCGGCACTGGCCAACCCTCGCAACGCCACCGCCGGCACCATCAAGTTGCTCGATGTCAATGAAGTAGCTGCCCGCCCTCTGGCCTTCCTGGCACACGGAATAGGCGAATATGAGGGTGAGCCCCTGCACACCGCCGCGGATTTCGTGAATCTGCTCAAGCGAATGGGAATCCCCTGCAACTCACCCGTCATCCATGCCGAGGGCGAGGCCGCCGTGCGACAGGCCGTGAAAGACATCGACCGCCTGCGCCACGAACTGGGGTACGGTACCGATGGCGCCGTCATCAAACTGGCAGATTTTGCCCTGCGTGAAAGCTTAGGCTCAACTGCCCGCGCCCCGCGCTGGGCCGCGGCGTTCAAGTACCTGCCCGAGCAGAAGGAAACCACCCTGCGCGCCATCACCATACAGGTTGGCCGCACAGGCGTGCTGACACCCGTGGCGGAGCTGGAGCCCGTGCAGCTCTCCGGCACGACCGTCTCGCGCGCCACCCTGCACAACCAAGACGAAATCACCCGCAAAGATATTCGCTTGGGTGACACCGTGTTGGTCGAAAAATCCGGCGAAATCATCCCCGCCATTGTGCATGTCAACAAGGACAAACGCCCGGCCGATGCTACCCCCTACAGCCTGTACGAGGCGGTCGGCGGCGTATGCCCGTGCTGCGGAGAACCCATCTCGCAAGAGGCAGGCCAAGTCGCCTGGCGCTGCACGAACTTCACCTGCACCGCACAGGCCGCCATGCGAACATCCCACTTCTGCAAGCGCGAGTCGCTCGATGTCGAAAGTCTGGGCGGCACCGTGGCAGAGGCGCTCGTGCGCAACGGCTACATCTCCACCCCGCTCGACCTTTTCTCCCTTTCCGTGGAAAAACTCGGCGGGCTCAACCTCGGTACGGAGGACGAACCGCGCCGCTTCGGCGAGAAAAACGCCGCCAAAGCGCTGGAGGCACTGGAGCGCGCCCGCACCCTGCCCCTGGATCGCTGGCTCACCGCCTTCGGAATCCCCGGTATCGGCGTGACCACAGCCCGCGAGGTAGCAAGCTATCACCGGGACCTGCTGCAATTAGCCCATTCGGAGTTCCTCGGCACCCTCATACGCCTGGAAGATGGGGTGACTCTCTACAACTCGCTCAACCCGAAAGCCCGCAGCAACAAGGGAGCAGATGCCGAAGAACTCGAAGCCCGCCGAACAACCCTGCGCGCGGAGCTGGAATCGCTCGCTGCCCCATACGAGAAGCGTCATTTCCTTTCCCTGCAGCCGGATGGCAACAACAAACTCAAGCTCAGCAACCCGCTCGGTTCCGTCTCGACTCACCATCTGAGGCAGTGGTTCGATTCAGCCGCGGGGCAACAGGTGATGAGTACTCTGGGCGAACTGGGTATCAACCCGACCTCTCCCACTTATTCCGAAGAGGCCACGCCGGAAAACGGACCGCTGAGCGGGCTCACCTTTGTGCTGACCGGCGCACTGAGCCGCCCACGCCCGGAGTTCGAGCGACTCATCGCCGAGGCCGGCGGCAAGGCCACCGGTTCTGTCACCAAAAAGACAAGTTATCTGGTGGCCGGCGAGGGTGGTGGCAGCAAGCGAGACAAAGCCGTTAAGCTCAACATTCCCATCATCGACGAAGCCACCCTGCTCGCCCTGCTGAAAGGAGAATAACCCACATGAGCGACAAAGCACTGATATACGGCACCATAGCCATCGACACCCTGATAACCCACAACGGGCGCGCCAACTCCGTGCTGGGCGGCAGCGGTATCTATGCCGCGCTGGCGGCACGGCTCGTGACGGACAACATGGCGCTTGTGGGGGTGGTCGGTACGGATTTTGAGGAGAAATACCGCCTGGCCATGGAAGCCCGCGGCGTGAGTATGGCCCATGTGGCGCAGGTGGAGGGGCAGACCTTCGCCTGGACCGGGCAATATGAACAAGACATGAACAACCGCACCACGGTGAGCACCATCGAGGGGGTACAGGAACACTGGCAAATGCAGCTGAGCCCCGAGCTGCAGCAATGCACCCTGGCCGTAGCGACGAATGTGACCCCGCCGCTCCAGTACCGCATGCTTGAGCAGTGCCCGAACGCCACCTTCCGCATGGCGGATTTCATGAAATCGTGGATTATCCGTGAGCGGGATTATACACACAAGTTGCTGGGCAAGGTTGATTTAGCCCTCATGAATGACGAAGAAGCCCGCGAATACGCGGGGGTGGATGACAGCCTGGCGGCCGGGTATAAGCTGCTTGAGGCCGGTCCCCGCTACGTCATCGTGAAGCATGGCAGCGCCGGCTCCACCCTCTTCCATCGCTCGCCGAGTGGGGAAATAAAGCTTTTCCGCTGTCCGGCCTGGCCGCTGGTGCAAGCCACCGACCCCACAGGCGCGGGGGATTCGTACATGGGAGCCCTGGCCGGCTACCTGACCCACTGTCTCAACGGTGGCAATCCCACCTGGGATGACATGAAGCGCGGCGTGGCCATTGCTACAGTGGTAGCTGCTACCGTGTGCGAGAAATTCGGTACCGTCTCGCTTTTTGCCCTTACGCGGCGCCAACTGGCCGAGCGAATCGAGCAGTTCCGCGCCATGACCTGCTGGGAGTAGGGGAATCGCCAAATGGCAATTTAGCGAAGTGAGGGCGAGCGATAGAGAGCGGAATTTTGAGTCCGTAGGACGACAGACAATAGCCGGAGCCGGAGCTGCGTCAGCAGCGAAGTCTCCGGAAACCGGAGAAAAACATATCGGAGCCCCGCCGGATGGCGGGTCGACAGAAGGCCGCCGCATGGGGATTAAGCCTCGGTCATCTGTCGGCCCTCCGCGTTCCGCGTCGGGGCTCTCATGTACTTTTTCTCTCACAACCCGGGGCTGCGCGAGCCTGACGGCTCGCTTACCCCGCGCTACTCTCTGC
>JAFVIC010000105.1 GCA_017477935.1 Akkermansia sp. | reverse complement strand
TGACCGAGCAATAGTGATTTGTTAACCTTAAACCATGCCAAAATGTTCTTTATTGCAGATGCTTGCAGCGGTAACCCTGCTGACCGGCTGTGTTGTGCCGAATCTCGGTGGCATCGTCGACTCAATCGGGCGCGAAGTCGTCGTGATTGAGCCAAACCGTGCTCATCCTAAAGATTTGGTGATTTATGAGCTGGATGATGCCTATTATGTTGAGGTGCAGGGTACTTGGCAGCATGTTAAGGTACGTAGCTGCTACTCGTGGGATCCGTATCAGGGGCGTTGCGGCGGATTCCATTTATGGAGTCAACATGACAAAACTGCACCCAAAGAACCCTTTTTGATTCGTCTCTCTTCATGGTCTGTCGAACACTTGCTACAGAAAAAAGTCCCTGAAGATTCTGGCGACCGTACATATATTTCGAGCTCCGAGTTTGATTACACCCGCGCCAAACGTTGTACCCCACGCCCCAAACTTTTGCCGCAATATCCCGATAACACAAAACCGGCATATGGTGCGGCGGATGAGTATTACACCCAAGCCGGCATACCGGTGCGAGAGCGTTACTCGTGGTTGCATGTGTGTACTCAGCCACTAGCCTGGGCAGCAGAGGTAGTCGATGTCCCGCTAACGGTAACGATAAATGCCCCCATATACGTGCTGCTCACCCCTTATTTGTTTGCTCAGGAAGCGCTGATTCAAACCGGAGTTTACGCCCCTTGGGAGGACGAAAAGTCGGTGATGCCGGTGGTAGAGCTTGTCCCGGCAGAGTCCTGACTGCTCTTTACATACGAAAGGCCACTGCTCTTTAGGAACCGCGGCCTGAAAATTACTTTTGCGCTTGCTATAAACGCGCTTATACCAAGCGGGCAATGAGAGTCTCTCGGTCTCCGGGGCAAAAATCCATGGGCGGAATCTCCGGCAGGGTGTAGCACCCGGCTGCCAATCTCATGCTGGCGCGTGCAGCGCATACCAGCACCTGTGCTGTCAGGGCAGGGTTGTTAATACGCATCTCGAACTTGAAGATTTGGTTTTGAGTATTGCCCGATACACCCTTGCGCTCCATGTAAACACCGTGCCCCATGTCTTTGAGTGTGTCGATGTCGTCCTCTTGCGTTACGTGCGTTTCGTCGTGGCAGAAATAGTCGTCGGCTTTGATGGCTGCCTCTACCGTGGCAAAGTCGGCACCGTCCTCCAACTGCACATATACCATGCGGCGGTGTACCCCCGAGCCTGTCGGGATAGTGAGAGAAAGTGCATCTTTCACCCCTGCCTTAGAACGTGCCACCACGCTGTGCCCCATGCTCATACCGGGGCCGAAGTTCGTGTAGGTGATACCCTTGGGAGCCATGGCAAGCATCATGGTGCGCATCACAGAGTCAGACCCCGGGTCCCAGCCGGCAGAAATGACAGCCACGGCGTTGTTGGCTTTGGCTTGCTCACCCAGTGAGCGGCGCAGGGCAACAATACCCCCGTGTATGTCATAGCTGTCTACCGTGTTGATTCCCTTGGCCAACAGGGGCAGGGCTGTTTCTTCTACGCTGAGTGTCGGGGTGCAGAGCAGGGCAACATCTACCGGCCCCAGCTCATCGATGTCGGTCACGGTTTTGATGCCGTGTACTGGGGCGCTGCCGGCACGGCGTACTATACCTACTAACTCCATATCAGGTGCGGCACGCAGTGCATCTACTGAGTACTTACCGATATTGCCGTATCCTACGATGGCTACCTTAATCATCTTTGTGCGGATTGTGTGGTTGAAATTCTTATTGCGAAAATCATATCTTTGCGCTGCGTTTTTATTGTAGCGAATTCGCCCCCAAACGCAAGCGCAGACTTGCTTATCTCCTACGGTTCCGGTTACGGTGGTAACGCTCTGCTTGGCAAGAAGTGCCTTGCTCTGCGTATTGCTACCGGCATCGCCCGCAAGAACGGCTGGATGGCTGAGCACATGCTCATCCTCGGCATTACTGATCCCCAGGGTCGCAAGTCCTATGTGACCGGCGCATTCCCCTCTGCCTGCGGTAAGACCAACCTGGCCATGGTTGTGCCCCCGCCCGCTCTGGCTGAGAAGGGCTGGAAGACCAGCATCATCGGCGACGATATCGCCTGGATCTGGCCCCACGAGGACGGTACCTTCCACGCCATCAACCCCGAGAACGGTTACTTCGGTGTGGCTCCCGGTACCTCCTACAAGTCCAACCCCATCGCCATGGACACCATCAAGGAGAACATCATCTTCACCAACGTTGGTCTGACTGACGACGGCGACGTATGGTGGGAAGGTATGGACGGCGAGGCCCCGGCTCATGCTATTGACTGGCAGGGTAACGACTGGACCCCGGATTGCGGCCGCAAGTGCGCTCACCCCAACAGCCGCTTCACCGCCCCGGCTTCTCAGTGCCCCACGCTCGACCCC
>JAFVIC010000104.1 GCA_017477935.1 Akkermansia sp. | reverse complement strand
TGACAGCGTCTCAACTTATGGAGCGCATGGGGTTATCCCATCGAAACCATTTCCGCAAGAATTTCCTGAATCCGGCCATGGCAAGTGGCAAAATTGAGCGAACCATACCCGATAAGCCAAATAGCCCTCGCCAACGATATCTTGCCCGCTAACGATGAAAGAGCCTCAGTAGCGGATTACGGAGCATACTTTATGGGGTCTATCGTTCTGACATCAGGACGCATAGAAGGAATGAACTCGATGATTTCACGGGTTCAACTCAAAACCCGAGGTCTTCCCTCCGTTGATTATCTTCGCTTCAAACTCAGACAGCTAACGTCCCCGTCATTCACGCTACTTTTCTGACGCAGTGCCCAAAAATTGGGCTTGCCCCGTGTCTACAAAAAAACAGCCGCTGCATGCGGCTGTTTTCGGAGTTGCGGGAGTAGGATTTGAACCTACGGCCTTCAGGTTATGAGCCTGACGAGCTACCAGACTGCTCCATCCCGCGATTTCTTTAAGTTTGCAACCCCAAAGGGCGCGCAGCGATTATATGATTTTTGTTTGGTGATGTCAAGCTTATTTTCAGAAAAAAGGTAATTTTTTTACATCGGGGTGAGAAATCAGCCTTCTTGTTGGGTGTCGGCAAGGTCTCGCAAGATGGTAAGCGCTTGTTCGTGGCCCAATTCGGCGGCGTTGGTAAGCCAGCCCAAGGCGATACCCTGGTGAGCCGGTACTCCGATTCCCTGTGCGAAGCAAATTGACATGAGAAAAGCGGCATCTGCCGAGCCTTGCATGGCTGCATAGCGTATGTAGGTGACGGCTTGCACGGGGTCTTTAGGGGCTACTTTCAGGTAATGTTCTGCCAAGCTCATCTGGGCGTGGGGGTGGCCGGCCTCGGCAGCCACGGTGTACCACTTGCGTGCCAGGGTTGAATCCGCCTTTGTTCCCAGAGCATGGGCATAGCAGGCACCGAGAGCAGCAGCGGCGCGTATGTTTCCCTTATCAGCAGCTCGTTTCAGCCATTCGATGGCCTGAGTTTGGTTTTGTTGTACCTTGTTACCGGTGAGCAGGCGGTGCCCATACTCATAGCAGGCGGCGGGATCGCCCTCGGCGGCACGGGCGGCCAGCCGGGGGGTGTCGTTCACGCTGCAGCCGCAGAGCAGCAGGGTGGCGAGCAGGGGGCTGAAGGGGTGGAGTTTCACTTGAAATATCGGAGCTGCTTTGCCGAGATGGGCATGTTGAGTTTCTGCATGACGGCCAGCATATCTTCCCATACAGCGCGGCGGGCGGTGATGGTGTCATTGCGCAGCAGGTAGCTGGGGTGATAGGTCACGCGGGTGGGGATTCCCTGGGTTTCAAACCACTTGCCGCGTTGGCTGGCTACACTGGCGGCATGCCCCAGCAGCCCTCGCGCGGCGGTTCCTCCCAGGCACACAATGCAGGCGGGGCGTATGGCGCGGATTTCGGCCTGTATAATGGGTAGGCAGGCGGCTATTTCTTCATCGTTCGGGGCTCGGTTAGCGGTGTGCTGCTGCGGCCCCATCGAGGGGCGGAACTTGCAGATGTTCGATATGTAAACCTTGGCGCGGCTTAACCCCATGGCGGTGAGAATCTGCGTGAGTTTCTGGCCGGCGGGGCCTACAAAGGGTTCTTGCTGTTGTTCTTCTTCATAGCCCGGGGCTTCTCCCACCAGCATGAGCTGTGCGTGCGGGTCGCCGGTGGCGAATACCATGGTGTCGCGCAGGCTGCCCAGGGCTCGCGCAGCGCGCCAGTTGAGCGCCTTCTCTCGCAGCCAGGCGAGTTTCTGCTCGGTGGTTTGCAAATCCGGAGTTGTGCTCTGCTGCACTGCCGGGGGCTCAACTGCTGCGGCCGGTGCCGAGGGCGGCTGTGCTGTTGTTCCGCGGCGGGCTGCCAGCATCCACTCACGCAGTATGGCACGCGCCCCGGCATCCACCGCGAGGGTGGTCTGCCCCTGTACGGGCAGGTTGCTCAGGGCTTCTATAGCCAGTTGGCGGAGAGTGGACATGGGGGATTTACGATTTACGATTGACGATTTTGGTGGGGGCGAAGGTCAGTTGCAGAGTTTGCGGAGCATGGCATCTATGCCGAGCACGACTTCGGCAAACTCGCGGTAGTCGAGTTTGTCTGCCGTATCGCTGGTTTCGTGGTAGTCATCGCAGCGCATATAGGCGGTGTCGGTGATGGCGAAGGAGGGTATGCCCTCTTTCATGTAGGCCCAGTCATCCGACCAGGCGATACCGCGTGTCAGGTAGCTGAACACAAGCGATCGTACCGGAAAACGACTGACGGAGGCGAAGACTTCTGCACAGCGGCGCGAGTAGTCTCGGCCGTCGTTGTTGCGCATGAACCGATTGGTGCTCATGAAGGCAACGTAATCACAGCGGTCGTGCAGGCCAACCAGGGCTCCGGCCACAGCACTGCGGCGTTTTTTGTTCACGCGGGGGGAATAGATACCCAGGGTTTCCAGCGATATCATACCGGCAACTTTCTCGGCGCTACCCAGTTCCTGTACCAGCGAGCGAGCATGCACACGCGACCCCATTTCATCTGTCTGGAAGAAGGGGGCTTCTTCATTCGCATACGCCACGAAGATGATTCCGTTCTTCGTGGGTACATTTTTGAGCCTGCGGGCAAGGCAGAGCAGTGCAGCTACACCTGAGCCGTTGTCATTTGCGCCCGGTGTGCCGGTCTTGCCTTCGACAACGGGGCCATGCACATTCCATTTCTCCATGCCTACGCGCGTGTCGTAATGAGCGCCGAGCACAATCCAGGGGGCGTTCGAATCCGTGCCGGGCTTGCGCACTTCGATGTTTGCGGCTATTTTGCCGGCCGCACTCTTGTACCCATCTTCAGCCGGTATGGTGAATGTCTGCCGATTGACTTTGTAGCCCATGCGGGCGAACTCCCCGGCAATGTAGTCTGCCGCTTGCTCATAAGCTGCCTGGTGGTAGTGATTCCGCTCACCGATGTCGCTTGCCAGGGTGGTCACATGGCGGCGCAGTTCTTGCTCCGTGGGCGCGGTTTCAGGAATGGTGCCCGTGCCGGTGGGTTGGTAGAGTCGGGTGCAGCTTGTATGCAGTGCCACCAAGGTAAGAAGCAGTATGGGGAGTAAGTGTCTCATTCCACAGGTTACTATATACTACCTGCTCAGGTATGACAAGTGGTGAGTGTGACAGTGAAAAAATGATAGAACTTTCGCGAGAGTTGTAGAAGGCTAGTACCCGAGGTAAAGAAAGTCAAACAGTCAGAAAGAATATGAAATTACATTTACCGGTGAAACTGAGCATGGCTATGGTGTGCTGGGAAATGGTTCCATTGTTATTACGGTTGATGGTACGCGGGCAGATGGCAGCGTACCCGAGATTTCTGACACATCGCTGAAAATAGAGTCATTTCTGCATGCCAGCCAGCTGAATATTGGTGGCAATGCCGTGGTGACTCTCTCGCCGGGCATGTTCATGAACGGCGACATGGATCACGACCTGGCCGGTAAGGAAGGTAGGGAAAAGAGCGCCGGTGTGCGTATCGGTGAGATTAATCTGGGCTATGGTTCGTTGATTCTGAACAATGGTGACGGTTTCCTGTTCGATAACGGCTATTATGATCCCTACAAAACAGATACCGATCAGGTCGGAGATGCTGTTTCCGGAAATCTCCCTCTCCGGTTACCTGAGCGGTGGAGGTGATGTTACGATGTCCGGTTCCGGTATGGTGGTGATTTCCGCTGCCAATGAAGCTTTCACCGGTTCTGTTACCGTTGGTGAGGGCAGCTCGCTCTCTCTGGAAAACGTACACGCGCTTTCTCAAGCCTCCGGGGTGACGATTTCCAAAGATTCCCTCCTTTACCTCAATACGGATGGCCGTTTCCCGGTAGAGTTGCAAAAGCTTCATCTGGGTGACGGTGCTGCTCTCGCCGTTGAGAGCCTGCCGGCTTCACTTACGGTAAATGCCAATCAGGCTGCTCTCTCTGCCCATGAAATCACTTTTGCCTCGGACGGTTCCATTGATATCATGTTCAATGATGTTCTGCGAACCATGCAGGTATACAATGTGTTCGCTGCAGATAATGCTGTGGCTATCACTTCGATAGCTGGTATATCAATGAAAGTACCTATCTTGTGTGGGATGCTTCCGCCGGGGTGGTGTATCTTGACCATGCTGTTCCCGAGCCTGCTTCCGCTACGCTGAGTCTGCTGGCGCTGGCTGCGCTGGCTGCCCGTCGCCGCAGAAAGTAATTGCGGCTTCCAATTTTAACCGCTGTCTGCCTTTTTTTCTTGAGCAGACAGCGGTTTTGCGTTAGAATGACCTCTGACATTATGGCAGACCCTCTCATCAAAGTCACGGAGCTGGTGCGGCACTTCGGTGCTGTGAAGGCTGTGGACAGCATATCGTTTGAGCTGCAGGCGGGGCAGTCAGTCGGGCTTATCGGGGCCAATGGTGCCGGTAAGACAACTACCATGCGACTGCTTACGACGCTCGACCTGCCCGATAGCGGCGAAATCATCATCAACGGGCTTGATGCAACCGCCTGGCCCGAAAAAGTGCGTGGACGTATAGGGTGGATGCCCGACAACTTCACGCCCATGGACCACACAACGGTGTTCGACTACATCGATTTTTTTGCCCGAGCTTATGGGCTGACGGGGGAGACCCGCGTGATTGAAGTCGAGCGAGTGCTGAAATTCTGCGGTGTGGCTGAACTGCGTCATCGCTTTACCGATAAACTCTCCAAGGGGCAAAGCCAGCGCGTGTCGCTCGCCCGTATGCTTATCGGTAATCCCGATTTCCTGGTCATGGACGAACCGGCCGCCGGGCTCGACCCCCAGGCTCGACTGGAGTTCAAACAGCTCGTGCGTGAACTTCAGAAACAGGGCAAAACGCTGCTGATCAGCTCGCACATTCTCTCCGAACTGGCAGAGATGTGTGATGTGATGATTCTGATGGACCGCGGGCACATCATTCGCCGCGGAACACTGGCCCAGCTGACCGGCAACGACCGACAGGGTACTCCCTACAGCATACGCCCGGTGGGCGAAGCTACCGAATTGCTGGCCTGGCTGGCCGGCAGTCGTGACTGGATGGGGGCGACTGTTCAGTCTGACGGCTCGGTTCATGCAACCTGTTTGGCCGTGAGTGATAAAGATACTGCCGCAGCCCTGCGCGACCTGTGCGAGGGAAATGAGGTGCTCGAAGTCACCCGCCGTATTGCCAACCTTGAGCAGACTTTCGTCAATATCCTGCAAGAGAATAACCATGAATAAATACTTTTCCGATTTTCTGCCCCCGGCACTGGTGCGCGACCTGCGCCGCAGTTTGCGTACACGCGGTTACCTGGCGATGCTGACTGTATTCCTGCTGGTAGCTGCGTGGTTGCAATTTGATTCCATTCAGGAAGATCCCGTGATAGGCGAGACTCCCTACCCTCTGTCGCTGATTGGGCTGCTGGTCATGTGGTTTATCATACCGAGCCGTGCCGGTAATTCCGTCGCGGCAGATGCGAAAGCCAAGGGCAGCAACTTCATGATGCTTACCCCGCTTACTTCGCGAGAAATTGTGTGGGGTACCTGGGTGTCGGCTGTCTTCCAGCAGCTGGTCGTGGCGGGCGTGGGGGCTTTGATTGTGTGGTGGCGTGCCGGTACTCTGCCGGAGCCGTTCGCCCGTAATTTATGGGGTTGCTATGGCGTATTGGTTGGCGGTGGTGCGGTGATGAGCGCGGTGTTTTTGTTCATGTCGCAGCTGAGCCGATTCATGCGCATGTTGCTGGGGGTATCTGTGGTGCTTGTAAGCTGGCAGGTGGTTCTTTCCCTGGTAGAGATGGCGATGGTTGTGCGCGATTTTGACCCCATGGCCAACTTCCTGAGCTGCTTCGAGGGAGAATCGCTCTATGTGATATTGGCGGATACGGTGCTGGTTATTGTGCTGCTGCTGGAGTTCGCGCGCCGCAGCTATGCCGCCCCCGCCGAGAACTGCTCGCGCAGCGTGCGTGTATTAGCGCTGCTGGTGCCTGCCTCTGTTCCTCTGCTTTATTACTATCTCTCTGAGTCCGTGGGTGAGGGGCAGCTGTGGTTTGCAGCCTGCTATTCGATTATGGCATGCATGAGCGATGCTCTGCTGCCGACCTATTCGCTGGTGGCGCATGACAAGCGCGCCTGGCCGCTGGTGCCGGCCTATTTGCAGGTGCCGGGGGTGGGGCAGGCGGCTCTTTTCCTGTTGCCTGTGCTGGGGTTGCTGGCCTGGCTGTTCTGCCGCTACACCTCCGTCGCAGATAAATCGCTGCCGGATGTATATCAGGTATTGCTCTGGGTTCAGATGGCTTATACGCTCCTTATCACCTTGTTGGTCACGGATTTACTGTGCAAGCGTGACAGTGTTAACCGCCCGGTGGTTTATGCGCTGAGCGCCGCTCCGCTGTCGCTGCTGTCGGTCACGGTGCATTTCATGGTTCCGGCCTCGCTGCGCATGTATGTTTCTGCGGCGTTGCCGTTCAGCTACCCCATGCTGCTGGAAGACTACGCCCTGTCCCAGTACACCCGGTCTGTGCCCAACTCAGAAATGTTCGAGGTCGAGCCTATTTGGCAGGTAGTGATATCGGCCGTGGCTCTGGTGCTCACCCTGCTGCTGCTCATGTGGCGCGGCCGCCGTGGGTGAACCGCCTCTTATTCTGAATCACGACGTTCTACCGCAACAGCCCCGCAGTAACCCGCTGCGGGGCTGAATAATTTTACAACGGGAGCCCCCGTAAACAGCGGTTCAATTCGCCCGTGGCGGTAGAGAAAGGGGAACTCTCGCGCCTGCCATACGGTTGCCCCGGCGTGCTTGACCAGGGCTTCCGCCGCACACCAGCAGGCAAAAAACTCCCCGACATCGGCGCCGCCGTCCAGCCAGCGGCTCAGTTGCTGCCTGCACATCATTCGCTCTGCCAGGCGCTGTGTGGCGGTACGGGGGCGCAGCTGCTGAATATCCACACCCACGGGCGCATGATGAAAGGCCATGCAGAGCAAATCCCCCGAGTGTGACAGGTTGAAGTGCAGTTCGTTATGGAGTAGGGACGGTTTGCCGTGAGCGTTGGTTGTCAGTTCGATATCGCTCAGCGTGCGGTGGAGGCGGCGGGCGAGTTCCTGCCTGAGCAGGCAGCGGGCCACCAGCGAGCTGTAGGGGCGCTGCGCGTACTGTTGCTGCTCGACCGGGGGGAGCAGGTTGAGGTCAGCGGCATGGGGCGGCAGTTCGCTCAGGCGGTAGCAAAGGTAGTCCATAGTGGGGTTACACGCGGCAGAAAATGAGGCTGTTGTTCGCCGTGTCGTACACGGCGAATGATGGGGCATTGCGCACCCCGTCAATCTCACCGGGGTTGGCGATGATACCGTGCCGGCCTACGCGCAACTCGGCTTTGTGGGTGTGGCCGTAGAAGATGGCGTCGTACCCGCCGCGTTGCAAGGCTTGTTCGGCGACCTGCGGATAGTGGGTCAGCAGAATGTGCCGCCCGTCCAGCGAGAAATCAGCGGTGTCGCCATGGTGGCGGCAGTGGTGAAACTGCTCTGCGAGCCGCAGGTGCTCGGCACGGTTCCATTCATTGTTGCCGAACACCAGGTCGATTTCGTACTCCCACTCCTCACGCAGTGTACGCAGGGTGCTCAGCGTGGCGATATCACCCGTCACGAACAGGTGCCGGCACCCGCGTTCTTCTGCCAGAGCCAGTGCGGTGAGCAGGTGGCTGATGTTGTCGTGTATGTCTGAAAGTACGGCGACGAGCATGTTCAGAGTGCGTTGAAAATGGGGGAATACGGTAGTGCTCCGGCCGGTGCGGTATCGAAGGGCGCGGAGCGGAAGCCTTCTGCTGTCAGGTACCAGATGACCTTGCCCGCCGGCAATTCACGGAAGATGACAGGTTGTCCGTTTTCTGCGATGTAACCGCTGTATTGCAGCCCCACGCGCCCCAGTGGGCCGAAGTTCTGCCTGATTTCCGCGCAGTAATCGAATCCGGCATGGGCTTTGAACCAGTTGCGGAAATCGGTTTCGGCCCGGCAGATGGCGGGTGACGTACTCAACCAGGCTCCCGGGCGGTTCAGTTGCAGGTTGTGCCGGCGCGCCAGGCGGGTGAAGTCAGCTGCGTGCCGCCGCATCGTCGGGCAGTGGCGAATTCCGGTCATGTGTTGGTGCGGGTGGCGGTCGAGCACGCTCAGTAGCGTGTAGTAGACGTAGGCCTGAGCCAGTGCCGGGCAGTCTTCGTGCGCGAAATTAAGCACCTTGGAGAGCAAGTTGGCTATGTTGGCCTGCTGAAAGAAGTTCTGCCGGGAAATGCCGAGGTGCTGCATGAGCGGGACGGCGCTCAGCACGCGAATCTGTACTTTATCGATGTGCTCCAGTGTCAGATGGCGGTTGTCCATATTCTGCTCAGGGTCGAGATCTGAGCGGGTAAGGTAGACCCGGTTATCGCTGTAATCGATACGCGGAGGCTGCTCTGTGTAGGCCGTTATTCCGTCTGCGCCGGTTACCCTGTAGAGCCGCCGGTGCAGAGAGGGAGCCGTAAAGAGGTCTTCGAGCAGGTGCACCTGTTCTGCCGTGGCCGGATAGGTCGCCGTGAAGGTCGGTTTGCCCTTCACCAGGGTGGCGGCTATGGCCTGCAGTTCGGTTCGGTCGGGCTCCGTGTAGCCGCTTTTCATCAGGGCGCTTTTGATTTCATTTTCCGGCGGCAGCTGCGAGGTAATGCTCAGCATACCGGCGACCGGGGTGTAAGTCGCGGCCTGTCCGGCCCGCTGCAAGGCGGCTATGTGGGCACTGTAGCTACGGCAGCGCATCATTTCTTCCCGGAGCAGTTGGTAGGCTCGAATCGCATTTGCCGTGGTTTGTAGCTCACTGAGTCTCTCGCGCACAGGGGCGATGATAGTCTCGCTCAGTTCATAGCTGTCAGGCGCTGCTGCGAATTCTCCCAAACGTGGGCGCAACTCATCGATTTGCCCCCGGCAGGCAGCGAGGTCGTTTTCTGCGTTACCGCTGAGAGTGGGCCGGGGCGGCAGGGGGCGTTGCAGGTGGTTGATGTAGTCGAGCTTCTGTTGCAGCAGTGCCAGGTGCTCCATTTCACAGAGCTCATTCCAGCGTGCCTTGAGGCGCCCTGTCATAGAGGGGGGCAGGGTGTTGAGTTCGCGCTCAATCCGCGCTCTCTCGCTGACCGGCATGGCCGTTACGTGTACGGCTCTTTCGCCCGGCGGGAAAAGCTGTTCCTGCAGGTACTCATGGCGTGACTTGATGTCGGTGAGCCAGCGATTGCCCCTGGTAATACTCTGCTGTACCCCGGGGGAGACGAAACGATGGAAGGCGGTATCGAGCACCTGAAGTGCGCTCTCAACACGCTCGGGATTGTTGTTGGTGATGGCACTGAGAAGCTCTTGCTCAATCTGTCGGGATTTGCTGCGGCACAGCAGTAGCGCCCCGTACAGCAGCAGGCAGGCAACAATGGCCACGGCAACTTTCGGTGCCACGCGGCGCCAGCTCTCGGCGGTTCTCTGTCGGAGTTCTCGCCGTATGGCTGCACGGTAATCGGTGGCAGCCGCGGGCTGTGGGAGGCGGTGAGCCTTGAACTGCTGCGCGAGTTCGCGCAGTTGGGTACGCAGGTGGCGAAGCTCTGCTGTGGGTAAGGTCGGCAGGTTTGCCATCGGTGTGGCGGAAAGGGTGTGGGAGCACTCCCTCAACAGCTCGTCCGCCAGGCGTCGGCGTCGCTCGCCGGAGCTTTCGGTTACCCGTAGTTTGTGACCGGCCAGCAGGCGCTGCAACTCGCTCTGCATGAAGGCATCATTCGGGTTGCGCCTGAGGTGGGCAATCAGAAATTGCTCGGCGGCAGACAGATTGCCGGCGAGAACCAGACGGCGCAATTTGCGCTCAGCTGACTGTTTATTACGGCTCGCCATTGTTCGGTGTGGGCTGCGGCACTGTGGCGGGGGTAGGGAGATTCAGCGGCGCCAGGTAGGGCGCAAAGGGGGGCTCGGCCAACCATTTGAGCATGCCGGGGTGGTCGGTGAGCAGGTCTTGCCAGCTGGCCAGTTCGGCTGCGTCTCCGGCGGGTAGCCAGTTTTCCGCCGGGCGATTGTAGGTGGCCTCGTGCATGTACAGCCGGCATAGCGAGTCTGAGCTCTGCCTGAGAGTGGCAGCATAAGCGGTCAGCTGTCGCAGGTTGTCGGCATGACCTGTACTGAGTTTCGAGGCTGAGCGCAACAGTTTTACACATTCCAGCAGTATATGACGGCTGCTGTTATCATCCGTGGCCGGGAGTGTGCGCAGTCGTGCCTCGAACTTATCCAGGTGCCGCACGGTGCTCTCATGCGAGTAGTTGCCGGCGGCCAGGCGAGCCAGTAGCAGGGCGTCCTCTCCGGTATTGATTTGCGTGATAATGTCACCGGTGAGTTCACCGGCATCATCCATGACCAACCCTGAGATAAGCGATACTCCCGCCCACAGCAGGGCGGCCCCTGCCAGATAGCACGCACGGCGTAGCCATTTGTTCGGCGGGGGCAGTACTTTATATATCTCGCTGTCAGAGGTTTCGGCGAATTTATAGGGAAGGTATCTACCTGTATTGTTCGCGGTGGCTCCGTGAGGGTTGGCTCTTAACGGTCGCGGTTGTTCGGTTGATGTCGTGGCCTGGCAGAAATTCGCAGCCAGTTGTTCATCAATGGTCAACAGCGGTCTGTCGGGCTCCCCGGCAGGTGTTGCGGTGCTGCCCGGAGGCAGTACGATTCGGTTGCATGGCAGCCGGGTAGCTGCGCTCGCCTGGGTGATAAAGGTCTTCCCCCAGCCGCGGGTGGACGACAGCCAGTCACTCTCGTGAATGAGCATGAGAATATCCTGCACGCTGAGGTTTGCCGGCACTGCCACCAGGCAGTTCCGGTCGTAGGGTGAGGTGAAGAAGCAGCGGGCATTGTTCTTTTGCCCGGTCAGGCGCTCCCAAGTGAGCTGGCCGCCGGCCTCGGGCAGAGCCGCGGCGGTCAGGCGGGGTTCGTCATCGATATAGGGGAATCGCTGCCGGGCTGTCGTGGTGCACCACAGTCCAATGGTGTCGAGGGCTTGCATCAACCCGGCCGGCGTGGGGCGCGAGGCGTTGCGGCGCAGCGCCTGCACTTCATCATAGGTCAGCGCCAGGTGGTGTGCCGTGTATCCCTGCGATGGGGCGCTGTACAGGCTGCTGAGTACGTGAAATGTCGCGCCGTCGCATTCTGTCAACATGTAGCTGAATTGCCGTTGCTCTGAGTTGGCAGAACCGGGGCACAGCTCCGGACTCAACTCGGCGAGAGCCTGCTCCAACGGCCGCGGTATGGTACGACTGCGAGCCGCAACCACCCCGTTGGTCGGGGGGCGGCATTCCGTTGAGGGGGCATGATAGATGAGCTGGTAAGACATGGCGGTCAATTGATACCCGAGGGTAATAATTGGGGAGCCTGGCTGCTGAGGAGCCAGAGGACGGGGTCGGTGATGTGGCGCGGAGTCAGGTTGGCATCTTGCGGGCCGAGCAGGGGGGCTCCCGTTTGTTCATCGGCAAAGGTTATGGGGGAATGGCCGAACGCCGAGGCCGCAAAGTAACAGACCGAACTTGATATCGCCTCTGCATTCACGCAGATTTGAGGCGCTATGCGGAAAAGCAGTTCGCGTAGTCGTGCTGAGTTGGCCGCTACGTTGTCGGGGCGTACCTGTCCTTTGTGCACGATTGGCAACAGTGGTTCGGGGCCCAGCAGGTGCTGCCAGCAATCGCTTTTGCCGATGATAATTGCCAACGGGGTGGTGACCTTGAGCCCCGGTGGCAGGTTGAGTGCCGTGCGCAGGCGTACCTCCATCTCAGCCAGTAATCCTGTCTGGCGACCGGGCGGGTACAGGCTCTGCTCGATTTGCGGGTCCTTCACGTCCTGTAATATGGCCCGGAATCCCGGGTTTGTCGTGGGGTCGAACAGGAACAGCAGACCATCTGCCACCTTCAGAAAATCCGTGCAGGCGCTCTGCTCATCATCCGCTGTCGGGTCAAAACTTGCCCCCGCATGGTCATAGAACACGGTGGAGTGAATCTCGCCGCCCTGATTGAGGGTATAAATGAAGGGGCGCGGTGCATGCTGCGACCGGCCGTTGCGGTGCACCTCTTGGTAGAGCCGCCCACGCAGATGGGTTTTACCGATATAGGCATCTTGCGGGGTGGTTGCGGTGAAGACTCGCCGGCGCATGTCGTTGAGCGGTTCATTTGCTGCCGGATCCGCATCCCGGAAAGGTAGCCCGAATTCCAGCGGCAGGCGGCGTTCCAGTTCTTGCACCAGGGTGGCCAGGTAATATGATTTTCCCGCTCCGGCCACTCCGATGATGGGGTAGATGTGCTGCGTCATTTCCGCGAAGAACATCGGCAGCTTGTGGTGGCAGGCAGGGCAGGCCTGCTCTGCACAGCGCCCCCCCCGTTCATCGAGCGCAAATCCATCGCTGTCAAATGCGGCGGGAATAAAACGCTGCATTTCAGCCTCGCCCAGCCTGCTGTCGCCGCGCAGTTCGGGGTGGGTGGCGACACTGAGCAGGTCAGCCGCTGCGAAGGCCGCACAGCAGTTGGGGCAGCGCAGCAGCCGCTCGGGCTGTTGTGGTTCATCGTCCTCACCCCATCCGTTACTCAGTGCAAAATCAGCCACTTTCAGTATATCTTGCAGCAGGAAAACATAGCTGCCCAGCCCATCGAAGGTGGCCATCTTGTTCATGCAGTCATCCGGCGGGAGCTGCAGCAGTTGGGCTAAAGTCATGCCCCCTGACCACTCTCCCGTGAGCTGGGAATAAACATACCACGTCTGTGGCTTATAGGCTGCAAAATCAGGCTTGTTCTCCTCCGTTCCGTACCAGACGACAAAACACCCCCCTGCCAGTACCAGCAGGTAGTGGGTTGCAGCTTTGATGCGGTAACCTTCTGTGAGCTCGCAGCCATTCAGAGAGTACGCACCGGCACCTGCTTTCGGAAAAAAATGGCAGCACCCGCCGCGCAGCGCAAACACGCCGGCAGATTCCGCCTGCATGGCCGTGCAGAACGTATTGTCCGCTGCATTGCCTATGGTCATGAACGGCTGCTCGGCCACGCGCAGTTTGCATGTCAGGCAGTCGTAGATGTAGAGCCGGTTTTTCATCTGTTCACTTTCAGTCTCGTATTGCTGTCTTATAACATAGTCGGTGCCAATCGTCAAGAAATTACCGCCCTGTGCGGCCTGTTTTATTTCCCGCACTTTCATCATCAAAAAAAGCGCAGGCTGCCATGAGCAACCTGCGCTTTCAGAATGATGTTCGCTCAGCGATTTACTTCTCGCTCAGGGAGCCGATGCCGGGCAGAATCTTGCCCTCAAGCAGCTCAAGAGAAGCACCACCGCCGGTGGAGCAGAAGGAGAGCTTGTCAGCCACCTTGAACTTCTTGGCAGCGGTCACGGAGTCACCACCACCCACGATGGAGATGCAGTCGCTCTCTGCCAGGCACTCAGCCACGGCCTTGGTGCCCTTGGCGAAGGAGTCGAGCTCGAACACGCCCATCGGGCCGTTCCACAGCACGGTCTTGGCGCCCTTGATGATAGCGCACATCTCTTCGATAGCCTTGTCACCGATGTCGATGCCCATGCCACCCTCGGGAACCTCACCGCCTTCAGCCCAGGGAGCTGTGCAGAAGGTCTCGGCACCCTCCTCGAACTTGAAGGTGTAGCGGGTGTCGGCGGGCAGGATGAACTTCACGCCCTTGGCCGCAGCCGTAGCGAGAATCTCGTTGGCGAGGTCGAGCTTGTCGGCCTCAATCTTGGAGGCGCCCACCTTCTTGCCCTGAGCGGCCAGGAATGTGTTGGCCATAGCACCGCCGATGATGAAGGTCTGGCTCTTCTCCATCAGCTTGGAGAGCACCTGAATCTTGTCGGAAACCTTGGCGCCGCCCATGATAACAACGAAGGGCTGCTCGGGGGTCTCAAGCTTGCCCTCAAGGTACTCAAGCTCGTGCTCGATAAGGAAGCCCATGGCGGACTTCTCCGCGAAGTGAGTCACACCCTCGGTGGAGGCGTGGGCGCGGTGGGCAGAACCGAAAGCGTCGTTGACGTACAGGGTGGCGTTGCCAAGCAGAGCCTTGGCGAACTCGGGGTCGTTCTTCTTCTCCTTCTTGTCGAAGCGCACATTGTCCAGCAGCATCACGTCGCCGTCCTTCAGAGCGGCACGAGCGGCGGTAGCAGCCTCGCCGATGGTCTCGGGCACGAAAGCCACAGGCTGACCCAGGTGGCCGGCCAGGCAGTCGGCGGCAGCCTTCAGAGAGAACTCGGCCTGATAGCCGGTACCCTCAGGGCGACCCAGGTGAGAGCAGAGCACCAGGCGGGCACCCTTCTCAAGCAGGTACTTAATGGTGGGCAGAGCAGCCACGATGCGGGCATCGTTGGTGATGGCACCATCTTTCATGGGAACGTTGAAGTCCACGCGCATGAGGACTTCCTTACCGGCAACGTCGAGGTCACGTACAGTGAGTTTAGCCATATGTTGTCTTGTTGTTTGGTTGAAAAATCGGAAAGAGATTTCAGGGTAAACACCCCTACGGGCTGATTATAGCGTGTCTTCACTCAGTGCGCAAGGCTAAAAACGCGCAATGACGAATTTCCGGCGCAATCGCATTGCCTCAAAAATCCAGTCACCGAACTGACACTTCCCACGAGTTCGGCTGACACGTGAAAAGCTGGATGCCTCATAAATCAGGCACTAATATATACACATGTCACTCAGAATGAGTAAACAAGCAATAATAGAGT
>JAFVIC010000103.1 GCA_017477935.1 Akkermansia sp. | reverse complement strand
GGACGAGCTGGCCGCGTTTCGTGGGCTGAGTGAGCCGAACCGCGAGCGGATGGAGCAACACCGCGCCGAGGTGGAGCAGGCCTTGCGTGCTGCGGCTGACCTTGATGCCCCTGCTGCTGATGATGAAGAGGAGCCGTCTGCGCCGCAAAGCGGCTACGCCGAGCCAGGGGAAGTGGTGGCCAATGGCTGCACGAAGCCTGGCTGTCCGAAGCATCCACGCAAGGGTGATTCGACCGGGGCAATGATGCACCAGAAAAAGGGCTCACGGGGAAGCAAAGGGAACCCGAGTGCAACGAAAAACAAAACGAGTATTCCCTCTGAATTGCCTGCCAATGCAACCGATGGAGAGTTAAGCCGACAGTTAAAGAAAGGCCTGGATGATACAGATGCACACAAAGGAAATCGCAAGATTTCCCGTGGCGATGAGGTTTATGAATTAACCCAGGAACGAAGTGACCACCGCCGCAAGCATCAGAAACAAAAAACAACGAATGAGAATATCGCAAGAACGATGACCCAGGGGGATTTTGAGAAAGACGGAAAAGGTGCCGTTGCCTATCGAAAAGATACCAAGGTGGTAAAGAGCACAAATAAAGACACGGGCACCCAGGATGTAACCACCGCCTACGTTGAGCATGAATATCGGCTCAAAAGCCAAAAAGGAAAGCCCCAGTCATGAACCGGGGCCTACTGGCAGGTGGTACAGGCGTCAGCCTCAATCTACTATCAGAGCTGCGGGGGCGATGCTCCTCTAGGTGCTGTCAGGAGCTTCACGATAGCCAGGAATCAGAGAAAAGTCAACAATAAAAACGATAAAGGATGAAAAACTGCATGAATGTGGCCGCCGGGGTGTTCGGCGTGATGGTGCCCGTGGCCTTGCTGGTGTGCGGGTGGAACGTGCTGGCACCTGAAAAGTGGTGCTGGGTGGAGCGCGGAATCTCCATCTGGGCAGGCGCAATAGCAACGGCGTTTCTGTTTCTCTTTGCGGCAGGCTACGAGCACGAGAAGAAAGGCCGCGTAAATGCCCCTAGAAACGCGCAGAGAGTAAAAACGGCACAGGATATGCCAGCGGAGCATATCCCCCCCTGCCAAGCCCCTGCTAAGGTCGGCAAAAAGGATTGACGAGTGACTATTGACTATTGACGATTGGAGAATGAGATGAAAACGATAGAAAAGACAGATTTGGTGCCGATGGATGCGCCCGGCGATGGGTGGTATCACATTGAGAGCAATGAGGAGCATCCCGCCCAGCGCGAGGGTGGCGATATTGTGCAGGTGCTGGATAACGCAGCGATGCAGGCTATTGTGGCAGCGGGCGTACCTGAGGAGGGTATACCGATTGATGCCGACCACCGGGGTGTGCCGGGTGTGGCAGAGGTGCCGGACACGGCAGCGGCAGGCTGGGTGCGTGAGCTGGCCCTCTTTGATGATGGTGCTGGCAATATGCAGTTGGCCGGGCGCATTGAGTGGACTCCGCCGGGGCTGGAGCTGGTGGCGGGGCGCGTGTATAAGCATTTTTCCACGGTTTACAGGGTGGATGATGAGGAGCTGGCCGAGGGGCTGGGTGGTAACCGCTACCGCCCGCTGGTGCTGCTGGGGCTTGCGCTGACGAATAACCCGAACAACCGCATGGGGCAAAGGCCCATTACCAACTCGCTGGGGCGAGTTGGTGAAGTACGAGGTACGAATTACCCGTCTTCGCCTATCGTCTACGCCGAGGCAGGCGAAGTACGAAGTGAGGAAGAGGCGGGCATGAGCCCGCAGGAAGATTTTTCTGCCGCTGAGGAGGTGGCGGGAACAAAAACAACCAAAAACGAGAACCAAGACATGAACGAACTCGAAGACATCAAGAAAGCCCTGGGGCTTGCCCCGGAGGCTACCGCCGCCGACTGTGTGGCCGCCATTGAGAGCATCAAGGGCGAGGCCGCTGCAGCCGCCGATTCCGAGGCCGAGACCCTGCTGAACAGCGAGGGCCTCTCAGACCTGCCGGAGGAAGAGAAAAAGGAAATCAAGGAGGGGCTGGTGACGAACCGTGGCCTTGCCATGATGACCATCCGCGCTTTCAAGGAGCGCAAGGCCCAATCCGCCGCCGCTGCTGAACCCCAGGCACGCTATGCCAAGGCTGGCACACCGCGCACGGGGGCGAAGAGTACCGGCAGCACGATTATCAACCGAGCCAAGGAGATTCAGCGCGCCGAGCGCGCCGCCGGGCGCACCTGCTCGTTCTGGAAAGCCCACGGCATGGCCAAGAATGAACTGAACAAGTGAGGAGAAGTACGAATTACGAAGTACGAATTACGAAGTGGAAAGTACGCGGCGGCGATGCCGCCGGGGAGGTTCCGCAAACGATAAACCGAATCTGACTATATTATGGCAATTATTCATGAGAGCGCAACTGTGCGCCTGACGAACGGCACAGCCGACCTGCGTGATGCAGAGGGCTGCTTTGTGACGGTGGATGCCAGCGGTGTGCCCACTCTGGCTGCTGCCTCTGCCACCGACCCGCTGGGTGTGGTGCATGTGGGTGGCAATGGTGCCAACGGTGAGCCGACTGACGTGATTCTGCCGAACCACGGCGGGATTGTGGGCGTGAAGCTCCACTCCACCCCGGGTACGGTGAACCCTGGCACCAAGCTGGTGCTTGCAGGCAACGGCACGGTGAAAGCAGGCACGAGCGGCACGCATGTGGCCACGGCTGTGAAGAGCGGCGTGGCCAATGAGCTGCTGGAGGCTTACCTTGTACCGCCCACCACCCTTGGGTGAGGTACGAATTACGAAGTACGAATTACGAAGTGAGAAGTAAGGCGAGCCGGAGGCTCGCGGAACTCTACACATTCAACATTCAAAATCCAGAATTCAAGATTAGATATTATGTACCAGAACGCACATTCCTACAATTCCCACCTGACGGAGCTGGCCCAGGCAGCCGTGGCTGATGAAAAGGACAGCATTTCCACGCTTCTCTTCCCCCCGGTGAAAGTTTCCACCGCCGTGGGCTCATACAAGCGGCGCGATATTGACAACGCATTCCGCAGCTATAATACGCTGCTGGCTCGCGGTAACTCTGCCAAGAGCATCGATGTGAACGCTGATGAGGCATACTTCTCCGTGAAGCCTCATGCCCTCAAGGTATCTACATGGCAGTTTGACATGGAGCAGGACGGCGGTGATGAGGAGCGCGAGAGCAATCTGCAAGAGCTGCTTTCCGCCCAGCTTATTTCCCGCGAGGTGGAGGCCGTG
>JAFVIC010000102.1 GCA_017477935.1 Akkermansia sp. | reverse complement strand
GACTCGCTACGCTCGCTGTCATTTTGGGGCAGAAAAATGGTGGATTTGCCTTGTTTTTTAGCCAATTATCGGCTAAAGTTTCGGTGACCGCAATTTTGAGGCATCCACTTTTCGGTGACTGTTTTTTTTGAGGCAACACGAACTGCGCGTGCGCGCGTACGCAAAGGAAAACTGCTTATAATAAGCTATTATTCCTAAAAAATATAATAGAAGTGTGTCATAATGATGTTTAGGGGGTTGACGTGTTCCGATAATGCGATATACTGCTTTCGCATTTTGTTAAACACTTGACAAAATGCATAATGGGTGGAGTGTCGCTCAAATTTTACGGATATTATCATGTCTACGCCAAAAAAGAAATCGGAATCCGCTAAGCCGAAAAGCTCAACAAGCAAGACTGCCAAGGAAACCGCAGCTGAAAAGAAGGTCGCAACAGCTGCCGCCCCCTCGGCTAAGTCCGCTGCCAAACCCGCTGCTAAATCGTCAGCTAAGCCCGCCGCCAAGCCGGCTGCGAAACCTGTTGCCAAGCCCGCCGCGAAGCCCGCTGCGAAACCCGCCGCCAAGTCGGCTGCTAAACCCGCCGCGAAACCCGCCGCCAAGCCTGCGGCTAAGCCGGCGCAGAAGCCTGCGGCCAAAGCTGTGAAAAAGACCCCCGCTCCTCAGAAAGAAAAGAAGGCTGAGAGCGCAGTGAAAGACGAAGCTGAGTCTCTGAAAATGGAAGTGGAGAAGGAGGTCGAGGCTGCACTTGCCGAAGAGGCTTCGCGCAAGAAGAGTTCCGGTTCTCGCCGCAAAAACACCTTTACCCCTCCGCGAGTTTCCTCGAAGGAGTTGCAGGATTTCTTCCCCGATGACATCACGCTGAAGACAGCCTTCAAAAACCTGCTCAACATCGCCAAGAAAAACAACGGCTATGTGACGGATGATGATATCTTCTCTTCGCTGCCCATGGATGGTTATGAGGAGCAAGATACGGAGCGACTCTTCGAGCGCCTGCACTCCATCGGCATTGAGGTTCGCGATGAATCCGCCGTCATTGCCCCCATATCCCTGGCTGATATTAAGAACCATAAGGGCAAGAGCGGCCGCCTGATAGACACCCCCATCGTGCAGGAGAAGGTGCGCGAGCTGATTGTGCTGGCTACGGAGCAGGGCTACCTGACGTACGATGACATCAACGACGTGCTGCCCAACGACATGATTAACCCCGCTGACCACGAGGAAATCATGGAGCGCCTGCGCGATATGAACTTCGCTATTATCGATGCTTCTGACGTGGACAACTACAGCGAGCGTAAGCGACTGGAGGAGTCCGGCGAGGAAGACGAGACCGAGAAGATGGAGGCCAAGCTCGACATTCTCGATGACCCCGTGCGCATGTACCTCAAGCAGATGGGGCAGAAAGACCTGCTCAAACGCGAGCAGGAGGTGAGCCTCTCCATTCGCATTGACCACGCGGAAAATGACCTGCAGAACCGCCTGCACAAGTTCGGTGTCGTTTCCTTGCTCTACCTCGAAACCGCTCAGCGCGTGCTGCAGAACAAGGAGCGCTTCGACCGCGTGGTGGCAGATAAGAACATCGACCACCGCGAGCAGTACTTCAAGGAGATTCAGCCCCTGATCAACAAAATCTACGATTTGCATGACGAGGCTCAGGCTGCCTACAACAATCTTCGCCGCGCCCGCCGCCGCAACAAGGGGGTGGAGCCCGCTCAGAAGGAGTTTAAAAAGCTTCTCGAAGCGCTTGACGCCCTGTACCGCAAGTTCAGCTTCAAGGGCAAGGTGTACGAGGACTTCGTAGCCCGCATGCGCGAGATTCGCCAGCGAGTCATGAAGCTGCGCCGCCAATATGACGGCGACTTCGAGAACAAGGACTACAAGGACATGATTGCCGAGATTGAGGTGCAGCTCTGGATGCCCATCTCTGAGTTCCTGGAGAATTACCAGGCCATGAAGGAGTCGATGAAAGAGGCCAAGGCTGCCAAAAAAGAGATGATTGAGGCGAACCTGCGTCTGGTGATTTCCATTGCCAAGAAGTACACCAACCGCGGTCTGGCCTTCCTCGACCTGATTCAGGAGGGCAACATGGGGCTGATGAAGGCGGTGGAGAAGTTCGAGTACCGCCGCGGCTACAAGTTCTCGACCTACGCCACATGGTGGATTCGCCAGGCCATCACCCGCTCCATTGCTGATCAGGCCCGTACCATCCGCATTCCCGTGCACATGATAGAGACTATCAACAAGCTCATGCGCGTGCAGAAGAAACTCGTGCAGGATTTGGGCCGTGAACCCACGCCCGATGAGATTGCCGCCGAGAGCGGAATGCAGGTTGAGCGCGTGCGCAGCGTGCTGAAGATGGCCCAGCAGCCTATCTCCATGCAGCAGCCCGTGGGCGATTCGGACGATACCTCGTTCGGCGATTTCCTGGAGGACAAGAGCGCGGAAAACCCCATGGACGGTGCCGCTTTCAACTCCCTGCGTGAGAAGCTTTCGGGCGTGCTCAATACCCTCAACGAACGCGAGCGCGCCGTTATCGAGCAGCGTTTCGGTCTGAAAGACGGTAACCCCCGCACCCTCGAAGAGGTCGGCCGCCAGTTCAACGTGACCCGCGAGCGAATTCGCCAGATTGAGGCTAAGGCTCTGCGCAAACTGCGCCACCCCACGCGAATCGGCTGCATTAAGGGGTTCCTCGATACCACGGTATCCTGAGCGGTCGAATACTGACCCCTATTTCACAGCGCCTGTGCCCGATTGTGGGTGGCAGGCGCTGGTTTTATCCGGCTGCCGCAGCGCAGCCTTGTCGATCAATCCCGATTCGTTCAACGGGAGTTGAGTCATCAGTAAATCAGAAACAGCCACGCGATGACAGTCAAACTCTATTTTGCACTTGTCAAAATGGGGCGAAAGGCGTACACTCTCCGCACACATGAAAGCGCTCGTCAAGACAAAGGCCGACAAGGGCCTGGAACTCGTAGAGGTGCCGATGCCTGAGGTCGGCCCGAATGATGTACTTATCAAGATTTACAAGACTGCTATCTGCGGCACCGACCTGCACATCTGGAACTGGGATTCCTGGGCGCAGCAGACCATCCCCGTCGGCATGCATGTAGGGCATGAGTTCTGCGGTGTTATCGAGCGCGTGGGCGCTGCTGTTACCGAGTTCACCCCCGGTGAGGTCGTGAGCGGTGAGGGGCATATCGTCTGCGGTCATTGCCGCAACTGCCGCCGCGGTGCATTCCACCTCTGCCCGAATACCAAGGGCGTCGGCGTGAACCGCCCCGGGTGTTTTGCTGAGTACCTTTCCGTTCCTCAGTCGAATGTCATTCGCATTCATAAGGATATGCCCATGGAGATTGCCTCCGTTCTTGACCCGCTGGGCAATGCTACACATACCGCGCTTTCCTGGGATTTGGTGGGTGAGGATGTGCTCATCACCGGCGCCGGGCTCATCGGCTCCATGGCTGCCGCCGTGTGCAAGAAGGCAGGCGCCCGAACCGTTACCATTACCGATGTGAGCGACTACAAGCTTGGCTTGGCCAAGAAGCTGGGCGCTGACCGCACGGTCAACGTGATTGGCGGCGACAGTATTGCCGCTGCGCGCGAGGAGCTCGGTATCGATGAAGGCTTTGGCGTGTGCCTGGAGATGAGCGGGGCGCCCGCCTGCCTGAAGGACATCATCAACCACTCCGCCTACGGTGCTAATATCTCCCTGTTGGGGATTCAGCCCGGCGGCTCGGGTATTGATTGGAACACCTTCGTATGGAAGGGCCTCAAGATGAAGGGTATCTACGGCCGTGAGATGTTTGCTACCTGGCAGAAGATGGATGCCATGCTGCGCAGCGGGCTCGATATCTCCGCCATCATTACCCACCGCCTGCCGTACACCGAGTTTGCTGAGGGCTTCAATGTCATGAACTCCGGTAAATCCGGCAAGGTCGTGCTCACCTGGGCTGAGTAAGCCCCGGTTGACTGATTGAGATTCTGAAAAAAGCCGCGGTCCGTTCGGGCCGCGGCTTTGAAATTCAAGGGGAGAAGCTGATTCAGTCTTCCTCTTGTACGAGTTTGATACTGATGGGGCGACCCAGAATGCGCTCGGCGGCGGGAACATCCTGCTGCATGCTGATGGTGTAGCTCAACCACGAGCCGGCAGAGGCGCGTTTCTCCACCTTTTCAGCGGCACGTTTGAGGTCACTTTCCGTCAGGCCGGAGTAGGTGTAGTCGAGGCTGTCATCATCCCCCGTTGCCGGAGAGTCTGTGTGGTTATAGACGTACTCGGCAAAGGCCAGGTTTTCGGTTTCATCGAATCGGCCTACACGGAAATCGCTCCGCTTGAACTCCCAGTGCGGGTGGGTGCCCACATACATCATATTGAGCGTACCGGCCAGGCGGGCAGGGGTGTAGGTGGCAAACGCAATGACCATCAGCAGTACCGTACCCAGGCAGATTTTGGTGTATTTCCAGAACCCGCCCTTGCTGCTCATGTAAAGAACCAGCACAATCAACCCGGCCAGCCCCAGCAGCATGGCCTCGGCTGCCTCGATACGGCGGGTGGTGAAGCCGTAGTCGGCAATCTGGTAGTACAGGCGCATGTAGACACTTACGGCCAGCAGTGCCGTTTGCAGCACCAGCACATAACCCAACAGTCGGCTGAAGGTCGAGCGGCGGGTGGCCCCGTTGCGGCGGAACAGCAGCACCAGCACACCGGCTGCCAGTACGGAGGCCCAGGTGATGGACTCCGCCCCTTCGTGCAGGTAGGCGGTCTGCGATATACCCTCCGGCACTGAGCCGAACCACAGGTAAATGATGTCAGTCGAGGTGGCAATCAGGAAGGCGGCATTGATACCCAGCAGTATGCACAGCGGCAGGTAGGGCAACAGTGTGCTGCCGGTGGTGGCAGGTGCAGCGGCAGGAACCGACGGAAGCGCCGGGCTGCCGGCCGGGCGGCCGAAGCAGTAGATGCCGAACCACGCGAACCCGACTATCCAGTAAAGAACGTGCCGCCAGAAGTCGTAGCTGATGTGCAGGAACTTCACCAGTTCATTCCACCAGGTGATGATGGTGTTCCACACCATTTCCACTACAGGGTTGCCGGCAGCAAAGATGCACAGGAATGCTATGAAACAACTCAGACCGATGAGTATGCAGATGATGAGCGGCATCAGCTTGCGCAACGCAGCCCAGCGGCTCGTTTTACCGTCTTTATCCGCACGCCGGGCAAACCAGTAAGACCACCAGTTGCGGTACGTGGTCTTCGGCTCGGCAAATGTGGCGCTTGAGGGCAGCATGACCACAATGAAAGGCAACACCAGGCAGAAGAACCAGCTGATGATACTGCCACACATGAACAGTGCCAGGAAATTCACCACCGCCAGCCCCTGCAGGAACCAGTATTCACCACGGGTGAAGTCGCGGCGCAGCAGCAGCAGAGCATTGATGGCCAGAAAACAACCAAGACCTGCCCCAAGTCCCATTCCCTGTTCGCGCGGCCAGGCCAGGTCGGCAGCCGCGGCTACCAGCATCAGCACGAAAAACGGTACACAGCCTTGGTTCCACCAGCTTGGGTCTTTGGGGGCAGGAGCCGGTGGCACGGGGGGGATATTCGGTTTGGTGGGTGTGTTCATAACATATAATGAGATGTTGGAATGAGCGCGTGTGTTCAAAAATAATCAGTTAAGTTTGCCTGTGGCATAGTCTGCTGCCATCAATCCGGCCCCGACCAACCCGGAATCAGCCCCGAAATGCGCCGGCAGCAGACGCAGCGCGGCATAGTGCACCGGGAAGAGTTGCTCCCGCAGCTGCTCCTGCAAGGGGGTAAAGAGCAGGTCGCCGGCTTTGGCTACACCGCCGCCGATGATGACCGCCTGCGGCACGAAAGTGTACATGAGGTTCATGATGAGGCAGGCCAGTTTTTCTGCAAAACCGGCATAAAGCCCGCGGGCTATGGGGCACCCGTTGCGTGCGGCCTGAGCCAGCTGATAGGGGGTGCACTCGGCGGCGCTGCGCGGTTGCCCGGCTGCTGTGTATGCGCGGGCGGAATCTGTCGCGAACTCGTTGTTGCCGAGGTATTCCTCTATCGCGCCGCGATTACCGAAGGGGCCGCGCCGCCCGCGCCAGTCAATGCTGGTCTGGCCCAGCTCTGCGGCCGAGACGGTAAGCCCGCGCAACATGCGGTTGTGGATGACTATCCCGCCGCCTATGCCGGTGCCGAGTGTCAGGCAAACCAGGCTTTCCAGCCCGCGACCGGCCCCCAGTTGCCACTCGGCGTAGGCCATGCAGTTGGCATCGTTGTCCAGCACAACGGGCAGGCTCAGCGCCTGCTGCATGATATCGCGCACCGGTACCTCGTGGTCCCAGACCGGCACATTGGTGAGCTGGTAGAGCACCCCGCGGTGGAAATCCGTCCAGCCGGGCATGCCCAGCCCCACGGCTGCACAGTCAGGGTGCAACTGCAGCAGCTCGCGGGCTGTGTGGCACATGGCCTCTATAATGGCCGCCGGGCTGTCGTAGGCTGCGGTGGGCAGGGGGGTGGCCTTCGCCAGAATATCCGCCCCCTGCGTCACGCCCATTTTAATGCTCGTGCCGCCGAAATCGACTGCTATAGCCTTCTTCATCATCAATAGCCGCGCCAAAGTACAGGTGTACCCATGTCGATGCTGCCATCGGCGGGCAGTTGATTCAGGTCGAAGGTGATTCGCCAGCGGAACCGGCTGCCCTCGTACGTCTGCATGAGCACATCGAGCCCCAGTTCACCACCCCGGCTGTTCTTCAGCTCGCTGAGCTCGGCAAGCGGTATCGATACAATGGCCGAAGTCTGCCCGCCGGCGAGCTTGCTCATGGTACAGGCGAAGGGCACGGCGTCATAATCTCTGTTCACCACGTAGGGCGGGTCTTGCAGGTAGGCAATAGTGCTCACGACATCGGGCGAGGTGACGACATACAGCTCAAGCTTGTCACCCACGCGCTTGCAACGTGCCTCAACCACGGTGGGCGGCGTCATCTGCGTGTAGAACTGAGTCTTGGTGCCCTTCGGGGCGAATGATTCGGAGTGCGCCAATATACGCGCGCTGGCTTCGGTGATGTAGGTGGGGCTGATTCCGAACGTGTAGTTGCCCGCCCCCATCAGCGCGGTGCCCATGGCGGCGTTGTCACTTGCTGTCCCCAGGTTGTGGGGCAGGTTAAGGCCATGCCCCAGCTCATGGGCGAAGCCACCGTACCATTTGGTGAGCAGGCGGCCTTTCTGCGTGTTCTGCCCCAGGTGCTGAATATCGAAGTGCACGTAATCGAGTGCAAAACAGTTCGTGCCCAGCCCATAGAATGGCACGCCACCCGGGTTGAGGTCATTGTACTGCTCATCGTAGTGGGTCGGCATGATAACGAAGGTGTGCTGCCCCGTGCGGCGACCGGGTACGGCGTCCAGGTAGGCGTTCACCTCTTCCAGGCAGGGATTGTGCCCGGTGCCGTAGGCGTAGGCCGTGTGCGGCTTGCTGCCGCGCACCAGGTGAATCAGCACTTCGCCGTTTTCCTTGAGCGACAGGCCGAAGGAGCGTTTGCCCTGGCCGTTGCGCGCCATTTCCTTGCCGTAATACTGCTGAAGGTAGAGCAGCAACTCGCTGATGCGGCGTTCGTAGTCCGCTATAGGTTCGCGGTCGTTGCCCACGAAGTAAATGACGTTGAGCCGGTGTTCATTCTCCTCAAGCTCGATGGCGTCCGCCAGCAGCTCTTTGGCTCGGGGTTGAAAATGCTCGGGCACTGCACCCATGGCGGCTCCACTCAGCCCCAGGGCGCACATCGTTGCTATAGTGGCTCGTATGTGCATGCGCCTATTGTGCCACAAAATAACGATTTGTCAATAGTTCAGCGTTTCAGCCCGACGGCTCACGATGAATTTCGAGTTCGGCTGGCTCCGCCCGCGGGTTTTACTACGACGGTGCATTCTCAACTCGACATTCGAAACTCGTAACTAATCTGATATAAAAAGGCCGCAGCTCTCGAAAAGAGCTGCGGCCTTTTAAATTCAACCTGAAATTCGTAACTCGAATCTCGAAACTGAAACTGCTTATCGGAAATTGACAGTGCGGGTTTCGCCCTGTTTCATTTCGATTTCGGGGAAGAGGATGAAGTCGTTGGTGTAGACGGCATCTTCAGCGTCGCAGCCGGTGGCACCCTTGCCGGTGGCGGTGGTGGGGAACCAGATAGCCAGGCGGCCCTTGTAGTCGCGATTGGCGGTGATGGTCACACTCTTGCAGCCCTGCCAGGTGCAGGCCAGGCTGCGGGGGGTGTGGGTGGTATCGATGGTGGCACTCCAGGCGGGGTCGCCGTAGAAGGCAACCACGTCGCGGTCGTGCACCAGGCCGAAGACGTCTCTGGCTTCTTTCTCGGTGAGCTTGACGCCGCTGCTCATGATGGCCTTGTGGAAGAGGTAGTCTACGCTCTCGCTATCGAAGCGCACGTTGAGGAGCTCGGGGTGGAGCTTGTGCGTGTTGTGCAGGATGAACTGGTTGTTGAGGTACCAGGCCTCGGCCAGGGTGGTGTTGTCTGACATGTCGAGGAAGGCACCGAATGTGCCCCAGCCGCCGGCGCCGTACCACGAGGGGACGGTGTAGCCCACCACCTGGTTGCAGGTGTAGGCAGAAAGGGCGGTAATGGCCATGCTCTGGTTGGTGCCCTGCGTGTCGCCGAACAGGCAGTTGCCGGCAGCCAGCCACACACGGGGCTGACCGTCAGGCTCGATGACCGTGGCGGCCTTCTTTTCCGCAAGTTGGGCCATCATGCTGTGGTCGCCGCGCCTGGCACGGCTGAGCGGGCGGCCGAAGTCGCGCATTTCCCCCCGCGGCAGTTGGTAGAAGCGGTTGTTGCTCGGGAAGATAAGGCCGCGGGAGAAGGGCATTTCGAGGTTGTACTGTGTGGCGTGGCTGGAGGTGACGACCAGCTGCGGAGCGCTCTTGCTGAGCTGCTCGGCAAAGAGCCCCTGCAGGCCGTGCTGCCCCTCGGGGGTATCTTTCCCGTAGGTGGTGGAGGTCGGTTCGGTGTAGCCTTCCTGTTTCAGCACGGGGGCACCCGTCCAGTCGGTTATGCAGTAGCTGGCCTCGAAGGGGTGCCAGCCTACGTTGGTGGTGCCCAGCACACGCTTGATGACGAGCGGTTCGGTTGCGGCGGCAATGCGCAGGGCGTCCTCCGCACTGTAGCCGGTGACAATCCCCCACAGGCAGTCGCCCCACATATCATCGTCCACCTTACGGGCGGCACGGTGCAGGTTGTTGACGGTCACGCGGCCGGTTTCCTCCGGGCGCAGCACAACGGCGGCGTAGTGGGCTGCGGTGCTGCGGAGAGCATGCGTGAGCTGCGCTTCGCTCAGTTCTTCAACGACGGTGACCTGAGCGCCGGGGTATTTCTGTGCCAGGGTGGTGATGACTTTCTGCCACTCAGGCAGCTGCAGCGTGGCCGTGGTGGTTACGATAACATAGCCCATGTCTGCACCTTTGCCGGTTGCAGCGGGGGCAGGGGTCGGTTCTGCGGCCGGGGCCTCGGGAGCGGGTGCTGCCTGGGGCGCGGTCGGTTCAGCTTCGGGGGCGGGCACGGCGGCTTCCGGCATGGTGAAGTAGAAGTTGGCGTTGTCTTTGCCGAATACCTCCTTTGCCAGAGCCTTGATTTCCTCAAGCGTGATGGAGCGCAGGTCGGGCAGCAGGTCGCGGATGAGGTCGGCCTGCTCAGGGTCGCTCTGCAGGGCAGCCAGGCTGCCGCACCAGAAACTGTTCTGGCGCAGTCCCTTCTCGGCCGAGGCGATGATGGGGCGGATGGCGCAGTCGAAGTCCTCCTGCGAGATATCGCCGCTGCCCAGGGCGGTGAGAATGCTGTCCATGGCGGCGCTGACCTTCTCGCGGTTGCCCTTCACACCGGCGCTGGCGGCGGTGATGGTGGCGGCATCGGCGTATTCCTGGTTGATTTCCAGTCGCACAGAGGGGGAGTAGGTCTCACCCATTTCGGCGCGAATACCGTCGAACAGGCGCGAGCGGGCAATGGAGCAGAGCACCGTCAGGCGGCGGTTGCGGCGGCGGTCCATGCCGTTACCGGCGGGGCGCACCTGAGTGACGATGGTTTTGTCGAGGTCGGTCTGGTAGGGGAAGAACTTGCGCTGCCCCCAGGGCTGAATGTTGATGGTGCGCTGAGCCTCGGTCGGTTCGGTGAACTCGGTGTTGCGGGCGGGCATGGCGCCGAACGTGCGCTCGATGATGGGCAGGGTGGCCTCCAAATCGAAGTCGCCAACGAGCGTCACTTCCATGGCACCCTTCTGCAGGAAGGGGGTGATGGCGTTCCGCACGTCATCGACTGTGATGGATTTCACCTCCTCCATCGTGGGGACGTTGAAGCGGGGGTCATCACCATACAGAGCCTTGGCCGACTGCACGGTGTAGGCGCCATCGGGCGTGCTGGTCAGGCGGCGGTAGAACCCGGGCAGTTTGGTGTGCAGCAGCGCGAGCGCCTCGGGCTTGTAGCCGGGGTGCAAGACGTTGGCCACAATGAGCTTGCACTGCAACTCAAGGTCATCCTGCGTGGTGCCGCCGGAGATGGAAATGCGGCGGTCGCTGATATTGAAGTTCAGGTCGACGTTGTGCCCCATCATGATGCGCTTGAGCTCATCGAGGTCGTGGGCCTCAAGTGCGCTCATACCGATGAGGTTGTTGGCCACCATGCCCAGACCGGGTATCCGGGGCAGGTACATGCTGCCGCCGTCAATTGCGGCGCTCACGGTCAGGCTGCCCTTGCGGAAGTCCACCGGTTTGAGGTTCACGCGGATTCCGTTGGAGAGAGTCAGGGTGGTTACGCCCAAATCCTCGATATACTCCTTCTTCACGATTTGCCCCGGCTCGCCGATGTTGTCGTAGGCGAAGGGGCGGGCGGCCTGCAAATCAGGTTTCTGCACGGGGGTGGCGGCGGATTCCTCGAAGGTGCCGCGCAGGCTCTCGGCCTGAGTACCCTCGGGGATGGCACCCGCCATGGTGAGCTTCACGCGCTTGTAGTCGAAGGCGGCTTTCAGTGCCTCGCGGCAGCAGTCGGGGTTGGCGGAAATGTACTCCAGCGCAGCTTTGAGCACGCGCATGTCTTCCACCGGCGTGGTGGGCACGGTATCTGACTTCAGCGCAGCAACCAGGCGGTCGGCCATGCCGGGGGCGGTGACAGTCTCCCACGACTGGGTGGCATGGGTGATAGCCGAGGCGAAGGCGGAGAGTGTCTCCTGGTACTCGTGGGGCTCGAAGCCGAATTCTATGGCCTGGCGCAGCTCTTTCTCAACCGTGGCCAGGGCCACTTTCCACTTGTCGGGGTGGGCGGTCAGCGTGAACCCGAAGGTGTCCACCAACTTGAAAAGGTCGCTTTCGGAGACTTCGGCGTTCAGGAAGGGGGAATCCGCCCGCTGGGCTATGCGGCTGAGTCGGTTATTGAGCATCTGGCAGGCGAGTTCCATGGGGAAATCCTTCACGCGCTGCTCGAAGGTGTCGGCCTCGTACTGCCAGGGGTTGACCACGCTGGCCATGATGCTGATGTTGGCCTGTTCTTCGTTGGGGATAAGCTTGTCGCTCGGGCCGTCATTGGTGAGCTTGCCGTTGTCGGGGCGTGTGGGCTCAGGGGTGGCGGTCATGCTCTCGAAGTGCTTGCGCACCCAGGCCTCGGCCGTGGCCGGTTCGAAATCACCTGTTACCACTATGGTCATGCGCCCGGGCACGTAGTTTTCGCGGTAGTACTTGCGGAACAGTTCGTAGGGGGCGTTGCGGATGACCTCCTCGCGCCCGATGGGCATGAACTTCGCCACGCGTGTGCCCTCTGCCAGTTGGTCAAGCATGGCCAGGGTGGTGCGGTAGCCTCGGGAGTCGCGGCTCTTGAGCTCGCTGACAATGATGCCGCGTTCGTGGTCAATGGCGTCATCCTCCAGCGTGGCGCCGTCGGCAAAGTCGCGCATGATGGTGAAGGCAAAGTTAACCGTTTCGTCTTTCAGGTTGGGCAGGTCGAGCATGTAGACCGTCTGCTCCAGCGCGGTGTAGGCGTTCGCGTCACCCCCGAAGCCCAGCCCCAGCTTCTGCATGGTCGGTATAAGTTCGCCGCGCTTGAAATGGCGGCTGCCGTTGAATACCATGTGCTCCAGGAAGTGGGAAATGCCGCTCGTCTCATCCTGTTCATCCAGCGAACCGGTAGCTACGTACAGGCGCACGCTCGCGCGACCTGCCGGCTCTTTGGTCGGGCGGATGAGGTAGCGCAGCCCGTTCTCCAGTTTGCCGCTCACAATCTGAGGGTCTATCGCCAGCTCAGGCTGTGCCGCAGTCGGCTCAGCGGCTGCAGCCAGCTGCTCCGGCTGCACGGCTTCGGCCGGTGCGGTGGTCTGTGCATACATCGGCGTGACCGTGAAGGCCAGCCCCAGTAAGACGGAGGTTGTATTCATTTTCATACGTTTGCTATCCGTACTCTATCACATACGCTCCCGCTTGTCGAACTTTCTTTTCGTTTTTTTAATGATTATGTCAAAATCCTACCTTGTTGCTGCGGTATGCGATTATCCTTGCATTCACGCATGAACGGGTGTAAACTGACTTCAGCATGAGATACCTGACACCCATTCTGCTGATTATAGGCACTTTGTACTCATTCAATGTGTTCACTTACTGTTGGTGGTCAGCCGGCGCCGGCGGAGGGGGAGCGGATGCCAAGGAGGTTTTCGGTGCGTTTGCGTTGGTGTATGGGGTATTGTTCATGTTGAGTTTACTCAGTTGGCTTGGCTATGGCATAGCCCTGTGGCGCAGGATGGGCGTGATGGCTTTGGGGCTGACCTACCTGGGGGTGTGGGTGGTGCTGCTTGCGGGTGTGCGCCTGTGGTTAAAATTCAGTTTAGCCGGCTGAAAAGTGAGATTTTGCTTGATTTTTCAGCGATTTTGTTGCATAACGCTGCGCAGTTATGACGGACGAACGCGCGCGCAAGCCCTCGTGGCTGAAGGTCAAGCTGCCTAAGGGGCAGGCATTCAAGCATGTGAATGATTTGGTGAAGGGGAATTCCCTCGTTACGGTGTGTGAGGAGGCTATGTGCCCCAACCGCGGCGAATGCTGGAGCCATGGTACGGCTACGTTCATGGCCTGCGGCGATGTCTGCACGCGTGCCTGCGGTTTCTGCGCCACGCGCACGGCTAAGCCGAAACCGCTCGACCCTGCAGAACCCGCCAAGATTGCGGACGCCGTCAGCCGCATGAACCTCAACCACACGGTCGTGACCATGGTGACACGCGATGACCTGCCCGATGGCGCCGCCGCGCACATGGCCGCTATCATCCGCGAAATCCGCAAGTCCAGCCCGCAGACGGTAATCGAGGTGCTGACGTCCGATTTCAACGGCAATGAGGAGGCGCTCGCCATGGTGATGGACGCTCGCCCGCACATCTTCAACCACAATCTCGAAACCGTGGAGCGCTTGTCGCCCATCGTGCGTTTCCGTGCACGCTACCGCAAGTCGCTGCACATGTTGCAGCGAGCTCTGGAGATGGCACCCGGTATGGTGGTGACCAAGAGCGGAATCATGCTCGGGCTGGGTGAAACTCGCGAGGAGATTGAGCAGACCATGGATGACCTGCGAGCCCACGGCGTGACCGTGCTCACCATGGGGCAGTACCTGCGCCCCTCGGCCCGTCATTTGCCGGTTATCGATTACATTCGCCCCGAGGTGTTTGATGAGCTGCGCGAGGTGGCTCTGGGGAAGGGGTTCCGCCATGTCGCCAGCGGCCCGCTTATCCGCTCCTCGCACCACGATGCTAATTTCCGCCCCGAGCTGGATATTATGGAGGCTATCACCGCCGACCTGCGCGCCCGCGGCGAAATAAGCTGACCGCCCGCCCATTGCGCTTGACACCACGCATAAAAGCAGCTAAAATCAACCAACACGTATCTTTTACACCACATTTTATGGCTACAGAGACTATGACCGACGCCGAGGCCGCCCTCAACGCCCTGTATGGCTGCGATACCTTCGGAATTAAAACCATGGAGAAGTACCTCTCCAAGAGTGCCTTCCGCAAGATGATGCTCACCGTGCAGAAAGGCGGTAAGCTCGATATCAGCATTGCCGATGAGGTGGCACAAGCCATGAAAGTGTGGGCTCTGAGCAAGGGCGCCACCCATTACACTCACTGGTTCCAACCCCTCACGGATGCCACGGCAGAGAAGCATGACTCCTTCGTGGAGCCTGATGGTAAAGGCGGTATGATTTGCGAGTTCACCGGTAAGAATCTCATTCAGGCCGAGCCGGACGCCTCATCATTCCCCAGCGGCGGTATTCGCGCCACCTTCGAGGCTCGCGGTTACACCGCCTGGGATCCCACCAGCCCCGCCTTCATCAAGCGCACCGAGCACACCGTCACTCTCTGCATACCCACGGCATTCTGCAGTTACACCGGCGAAGCCCTCGACAAGAAAACCCCGCTGTTGCGCTCCATGGCGGCAGTAGCCCAGCAGGCCACGCGCGTGCTGCGCTGCTTCGGTATCGAGCCGAGCTATGTGGTGAGCAACCTGGGGGCTGAGCAGGAGTATTTCCTCATCGACCGCGACCTCTACCTCAAGCGCCCCGACCTCATTGAGACCGGCCGCACCCTCTTCGGTTGCCTGCCGCCCAAGCACCAGCAGATGGAAGACCACTACTTCGGCTCCATCAAAGAGCGCGTGCTCGAGTTCATGATGAGCGTGGATCGCGCCCTGTGGGCTCTGGGTGTGCCTGCCAAGACCCGCCACAACGAGGCGGCCCCCGGTCAGTTTGAAATCTGCCCCCTTTTCGAGCCCTGCAACGTGGCTGTTGACCATAATGTGATGATTATGGACATCCTGCAGCGCCAGTCGCTCAAGTACAACCTGGTCTGCCTGCTGCACGAGAAACCCTACGCCTGCGTGAACGGCTCCGGCAAGCACAACAACTGGTCGCTCTCCACGCCGGAGCTCGGCTCGCTGTTCTCGCCGGGTAAAACCCCGCACAGCAACCTGCTGTTCCTGACCTTCCTGGCCGCCGTCATCATGGGTGTGGACAAGCACGCTGATTTGCTGCGCGCTTCCATCGCCAAGGCCGGCAACGACCACCGACTCGGCGCGGCCGAAGCACCGCCCGCCATCATCTCCATCTTCCTGGGTGACCAGCTCACCGACATCATCGAGCAGATCAAGGCCGGCGGCGCCAAATCCTCTGCCGCCAAGACCACCATGGAGCTCGGTGTGGATGTGCTGCCTGAGCTGCCGAAAGATACCACAGACCGCAACCGTACCTCGCCCTTTGCCTTCACCGGCAACAAGTTCGAGTTCCGCGCCGTCGGTTCCTCTCAGACTTGCGCCTGGCCCATGGCGGTGCTCAACACCATCATGGCGGAGGCTCTCGACATCGTGGCCTCCCGCCTGGAGCCCGTGGCCGGTACACCTGAGTTCAAGGACTGCGTGCGCGAGCTTATCCGCGAGCTTATCACCCGCCATGACCGCGTGATTTTCAACGGCAACGGCTATTCCGACGAGTGGGTGCAGGAGGCCGAGCGCCGTGGCCTGCCTCATATCAAGTCTACGCCCGAGGCTCTGGATGTACTCGCCCGCCCCGACACCATCGAGCTGATGGAGAAGTACGGTGTGCTTAATCGCTCCGAGCTGTTGGCTCGCCGCGAAATCCAGATAGAGAACTTTGAGAAGCTCATTGACATCGAGGCCAAGACCTGTCTGAACATGCTGCGCACCATTTATCTGCCCGCCGTTGCGCGCCAGATGACCGAAATCTGCAACACGGTCAGCTCCATACTCGCTGCCGGTATTCCCGCCGGTATGAAGGCTGCCCGCTCCATGGCCGGCGTGGTCGGCTCCCTGTATGATGAGCTGGTGCCCAGGGTGGATGCTCTTGAGGACGCTATTAACTGCGGTGAACCCCTTGTCATGCGCGCCGCTATGGAAGACGCCCGCCTTACCGTAGATGCGCTGGAGGCTGTCATCGCCGCCGACCTCTGGCCCGTACCCACTTACGCTCAGATGCTCAATATCCATAGCCGCTAATCAGAGCAGGGGGGGCTACGCTCCGTTTTGTGCGCGGTCAGCAGAGTAACAAACTGCTGACCGCGATTTTTTTGTGTGTTGCCAGAATCGCGGCTTGTCAATTCGGGCAGAAAGAGTATAATATCCGCGAAAATGAAGTTCCCTTTCATCACAGTCGGTACCGCCATCCTGCTCGGGCTGAATGCCCCTGCCGGCGCACAGGTCGGTGCCGCCGCGGCTGCCGCTGTACCTCCGCAGCAGTCAATGTTTAAGGGAAGCCCCGGTCAGGAGTTGCTGCGAGTCACCAATGAGATGTGGTTTCTGCTCTCCGGCGTGGCCGACCGGAAGGGGGCGGATGCCGCGGCTCCTTCTTTCATGAAACTTATCGATGAAATGGAGGCCATCGGCAAATTATTGCAGGGTGAGGATGGCATGGCGCAGGATCTGGAGGCGCTCGATATGCTGCACTATCGAATTGCTGAAGCCCTTGATGACCTGAGTGCGGAGTTTGAGAGCCTGTGCCGTGTGAATTGCTATGGTTCCCCCGCGCTCATCAAGGGATTTCGCCGCGCCGTTGATTCGGGCGTTGTGGGTGAAGAGGTGGTGGAAGACCTGACCGAGCCACGCCCCGTGCTCACTGAGAAGGAAGCCCGGCATGAAATATCCCGATTCCGTCGCCTGGCTGCTCCCGACCGCGACCTGTTACTGGCCCTGCAAGGCGTGCAGGATGTCGAGTCTGCCAACCGGGCTATTGCTTCGCTCCAATCCCTTGCTGTCAGGCTGGAAAACCTGCAACCGAAACAAGAACACGCCGACCGCAGGTTCTCACCCTCTGCGCTTCGCTCAGCACGCGAGGCCTATGCCCCGGTTGAGCCGCTGCTCTGGGGAATTCGCACCGAGCTGGTGCGCATAGCCTCCCTGCCGGGGTATGATGAGATGCCGTATGATAATTTCTCAGATGCCCTGGACCGCGTGTACGAAAACCTGGCGAACTCCCACAGCACCTGGTTCGAGGATGTGTTCGACGCCTCGTTCCGCTCCGACCTCGACGAAGCACTGCACGAAAACGTAACAACTTCAAACTAAAATAATCACAAACTCCTCCACTCATTACCATGCCTGTATCTGATTACCTGGTAACCATCGGTCTGGAAGTTCACTGCCAGATTAAGACCGCCACCAAGATGTTCTGCTCGTGCAAGGCCGGGTTCGGTTATGAACCGAATACCAACGTGTGCCCCACCTGCCTGGGTATGCCCGGCGCACTGCCCGTGCTCAATAAGTTTGCCATCGAGCGAACCGTGCTTACCGGCTTGATGCTCGGCTGCAGCATGCCCCCGGTTTCCAAGTGGGACCGCAAAAACTACTTCTATGCCGACATGCCGAAAAATTACCAGACCAGCCAGCTTGATTTGCCGCTCTGTATCGGCGGTGAAGTGCCCCTGTATTCCTGGGCATACCCGGCTGACGGCAAGGTGAAGGCCGAGGGTGCGGTCGTGCGCACCGTCAAGCTCGACCACATTCACCTGGAGGAGGACGCCGCCAAACTCACCCACTACGGCTCCTATTCGCTGGTGGACTACAACCGCGGCGGCACTCCGCTCATGGAGATTGTGTCCGCCCCCGACCTCACCAGCCCTGAAGAAACCTACGCCTACCTCAAGAGCCTGCAGCAGATTCTCATCTGCGGCGGTATTTCCGATGCCGACATGGAAAAGGGGCAGATGCGCTGCGATGTGAATGTCTCCCTGCGTCCGAAAGGTCAGAAGGAGCTTGGCGCCAAGATAGAGATGAAGAATATCAACTCCATGTCTGCCGCCCGTCGCGCCCTCGTTTACGAGATTAACCGTCAGGCAGAGGAGCTTGACCGCGGTATTGCTCAGGTGCAGTCTACCCGCCGTTGGGATGACGACCTGGGCGAGAGTATCGTGATGCGTACCAAGGAGAACGCCCACGACTACCGCTACCACACATGCCCCGACCTCATCCCCGTGCATACTGCTGAGTATGTGGAAAAGATGCTGGCGGAGCTGCCCGAGCTGCCCGATGCCCGCCAGCAACGCCTGATGAGCAGCTATGGCCTGCCTGTGGCGGATGCCAACGCCCTGGTGGCAGATGCCGCACTCTGCACCTATTTCGAGACAGCCGCCACTGCTACCAAAGCCCCGCGCAAGGTGGCAAACTGGCTCATCAACATCTTCCCCTCCGTGCTGACGGAGAAGGAGTGCGAGATAGAGAGCTGCCCTGTGCCGCCGGTGACCCTGGCCGGGCTGGTGGATGTGGTGGAAGAGGGAATCTGCTCTGTCAGCCAGGCACGCGAGGTGCTCGAAGTGCTCTGGAACACCCCTGAGCAGACAGCTGCCGCCGCTGCGGCGAGCCTGGGGTACAAGAAGGCTGACAGCGGTGCGCTCGAAGCGCTGGTCGATAAAGTGATAGCTGAAAACCCCGACAAGGTGGCACTGGTGAAGGGGGGTAACATGAAGCTCATCAACGCCCTCACCGGGCAGGTGATGAAGAACAGCAATCCCAAGCCCAATCCCAAGCTCGTTACCGAGATTCTCATGGCGAAGCTCGGGCTCTGAGTGCCGTGTATCTGCTATTCGACTGCAACAATTTCTTTGCAAGCTGCGAGCAGGTGTTCCGCCCCGATTGGCGGCGGCGCCCGCTCGTAGTTCTGTCGAATAACGATGGCTGCGTCATCTCCCGAAGTGCCGAGGCCAAGGCTCTCGGCATTGCCATGGGAGAGCCGTACTTCAAATGCCGTGACCGACTCTCCGCGGCGAATGCCATCGTATGCTCAGCCAACTTCCCGCTCTATGCCGACCTTTCCGACCGCATTATGCTGTTGCTGGAAGAGGCGTTACCCACGGTGCAGCAGTACAGTATAGATGAGGCCTTCGCCCGGGTGGACGACACTCGCGACTGGGAGCCCTTCTGTCGCGAGCTGCGCGCGACCATACGCCGGGGCACCGGAGTGACGGTGAGCGTGGGAATTGCCCCCACCCGCACCCTCTGTAAACTGGCGAACGAAACCGCCAAGCACCACCCCCGATACGATGGCGTGCTGGCCCTCTGCCGCCCGGAGCAGTGGCACCCACTGCTGGCTGAGACTCCCGTGGGCGACATCTGGGGCGTGGGCCGCCGACTGGGCCCGCGCATGCATGCCCTGGGTATACGCACTGCTGCCGGGCTGGCCGCAAGCGGGCTGCACTACCTGCGCAAGCACTTCGGTGTGCATGGTGAGCGCCTGGCTCTCGAACTTAACGGCACTTCGTGCCTGGATGCGGAAGAACCTCCCCAACGTCAGCAGGTGATGGTATCTCGCTCCTTGAAAGAAGGCGTATCGGAGTTTGCTGCTCTGCGTGAGGTGCTGTGCGGGTTTGTTGAAAAGGCCGCTCGCATTCTGCGAAAGGAGGGTATGATGGCCGGCGTGCTGTACGTGCTGTTGCGCACCTCACGCTATCGCGATGAGCAGAACCTCTATGCGGCCAATCAGGGGGTGTCGTTACCGTGCGCGACGGATGATTCGCGCGTGCTCACGCAGCACGCCGCCGCCTTGCTGGAGAACCTGTACCGCCCCGGGTTTGAATATAAGAAGGTCGGAGTGTTGCTGACAGGCCTGGAAAAAGCGGATGAAGTGCAACCCACCTTCGACCACCCGCACGTGGCCCCCAGTAAGCTCATGGCCGTGCTTGACAGGCTGCAGCAGGCCGGGCACGATATCCACTTTGCCAATCAGGGAAATACCTCGCTCTGGCACCGCGATTTCGTTTCGAGAGCCTACACCACGCGCTGGGAAGACATCCCTGAGACAACGCGTCACTAGGTTGTTCAGCCTCGCGGCGCGTTGTCCGAAATTGATACTCAGGCTGTCTTGGTTTGTTTCCGGGCGTTGAATCGTTGAACGACAGCCGGGGCCGAGGTCAGGATAACCAGCAGCAGGCAACCGACCACGGCCCAGTCGCCCAGCATGGCATACAGCGTGAACCCGGCATTGCGATCCACCGGCAGCACGGCATAACTGTAGCCGGCCAGGTGCGGGGTGCCGTCGGCTTTCTGCAGGGCATCGATAAAGGCACCGTTGGGAGCTATGGAACAGCACACGCCGCGGTTGGCCGCGCGCACCATAGCGCGGCGAAGTTCGATACAGCGGAAGGCCGCGTTGCGTGCCTGCTGGGCTCCGCACACGGAGTTGCGGAACCAGGCATCGTTACTCACATTCACGATAACCTGCGGCCCCTTGCGCACGTATTTGGTGAGCAGGGCACCCACCGTATCTTCATAGCAGATGGCGGGAATGACCCCCACCGTTTCGCCGGTGCCGGGAAGCTGCATTTCGATGGGGTCATCGCCCTTGCCGGGGCGGATTCCCTCGCCCACCTGAGTGCCGGTGATGGCGGAGTACAGGTCACCGAGCCACTTGACGGATTCCACGAGCGGCAGGTACTCACCGAAGGGCATGAGGTGCTGCTTGGCAACGGTGCGCACGCTGTCAAAGTTGCCGGTGATGCAGGCCATGGAGTTGTATTGACCGTTGGGTATCAGGTAACCGCCCTCGGGCGCAAGCAGCACTTCATCCACACCGGTGAAGAGGGTGAAGCTGCTCCCGCCCATTTCCTGCACCAGTTTGCGAACCATCGGCAGACCTTCTTCGCCGAAGAAAACGCCCTCCGTGTAGGGGTCGATGGGGTCTTTGTAGAGTTGGCCGGTCGTTTTATCGCGCCAGACGGGCAGGCCCATGGCGCTTTCCGGCCACACGACCCAGACGGGCAGTTTCTGCTCGAACCCGTACTCGGGGTGTTGCATGGCTCGGCGGGCAGTCTCTTGCTGAATTTCGTTGAATGCCGCCATGGTGGAGCGCAGATAGACGCCGTATTGTGAAATACCGTTCTCGACTCTCTGCGCGCGCGAGGCATTCATCGTTTCGGCGATGTGGTCGCTCTGGTCCTTGTTGATTTGCACGGCCATTACAGGCAGTTGTAGCACATTCTCACGCTTGCTGATGCTCAGGGGGGAATGCAGTTTGCTGAGCGTAAGACCGCCGGAGATGAGCAGGAGTATCAACGTAACAGCGCCGTAGAAATCCCACGGGCGACCGGCTCGCCCCGCCCCCTTGAAGTGCAGCACACAGCGACGCAAGGCGCAATAGATGATAACAGTCATGAAAACCGGCAGGAATGATAACGCCGCTGTGCCGACAAACTCCGCCCACTGAGCGAGAGCCAACCCGTTGTAGAGCGCCATGCCGAGACTGTTCCAGCTGAAGCCCAGGGTGCCGTTGGCGCGCAGCCATTCAATGCAGACCCACAGGGCTGCGCAGCCGACTGCTGAGCGCAGGGTGGTGGCTATATCCTGCCAGGCCCATTGTTTCCAGGCGGCTTTGCGTTGCTCGGCTATCATGTCGGTTGTAACCGGTCCCGGGGAAAGGCGGGGGCGCAACAGCGTGGCAACCAGTGCCCCCCATGCACCTATCAGGCACGAATAGACAGCCATGAGCGGCAGGAAGGCAATGGCAAGAAATACGGGAGCCGGTATGTTAAAGGTGTAGCCTACCTCCCGAATCCATGAGAAGGTGGTGCAATAATACCCCATGCCGTAGAGCCAGCCCAGGCGGAACCCGCGCCACCATTTGGCAGGCCCGCTCCATAGCACATAGAGCAGGGGCAGCAACGCCACCCACACCAACTGCGAATAATCATAAGGCAGGAATGCCAGGGCCATGACCACACCGGCGGCGGGACTGAGCAACCAGTGCCACCATTTACTCTCACGAACCGGCTCGGCCTGTTCTGTATACTGCTGTAATTTTTTACTCATAACTTATTGCGCTGTAGGAGCTATGGTGGTTTCTCCCAGGTAGTAGGTCACATTGGCGTCTGCCGGGCGTTGGAAAATCTGCACGCGCCACAACGGTTCATCTTCGTTAAGTTGGTGCAGGCGGTAATCCTGCGCGTTGGCGAAGCCTCGCTCCAGCAGTACAACGGCGGTTTTGCCCTCCGCCTTCACATCAACATCGTTTGCCGGCAGAAAAACGCCATCGCTGTAGCGCAGCGCAGCGGGGCGCCCTTGCTCGGCTCGGCGGGAATTGACGAATTTCAGGTATATCACCCCTCGGCCGCTACCCGACCCCAGTGTGAGCCTTACCTCGGGGTAGTACGCCGTGCGCAGCTCCAGGCGCGCGTTTCCTTTCGAACTTTTCCAGGTTCCTTCTACATTTTCCAGCACAAGAGCGGCTCCTTTCATGGGGAGCCCTGTGTTGAATTCTCGCCAATGAGCCATCGGCACATTGCGGTATGTGTAGAAAACAGCAGCCAGTACCACTACCACCAATCCGCTGAACAGCGTCATCCAAATCAGATTCTTCAACCCGATTTTTTTTACGATTCTCCATCCTAATTTGCCTTTCTGCGCTTGCATGCACCCATTTTGTACCGAAAATTGCTCCGTTGCAATAAAAAAAGATTGCATTCCTGTGAAAAATGGTAAAAATAGGGTCGGGTAATTAAGCCCCGTACACATTATGGCCGATATTGACTCCAAAAACGAAAAGAATGTTCCCGGTAAGTTCTACGTCGACAGCAACTGCATCGACTGCGGGCTTTGCCGTGAGGTAGCCGGCGATTTCTTCGCTGCTGATGAAGATGAGGGCGTTTCTTACGTCTGCAAGCAGCCTGAGACCGACGACGAGATTGCTCTCTGCACCGAGGCCAAGGACGGCTGCCCCGTCGATTCCATCGGTGACGACGGTGAGTAAACCGCACCGGGAAATTCCGATTCTTTCTGAAACAACCAATCGGTTCCGGCGTCTTCTGCCGCCGGAACCGTTTTTTGAACTGCGAGGGGCGTAAGTCCCTGTCGTCATGTGGTTCCACGGGTATGTCTTCACCCCGCCGCCGAATTCGCAAATCCGCACCGGTAGAGCCGGTGCCGGTACCCGCTGTGCCCGCCGCACGGCGCGAGCCCACCGGGCTGTACCATGAGGAAATCTTTGCAGACGGCTCCGTGCGCCCGGTGCGCAACACCTCCCGAGCCGAGCGCGAAAGTGATCAGGCCCTGGCAGATTTTTTCGGAGTGGCTCCCCAGCTTAACCCCGCCTCGAACACGCGCAGTATGGAATCCGTGCTGGCCGCGCTCATCAGCAAGATGGATATTTCGATGGCCGAACACGCACCCGAAGTGCTGGCAGAGGCCTGGCAGCGTGCCGTAGGTCCATTCCTTGCCACCAAGGCCGAGCTGCTCTCCATTGCCCGCAAGCAGGCGCGCATACGCACCTCACACCCGGCTGTGCGCTTCGAACTCATGCGCCAGAAAGCCTCCATCATACGCGCTCTCAACAAAACTCTGGGCGAGGGCAGTGTGACCACGGTGCAGATTGTGCACGGCTGAGGCTTGCTGATAAATGCAGTCAGACACAAAGCTTGCATTTGAGTAAAAAAGGTGTATAATGCCTGCTCACCACATTAGATATTAACATGAGTACTGATTTAGCCCAGAGAGCTCTGCATTATCACGAGACACCGCGCCCCGGCAAGCTGGAGGTGCTGCCCAACAAGTCCTGCTTCACTATTGATGACCTCACCCTCGCTTATTCTCCCGGCGTGGCCGTACCCTGTATGGAGATTGCTGCCGACCCGGACAAATCAGCCGCCTACACCGGTCGCGGTAACTTGGTGGGTGTTATCAGCAATGGTACTGCCGTGCTGGGTCTGGGTAACATAGGTGCCCATGCCTCCAAACCCGTGATGGAGGGTAAGGGGCTGCTGTTCAAGATTTACGCTGATGTGGACGTGTTCGATATCGAGCTTGATATCAAGAAGCCCGAGACGCTTATCGAGGTCATCAAGACCATGGAGCCCACGTTCGGCGCCATCAATCTGGAGGATATCAAAGCCCCCGAGTGTTTCATTGTCGAGCAGCGCCTGCGCGAGGAAATGAACATCCCCGTTTTCCATGATGACCAGCACGGTACGGCCGTTATCTCCGGTGCCGCTCTGCTGAATGCCGCCCACCTTACCGGCCGACTGCTGCAGGACATGAAGTGTGTGGTCTGCGGTGCAGGGGCTGCCGGTATTGCCTGCGCCAAGTTCTACATGGCCCTGGGTATTCGCCGCGATAACATCTTCATGTTCGACTCCAAGGGTCTGATTCACACCGGTCGTCTGGATCTGCACCCCACCAAGGCCATGTTTGCCCAGAGCGAGGACTGCACGCTTGAAGTTGCCCTGCAGGGGGCTGATATCTTCCTGGGCCTCTCCAAGAAGGGGCTGCTGAAGCCCGAGATGGTTAAGAGCATGGCTCCCAACCCCATCATCTTTGCCTGCGCTAATCCCGACCCCGAAATCACCTATCATGAGGCCAAGGCTGCACGCCCTGATTGCATTATGGGTTCCGGCCGCAGTGACTGGCCCAACCAGGTGAACAACGTAAGCTGCTTCCCCTACATGTTCCGCGCTGCTCTGGACATGCGGGCCACCTGCATCAACGAGGCGATGAAGATTGCCGCTTCTCGCGCACTGGCCGACCTGGCCCGCGAGGAAGTACCCGCTGAGGTGGTAGCAGCCAATGGGGGCGTGGAGCTGAAGTTCGGTCGCGACTACGTCATTCCCAAGCCTTTCGACCCGCGCATGATTGAGTACCTCGCCCCCGCTATTGCTGAGGCCGCGGTTATCTCCGGCGTAGCCCGCCGCCCCATGCCTGATAAGGAGGCCTACAAGGCTGAGTTGAAAGCCCGAGTGCAGAAGGTACACGGGCGCACTCACGCCCTGGTCGACAGCTATCAGGCCTGATTTCACGCAAACTCAGTTGCCGAGCCATGAAACGAACCTTATTCTTCAGGGTATCGGCACTGGCCGCTCTTTCTGCAGCCTTCTCCGCATGTGGTGATGCGGAGAAGGCTGAACCGTCTACCCCTGAGCAGATGTACGCCCGCGCTCAGGAGCTCATTAAACCCAATATCGAGGGCGATAAGTCTGACTTTGCCGGTGCCTTGCAGTGGCTGACCCGTGCGGCTGAGGGGGGGTGGTGTCGCGCGCAACTCGACCTTGGCGGCATTTACCTGCAAGGCGGTAAGGACGTGCAGGCCGACCCGTCAAAGGCTTTCGACTGGTTTTCAAAGGCTGCCGTTCAGGGGAGTGCAGAGGCCGAATTTTACCTCGGGCATATTCTTTTCAATGGGCTGGGGCGCCCGGCCGACAAAACGGCCGCCATCTTCCATTGGAAGAAAGCCGCTGCTGCCGGAATCGGCGAGGCTCAGTACAGGTTGGCTCACTTGTTACTGCAAGCTGCGGATAGCCGGGCAGAAGGTGTGGAACTTCTGCAAAAAGTTGCAGATGGTAAGTCACCCAAACTTGCTGCGCAGGCAGCCTGTGACCTGGGCAATATATTTGCCAAAGGCTTGCACGGCGTGACGGCAGACATGGGGCAGGCTGCCGAATGGTACTCGCGCGCCGCTACAGGAGGGAATCCCCGCGCGCAGCTGGTCTATGCCATCATGTTGCTCAGCGGTGAAGCTGTGCCTGCTGACCCTCAGCGCGGCATGGCCATGCTCCGCCTTGCTGCCGGTCAGGATAACCCGGCGGCCATCGCCTTGCTCATAAACCTGCTGCGCAATGGAGAAAACGCCGCCCAAGATGAGGAAGAGGCCGCTGCCTGGGCCGAGCGGCTCGAAAAGTTGCGCCGTAAATCGCCGACAACTCCATAAAACCTGTTATTTGCGTATTTTTTTGCTGCGGCGAACTTGATTCCTGCTTGATATTTTGTACAAAAAATGATAGCATGAGCCAAGCAGTACTATTTTAACGAGCATGAATCTTGCGATTATCGGAACGGGGTATGTGGGGCTGACCACCGGCACTTGCTTTGCAGAAGTGGGCCATAACGTGGTGTGTATCGACAATAATGAGGTGAAAGTTGAGAGCTTGCGCCAGGGGAAAATGCCCATTTATGAGCCTGACCTCGAAGAGATGATTGTTACCAACGTTTCTGCCGGGCGCCTGACATTCAGCACTGACCTGGCAGCAGCGGTAAGAGATTGTGAGATTATTTTCATTGCCGTACCCACCCCTCCGCACGATGATGGCTCGGTTGACCTTTCTTACATCGAGGGCGTGACACGCGAAATTGCCTCCATTCTCACCCCTGAAATGGGTTATCGCGTGGTGGTGGATAAATCCACGGTACCCGTCAGCACCGGCGCCAAGGTGTACAAAGTCATCGAGCGTTATTCCCACCGTGGGGTCGATGTGGATGTGGTGTCCAACCCCGAGTTCCTGCGAGAGGGCAGTGCCGTGGCTGATTTGTTGCACCCTGACCGTATTGTCATCGGTTCCGATTCTCAGCGCGCTATGGATTTGATGAAGCGTGTCTACCAACCCTTCAATGCGCCGATTGTAGAGGTCGATTTGGCTTCCGCCGAGTTGATTAAACACGCGGCCAACTCCTTCCTTGCGCTGAAGATTTCCTATATCAACGCAGTATCTGCCGTGTGTGAAAAAGCCGGGGCAGATGTGGAGCTGGTCGCCATGGGTATCGGCATGGATAAGCGAATTTCTCGCCATTTCCTGAATGCCGGGCTGGGCTATGGTGGCTCCTGTTTTCCGAAGGATGTCAAGGGCTTCATCAACGTTGCAGAGCAGCTGGGCGCACCGATGGAAATCCTGAAGGAGGTTGAGCGAGTGAATGAAGCTCAGCTTGAGCGTTTCGTGGGTCGTGTGCGCAAGAAGCTGTGGGTGCTGCGCAATAAACGTATAGCCGTTTGGGGGATTGCCTTCAAGCAGAATACGGACGATGTGCGCGAATCCGTTGCTGTCAAGCTCATTAAGCGCTTGTGCGATGAGGGCGCAATCGTGACGGCTTACGATCCGAAGGCCGCCGAAACCGGCGCCGCCGCACTGCAGGGGTACAGTGTCACCATTTGCGATGATATGTACGACTGCGTGCAAGATGCCGAGGTACTTATTGTCGCGACTGAGTGGAAACAATTTGCCATGGCCAACCTGGTCAAGGTGCGCGAGAGAATGCGCCTGCCCATTATCTTCGACGGTCGCAATATTATACACGGTGAAAATGCCGTGCATGCAGGGATTGAGTACCACTCCATCGGTCGCAAGAACCTTTACCCGAATAAATAAGCGATCTTCCTCCGCGTTGCCGTTTTTCCGGCGCTCAGATTTTGTTAATCGTGTAGGGGGCTTTCGCCCCCTCACACACCACCGTACGTGCCATTTATGGCATACGGCGGTTTCTCGGCGTGTGATTGGTCCCGGAACTAATGTTCCTGCCGCAACTCTTTTATCTCTCCTCGCCGGATACCCTGTC
>JAFVIC010000101.1 GCA_017477935.1 Akkermansia sp. | reverse complement strand
CTATGTTTTTGTTGCATACGCCTTGCCTATAGCGTTCGGCTATAAGTTTTCTCAGCTCTATACTGCTGCGATGCCACGGCTTGAGCCCTTCAATGGTCTCACGGAATACTCGACCACAGTGTGGGCATTTATAGCGTTTAGCCTTAATGATAAGCTGCCGCTTCTCCCCACCTTTGAGCAAAAAGTTTGCTCGGCGTTCATAGTGGTCATAGAATACGACATCTCTCGCCTCACAGCGAGGGCATTCTACCGGATTAGGCGCAAAATATTCGCATTCCGAAATTTGGCCTTGACTTGTACTGCGGGTCTGGTGTATTCTGAAGTTCCTTAATAGCATATAGGGCATGGTAGGACTTTTGTCCTCCATGCTCAATCCTTTTATTGGACTATTGAGGATTTTCTGCTCTCTCTTATGCCATTTTTGCCTTCGTTTTCTACTGCGGGAATGGGACATGCCCACACTTTATAACGAAGAGCCCTGCGACTTAAGCGGCTCATGGGGTTGATTCTTTTTCGGTTTGTTGAGTAGCTGTATGCCCTTCGTAAAGAGCTCTCGTGCATGGTGGGCCGGGTCGATAGGTTGGATTTTCATGGTACGGGCAGGGGGTATGTGTAGTATGCCCTGCTGCCGGGCTGATGTCAAGCCCGTACGTTGAGAAAAAATCAGAAAAAGAGAATTTTCAACAGCCGGGGGCATCAGAACCGACATTCGGAACTGCGCAGGGCGCGTATGCCCTGTTGGCGGGCGAGTATACGTAATTCGCGGTCGTTGGTGATGAGTATGCTGCCTTTGTGGCGGGCTGCGGTTCGCAGCAGCACGGTGTCGGCGATGGTATCCATGGCAGTGCCGTTGTTTTCGAGCCTGAATTGTCTGCCGAGCTCATTCTGCAGCCGTTCAATGCGCGACATACCCAGCTGGGCAATCTGGCGCTTGGCGTCGTTTTTGCTCAGGCCCTTGAGTTCGCCGAGTACGATGTTTTCCAGCAAGATAATCCAGCCTTTTTTCTTTACCTGTCGCTCCAGGTGCCCGAACCAGGGGCGCAGTTTGTCGTCCATCCAGACGTTGGTGTCGATGAGGATGACGGTTCCTCCACTCATGTCGCTGCGTTTTCCGTAGCGCAGCCGGAGGATGAAGAAGGCGATGATGGCCAGGGTAACGCCCAGCCAGTATTTCCTCAGCCAGAAAAGTATGTATATGTTCGGCCCGCCGTCAGTCACGCCGTTCTGAGCGGCGCGTTTCCACCAGCGCTCGGCTTCCGCCGGGTCGCTGTAGGCCATGTCATCTGCCAGCATTTCCTGGTAGTGACCGGCGGTCGCCCCGGTGTAGTTGAACAGCTGGTTTTGAGCCTCGATGTTGCCGTTGGCTGCGGCTTCATACAGGCGCTCCAGCGAGGTGGACTCCTTCTCGCCGCAGCTGAGCAGAAACAGGCTCAGAACAAGAGCCGTGAGCAGGCCGAGGTATTTCTTCATGGAAGGCGGAGAAAAGCGCGCGCTCCGGGGAAAGAGCGCGCGCTTTGAAGTTTTATTCCAAATGTGTGGGTTACTTCAGAATCATCTTGAAGTCCACCACAACGGCGCGGTCTGCGGTTACGAGCACGGGGTTGCCGTCGATGGCGGTAATCTCGGGAATCTCGAGCACGAGCTTCTGCACCTTGGCAAGGGTGTCGGCCAGCGGGCCAACGGCCTTGGGAGCCTCGCCGCGCACACCGTTGAGGATGGTGCCGACCTTGGTCTCCTTAATCATGTCGGAGAAATCGTCAGCGGGCAGGATGCGCATGGTGGTATCGCGCATGACCTCGGTGTAGATACCACCGGTGCCGAACACCATCACGCGACCGAAGTTTTTGTCGCTGTTTACACCGATGATCGTCTCGGTGGCCTTGGTAATCATCTCCTGAATGAGTACGGAAGCACCCTTGAGCTGGAACTTGGTGATGGAGCCCCACAGGCCCTCCCAGGCTTCGTTGAAGGAGGTCTCGTCATTGATGTTGAGGTAGATACCCTTCATCTCGGTCTTGTGCAGTGCATCGGGCGCGGAGAGCTTGAGCACCACAGCGTTCGGGAAGATGGTCTTGCAGAAAGCCAGGGCCTCGGCCTTGTCGGTGAAGTTGCCGCACTTGGGATAGTCAATGCCGTAGTGATCCATGAGCATGTTGACGGTATCCTGGGGCAGGGAGGCGAGACCGGCTTCCTTGGCGGCGGTGACAGCAGCCTTGATGTCGGCGGGAACCTCACCCACCTCGCAGGTGGCAAGTTTCTTGCCGCGGAAGGCCATCTGGGCCTTCAGCAGACCGAGCAGGCGCACGATGTCGGCGGGGTACTCGTAGTTGAGAATCTTGGCCTCGTTGAGCAGCACACGACCTTCGTCCACGCGGGCACCACCCACGAAGGAGCAGAAGATGTTGACGTTCGGGTATTGGGGAGCCAGCTTGATGACGGCCTGAGCGGTCTCGGGGCACTCAGTCACGCGCTGGGGGGTCAGCAGAACGAGGATGTTCTTGTACTCACCGCTCTCGCAGAGCACCTTGAGGGCGGCCTCGTAGCGGTCGGCCTTGGCGTCACCCACTACGTCGATGGGGTTGCCGAGGGAGGCCTCGGGGGTCAGTACGGCGCGCAGAGCAGCCTTGGTCTCATCGCTGGGGGGAGCAAGGTCGAGGCCGGCTTCTTCGCAGAGGTCGGAGGTCAGCACGCCCACGCCACCGGCGTTGGTCAGCACGGCTACCTGGCCGTCGAACTCGTTGTGGTTGCAGTACTGCAGCACCTCAAGCAGACCGAAGAGCTCGCGGTCGTTGTAGGCCTGAATGGCGCCGGCACCCTGCAGAGCCATCTCGAGCACGCGGTAGTTCGGGGCAAGGGAACCGGTGTGGGACAGGGAGGCGGCCTGAGCCTTGGCGCTCTTGCCGGGCTCCATAATCACGCAGGGCTTGGTGTCGGAAACCTCCTTAATCACCTTGAGGAATTCCTTACCGTTCTTCAGGGATTCGAGGTAGAAGACGAAAGCGTTGGTGTTGGGGTCATCCTTCAGGGCGGCGAGCAGGGCGTCCTCACCCATCACGGCCTTGTTGCCGATGGAGATGAAGTGGGAGAAGCCGATACCCTTGCCGGCGGCCCAGTCCATGATGGCGGAGCAGTAGGCACCGGACTGGGAGATGAAGGCCACGTTACCCTTGCCGGGGAAACCATCGGCGAAGGAGGCGTTCACGCAGTCATAGGTGGAGATGTGGCCGAGGCAGTTCGGGCCGAGCAGGTTGATGCCGTTGTCCATGCACTTCTGGGCAATGCGCTTCTCAAGCTCCTTCTCACCCACTTCGGCGAAACCGGCGGTGATGATGGAGATGTTCTTGGTGCCATTGGCGATACAGGCGTCAATTACACCCTCAGTGAAACGGGCGGGCACGAGGATGACCACGAGATCCATGGCCTCGGGCAGGGTGTCTACGCTGGCATAGCAGGGCTTGCCGCAGAGTTCCTGGCCTGCCATCTTGGGATTCACGCCGTAGAGATTGCCCTTGTAGTCAGCAGCGATGATGTTGTTGAACACAACTGCGCCCAGCTTGGTGGGGTCGGCAGACACACCGACAACGGCAATGCTCTTCGGATTGAAGAATGTTTCGAGTGACATAGTGAGTTAATTTGGTTTTGGTGAAGTGACAAGCCAGAGAGCGGCTCTGGGCTGATTCTAGCACTTTATGCCTGTTTTTTCAAGCTAATTTTGAAAATGCTCATGTTATAAAAAGGATTTTAAGCAAAAATCCCCTCAATTCGCGAACGAATGAGGGGAGAAAAGGAAGAGGAAGGAAAGTGACGGGGCTTTACTTCTTGTCTGTCAGACCGCCGATAAGAAGCTCGGCGTTGTTTTGCGTGCGGCGTATGTTGCGCAGCAGCAGCTCCAGAGCCTCCCAGCCGGGGTGGCTGGCCAGTTGGCGGCGCACTTGTAAGATGCGGGTGAACTCATCCGGGTGGTACAATCGGTCGTCATTGCGGGTGCCACTCTGAGGAATGGAGATGGCGGGGTACATACGGCGCTCGGCCAGTTCGCGGTCGAGGCGGATTTCCATGTTGCCGGTGCCCTTGAATTCCTCGAAGATGATTTCATCCATGCGCGACTCTGTGTCCACCAGGCAGGTGGCGATGATGGTCAGGCTTCCGCCCTCTTCCACGTTGCGGGCGGCGCCGAAGAATTTACGGGGTTTTTCGAGTGCGTTTGAGCCGAGACCGCCGGACATGATTCGGCCGCCGCTCTGGTTGGCATTGTAGCCGCGGGCCAGGCGGGTGAGGGAATCGAGCATGATGATGACGTTCTTACCCTGTTCCACCAGTCGGCGCGCGCGCTCGAGCACCATGTCACTCAGCTGGGCATGGCGGCGGGAGGGTTCATCGAAGGTCGAGGCCAGCACCGGGGCGTCTACCGTTTCTTCGAAGTCTGTCACTTCTTCCGGGCGCTCATCGAGCAGCAGGATGAGCAACTCGGCAGCCGGGTAATTCGCGCGGATGGACCTGGCCATGCTCTTGAGCAGCACGGTTTTGCCGCCGCGGGGTGGGGCTACAACCAGCGCTCTCTGCCCCATGCCCACGGGGGTGATGAGGTCAAGCACTCGCATGGAGGGTATTTTGAGGTCCGGGTTTTCCAGAATAATTCGCTCGCGCGGGAAAAGAGGAGTAAGTTTGTCGAACTCTTTGGGCTGCACGTATGCAGCGGCGGGTGTGCCCTCTATTTCCAGTACCTCGCCTGCGCGCAGAGGGCGGTTGGCCTTGTTGCTCTGATCTTGCGAAAGTCTCACCGTTATCTTGTTGCCGGGTCGCAGGCCATAGCGTTTCATGAGTTCGCCGGGCAGGGCTACATCATCGACCTCGTGTCGGTAGCTGCGCTGTTCATCACGCAGTAGCACGGTGCCGTCTTTGCTGAGGTCGAGCACGCCTGTGACCAGCACCTTGTTGCCGACCTGGGCGGCGTTGCGGCTCAGTTCCTGCACCAGCTCGGGGCGTGTTTTGCCCGTGGCTCCTTTCTTGATGCTGAGCTCGGCAAGCTTGCGCAACTCATTGAGCGGCATGGCGCGCAGTTCGTTCATGTTTACGACCTTAGCTCGCTGGTGTACGACTTCGGCTTCTTTTGCCAGCTCGGAGTCGAAGAAGTACTGCACCTGCGCGCGCAGTATGTCGAGGCTGCCTTCGTTCCAGAATACGGTGCCGGATTTCTCGATTTTTTCCTGGGTGGGCATCTGGGCGGCTATCATGGCTTCGGCCTGCTCGCGCGGCATGGCATCGCGCGCGGCCAGGCGCTTGATTTGAGTCTCGGTCGAGACAGCCACCAGGCAAACGCGGTCAGCGCCGAAATCTGCCGGGCTTTCAAAATAAAGGGGGATGTCGATGAGGAAGGTGTGTATCAGTTCGCTGCCGCGGGCTTCGGCCTGAGCTTCGCGGCACAGCTGGGCTACTTTCGGGTGGACGACTTCGTTGAGCTTGTTGCGTCCTTCGGCATCGTGTTGTACGATGTCGCGCAGCAGGTCTTTGTTCACGGAGCCATCGCTATTCAGAGCCTCGGCGCCAAAGGCTGTTACAAGGTCGCGGGAGAGTTTGCCACTCTCTTGTAATTCCTTTACAGCTTTATCGCAGTCAAAGACTTGCATTCCCTGACCGCCGATTTCCGTAAGCAGCTGTACCACCGTTGATTTGCCTGAGCCGATTCCGCCTGTTACAACAATAACCTTCACGGCGTTCACTTTATCATGTTTTTTGCGGCATATCAAGCGTAAAGCGTGTCCGCAATGCGCGCAATGCTGAACTTTGTATTCTTGTAAAATTGCCGCTGAATCTGAACCGGGCGTGTTTTGTTACTGATGGCCGGTGAAACCGTGTGTGCCCGAGGGCAGGGTATAAAAAATTGGGGCTCTGCTGGTGAGCAGAGCCCCGGTTAAATGTGTGTGTTCGGTTCGACTTCCTTATGCCTTGAGAGCAGCACCCTCCTTGGCGTCGATTGCCTTCTTGGCCAGTTCGAAAACAGCCTTGAAAGCCTCGGGGTTGGCGACAGCCAGCTCAGCGAGGGACTTGCGATCCAGATCAACGTTGGCGGCCTTCAGACCCTCCATGAAACGAGAGTAGGTAAGACCAAGGGGACGCACGGCGGCGGAGATACGAGCGGTCCACAAGCGGCGGAATTGACCCTTCCTCTTCTTGCGGTCGCGGTACTCATACTGCCATGCTTTGTAAACAGCATCCTTAGCGTAGCGGAAGAGCTTGCTGCGGAAACCGCGGAAGCCCTTGGCGCGGAGCAGGATGCGCTTGCGGCGGGCGCGAGAAGCCGGCCCATTTGTAGCACGTGCCATATTTTAGTATCTTGTGTATTGTGAGCGGACTGTTCTTCCTCACCTCCCTGCAGTCTCGTCCGTTCTATCCGCGGCGGAAAATACGCCGGGCAGGCTGCATGAAGGCCGCCCGATTTGCGGGCGGGGCTGGCTTGTGGCCATGTTCCTCGGCTTAAGCGAAGGGCATGTTCTGCTTAACGGCCCAAACCTGGGTGGCGTCCACCAGAGCGGGTTTGCCCAGAGCGCGCTTGCGCTTGCTGGACTTCTTCTGGAGGATGTGACGCTTACCCTGCTTGCGACGCAGAACCTTGCCCGTGCCGGTCACCTTGAAACGCTTGGCGACAGCCTTACGTGTCTTGTTGATACCACCTTTGCGGGTCATGGTGCAGAGATGATACAGCATTTTTTTCGTTTGGCAAGAAAAATATCCGTATTTGGGTAATTTTTTTTCGGCGAAGTGAATTTTCTTGACGCGCGCGGGGCAAACGTGCTACTCTGTCACCAACAAATGGGGGGTCTGTACCCTGAAGTCTTTATATTCTGACAAATCATGAAACCTGCAACATTCAACTGCACAGTACTCCGCGACGGTCACCAGTCGCTGGCCGCTACCCGTATGGCAACCGAGCAGATGCTCGAAATCGCTCCGATTCTTGACACGATGGGCTTCTCCGCCCTCGAAACCTGGGGTGGTGCCACGATCGACTCCGGTCTGCGATTCCTGGGCGAGTTGCCCTTCGACCGCCTTGATACCCTCAAGAAGCTGGCTCCCAAGACCCCGCACATGATGCTGCTGCGCGGTCAGAACATGGTGGGTTACACGAACTACCCCGATGACGTGGTGGAGGCCTTCGTGAAGACCAGCGCCAAGCACGGCATGAACATCTTCCGTATCTTCGACTGCCTGAACGATCCGGAGAACATGCGCACCTCCATCCGCGCTGCCAAAGAGGCCGGCGCCATCGCCCACGGCACCATCTGCTACACTACCTCCCCGGTGCACAACCTCGAGTACTTCGCCAACCTCGGTAAGAAGATTGCCGACATGGGCGCCGACGGTATCGTGATTAAGGATATGGCCGGTCTTATTCCCCCGAGCGAGACAGCTGCTCTGGTGGAGGCTATCAAGAAGAGCACCAACCTGCCGGTGTGGATTCACACGCACGACACCGCCGGTCTGGGTGCCGGTGCCTACGTGGCCGGTATCAACGCCGGTGCCGATGCCGTTGACTGCTCCATTTCTCCCTTCGCCAACGGTACCGCTCAGCCCGATTGCATGCGCATGCTTGCCCTGCTGAAGGGGTATGACCGCTGCCCCCAGGTGGCTGACGACTTCACCGAGAAGCTCACCAAGATTTCCGGCATGCTGCAGCCCGTCTACGAGAGCCTGGGTCGCTTCACCAGCCACAAGAATGAGGTGGTGGACAGCGCCACGCTGCTCTACCAGGTGCCCGGCGGTATGCTCTCCAACTTCCGCAACCAGCTGAAGGAGCTCAACATCATGGACAAGTTCGACGAAGTGATGGCCGAGATTCCCGTGGTGCGCAAGGCCCTCGGTTGGATTCCGCTTGTAACCCCCACCTCTCAGATTGTGGGTTCTCAGGCCGCCTTCAACGTGAAGTTCGGTCGCTGGAAGCAGATTACCCCCCAGACCATGGACGTGGCTCTCGGCTACTACGGCCACACCCCGGCCCCCGTCGACCCCGAGCTGCAGGCCGAGTGCGCCAAGCGCTCCGGCAAGCCCGTCATTACCTGCCGCCCCGCCGACCTGAAGGAACCCGGCATGCAGGAGCTGCGCGACAAGCTTACCGCTAAGAACATTCCTGCCACGGACGAGAACTGTGTGATTTACGCCATGTTCCCCCAGCAGCTTGAGGACTACTATGCCGGCAAGCGCCCTGAGCCTGTGACCGTGAAGAAGGAGGAGAACTACGGCGCCCCCGTTGCTCTGTCCACCGTCGGCGTATCCGCCGCTATCTCCGGCCGCGACATGAAGCTCAACATCATGGGCCGCGTGTACGATGTGCACATCGAGGAGAAGTAATCCCGCCTCGGGCAAAACCCTGTAAACGAAACCCCGGTTCGGTCTGCTGACTGAGCCGGGGTTTCCTTGCTCTGCATCATGGGCGCACAATTATCTTGCCAACGGGTGCCGCACTGTGCTAGAGTAAACTCGTGAACGGAGTTATGAGGTATCTTTTTCTTCTGATATGTACCTGCCTGTGCGCCTGGGGTATCGAGCCAACCGAGGTGGCTGTGGTGTACAATGCTGAATCGCCCCTCAGCCGGGCTGCTGCCCTGCGGTATTGTGAAGTACGGCGTATTCCGAAAGAACAGCTGCTCCCCCTGTTCGGCGTGAAGCGCGGGGATATCAGCCGTAGTGATTTTGAGGGCTCGGTTGTGCAATCGCTGTTGCAGCAGGGGCGCCGGCAGGGGCTGATGTGGCCCTGCGGCCCGCGCAACGGTTACAAGCTCATGCGAGCCATGGTGCTGATGCCTGATATTCCCCTGCGGGTGAAGGAGGAAGTGGTAAACGGCAAGCCGGTCGGTACGGGGCAGTCGCGGACCGAAGCCGCGGTGGATTCGGAGCTCATGCTGTTGGGCGCCAGATATGGCACTAAGGGCATGGGCAACAACCCGCATTTCAAAAAGCCGATACCCGACCGGAAAGAGCGCCCGCGCGTCATGATGGTGTGCCGAATCGACGGGCCTGATGAGGCGAGTATTTACCGCATGATTAATGAACCCGCCCTTGTGGAGCGCACCGGACTGTGGGGGTGGGTCGTGGTGGATAACGGCGGCCCGTATAAAGAGGGAGATGCCATGATAGCCCGCGCGGCAGAGCTGGCTCGCAAACATGCCCAACCCCTTTTCTATGAGAGCTCGCGCCCCACGCTGGCAGACGGATTCCCGCTCATGCAGCAGGTCGCTGTCTATTTCGGCTGGTACAATCGGAATGCCAACGGCCCCTTTGCCCCGGCTGCTCCATCGCAGTTCCGGCTGGGGCGTGGGGCTATTGCCTGCCACCTGCATTCGTTCAGCGCTACGGATTTGTACAATGGCGTGACTTGGGTGAGCGCCTTGCTGAAGCGCGGAGCCTGTGTGACTGCCGGTAATGTGTTTGAACCCTATCTGGGAGCTTGTCTGGACTATGAAGTGTTTTATCAGCACTTGCTGGGCGGAGCACAGGTGGGCGAGGCAGCTCTGGCAGCTACCCCGGTTGTCAGTTGGCAGGGAATCGTGCTGGGTGACCCGCTTTATCGCCCCTTCCCGAAAAATCCACGCACCGGTTGGGATAACCCCTACGCTGTCTGGCAACACTTGCGCCGCAGTGCTAATGACTCGTTGCCGGCTCTCCAGACGGCGGTCGAGCAGAAAATGAGCAGCCCGAACGCTCCTCTTTACATCGAGATGTTTGCCTGGCTGTGCACGGAACAGAAAAAATATACACTTGCCGTCGAATATTTTGCGCTGGCTGCCAAGCGGCACTTTCGCGAGCCCGACAGGGTGCGCGCTGCGCTGATGCAGGCCGCGGTCACCGCTGCCTCGGGGGATAAGGAGCGCGCCCTGCTGCTCTTCGACTCTCTCGAACTTCGCTGCGCCGCCACCCCCTGGCTGAAGTCCGTGCAGGCTGCAGCGAAGCCCTATCGCCCTAAGCCCGAACCTGTTGAATTGAAAAATCAGAAGGCTCCCTGATGTTCAGAGAGCCTTTCCTTCGGGAATGAGTGCTGAGGGCGTGCCGCTCCGTATCATTCATCCGACTGCTTCTGCCGGGTCAGTTCACGAGCCGCCGCAAAAACAACAGAAGGGGAGGTCCCTTTCTTCAACTCTTTCAGAATGTCATTGCGAAGCGCTACCGCCGCTTTGAAAGCCGCTGTGCTGTCTTCGTACTGTCGGTCGGCAAAGTATTTAACAAACTGCTCACCCTGTCTTCTCAAAGCCAGTCGCCACCCTTGAAACGCCGTTTTTTTGTACGTGTATCTTGAGATGTTTTTCGCCCTCATGATGAAATCCTTGGAAAGAAAAATTATCTGGGGTAATTTTAACAGGATTTTTTTGTTTTTGCAAGCTTAAAATGGCAAAAATAACAAAAATCACACCCCGCTACCCAGCATGGTGCGTACATTCTGCCAGCACAGAGCAAAGGATGTTGCGAAGTCTTGCGGACGGCGTTCGAGCCAGCGGTCAATCAGGCGTGCGGGGAAGGGGAGCACGCCCTCGATTTCTGCTGCGGGGAAAGTGACCCTGCCGTCCTGCATGGCGGCATAGATGCACACATGCTCGTAACCTGTTTGTGGGGAAGGAGGCAGATTGCCCACATGCACGAGTCTGGCGTTGGTTATGCCGAGTTCCTCCTGCAGCTCTCGGTGGGCGGCTGTTTCGTAATCCTCGCCGGCATCGAGGTGACCGGCGGCGGAGGAATCCCACACGCCGGGGTGGCGGTCTTTGAGGTGCGAGCGTTTCTGCAGCAGGCAGTCGTGATTCTTGTTGAATACCAGTATGTGAACGGCTCGGTGCAGCAAATCCTGCTCGTGCACTTCGCGGCGCGTGGCTTGTCGCAGTACACAGTCCTGTTCATCCACCACATCGAACAGCTCGTCATCCTTTTGTGCCACCGTGGCCAGCGGGTGCGGGTCGTAGGCATTGGTGAGTGCAACCCACTGCGCCAGGCCCAGTTCCTCGGGGCGGGCTGTAGGTGATATGCCGACTTTCGCCGCAACCTCGGCCCAGGGGGGCGTGGCGGGGAGCTGTTTGTGCATTTGCTTGCGGCGCTGGGCGAAACAGCGGCGCATCAGTTCATCCATCAATCGGTGGTCGTAGGGCGGTAGCTCAACCGGATTGCGCGGGGTGAGCAGCATGACGGTGGAATCTATCTTGGGTCGGGGCGAGAACGCCTCCGGCGGTACGGTTTTGAGCGCTTTAGGTACCCAATCCATCTGAATGCGCAGCGAGAGCAGGCCGTAGGCTTCATCCCCCGGCTGGGCGAGAATGCGGTCGATAAACTCTTTCTGCAGCATGACCACGGCGCGTTGGCAGGCGCAGGGGGCGGTCAGGAAGTTTGCCAGAATCGCACCACCGGCAGAGTAGGGCAGGTTGCCCATGAATTTCACCGGTTGTTCGGCAAACAGGCAACGCGGGTCCCAGGTGGCGCCATCGGCATGGTGCACTTCCACATGCGGGCTGTCTGCCCAGCGCTCGCGCTGGTAGGCTGCCAGGCGGGCATCGAACTCCACCAGTATCAGCTTGCGGCACAGCGGTGCCATGTGCTCGGTGAGGGCTCCCGTACCGGGGCCGACCTCCACCACGCAATCTTCCGGCTGTATGTCGAGCTGGTTCACAATCCAGCGGGCTATGTTTTCGTCCGTCAGGAAATTCTGCCCCATCGATTTGGAGGGGGTTACGTTAAAATGATTCAGCACCTCGTGGATTTGCGCAGCTTTCATGTGCGGGTTATTGTAGCGCGCCTTGTTCGTAATTGCAAGAGATAATATCACGCACTCTTTACAAATCCGGTGAAAGGTGGTATGCTGTTGGGCGTCATGATGGAATTGCCGATTCGCCCTCGCCGTAACCGTAAATCAGCCGCTATGCGCGGGCTGATGCAAGAGACTACTCTCACCGCAGCCAACCTCATTTACCCGATGTTTGTGCAGGAGGGGGAGGCGAATACCCCCATTGCTTCCCTGCCGGGGTGCACCCGCTGGTGTGTGGCTGATATTGCGACTGAGTGTCGCCGCCTCTATGAGCTGGGTATTCCCTGTGTCGATCTCTTTGCCGTGGTGCCGGAGGAAAAGAAAGACACCGCCGGCAGTGAGGCCTGGAACCCCGATGGCGTGGTGCCGCGCGCTATCGCTGCCATCAAAGCCGCAGTGCCTGATATGCTGGTCATGACCGATGTGGCGCTCGACCCGTTCAATACGTATGGGCAGGATGGTATCGTGCGCGAATACCCGGATGGTTCCTACGAAATCCTTAACGATGAAACGGTGGAGGCCCTGTGTCGGCAGGCTCTCTGCCATGCCCGCGCCGGGGCGGATATCATTTCCCCCAGCGATATGATGGACGGTCGAATCTCCGCCCTGCGCGCCGCGCTTGATGCCGAGGGATTCACCGGGGTGTCGCTGCTGAGCTATACGGCCAAATATGCCTCGGCCTATTACGGGCCGTTTCGCGGGGCATTGGGCAGTGCGCCCAAGTTCGGCGACAAGAAAACCTACCAGATGGACCCCGCCAATGTGCGCGAAGCCCTGCGCGAGGCTGAGTTGGATGTGGCGGAAGGGGCCGACATGCTCATGGTGAAACCCGCCACGCTGTACCTGGATGTCATTCGAGCCATGCGTGAGCACACCCACTTGCCTGTTGCGGCCTACCATGTGAGCGGCGAGTATCTGATGGTGAAGGCGGCTGCGGCCTCCGGCTGGCTTGATGAGCGTGCGTGTATGATGGAGGCGCTGCTCTCCATCCGCCGCGCGGGGGCAGATATGATACTCACCTATGCAGCGCCTCAGGTTGCTGCCTGGCTGAAAGAAAGTTAAGCAACTCGATCGAGCCGGATGAAAGAGTTGAGCAAGAGACTTCGCAATCTCTTTGCGCTATGCGCCAGGGCTGATTGTGCACTTATCTTGCTGACGGTGCTGCTCAGTGTGCTGCTGATGCTGCGTTTCGGCGTGCCGGGTGCGGGGGGCTCGCCCGCCATCGAAAATGTGGTTTCGAGTGAACCAGCAGTCTCGGAACCGGCTCAACTTGACCCGCTGCCACCGGCCGGGCCGCCCCTGCGATTCATGATGTACAATGTGCACAACTATTTTGTACCCGGGGAAAAATCACGCTCCCGATATGTGAACCGTGCGAAGTCGGTCAAGGCGCGCAATGCCGTGGCAGATGTTATAGCTGAGGTCGCTCCGGAGGTGGTCGGGCTTATTGAAATCGGCGGCGAAAAGGCTCTGGAGGACTTGTGCGAGCGCTTGCGGGAGCGCGGTCTTGAGTACCCGTACACCTATGTTCTTGAGCGGCGGGGCGAGGACCGTGCGCTGGCGCTGCTGTCTGTCCACCCCATCGTGAGCAATGATTCGGTGGCTGACGTGGGGCTCTTTGGTTCACAGAAACGCAAGATGCTGCGCGGAATACTCGATGTCACCATCGGGCTTGAGGACGGCCGGCGGTTCCGTATAGTCGGTGCACACCTCAAATCGCGTGTCGGGACAGATGCCGCTGCCGCCGATTCGCTGCGCCGGCGCGAGGCTCGCACCCTGGCCATGTACCTGCATGAGCAGCAACAGCGCACACCTCACGTGCCCGTGCTGGTGTATGGAGATTGGAATGACGGCCCGGGCGATGCGAGCCTGAGTGTGCTCGTGCGTGGAGTGGGGCTGCGCAGTGGGCTGACTCGCCTGAACCCGCAGGATTCGCAGGGGAACTGCTGGACTCTTTACTTTGAAGACGGTCGCGAGTATTTCACCTTTGACCAGGTGTTTGTGAACTCTGTGCTGAAGCAGCGCATGGGGCGACGCCCCAAGTGCGGTATAGCTGACAGCTCGGCGACTGCAACCGCCAGCGACCACCGCCCGGTCTGGTGTGAGCTGCGCTGAGCGGAGCTCCGCTCGGTTATGGCTGCTGAGTGGTGGCCGGTTCGTCTGTCAGGAAATTGAACTTGCGAATGTTGGCTGCCCAGTTGGCGAATTGTCCGGCGCGCTTGCCGAGCCCGGTTTTGCCGCTGCCGTATGGCGGGGGCTCGGGCCAGGCTGCTATACGGTCAGCGAGGTTGGCGGCCTCGTGGTACTGCTTTTGCTGCATGTGCTGGGCAATGGCACCCGAGGCGGCAAAGTACAGCACGAACCACTCTTCATCCGTGGGGTTCTGAGCAGTGGGGGAGTTAGCCACCCCCTCAATGAGAGTCAGATACTCGGCCGTGGCTTCGGCTTTCTTATGTGCGCGGGCCAGCAGGGTTGCTCGTTGCAGTCGGGCTCGGGTTTCCCAGGCGGGGGGCAACTCACCCAGCTCGAAGATGCTGTTGTTGGTGGCAATCGATTCCTCGATACCCTCCGGAGTGCCGCGCAGGGCCTGCTCGTGCGCGAGAACGCTCAGAGCCAGGGCTCTTTCGGGTACAGTGAGGTCGGGCTGGCGCAGCAGGCCGGTCAGGATGGCATTTGCCTCCTTCCCACGGTTAATCCAGGCCAACACGCGGGCTTGCAGCATGAGCGCCTTGTAGCGATAGGGGGACTGTAATTCGGCAGCCTCGGCGAAGTATTCCGCCGCGCGGGTGATTTGCTCGATTGATTTGAGCTGCTCGGCCTGGCGCCCGCAGAGCAGTAGGGCACGGGCGCGCTTTTGCGGTTCGGTACTACTGTCGGCCAGCTCGCGCAGCAGGTGCAGGGCTTCTGTGTGCTTGCCTTGTTCGGAGAGACGGTGCGCCAGGTTGATGGTAAGGGTGTAGCGCACATCTTCACGCTCGGTTGTCGCTACCGATTGGCGCAGTTGTTCGGTGGGCTCGGGAACATCTTCCCCACTGAGGTAGAGTTTTTCCGTGGCGTGTTGCTGCAGGGCGTAGTAGCGCAGGGCCTGCTCACTGTCCCACTCTTTGCGTTGGGTCGCGGTGAATTGCTGCAGCCGCTCCAGGGTGCCGGCCGGGTTGGTTTGTGCGTCAATTTCGGCAAGTTGCAGGGCGATTTCCACCTCTTCTTCGGGGGTGGGGTGCAGCAACTGGGCGGATTCTATCTCTGCGCGTGCCTGCTCGGGGTTGCGCTGCAAGATGAGCCCGGCGTGCATGAGCAGCATGGCTCGGCGTACCCGCGGGGGCAATTCTTTGGCCAGCAGCTTGTCAATCAAGGGCTGATTTTCGCTGATGACGGCGCAGTACATGGCGTTGCACAGGGCGGCTGATTGAAGCTCGCTGGAGGCCAGCTCGGCGCTGCGCAGGAAGAGTTCGGCTGTCTGCGGGGCATTGTATGGGCTGCAGCAGGCTTTGTAGAAGAGGTAGCGAGGGTTGGTGTCATCCTGCTTCATCATATTGAGGTAGAGCCCGGCTTGTTTGGTGTCGCCGCTGTTGATTAGCCTGCGCACCTGCTCTCCGATGATGAGCTGGGATACCGGTTCGTTGGGTAACTGTGTTGCTGCCGTATTGGCCAGGGTGACATCGTTGGCTTCGTGATTTTCGCCATGGAGCTGCAGTCGCTGCAACACGGCCATGGCCAGCGCGGCTCGGTGCGGTTTGGTCAGCTCGGTGCTCCATTCCGTCAGTCGGCGGCGGGCGTATTCACTTTCCTCGAATGCTTTGTGCGCATTGAGACGGCGGAATACCTCGTCCAGCAACGGGGAATCAGGGTTGGCTGCAATGAATTGCAGCAGGGTTTCCTCGCCTTTGCCTTCATCACTTTCAACATCTTCTTCGTCGTCGGTGGTTTCTGCCGGCGGGGCTGCGGCAGTCTTGTCGTAATACACCTCGGCCAGAGCCAGGCGCGTACGCTGCTTCATGATAAGCGGCACCGCGGGATTGCTTTCCATGACCCTGCCGGCTTCGATGGCCCGGTCGTACTGGCCGTTGCGGCGCATTTCTTCGATATTGAGCAATTCCACTATCGGCAGCAGTTCTTTGTGGCGGGTTGCCATATCACGCAGGGGCTCCAGGGTGGAGGCATCGCCGCTCGTGGTGTAGCGCAGCTGGTGCTCAGCCAGGGCTGCCTGTGCGAGGGTGGCAACCTCGGGGTGGCTGACTGCTGTCAGGGGGGCAACGTATTCCACGAAATCCAGCACCGGGCTCTGCCAGGCGCAGTATATCATTGCCTTGGCCGCATAGGGGTAAAATACGCTATCCTGCGGGACCTCCTTAAACTGAGTGGCCGCTTGTGGCAGGCGGTTGAGTTCCACCAAGGTGCGACCTTTCCAATAAAGAACCGCTGGTGTGGTGGGGGCAAGTTGCAGTTCTTGCAGGGCTTCGGCCGGTTTGCCGGCCCGCAGTAATTGCTCGGCGGCGGCTACGTCTTGCCCGTTTGCGCACTGAAGGCTCAGGGCCAGCAGGAGCAGCAGTATCGCGTGGTGGTGTTTGGTGAAAAACTTCATGACTTCAGTTTGCGGGGGGCGTTGGCTCTCCCGTGTGGGTGAAAAGATTGATATAGCGCAACCCGGAGGCGGTGAGGGCGGCGTTTTTGCTGCTGCCTTTCACGCGGTTGACGGTGGCGTTCTGCTGCAAGGTGGGCAGGGGGCGGCATTTGACGATGGTGGGTTCGCTGACTGACTGCGCAGCGGGATAGATGGCGATGGGTATGCCCTCGCGGGTGAAGGCTATATCCACAGCCGGGCAGGGTTGGCCCCAGCGCCCTTTGTAGAGGAACGGGTGACGGCGCAGTATGTCGAGACTGCCCTGCCAGGGTACCCGCACGCGGTAGTGCTCTTTCAGACCGGCAAAATAACGCGAGAGCGAGAAGGGCTTGCCGCCCTTACAGGCGCGCAGAACATCAGCGGCATTGAACCCCACCAGGTTCAGCCCGTTGAACAAGCCGTGCTTGTTCGTGGGCGGCTGCACAATCAAATCGTAATTCGAGTTAATCATCAGGCAGATTTCCAGGTGGCAGTGTGCACGGGTTTTGTTTAACCCCACGCCGCTGTAACCCAGTATACCGAGGGTATCTCTCGGGGTGACCTGCTGTCCCACGCTGCAGTCAGTGGCCGCCAGGTGGGCATACAGGCTGTAGATGGTGCCTTCGGGCACACGGTGGGCAACGACGACGTAGCGCCCGTAGTTGCTCTTGCGGGGGTCGTCGCTGACGTAAGCGACAACCCCGGAGGCGATGGCTCGCACTTCATCCAGCGGCTCGCCGTTGGCATCTCGCCGTATGGGTTTGACGTCAATCCCTTCGTGCATGCGGCTGTACATGATTTGGCCGTTGCCGGCACGGTAGGGGTTACGCACCATTCCCCACGAACCGGCCTGCCAGGGGCGGCTGGTGACCCCCTCGAAGGTGCGGTCTACGTACATGAAATACGCATCCCCCCCTTCGCTGTACAGGGTGCGGTTGTCGGTCGGCAGGTGGAATACCAAATCCCCGGCTGCCATGCACGGGCACAGCAGCAGCAGGCTGAGCAACAGCTGGAACAGTGCGGTACGTACCATGGTTAACCGTAAATCTCGCCAACTGTGCGCCCGGTGAAGTCGCGGGTCTGGTTCTTCACGTCCTCCGGCTTCTTGGGCAGGGGGCGGGGGTTCTTCTTCTTGTAGCGCTTCTCTTCGAGTTCGGGGTGAATCGGGTCGACCGTGCGCGAAATCATCTTGAGGTCGTAGCCGTTGAGCCCGTTCCAGATGACCAGCACGCCGTCATTCACCGGGGTAATGCGCATAGGCTCCATCGCCAGGCCGTTCACAACGGGCAGCATGAGCATGCCGCTCTTGTCGACGGTATTGTAATAAAGTCGGTTACGCCATTCTTTGCGGGCATAGAGTGTTACGCCGTAGGAGCCATCGGGGTTGACGTGGGACTGGAACTTCTCGAAGTGGTCCAGCGACATGATGGGCATGCGTGTGTAGGTGACACCGTTGAACTTCACAATCATGCGGGCGCTGGTGCTGTCGGCAGCCTCGGTAACAGTGTTTGAATCCTGCACCAGAAAGAAAACCGGGTAGGCTTTCTGCTGCTGGCAGCTGCCCAGTACGGCGGCAGCCGTGAGTGAGGCGATGAGAGATATAAAGAATTTCATACGCGGAAAAGGGGAGGATGCTATGATACAGCCGTAACTCTAGCAGATTTTCCGCGCCATTGCCAGCCAAAAATCAGCCACGCAGAAAACTACGCCCCGAAATGCAGTAGTGCAGGCCGCTCCATACGGTCAGTATGACACTCGACCACAGGAAAATGGCGCGCAGCCACTCACCACCCACCCCGATGGAGAGGCTGTGAAGCGGCTCGGGCAGGTTGCCGGCGTAACCCAGGTGCACCAGGCAGGCTATGCAATAGGCCAGCTGCATGCCGGTTTTCCACTTGCCGCTGCGGTCGGCGGCCATCACAACCCCGCTCTCAACGGCAAGCTGGCGCAGACCCGTGACGAGAAACTCGCGGAAAATGATGAGGATGGTGACCCAGAAGGGACACATGCCCACGTAGGTCAGGTAGATGAAGGCGGCGCTAACCAGTATCTTGTCCGCCAGCGGGTCAATGAGCTTGCCGAAGTTGGTGATAAGGTTGTACTTGCGGGCCAGGTAACCGTCCAGAAAATCGCTGATGGCACCTGCCACAAAGGCCCACAGGGCAATACAGTTGCCAATGGTAACAGGGATAAACCACCAACCCTTGTACTCCAGTGATTCAATGTGGCTCACCCCATCGGTGAACGGGGCTACACTGTCAATCGCCAGCGAGACGGCAAACACGATGACCAGTGCAATGCGAATCAGGGTTATGGTGTTCGGCAGGTTAAACATATTCGCACACTTATATACTCCGCAGAATGTCGCCTTGCAAGCCAAAAGACTGTCCGCGCAGGCGGTAGAACACATTTTTTTTGACAAAATGTTTTCGGCGCATGCTGATGGCGGGGGTGTTCGTGCTGCCGGGGCAGGCTGTCGTTTTGTCATGCACTGCGCAAAATATGTCCCCGGAAGGGATTTCTGACATACAATGAGCTTGCAAGGGGGCTCGAATATGCTATACTGTGCGGCATGAATGCCTTTCGTGTCACAATTCTCTCGCTGCTGGTCATAGCGGTTGGGCTTATGTTTTACGTTGTGTTCGTGACCTTGCCCGCCATGCAGGCAGACCAGAATATCTACAACATCTCCCGTCAGGCCGGCCAGAATCAGCAGCAGACGGCCGACCATCGAGACCGTGTGAGCGCCTATGGCGATGGGGCTGAGACTACCGGCCTGCAGCAGGCTGTGGCCGAAGCGGAAAAGGTTGACCGTGAGGCGGAGAAATCTGTTTACGAAGCTGAGGAAAAGGCCGTGCTCGATGAAGCCCGCCGCAAGGCTCAGGCCGCTCAGGAGCAGGTGCCTGCCTCTCCCAAGACGGATGGCGCTATCGGTCTGGTGACTTCGTTCAACAAAGAGTGGGTCTCCATTCTCTTCAAGCCGGCCGTGAAAGATGTGCTGCCTGAAGGGCTGGTGATTGCCGTGCGCCGCGAGGGGCTGGTGCTTTGCGAGGCTACGGTGGACTTTAAGGACGAAGAGTCAGGGCAGGTGGGTGCAACCCTGCGCCCCCAGGAGTTCGGCAAGGGGCAGGTGGATGTCGATGAAGACGCGCTTCTGCCCCGCCCGGGCGATGAGGTCGTCTACTCCCCCTTCGCTTCCGCCCGCGATCTGCGCCGCCAGAATACCTTCCTGACCCCGCAGCCGCTCACGGTTCCCGCCCCCGCTGAGGAACCCGCCCCCGCGGAGCCCGCCCCTGCCACGGAACCGGCTCCTGCGGAACAACCGGCCCCTGCCGAAGAGCCTTACGAGATTACCGACCTCTGATTTTTAGAGCTATGCCATCCCGCCCCCGGTCACCGCTGTTCGACAACACGCCGACTTTCTCGTTCGAGTTCTTCCCGCCCAAGACAGAGGAAGGGGCGCGCTCACTGCTCGATACCGTGGTGCGCCTTCAGGAGTTCCGCCCCAGTTTCGTGAGTGTGACCTACGGCGCCGGCGGAGGTTCTCGTGAGCTGACCCGCTCGGTCGTGCATGGTATCCAGCAGCGTGGCATACCCACCGTACCCCACCTCACCTGTGTGGGGCACACCGCTGCGGAAATCGAGAGCATTCTTGAGGGCTACACGAATGCCGGAGCCAGCGCCATTCTTGCTCTGCGCGGTGATCCTCCCCGCAGCATGAAGGATTATGACCCCTCAAAAGACGCCTTCCGACATGCCGCGGAGCTGGTGCGCTTCATCCGCGAGTGGGAAGACCGCAACCGCTTGCCTAACCGTCTGACGATTGGTGTGGCCGGTTTCTGCGAGGGGCACCCCGACACGCGCAACCGAATCCGCGAGATGGACTACCTGAAGGCCAAGCTCGATGAAGGGGCGGACTACATCTGCACCCAGCTCTTCTTTGACAATCACGCCTTCTTCGACTACCGCGACCGCTGCCGCCTGCTCGGTATCGATGTGCCGATTATCGCCGGTATCATGCCTGTGACCTCCATATCGAGCATGAATCGCATGGCCGAGCTTTCCGCCGGCACCAATTTCCCCGCCCGCCTGCTCAAGGCCATGCTGCGCGCCGGGGGGGACAAGTCCAGCATCGAGCGCATCGGCATCAACTACGCCAGCAACCAGTGCGCCGAGTTGCTCGATGCCGACGTCGATGGCATCCATTTCTACACCCTCAATCGCTCCAAAGCCACTCTCGAGATTTACCACAATCTCGGTATCAACAACTATTTTGACGTGGATCGAATCCACATGCTCAGCAACCTTTACAAATCCTGAACCATGGAAACGCAAAAGAACACCCCCAATCCGGACGAAATGCCGCTCTCCCCTGAGGAAATCAAAGCCATCGGTGAGATTGAACTCGGACCCGCCAAACACGAAATCTTCCTCAACAAACACTACAAGAAGCTTATCATCGGCGGTATTGCTTTCATGGTAGCGGCAAGCGCCGCCATCGGTTATTACTCCTACACCGAACAGCAGCAGGAGAGCGCCGGTGCCCTTATCGTCACCGCCATGGGCTCCGCCTCTCAGAACGGCGCTGCCGAGCCTTCCGCCTACGCTGCCACAGCCCTCGCCACCATTAACAACGAGTACCCCGACACCAATTCTGCCGAGCTCGCCCGCCTGATGGAGGCGCTCTCCCTGCTTACCGACAACGCCAAGGCCGAGATGGCCATCGGCCAGCTGGAAAGCATTGCCGCCACCACGCAGAACCCCCTGCTGCGCGCCCGCACACTTGCCTCCCTCGCTACCCACTTCACGAACGAAGAGCAGACCGAGAAGGCCACCGGTTACTGGAAGCAGATTATCGCCCAGCCTGCCAACCCCTACACAGCGCTCGCCTACCTCACCCTCGGTGATCTGGCCAAACTGAGTGGTGATATTGAGGGCGCCCGTACCTACTACAACCAGCTCCAGAGCATCTGCCCCTACAGCCCCCTGGTGCGTGAGAATGTCGTTGGCCTGCGCCTCGCCCTGCTTGATGTGGATTCCCCCAAACCCGTCGCTGCCCCGGCCGCCGAGCAGCCCGCCGCAGAGCCTGCCCCGGCACCCTCCACAGGCAATCCCTTCGGCATCGACCCCTCCAACCCCTTCGGTGATACCCCGGCACCCGCCCCTGCCACCGGCGACTCCGCTGACCCCTTCGGCGGTATGTCCACTCTGCCCGGCGGAGCTAACTGATTATTAACACCGTAACTCACAATGGGACTTTTTCAGGACAACTTCTCCATGCTCTCTGAGCTGGAGCGCCTGGCTGCCATGGTGCAGGACCCCGTGCGCGTGCAGGAAATCGGCGCGGATGAATGGCCCCTGGCCATGATAGCCTGTGGCCTGGTCACCTGCAATGACCCCGACCGCCTGCAGGATAACCTCGCCGCCTACGACATCTTTGCCGCCAAGGTAGCCCCCGCCGGCCGCAAGGGCAGTCTGGCACAGCTCGTGCGCTTCATCACCGCCCGCAAGGGCGATGGCTGGCGCGCCCTGCTGCCCTACACCCTGGCCGAGCCTGAACCCGCCCTCAGCCGTGCTGCCGCCATGCAGCTGGCCACCCTGGCTCAGCCCTCCGCCACCGAGAAACTCGCCGGCGTGGCTGAGCTGGCCCGCATGTTGCGCACGCGAGAGACCACACCGCCCGCTGTGCTCGAAGCCCTGCTCAGCCTCAGCGACCAGCGCGTCCTGCCCCACCTGCAGCCCCTCTACTCCCTGCCGGCCGAGCGCCTCGCCGGCATCATCTCCGCCATCAACCCCGCGCCCAACCACCTCAGCTACACCTGGGTGCTGGGGGCGCTCAGCGCACAGCCCGAGCTGGCAGAGCAGGTGACAGCACTCCTCGAGCGCATGGCCGCCACCACCACCGCCGTTATCGACCTCGTGCTGCCCATACCCACCTGGGCTTTCGAGAAACCTGCACCGCAACCCCTGCACGGCTGGAACCGCGCCGAGTACTTCCCCCGCATGCTCCCCGTGCTCTCTGCTCACCTTAACCCCGCGCAGATTTCGCGTCTGCAATCCGCTTTCGGCGCCTGAAGTCACACTTCAGGCTTGCCAAAAGTACCTGCTTCGTGTGTAATATCCCGCACACGGCCTCGTAGTTCAATGGATAGAACGGCCCTCTCCTAAAGGGCAGATATGGGTTCGATTCCCGTCGAGGCTACTCAGAAAACGCTCAGCTTCGGGCATGAAACTGTGCGTTTTTTTGTTTTGCGTGATTGCTCAATCTGCGGCGGAGCACCTACTCGGTGTAAGCCAAAACAAAGCCGCTCCCCCTTCAAAAAATCGTGGTGCTTCATGTGAGTATTTTCTGAAGTTGGGAATACAAAAAAGGCCGACTTCGTTTGAAGTCAGCCTTGGTCTCCTTTGAGATGTGTGTGTTGTTTGAGCTGTCGCTATAGCTCCTTATGTGTGGGAGCGGAAGAGTTCAGATTGATCCTGCAACAGGGCGAAGGAGTGACGCACCATGGCTCGGGTTTCGTTTAGCAGGTTCAGGTACAGGATGCCGTTGCGCATGTCAACCTCATCTTCCTCTGCGCGGATAAGATGGGCGCGGATGCATTGGGCAAACTCATTCTTGAGGTCGCCGGACTGTGCCATCATGCTCTCGATGCCGGAGCCGCCATCGCTCTGCAGCTTGAGTGCCAGACCAGGGAAGCATGCCGAAATACGGTCGCTCATGGAAAGGAGGTCGTGCCCCTGTTCGGCGGTCAGGCCTACGTGGTTGTTGTCGATATGCTTGTAGCAGGCTTTGACAATAGTGAGCAGGCATTCTGTAACCATAATCCCATTTTCATGCAGGCGGAGTATGAGCTGCCCTTGGTCATACAGGCGAGCGGGCAGGGTTTGCAGGCAGGGCAGAATCTGGTCCTCCTGTATAGCCTTCAGCGTGCGGTTGAGCTCGCGGGTCTTCTTGCGCAGGCGCTTCAGTGAGCTATAGTCCTCTGCAAGCAGGGCTTTAACCGTAGCGCGGTAGATGCCATAAGCGCGGCCAAGTCGGTTTACGGAGTTTTCACCCAGCTCGTGCATGACCTGCGGGGAGTTCAGGTCGAGTTCCGGCAAGGTGTCGGTATTCTTCCGGCGGTGCAGATAGGCGGATTTGACCAGAACGACTCCGGCCACCAGGAGCATGATGACAATGCCCCACAGGCCGCCTTGCATCATCACCGAAGCGGTAATACCGGCAGCCAGGAAGGCGAGCAGGCCTGTGGTGAACCAGCCACCGATTACCACCATGACACCCGTGATGCGGTATACGGCACTATCGCGCCCCCATGCACGGTCTGCCAGCGAGCTACCCATGGCTACCATGAAAGTGACGTAAGTGGTGGAGAGGGGGAGTTTTAACGATGTGGCCAGTGAGATGAGCAGAGCGGATACGGTGAGGTTGACCGAGGCGCGTACCATGTCGAAAGCAGTGCCGTCGTCCTCGCTGAGCTCGAGTGGCTCGAAGCGCTTAGCAACAAATCTCGCAACGGGGCCGGGGGTGATGCGGGTGATGAATCGGGAGACGTTCAGCGCCCAACGCACTGCGGCGCGTGCGGGCAGGCTGGAGCCGAAGCGTTCTTTGCTTACGCCGTTGCTGCGAGCCAGTTTTACCTCCGTTTCAGTTACGGTGCGAGCCTTTTTGGAGAAGAAGAGAGCCAGCACCATCACCGCGCCGGCAGCCAGCAGGTACCATACGTTGGCCTGTACCGGAGCGGCCAGGGAGCCCATGCTCAGGGTGTCCAGTGTACCGCCGGCAGCTACGTGAGCACTGGCAATATGGTAGGAGGATTCAGCTGCCATGAATACGCCAATGAAGTTTACCAGGTCATTGCCTGCAAATGCCAGAGCCAACGCGCAGGTGCCTGCCAGCACGGTGATACGCAGGGTATTCACGCGCAGAACGTATTGCAGGATAAAGGATGCTACGAACCACACCCCGAAGGTGCAGAGTACAACAAGACCGATATTGTTGTTCAGCCGCTCAAGTATGTCGGGGGTGACAACAGAGCTGTGCTTGAGACCCTTAAATACAGCAAAATAGCTGATGGCGGTGAGGGATACTGCGCACCAGAATGCGCCAATGTATTTGTAAGCTCTCTGGTAGCGGAAACTGAACAGCAGGCGGGAGAACCACATTACTACGCAACCGCAGGTGAATGCCACGGCAACGGAACAGAAGATGCCGGAGATAATGGAGAGTGCCTTGCTGCTGTTGATGTAAGCACCCAGGTGCCGGGCTACCTGTTCGCCACCTTCATAGATGGTACACAGCGCCACGGCGACTGCCGCGCCCAGCAATTCAAACACCAGCGAAACCGTGGTCGAGGTCGGGAGCCCGAAGGTGTTGAAGAGATCCAGCAATATCACATCCGTCAGCATGACGGCGAGGAAGATAATCATCACCCCGTGAAAGCTGAATTGTGCGGGTACGAATACGCCGCTCCGGGCTATCTCCATCATACCGCCGGAGAGTGAGGCTCCCAGTATGATACCTGTTGCGGCCACTGCCAGCACGATGCTGCGGCGAGCCGCATTGCAGCCCACAGCAGAGTTCAGGAAATTGGCAGCGTCGTTCGATACGCCCACTACCAGGTCAAACACGGCCAGCAAAAGCAGGATGGCCAATATCGCGATGTACATTTCGTTCATACGCCCCATATCCTACCATGTAGCGCCCACCGCATGCACGCTTTTCTGTGTGAAGCCTTCGCCACACGCTTTGTGGCTTTTTCGTCACAAAGTAGCGCAATACAGCAAAATAGGGTGGCTCCGTGTGGGACTGAAGGGCCCTCTACTACATACTAAGATGTTGTCACACTGCGGATAATGTGGGCAGAAGGATGGTAAATGTTGTGCTGTGTCCCGGTGTGCTTTCTACGGAAATGGTACCGCCGTGTGCTTCTACAGCATGGCGTACAATCGCGAGCCCGAGGCCGGTGCCTTTAACTTTACCTGTTGCATCTGCCCGATAGAAACGATTAAAGATGTAGGGTATGGCCTCCGGGGAAATTCCAATGCCGTTGTCTATCACTTTGATGGAGCGGGTATCGTTATTCTCTATTTTCGCCATCAACGTAACGTGCAGCCCGGGTGCGGGGTTGTTCTTTAAGGCGTTTTCCATCAGATTGAAGATAACCTGAGACCAGTAGAAACTATCACCCAGCATGTCAAAAGGTTGTGGAGAAATGTCGATTGATACGGTGGCCTGCTGCTCATCAATCATTGATTTTAAGCGCAGGCAAACATCTTCTGCCAGTTGTTGCAGATTGAAGTTTTCGTTTTTTAAATAGCTCGAGTCCGGGGAATCGACGCGTGAAAGAGTCAGCATGTCGGATATGAGGCGAGTCATGCGGTCGGCATTGCGCTTCATGATGCCAAGTGAACGTTGGCGTATCACGGCATCTTCTGCTGTCTCAGGCTCATCGAGCAGGGTATCAAGATACCCCATAATAAGGGTAAGTGGGGTTCGTAGCTCGTGGGACGCATTGGCCACGAAATCCCTGCGTATAATCTGGGTTCGTTGTTCTTCGGTGATATCCAGGAACACGATGCCGATGTGACGCTCCCGATTTTCCAACGGTTTAGCTTTTGCCCGGTATATTCGTTGTTCTTTCCCTCGGCGTACTGAAACATTTTGGCGAATCGGGGCAGTGCTGGCGCATACCTGTTGCAAGAAGTTTTTTAATTCGCTATCCGGTAACATTCTCAACAGATTGGTATGGACGAGTGTATTCTGCCCCACGAGCTCGGTTGCCTTTTTGTTGGCCATGACGACGCGTCCAGAGGAGCGTATCAACAGAAATGGCACGCCCAACGCTTCCAAAAACAGCGTTTGGTCGCGGCGAACACGATCCTCCAGCTCCCCCAGCATAGCACGCAGATGTTTGGCTTCGTGCTGTACGATTTGAGCACGATAGCGGGTGCTTTTTATCCTACAGCTCAGAAATATAAACGGTAGGGCAAAAGACAAAATGGTGAGGCCCAGCACAACGTCCCAGCTTAACATGACGCTACTGTAGCAGAAAAAAACGCCGTAGAAAAGCAAAATACATCATGCGCGAGGGGATTGTGTTTTTTTTGACACACATGAGGTGGCTTTTAACTCACGGAACAATTCTTGCGCAATCGGATACAAATGTGTTTTAGTATGAGCAACACAAACCATGCAACATACAGATACCTTATTCCGCACCATCTGCCAGGCCGGAGCAGTATTGGCTCTACTGCTTATCGCAGGTATATTTGGTCAGCTCTGCATTCATTCGGCAGATGCCTGGCAACACTTTGGTTTGCCATTCCTTTGGGGGAGCAATTGGGACCCTGCTGTAGATGATTACGGCGCTTTGCCTCACTTGCTGGGCACATTGCTTACCACTTTGATTTCTCTGCTGCTGGCTGTACCTCTTTCATTTGCCGTGGCTTTGCTTATCACGGAAACGCCCGATTGGCTGAACCGTCCGCTAAGTCATTGTGTGGATTTGCTGGCAGCAATTCCGTCAGTTATCTATGGTATGTGGGGGCTTTTTGTACTCGTGCCGCTTATGCAGGACTATGTGCAACCATTCCTCTCTGAAACCTTGGGGCTGATTTATCTGCCGGGTGGGGCTTGGTTGCTGGGTGAGGATGGCTTTGGCTGTGGGTTCGGCTTCTTGAGTGCCGGGGTGATTCTGGCACTTATGGTCTTGCCCTACATGTGCGCTGTGATGCGCGATGTATTCCGCATGACTCCGCCAATGCTGCGTGAGTCCGCCTATGGCTTAGGGTGTACTCGGCTGGAAGTTACCCGTGATGTCGTGGTTCGCTACGGTATTCGCGGCATTATTGGCGGAATCTTCATTGGCATGGGGCGAGCGTTGGGCGAGACCATGGCTGTGCTCTTTGTGATTGGGAACCTGATGGAAAATCCTGCGGGTCTATATTCCTGCGGTACGACGATTGCGGCGACTCTTGCCAATAATTTTGCGGAAGCTACCGGATTGCAGCAAAGCGCGTTGTTTGCGCTGGGATTGGTGCTGCTGCTGCTGAGTTTCGGTATACAACTTATTACGCGCTATTATTTGAGCCTTACAGCCTCCAAACGTGGAGAAAAACATTAAACATTTAAGAATATGACACCTCGACCTGTTATTTATCGCAAGGCGGCTAATCAATTGCTCAATTTGCTGGCCGTGGCTTCCATTTGCATCGCCTTAGGTGGGATGGGATGGATTCTCTATACTGTTATTTGCAATGGTGCTCCTGTCATTAATTGGGAGTTCATTACTTCTCCTTCCAAGCCGCATGGTGAGCCCGGTGCCGGTGTGGCGAACGCCTTGCTCGGCACTCTCATCATGACTATAGGCGCAACGGTGATGGCTGTTCCTCCGGCGTTGGCCGGTGGTATATACCTGGCCGAATTCGGTAAGAATAGCAAGTTTGCAGATATGTTACGCTTCTGCGCAAATGTGATGATGGGCGTGCCTTCCATTCTGATAGGTCTGTTCGTTTATGCGTTGATTGTCATTCCCTCGGGGAATTTCTCCGGTATGGCGGGTACAATTGCGCTGGCTATCATTATGTTTCCTGTGATTATGCGCATAACGGAGGACGTGCTGCTTATGGTTCCGGATACACTGAGAGAGTCTGCCTTGGCATTGGGGATGAGCCGTATGCGTACGACGTTGGATATCGTTGCTCGTAGTGCTCGCAATGGACTTGCTACCGGCATTCTGCTTTCGCTGGCGCGAGTCAGTGGCGAGACTGCTCCCTTGTTGTTCACGGCATTATTTGCAGATACGTGGCCGGGTTCTTTCTTCAGCGAGCCTACGGCTAGTGCTCCGGTACTTATTACTGAATACACGACGAATTCTCCTTTTGAAAGCATGCATGCCATGGGGTGGGGCGCTGCTCTGGTTATGGCCGGCTTTATACTGATTATCAATATTGTAACCCGTTGTTTATTTCATGAAAACCAACATTAAAATATCGGCCCGTAACCTCAACTTCTTCTACGGGAATAACCAGGCGCTTTTCGATAATAACCTGGACATACATGCCAACAAAATAACGGCCGTTATCGGACCAAGCGGTTGTGGAAAATCCACTCACTTGCGCATCTATAATCGCATATTTGAGCTTCATCGCAACCAATATGCCACAGGTGAGGTACTGCTGGATGGCAAGAATATATTAACGCCGGATGTTGATCTGCTGAAATTACGTCACCGAGTAGGTATGATTTTCCAGAAACCCACGCCGTTCCCTATGAGTATAGCTGATAATGTGGCATATCCGTTGAAATTACACTACAGACTTAGTCGCAGCGAGATGGGCGACCGCGTAGAAGCCGCGCTGCGAGGGGCTTCGTTGTGGGATGAAGTGAAAGATAAGCTCAAATCCAGCGGTATGGCTCTTTCCGGTGGTCAGCAGCAGCGCTTGTGTATTGCTCGTGCTTTGGCCGCTGAGCCGGAAGTGCTCCTGATGGATGAACCCACCAGCGCCATTGACCCGGTAGCAACCTTGCGCATTGAGGAGCTTGTGCTGGAACTGAAGCAGAAATACACCATCGTTATTGTGACTCATAACATGCAGCAGGCCTCTCGTATCTCCGACCGCACGGCATTTTTCTACAAAGGCCGTATCGTGGAAGTTGATGATACTACCAAAATCTTCACGAATCCCACACATAAACAGACAGAAGACTATATTACCGGTCGTTTCGGTTAACCTTATACCCGCTTCAACATCATGAACAATCATTTTATTACTGAACTTACCAATCTGCGCCGCCAGCTCTGCGCCCAAGGCGCCGTAGTAGAGCAAACCATAGAGCAGGCCAACAAGGCCTTTCAGAACGGCGATGTCGAGCTGGCTCGCAGCATTATGTCTTACGATGAAGTCATCGACCGCGAGGAAATACGCATGGAAGAGGAATGCTTGAAGGTGCTTGCTCTGTATCAACCCGTAGCCGGTGATTTGCGGACGGTTGTGTCTTGCATTAAAATAAACGCCTCTCTGGAGCGTATGGCTGATTTTGCCTGTCATACGGCTGAGCGCGCGTTGCATATTGCGCAGCTGCAGGAGATACCGGGGCAGGAGATGTTTGATTTCGAGCCCATGGAACAGCTGGTGCTCGAAATGCTGCACGATACGTTACAGGTCATCGAGTCGTCAGATATTTCTCTGGCTCACAAGGTAATTGAGCGCGACGACGTGGTAGATGCAATGCGCAGTGAGCATCGTGCTCATGCTCGTGCTGCGTGTGCGCTGTGCCCCGCAGCTGCTGAATACTATATCGATTGCATTGGACTTGCTCGTGATCTGGAGCGCATAGCGGATTTGGCTACCGATATATGCCAGCAGATTATCTACCTGAGCACAGGCTGTATTATACGCCATAAGTCCTGCGGCAGATGAGATGAGTTTAAAATCCCGCTCTTTTGCGGGTAACACAAAGCCGCCCGGCTGCTTCCCCGGGTGGCTTTGTGTTATTTCGCGCCTGAGCGGTTTCTTATGCGTGGCGGATGTATCTCAGAGTGCTTCCTTTGGCCTGCCATCAGGTCTTCCCATGAGAATTGGGCGGGCGTAGCCTGCAAGGCTGATTTAACCTTGTTGACCGGCAAGATTTAACCCGAGCGGCTGGCGAAAGGGAGCCGGAGCGGCAGCAACCCCCCCCGTAGACTCAGGGTCTGCGGGGGGGGGGGGAGGGGCGTTGTTTTTTAGTGTGGGTTAAAGATTGGGAGCAATAAGCTTTACCACAGAATCGGGCAGTGCTACATAATTGAGCTTGATGGCATTGGCTGCCCCCTTAGTGTAGCACCACATGAAGTAGTCGCGCAGGGCTGCTTTTTTCTCAGCAGGCGCATCCTTGCGAAGCAGAATGTAGGTGACACCCGTAATAGGCCAACTGGTAGCGCCCGGCACGTTGGTAAGCTCCATGTAGAAGCCGGGGGCGTTCTGCCAGTCTGCTGCTGCGGCGGAGGTGGAGAAGCTGGCTTGCGAGGGGGCTACGTAGTTCCCGCTGGCATTTTCCAGCATGGCGCAGGCTAGTCCCGCTTGCACGGCGTAGGTGTATTCCGTGTAACCGATGGCACCACGAGTTCGGGCTACATTGTTGCACACCCCCGGGTTCTTCTGTCCCCCGATGCCCACCGGCCACTTAACCGAGGAGCCTTGACCTACTTTGTTCTTCCAGGTTTCGGAAATTTTGGAGAGGTAATTGGTGAAGATGAAGGACGTGCCGCTGGAATCGGAACGGCGGACTACCGTAATTTTCAGCTTGGGAAGACGCACCTTCGGGTTGAGCGCCTTAATGGCGGGATCGCTCCAGTTGGTGATTTCTCCCAGGAAAATACGGGCAAGAACATTCCGGCTCAGTTTGAGTTGGTTGTTTTTGACGCCGGGAAGATTGACGATAACAACGACGCCTCCCGCGAGCATGGGATATTGCTCGATACCGGCTGCTTCCTGCTGTTCCAGGGTCAGCGGATTGTCGGAGCCTGCAAAATCAACCGTTCCGGCTTTAATCTGGTTCAGACCGGCACCGGAGCCCATACTCTGGTAGGTAATCCGGGTGTCCGGGTTTTCCTGTGAATAGGTGTAGGTCCATTGTTGGTACACAGGGGCAGGGAATGAGGCACCTGCACCCGTAATCACCATATCGGCCTGAGCAAGAGAGCTCAGCCCCAAAGCGGCTATAAATAGATTCTTAAACATGATAGTATATTTTGTAAGAAGTGGTTAGAGGTTAATCATCAGAAGTCGAAACGGAGTGCAGAAGAGAACTGCCAACCCGTGAAACCCTTGTTGCCGTTGACGTCACAGCCATCGGAGTTCAGGTATTCAGCACCAACCATGAGCTTCATCATGTGCGGGTCGGTGGGGCTCACATAGTAGTTTGCACCTACGTACAGACCTTGCAATTTGTCGCTCGTGCCGGAGTAAGTGGAGTTCGTGGTGTAGTAGCGGCTATCGCACTTCACGGCGTTGTTGCCACTTGCCAGTTGGTAACGCACAACGCCTTCCCAGTGAGGAGAGAAGCGATAGCTGGGCATCAGCACAAGGCCAAATACGTTTTCTGCGCCCTTATCTCCACCGTAGACGTTGAAGCCAGCCAGTGATTCTGCCAAGAAACTCAGTTTATCCTTTTTAGCCTCCCAGCTCAGGGCTACGACATCCTGAGCGCCCGGGCCGGCATACTCCGAACCACTGTTCGTTTCACCGTCTTTGTGGAAGCTGTGCATATAATCCAGCTGCAGGCGGCTGTTTTTGCCGGTTGCGCGGGAAACCGACATGCCCAGGGTTACGCTGTCGTTGCCGTTGAGGGCGGGCTCCAGCCAGGTGTTGTCGCGTTGACCATTTACCCAGAGGCCTGCATTCCAACTCCAGTCGGCTTTTTTATCCGCGCTTGCCACGGAAATGCCATAGAGCTTCTCGGCCTTCAACTGGTTGACCAGCATGGAGCGTTCCAAGGTTATCAGCTTGGCGCTCGAGGTGCGGTACTCTGCCATGTAAGCCGGTTTGTGTTTACCCAGAGTCAGAGTGACGGGCTCCAGTGTAGTGGAAATGGTCAGTTCGTCCAGCGTCCCCTTGGTTTGGGAGCGCTCCCACACCCCATCGCTGAACTTGTTACGGGCATCCAGACCGCCAATATTCCAGATACCTTTAAGGGTGAACATGTTGAGTGCTTTAGCCTGGGCGCCGAGGCGGAATCTGCGCCATTCGTTATTATCCTTGCGATTGCCTTTTACTCGGTCAGCGTCACCAGCGGGGGCGAGATACCCCCATTGGTACTGACCTCGCATTTTCAGCGTCAGTTCCTGCAGATAGGGATTCTCTGCATTGTCTCGCTTGGCATCAAACACCTTGAACGCATCCTTCATGTGTGCGCCAAGATCGAAATCAGCAGCTTGTGAGAGATGTGCAGCTCCTGCGGCGAGGGCCAGTGCCATTATGGTATTACTTTTCATGTTGTATGTGTTGTGTTTGGTGTCGCCTGTTTCGGTCGACACATTCAGTAAACCTCATTTTTTTTCATTTATCAAGTTCTCTATGGTGAGTCAATAGCTACATGAATTGTGACTATTTTGACACATAAAATCCCTTTCCAAAAGGTGATGTTTGGTGTATACTAACCGCACGAAAAGCCATGTCTGCACACATCATTATTGTAGAAGACGATGAAGATATCGCCGCGCTGGTCGCCTTTAATCTGGAACGAGAGGGGTGCAAGTGTACGCTTGTTCACAACGGTACGGAGGGATGGGAGCGAATCCGCACTCAATTGCCGGATTGCGTGATTCTGGATATGATGTTGCCGGGAATGTCGGGCGTGCAGATTTTCATGTCAATGAAATCGCACGAGCTGACCAAGAATATCCCGACGTTGTTCCTGACGGCTCGTGCCCAAATGGAAGACAAGCTGGAGTGTTTGGATATGGGGGCAGATGATTATATAACCAAGCCATTCAGCAGCAAAGAGCTGAAGCTTCGCGTGCGCAATCTCCTGCATCGCGCAAACTCAGGTGTAACACGTCTGATTGTTAAACATGGCCCTATCTGTGTTGACAAGGCCAATCAGAGTGCTGCCCTGGAAGGTGAGCCTCTGGAGCTTACCTCTGCTGAATTTAAAATCCTTTCTTACCTGATGGAGCGGCCTGATAAGGTGCAGGACCGCTACAAATTGCAGCAGACGCTCCTGGGGTATTCTGACACGACGCAGACTCGCGCTTTGGATACTCACATTAAGCGCCTGCGACACAAGTTGGGCGAACACGCTGACTACATTGCAACCGAACGCGGGGTTGGGTACTACTTCTCCACCCGACCCTCAAAACCGGAATAACACATTTCCTGACTTCTGTTCCCTATTGCTCGATTGGGTGTTCATTAGGTCAAATTTTAAAGGAAATTGTAAACAATCGGGAACAAGTTTTCTCAATAAATAACCCCGACTTCTTGCGAGATGATGCCGTTGTAGTGAATGTTCACCTGCGCCCCCGTTTGGCCGGCGGTCAACGCGAAGAAGGAGAGCAGGCGGGCTGCTCTCCTTCGGGGGTAAGGGGGGGGAATATGTTGTCTTCGCTTTAGTCCTCGTTTTCGGCGAGTTTGGCGTAGGCGAACTCCTCATCGGGGTCGGGGCCGTGGTGGGCTTTGCTGACCTTGGAGCGGAAGAGTTTCATGATGAAGACGAAGGAGCAGGGGATGAAGAACACGCCCACGAGGGTGGCTACGCTCATGCCGATAACCACCACCACGCCGATGGCGTTGCGGGCAAGGGCTCCGGAGCCTTCAGCTGTGAGCAGCGGTACGCAACCCAGAATGAAGGCGAAGGAGGTCATCAGGATGGGGCGCAGTCGCATGCGGGCGGCTGTCACGGCGGCGTCGAGCAGGCTCTGACCGCGCTCCATCTGCAGCACGGCGAACTCGACGATGAGAATGGCGTTCTTCGCCGCGAGACCCACGAGCATGACCAGACCGATCTGGGCGTAGAGGTCGAGAGTCATGCCGTATACCCACAGGCCGAAGAAGGCTCCCAACACGGCAATGGGGACGGAGAGGAAGATGGCCAGCGGGAGGGTCCATTTCTCGTAGAGAGCGGCCATGATGAGGAAGGCGAACACGCCCGAGAGGGTGAAGATGGCGCCGAGGCCGAGGCCGTCCTGCACCTTCTTTTCCTGGAAGCTCATATCGACGTAGGAGTAGCCGAACTTGGTCTTGTCCATCACCTTGTTGAACACCTCGTCAATAGCGGCCATGGCCTGAGCGGAGGAGTAACCCTTAGCCGGGACCACGTTGATTTTACCGGAGTTGTAGTTGTTGGTGTGCTGCACGAACTCGGTATCGGCGATGTCTTTGATGGTGACGAGGGTGCTGAGGGGCACGGATTCGCCCTTGTTGTTGGCGACGTAGAAGTTGGCAATCTGGTCGGTGCTGGTGCGGTTGATACCGGCTGCCTGCATGTAGACTTGCCATTGCTGGCCGAACTGCGTGTAGTAGTTCACGAAGCGCGAGCCATTGAAGCACTGCAGCAGGGAATTGGCGCCGGAGTAGTCGATACCCTGAGCCAGGCACTTATCCTTGTCGATGGCGATGCTCTTCTGGGGTACGGCCGGCAGCATCATGTCGGTGGCTTTGGCGATGGCGGGGTGGGCTTCCAGCGCGGGTTCGAGGCGCTTCATCTGCTCATAGAGCACGGCCACACCCTGACCTTCACGGTCTTCGAGCACCATGGCGATGTCGTTACCGGTACCCACACCGGGGATGGCGGGGGGCATGGCTGTGAAGACGATGCCGTCTGCCCCGCACATGAGGAGGGCGCCCTGCAGGCGGCTGTTGATGTCGGCAGCGGTGGGCTGCTCTCCGTTTGCCATGGGGGTGCGGTCAGCGAAGTCTTTGAGCTTCACAAAGTAGGTCATGGCGTTGGTGGTCTGCACGCCAATCATCAGGTTCATGCCGATGATGGATACCACGTTGTCCACGGCAGGGTCTGCCATGAGCACTTTTTCCACGGTAACGGTTTCGTCCGTCAGGCGCTGAAGGGAGGAGCCGGGTTTCATGATAACGCCGGCGATGAGGAAGCCCTGGTCTTCGGACGGCAGGAACCCGCCCGGCACGCGGGAGGCCGTGGGGATGATGAGCAGAGCCAGCCCGACCAGCAGGGGCATGGAAATCCAGAGCTTGCGGCAGAGGAACCCACAGACGGCGGCGAATTTATCAGCCACCCAGTCGTAGCACTTGTTGAACCCATTGTAGAAGGGGGTAAGCAGGGACTTGTGCTCCTTCTTGTTCTTGAGCATGAGTGCCGAGAGGGCGGGGGAGAGGGTGAGGGCGTTGAATGCCGAGATAAGCATCGACACGGCGATGGTCACGGCAAACTGTTGGAAGAGAGTACCCGTGATACCCGGCAGAAGCACCGAGGGGAGGAACACGGCTGCGAGCACCAGAGCAATGGCCACTACGGGGCCGCTCACTTCTTTCATGGCGGCGAAGGTTGCCTGGCGCGGGGTCATGCCGTTCTCCATGTGGGATTCCACGGCTTCCACCACTACGATGGCGTCGTCCACCACCAGACCGATGGCCAACACCATGCCGAGCAGACAGATGGTGTTGAGCGAGAAGCCCAGGATGGGGAAGAAGCAGAAGGTGGTCACCAGTGATACCGGCACGGCAATGAGCGGAATAAGCGTGGCGCGCCACCCTTGCAGGAACAGGAACACCACGAGGGCTACCAGTACCAGAGCCTCGAAGAGGGTGTGGATGATTTCGTTGATGGAGTCGCTCACCGTGGTGGTGGTGTCGAGCGATACGAAACCACGCATACCTTCGGGCATGACCTTCTCTTTTTCGGCGAAGAGTTCACGCAGCAAGCTGACGGTTTCGAGCGCGTTGGCGTCTGCCGCCTGGTAGATGGCCAGACAGGTGGCAGGCTGTCCGTTGACTCGACCTGCCAGGGAATACATTTGTGAGCCGAGCTCAATCTTGGCGATATCTTTCAGGCGAACGGCCTGAGTGCGATCCTGCAGGATGATGATGTCACCGAATTCCTCGATGCTGTCCACACGGCCTTTGTTGCGGATGGTGAAGGTGAATTCCTGGCCATCGGGCATGGGTTCGGCGCCTACGGAACCGCCGGGGTTGATGTTGTTCTGCTGGTAAACGGCGTTGTACACCTGGTCAACGGTCACGCCTTTTTGAGCCATGCTCTCACTGTCGAGCCAGATTCGCACCGCGTAGCGCCCGCCGAATACCATCACGTCGCCCACACCTTTCACGCGCTTGACCGGGTCAACCAGGTTGATGTAGGCATACCCCGTCAGGTCGATGGGGTTGAAGAAGCCCTCGGGCGAGTCGATGGCGTAAATCATGAGGGGTAGACCGGCAGACTGCTTAATGGTCACACCCATCTGCGATACGGTGGAGGGCAGCTGCGAGGTTGCCTGACTGTAGCGCATGTAGGTGAGCTGTTGGTTGGTATTCGCATCCGTACCGGGTTCGAAGATGACGTTGAGTGAGCACGAGCCGTTGTTGGACGACGTGGAGTTCATGTAGTCCATCCTCTGAATACCCGAGAGCTGTAACTCGATGGGGGTTGCCACGGCGTCTGCCACCTCTTGCGCGTTAGCACCGGGGTAGGTGGCGCTCAGCTGAATGGTGACGGGGGTGATATCCGGGTACTGCGAGATGGGCAGAGCCAGCATGCAGATGACACCCAGCATCGTGGTAACGATGGAGATGACGCCTGCAATGATGGGGTGTTTGATGAAAAACGGTGACATGATAGACTGGCGGGTTAAGGGTTATTTGAACTGCGGGGCAACGGCGGCGTCGGCGTCGGCTGTGACGGAGTCGACCACCGTGCGCGGGGCTACATAGTGGAAGGGGGTGGGGGTGAGTTTGTTGACGCGTTGTTCTGCCGCCATGTTGGTGGCCATGGTCTGGCTGGCAGCCATGAGGGTTCCCTCCACAATGACGGGGACATTGGCCATGTCTTCAAAGCCCATAGCTTTGAGAATCATCTCCATAGCGGAGCCGAATCCCTGACCGTGAGCGATGAGTTCGAGCTCATCTTTAGCGCCGGCACCTTTGAGCACGAGCTCCTTGGTGTTTTTCACACCGGCGCGGCGCAGTGCGAGGGTTTTCCAGTCAGCGGCGCGTTCTTTTTGCAGCAGGTCATCGGGCAGGGGGCTGCCGGCCTGTTTTTCGAGCAGGGCTCGGAAGTCTGCCACCTCGGCATTTTTCAGCACCAGGGCGTCCCAGCTGTCAACACCGGCTCCGCCCAGAATCATGGCATCCAGGCTGGTTGCCTTTGCTTTCTCCAGCATGGGCGGTATGACAGAGGCTCGGTCGACATCCACCACATACATGGGTTGCACGACTTCCTTGCCGCCTTCTTCCTTCACGGGCACTATCACCATAGGACCCTTGGTAATGGGCAGCGGTGTGGGGGCTTTGTCTGCCGCGAGCAGCAGCAGCAGGTCGCGGCCGTTGGCATTCATGGGAGCGCGGGCCGGTACCAGGAATGCCCCCTTGAGCGGGTTCATCGCTGCACGCACTCGCACCGGCATGCCGCTGCGCAACCCCTGGTCCACATTCTCCACACGACCGACGATGCCGAAGGTGCCGGTGGTGGTGCTCAGTGAGTTGTCCATGGATATCATTTCGCCCTTGGTGGGGTAGACGGAGCCATCTTTGAGCACCAGGTCAAACTGCGGGCGTTTGCCTTCGCCGACCTTGTGCTGTTGCAGGGCCTCGATTGTTTGCAGGGCTCCCTTGCCGCTCACGCTGAAGTCCACGCGCATGGGGTTGATGGAGGAGATGGTGACGAGCGGCTGCCGGTCCGTGGGGCTGACCAGGGCGCCGATGGAAGGCTTGCTGATACCCACTCGGCCATTGAAGGGCGCGGTGATGGTGGTGTAGCCGAGGTTGATTTCCGCCAGCTGCACGGCGGCCTGAGCCTGGGCGATGGTGGCCTCTGCCTTGTGCACGGCGGCCTCGTTGGTCTGGGTGGAGGTGCGGGCGTCAGCCACGGTTTTGGCGGCTACGGCGCCGGGGCTGTTGGCCTCCAGTCTCTCGTAGCGCTCCAGGTCAGCGCGGCTCTGGTCGAGCTTGGCTTTTTCCAGCTCGAGGGAGGCCTGCGCGGCCAGCAGATTGGCGCGGGCGCGGTCGAGAGCAGCCTGATAGGGGGCGGGGTCGATGGTGTAGAGCACGTCTCCCTCTTTCACGATAGTGCCGTTGCGGAAGTTCTGCGTAAGAATGAAGCCGCTCACCTGCGGGCGGATGTCGGTTTCCTCCTCACCGCGCAGCGTGCCGAACCATTCGTCCTGTACGGCGACATCCTGCTGCACGAGCGGCATCACCTGCACCGGGAAGGGGGGAAGGCTGGCGGTAGCCGGGGCGGCGGGGGCTGCCGGCTTTGCTTTGCCCTCAGCTTTATCCATCACCTTCTGTTCAGCGGCTGTCAGGGTGGGGCGGAAGGTGAAGGGCTCCGTGACGATGGTGCCGCGCGGGGTGGGGTCATCTTTCGCCAGGCGGCTGTTGGAGGAGGAGATGTTCATGGCGCGTACGCCGTTTTCGGGGTCAGCCACCACGGGGACATCTTCGGCATTCTCGTAGCCATACTCGCGGAAGTAGTCCATGAGGGGGCGGGCGTAGTCTTTAATGGCCACCAGCTGCTGGGTGGTGGTGTACCCGTCTTCTTCAGTGATGGTGATATCGTACTTGCCGTCAATGACTACGGGGATGGTGTGGGGCTTGCCCTGCTTGTCGGCCACGATAATGAAGTTGTTGCGCAGCACGGGACGAATAGCAACAGCGGGCACCAGCAGCGCCTCTTTGGTGCGCAGCGGGATTTTCACACGTACAGGCATGCCGCCGCGCAGCAGGGCCTCCGGGTTTTCCACTTCACCTTCCACATCGATGAGCCCGGTGGTGGCTACTTTGCTTTCCATGGAGAGCAGGGTGCCCTTGTGCGGGTAGACGCTGCCGTCTTCAAGTATCAAATCGAAGCCGGGGGAGGTCAGTTCGGGGTTCTTTTTGTCGGACTGTACGTTGCCGAAGCGGCGGAAGGAGTTCACCAGCCCATCGCTGTTGATGGAGAAATCCACACGTATGGGGTCAACGGTAGAAATGTTGGCCAGTTTGGTGGCAGAGGTGACAAGGTCGCCCTTGGAGGCGTTGGATGTACCGACAATGCCGTCGAAAGGTGCGCGCACGACGGTGTAGTCGAGATTAATGCGGGCGGTGGAGACGGCGGCTTTGTTCTGCTCGATTCCGGCCTCGCAGGCCTTCACGCTGGCCTCTGCCGCGCGCAGCTTATGGCGGGCATCAGTAACTTGTTTTTCGGAGGCAGCGCTGGTCTTGACGAGTTGCTCATATCGGGCGAGGTCGAGCTTGACCTGCTCGCGCGTGGCAACAGCTGCCGCCAAGGCTGCTTCTGCCGCCTGCAGGTTGGCCTCCGCCTGGGCCAGTTCGGCCTGAGCCATGGACGGGTCAATCCGGAAAAGCACATCACCTTTTTTTACAGGCTTGCCGTCGCTGTATTCCTGGGCTATCAGGAAACCGCTCACCTTCGGGTGAATATCGGTGTCGTTCTTGCCACGCAGGTAGCCGAACCATTCACCGTGGTCTGTAACTTGTTGTTTCTTGATTTTGAAAGCTTTGACTTTTACCACGTCTGTCTGAGACTGGGTTTCCTGTTTCGGCTCGCATGAGGTGAGCAACCCCAGGGTGCAGGTGCCGAGTGCCAGGGCTATGAGGGTGTGTGCGGTCATATATTCTGAGCGGGATGTAAAAAATTACTAGCAGCCGTGCATGATGAGCACGATGATAATGAAAATGATAATGGAGATGGTGCCGGCGCCGATGGTGCCTTCTTTCTTATCTTGCTCCGGCTCGCGGATGATGGTGGGCATCTTGTAGCGCTTGGGCTCATCGGAGCCGGTATCCCATTGGTAATCATGGGTGGTATGGTGCCGGGCAGGTGCCTGCGGTGTGGGGGGTAGAGCAGGTGCCTGCGGTGTGGGGGGCAGGGCAGGGCCGTTCGTGATGGCCGGTTGATTCATGCGCGCTTTGATTCCGGCGGGGGGCTGTTGTTGGGGCTGCACCTGCGGAAGCGCGGTTGGAATCGGTGCGTTGAGTTCCGGGAGAGTCTGTGTCGGCAGGGCGGAGAGGGAGTGCTGCTGCCGGGCAAATTCGTGAGCTCGGCGCTCCTGCTCGGCCACCATGGCGTTCAGCTTGTCAACCAGGTCTTGCGACATCGCCTCGAGAGCCCGGCGCTGCGGCTCGGTTGAGACTTCATCTCCGTGGGGTATGTCGATAACGGGGGGGCGTTCCATGGGCCGGCGGGTCAGTCAAGTTTAAGCTCGCTCTGCACGGGAGCCACGGTGGCCTGGGGGGCGGGCGGTTGCGGGGCGGCGGAGCGGTTCTCGGGGGCAGCCGCATCGGCCGCTGTTTTGATAGCATTGAGTACGGCCTTCACCATCTTCTGCTTGTCGCCATGGGCGGTCCAGGCCAGGTACAGGAAATCAGCCGGGTGTATGTTGCCGTGCTCGCGCAGGAAGGTGCGGTCCTGGTCGTCATAGTACATTAACCCGGCATCGAGTGTGCCGTGCAGCTTGGCTTCCGCCTTGCGGATAATGCGCGGCAGGTAGGGAATCCCCTGAAAATCATCATCTGCCGGCGGCAGGTCATTGGCCCGCACCGGCTTGGCGTTGCCCGATATACCGCGCTGAGCCGTCAGGAAAAACGTGCGCCGGGCTGCCGCTATCAGCAGAATGGTGCTGGGGGACGGGTCGCCGAGTACAGCGTAGTCCTGCACGTACGCGTGCATTTCCTCAGGCGTGTACCCCATATCAGCCAGCAGCTGAACTTCGGCCGGCAGAAAGAAATTGTGGGCGGAGGTCTGCGGGCGCTCATGGTAGCGCGCCACCGCGTCTCGCAGCAAACTCATGAAAGCGTCATTCCATTCCATGTGGTCATTATAGGGCAAGCCGACCGCTCATGGCAAGTACAAAACATGTCTTTTGTGTGTTAACACAATGTTAACACAAGCGCATGACATGCAGAATGCTTGCTAACACCTGCTTTTGTATGGAAAATAATCAGTACCGTGCCTGACCGACTCCCGAAACTCCTGCAAGCTGCCCCCCGCCTGTTCATTGCTTCCGGTGCTGATGCCGTGGTTGCAGTGATGTGTTGGGTGTTGTACCATGTGGCTCAGTTTGGGGTCGTGGTGATGCCCTGGTATGTGCCGGTCATGGTAGGGTTGGGCGTATGGGTCTGTGTCTTGTTCTGCCGGTTGCGCCGGTATTTCCGGTTGCGTGGTGAGGCGGCTGCGGCGAATATCATTCCCACTGAGTGGCAATGGTTGTCCGCTACGCTGTTTGTCTGTTTGGTGGTGGCGCTGGTGGCGGCGGTGTATCCCGTTATTCTATATGTGCCTGTCGGGCTGTTGCGCTCGCTGATGGTGTCGGTTTTGGTCTGTGGGGTGGCAGGGCTGTTGTCGACGTACCGGGGTACTTCCCTGTTGGTCTGCATTGTCCTCGGGGTGGCGCTGATGTGGGCTTGTTTGCAGCCCGGGCTGTTCTACAGTTTCAGTGTTCATCCCTATAGTTTTTGCCTGCGCATGCCGTTCTGGTTTGCCGTGTTTGCCTTTGCCCTGTTCTTCCGCCTGCGCCGCAGTCTGCAGCCGCCCGGCATCGCTATGCAGGTGCTGTGTTCCCTTGTTGCCATGGCGGCCCTGGTGGAGCTGTTAGACCGTGCTTCCGAAGACGGGCGGATTGCCGCCTTTTGTCCTGTATATGCCGGTGCCGTTGTCTGTGTGTGGTTGCTTATGATTTTGCGTGGGCGTGTGAGCGAGGGGGCGTGGTACGCCATCGGTTGGCCCCTCATGGCGCTGCCTCCGCTGCTTGCGCTTGGCTATATGGGGGTAATGCAGGGCTGAATTATTCATGCCTACCCGCATGGGATTCCGGCGGAAGTGTCGCTTCTTGGTGTGGTCAAATCGCAGATTCGTACGAAACCACCCGCGCGGGTGCTCCGTTGGGGCAGGAGATCAGCGTGAGGGTGATGGCGCTGTACGGGAGCTCAAAAGCCTTTGCGATAAGCTCGCGGTAGGCTGTCATCTGGGCTTCATAGTGATCGTGGAGCCAGGTGTAGAAATCGGTGTAGCCCTCTTTCGGCACCGGGCGGTTGGTCTTGTAGTCGATGATATGAGCGGCTGTTACCTTACCGGCGGCATCGGTGGTGAGCACCAGGCGGTCAATGGTGCCGGAGGTCCATTCGTTCTGTTCATGGTCGATGGAGACAATGGCTTGCTCGTTGTACGCCAACTGCCCGGGGCGGTGGGTAAAGAGGTCGCGAACACTCGGTTGTTGCAGGGCTTGGTAGACGACTTCCTGATAGGGGGTGCGGGGGTAATCCGGCTGCATCCAACAGGGAAGCGGCTCACCACACCAGGTGATTTCTTCCCAGCATTCATGCACAGATGAGCCGAAATCAGCAGCACTTCGGCCGTAAAAATCAGGGCTGGTCGGTTTGTCTGCCGGTTCTTTCTGCTCCTTATCCTCTTCTTTGGCAAGGGAGGAAGGGGTAACTATCGTACGGCGGGGGATGGCAGGGCCAAGGGGGACGGGGGGCGCGGTTTCCGGGGTAACAGTGGCTTTTTCTTTCAGCACCTCGTACCAGCTTTCCGTTCCCATGGGGGACAATATCTCATCCTCTGCCAGTTTGCCCGTAGAACCGCCGAAAGCCAGGCGAACAAGTCCGCCAACGGAACGGGCGGCTGATTTCCAGGTTTCCTTCACTTCGCCTTTTTTGTTGGTTTTCGTTTCTTTCAACTCTGCGCCGTGGCAGATGATATAGTTGGCGTGCTTGGCGCGGGAAACAGCTACATATAGCAGGTTATACGCCTCGCGGCTGCTGCGCTGTTTCCAGGTGTCGGTCAGTCCGCTGAAGGCCCCGGGCCAATACTGTGCCCGCGCCTCTTTGTTGGCCGGAGCAAGCAGCAGAGAGCGACCGTCCGGCGAGCGGAAATAGTCCATATCGCTTTCATTGTCGACAGCGTCGGTAGAAAGGAAAGGAAGAATGACGGCATCGAACTCCAAGCCTTTACTTTTGTGCATGGTCATGACCTGCACATAGCGGGAAGAAGCCATCCCCTGTGTACTGAGCGTGGAAATCCTGCGTACCCAGGCAGCCAGGGAACCGCCCGTGGCATCAAAGGCTCGCGCGGCATCCAGCCAGGTACGCATCAGCTGTTGGTGAGCTCGATGTTGTTCTTCCGGCAGAGATTGATAGTCATCTTGTTCGCCAAGCTTGTGAAAAATACCCTGCAACACGCGGGTGTAGCCCAGTTCATCGAGCATCTGTCTTCTTTCGACCCACGCCGAGTTATCGCTTTCGGCACCGGCAAACATATAGCTCATGAATGAGGCTTTCACGACATTGAGAGCCACTTTTTCATGCGGATGCAGCAGCCAGCGGAAGAAGAAGCTGAGCATTTCTCCCAAGGGACAGAAGGTGGCCGCCAGCGTATCTTTCACCAGCAGCACCGGGAGTTGGGGCATATCGTTGCGGAGCTGGTTCACCACGGCCTCTGCATCGCTGTTGGAGCGGGTCAGCACGGCAATGCTCATTCCGTGGATGGGCGTCTTGTCGTCAACGGTCAAACGGCGCATGACCCGGCACACGGCCTCATAAGCACAGGCTTTCATGCTTTTTTCTTCTCCGCTTTCATCCTCCGTCTGGGCAATAACCTGCACTTCCGCATAACCGGGAATATCCTTTGCCGTCTCATGTGCGGTGAATGGCTCCAAATCAACGGCATTTACCCCTGCGCTCTGTTGCTCTACGGGCTGTAATTTTCGGAACAGCTGATTGACAAAGCCTTTTTCACCCATGATGACAGGGGAAGAACGATAGCTCTTGACGAGCTTTTTCTCCTTCACGGGAACATTCCATTGCCTGTTGTTTTTAAGCTCATCAAAGGCTTTTGTTTCACCGGTGCGGAACCCGTAAATCCCCTGTTTATCATCTCCCACCACGAAGATACTGCCATCGGTCACGCAGTAGCTAGTGTCTTCATGATAGGGAAGTAGAGAAGCCGGCAGCGGGCGGGGATAAGAAGCGGAGAAGTTGATTTCCCCTGCCACGGCATCATTGGCTATGACCTCCAGCACCGGGGAGAGGGTGGCAAACTGGTCATCTGAGGTATCCTGGAACTCATCCAGCATCCAGTGCTGGTATTTCTTTCCGGTACGAATAGCCAGATGCTCCCGGCAGTATGCAGAATCATCCACCATAGCATCCTCACATTCCTGCGACATGAGCCTGCGGGCATTGCGTGCAATGTCATCGAATGAGAACTCCCCGGAAACAGAGATACGCTTTTCATACGCATCTGCATAATCTCGCAGTAGGGAGAAAAGGCTGCGCGTGCGTGCCTGCGCATCGTACAGGCATTTGGCGGGCAGCTTCTTTCTCAACCAGGCGGCAAGAGCCTCTACCCTATTTAAGCCGGACAGGTGTTCATATTCCTCCACAAGTGCCAGATTGGGCAGCCATTTCTCCATGGTGGCAGAAAGCGGTACCTCCTGCCGGGAAAGTTTGCCCAGCCCGGAATAAATGAAACGGGGGAAGTCCTCTGCCGTGAACTCCCGCAGCAGCAGTTTTAGTTCCTGTGCCCGTTTTTGCCATTCGGTTGCCTCTGCTGCTGACAGCACCTCAAATTCACCCGAGCACTGCTCCGCAAAATAAGAAACATCTGCCCAAGTATCAGCCAACGGATTCTCACGGTACAGGGAAAGATGACTCTGCAGCTCTTTTTCCAAGCGGGAAATCGTTTTGGTGCCCTTTCCGCCGGTCAGGTCAGCAAAAAGCTTCAGGAACTCCTCACGCTTAGCATGCTCGGCGGTCCGCGCTTCCAGATAGTCATCTATCGTCGCGCGCTGAGCCTTCGCGGCATCTGCCGGGTCGAGTGCAGAAACGGAGTTTACCCCCAATTCCAGGCTGTTGGAAGTAACAAGTGTGTTGAAAAAGCTGTCAATCGTAGAAAGTTCCAGTTTAGACATCACCTGAATCACCTTCTGCAACAGTTTGCCATACTCAGCGGCATCCTGTACCGGTAGTTGAAGGTAATCCCGTAAGGCCTGCTCCTGCGGGGCGGCGTACAGCTCCTCCGGGTATTTGCCTTCTGCCGCAGCGCGTTTCACCAAGGCCACAGTCGCAGGCAACAGCGGGGTATCATTGGCCAGAGGTTCACACTCATAGCGCGATTTCTGCGTATGCCCGCTCCAGATTTCCCAGACACGGACAGACAGGGGATTGCGGGCATCCTTATCATCTGCCTCCGGCTGCCAACAGGCACCTTCCGCCAGGGCATGCAGGATTCGGCTGCGGAACTCACCGGCCGCCTTTTTGGTGAACGTCAGGGCAATAATTTTCTCCGGCGCCACTCCCAACATCAGCAGGGCGATGTAACGCGAGGCCAGCTGATACGTTTTTCCCGTACCGGCAGAGGCCGAGATAAGGGAACTGGTGGTGTGGTAAATGAGAGGGCGTTGATTGGTTTCGCTCATGGGGTAAAAAGGGATTAGATGTTAAGTTCCGGGAGGTTGAACATGGAGCGGGGATCTGCCGTAGGAGAAACTGCCCCGAATCGAGGCGCATTCACGTCCCAGGTGTCGCCGGTCAGGCGGGAATAGGGCCGGGTCTTCAGCTTCAGCGATTCTGCAGAGAACAGACATTTTCCGTCCCGAATCATGCGGATGGCAGAATCCACCGTCACCATGGCATTCCCCAGCAATTCTTCCGGTGTATACCTGAACGTTCCCTTGGAGTTGCGGACATTGAACTGCTCCAACTGCCCGGAGAGCAACAGGGGATAACAGGGCATGCTCCGGTTGTTACTCTGCAAATTGTAATATATCAAATCAGGCATGACCCCGGCCAGGGATTCGGGCTTCAAGTCAGCGCGAATATCCTGAGCATCGAGCTGCCGCAGGCCATAGGCATACAGCATCAACTGCACATTCTTCCACCTGTAGCAGCGCACCTCGTTCTTAAACGCAGCTTCCACTAAGGGAAAGCGGTACCCCGCGGCATTCATGAATGTGTAGTAGGGGGATTCCTCTCCCTCCTCCAGCAATTCGAAATGAACTTTAAGCGGTTTTTTATCATCAGCAGAGGTCTTGTAATCAATAATTCGCCAGTGCCCGCTGCGGTGGCGATCAATGCGGTCTGCCACCATTCGGAATTTGACTGTTTCGCCGTTGGAAAGAGTCAGTGTCGGCTTAAGCGTGTATTCGCACGCAATGTTCACCCAACCGCTGAGCATATCTTTCACATGTTGGCGGGCAAATGCCTCCATGGTCCCCTCCACATTCCGCAACAGCACCTCCATGGGCAGGGGCTGAACTCCGCGCTCGGTGAACAGAAGGTACACCCGCTCCCACTCATGCCGGGCAATGGCTATCATTCGCTGAGTCAGAGCCTCTGTCAGCTCGTTCGCAGAGATGGCCTCCGGGAATGCGGCTCTGAGTTTTTCTTCCGTCGAAAATTGTTTGACGGTGGATTCCAGAACAGCATGAACAAGCGTGCCATATTCATTGCTCTCCAGTTCGCTCTTTTCATCATCATACACCTCCCCGGCATCCAGTTTGTAGAGATGTTTCAGCCAGAATGTAAACGGGCACTGAAGGAATAGCTCCAGAGAGGACGGTGAGTAAGTTTTAGCAGGATTGAGGAAAGGATTTGCTTTCCCAGGGGCTATCTGCTCAATACTCTCCATCATTCCGGGCTGTAACTTCCCATCCGTCAGTTCCGGGGTGCGGGAGCTTCGTAAGGAATAAATCGGCACCGGCGGGAAAGCTGCCACCCCGGTGGATTCCGCAAAGAAGGCACGGGCTCGGTAAGGCAGTTGTGCCCCACAGCGGAGGAGCAGCCCGGAGGGCGCCGCACTGCTGCCGTCCGGGTTCTGCCGCGCCGTCACAAAGTGAACCGCCCCGGCCGGATGACTTTTCAGCAAAGCCGTAAGCAGATAGGAATCGCGAGCGACACGGAAAGGCTCATGCCTGATATTCAATTCCCGGCACAGCGATTCCGGCAGGAACTCGTCATTTGCCACAGGCTCCGGGATACAGCCGTCATGCATGGCACATATAATCACCCTCTTGCCCCGGGTAAAGGTAAGTTCTCGCCAGCCCATCACATTGCCGACGTACGAATCTTGACGCGACTGTCCGCCATCGAGATTCTGCACCTCGTAGCGCAGCACCTCCAGCAGCATGGCCGGATTACTGATTGTTCCCGACAACTCCTTACTCAGCAGGGAACGAATGCTTTTACCACACTTATCAGCAAAAGGTTTCAACGCAGAGTCGGTATATATGTCCGCCACCCGCGACGCCAACTTCTTCAATTGATTCGGTAAACACTGAATCTGACAGCAATTTTCGGCAAAATCACGAACCCCGCGGGCAAATTCCCAATAGGTTACATTCCGCTCTGCTGCCACATCCTGCAAACTTCGATATGCTTTAACAGGCAATTCTAAAGCCGGATTCAGCAAATCACAAAGCGACTGTACGGACGCCGGTAGCAACACGGAGCGTAACTGCTCGATATGGCTCTGCAAATTGGCCATGACTTCGGTATCTGCGTACAGCACCTGCTGTAAGGTTCTGTTGCAAAGCAAGGCTACAAAGGCATTCAGCTCCAGCATGCCGCCTTGTTTGTCAGATGTAATTCCGTCTCCGTTTCTTGCAGAGCAAAAATCAGCCAACAGTTCCGGCAGGTTTCCAAGCTCTGTCGTACGAAGCGAGCGACCCTCGGGCGCGTTCAGCTGCCACCCCATACCAACTTCCGGTGTGGCAAAGGCATTCAACAGGGCGGGGCTGAAATCCGTGCTGCCCGTGGCCAGTACCACCTCATCCGAACGCAATCCCCCGGCCAACCGTACGGCTTCCGCTGCCATGGCCGCAGCATCATCCGTCAGGTGAATGGTTGAGCGTGCATTGTCCACAATCTTATTTCCCGCGTCGGTGAAGACGAGCGCCGCCGGTATGTCGAGCTCCCTCGCACACCAGGATTCCTCCAACGGCAGCCCATAGGCATCGAAATGAGCCGCTTCCTCCTTCGGTGCGTGTACCCAGATTTCCACACGTACCCCGGCTTTGTGGCTCAGCCGGCGCAGGCATGTTTTAATCTGCGGAGAAAACTCCGGCACGCAGGCCATAATAAGCAGCTTGCTGTTTCCGGGCAGGGAAGGAGCCTTCAACCAATCAGCCTGAAAATGGGTGAGTGTTTTCCCTTTCAGCCGGGCATCCACCCTGTTAAAGAGCTCACCCAATCGGCGCCAGCGCACTTGTTCATTTGCAAACACCGCTTTGCGGGCAAGCAGAGACTTGCGGGCAGCGTCTTCCCCTGGCGTAAGTTTCTCCAATTCCGCCTGCACGGCTTCCTCCCGCCTGCAAAGCAAACCGGTCACGTCATCAATCCCCACTTCCTCCTGTTCCAGACGAGTGCGCAGAGCCATCAGTTTGTGCGCCACTCCGACAGCCCAGCGCTCGCGGCGCGTCTCCGGGCGGCGTGGAATGAGCGGCGCATACTGCGCCACCGGGTCAGCACCATCTGCTCCCAGTACCTGCAGCCAGGTCGCCAGTGTCTCCATGTCTGTGGCTACGTTCTCGCCCTTGGTTGGGATAAGTTGATTGGTGAGAATAATCCGCGGCATCAGGATGGGTTTTCCTGCTTTTTCTGCCATATATTCGCGCAGGCGGCGACCGCTTTCACTGGTAGGCACTACCACTGTGGCGCGCCGAAAGGTGTCGGGAGCTTTTATCAGCAGCTCCTCCAGCTTTTCAGCTACCAGTTCAATGGCCGGGCGCTCCCAGCCGATAAATTGTCGAAAGTCTGGCGTGTTCATATGTGATGCCGATATCGTTATTTGCCTGCCGGTAGCCTAGCATGTAGGGCTCATCTTGTAAAGTATAAACGGCTGGCAGCCCTGTGGTTGAAATATATGCCATTCAACATGAATAAACGCCCGGTTTCATAAGCGAAACCGGGCGTTTGGTAAATAGCCCCGGCGGGAATCGAACCCACATCGAAGGTACCGGAAACCTTTGTCCTATCCATTGAACGACGGAGCCATGCTGCGAGAGCGTGCCAAGATAGTGCCATAGCCCGGGGCTGCTGTCAAGAGAAGAAGTGTATGCTGTCACAGAAATGGGGCGGATAACAAGGGGGCGGGCAGGTCGGAAGGCGGGCTCTGACGCGATTTTTCGAGGGTTGGAATGAAATTTGTGTTGACTCAGAGGGCAAGCGGGGGTAATATAGGCGCATGCCTTGCTGGGCCGGGTGGCTTAGCGGGGAACAATCAACTTAAAGAATACATCCTCACTATTATGGCTAAATACGCTATTAACGGTTTCGGTCGCATTGGTCGCAACGTGCTTCGCGCCATGTCCCAGACTGAGCTTGAGAAGGTTGTTGCCATCCACGACCTTACCCCCATTGCTACCACCGCTCACCTGCTTAAGTACGACTCCACGCAGGGCAAGTTCAACGGCACCGTTGAGGTTGACGGCGACAATCTCGTTGTGAACGGCCACCCCATCAAGGTTCTTGCCGACCGTGTAGGCCCCGATGGTCTGCCCTGGGCTGAGCTGGGTGTTGACGTAGTGCTTGAGTCCACCGGTCTCTTCACCGCTCGTGAGAAGGCTGAGGGTCACATCACCGCCGGCGCCAAGAAGGTTCTTATCTCCGCTCCCGCTAAGAACCCCGACCTGACCTTCTGCATCGGTATCAACGATGAAAGATGGGCCTTTTCCGATTTTATAAATTTCCCGGATGGATTTCATGAAAAAACCTCCGTTTCTTATATTCTGACCATAAGTATATCAAATTTTCGGGAGAAATACAATGTGTTTTTAAATTATTCCTGCAAAGGTTTCGCATAGCTGGAAGATCAATAATTTGCACCCAAAAGCCCAAATAGCATATTTACTTTTCGGCTGTACTGCGATATAAAGTAAATATACAAATATTAGGAGGCGGCTGCTATGTGTACCATTCCGAGAAGCGAGCATCCCAGACCCCAGTTTGTCCGTAAAAACTGGATGAATCTCAACGGACAGTGGGAGTTTCAATTTGACTTTGGCAATTCCGGTGTCGAAAGACATCTGTACCGGAATGAGATCTTTTCTACCGGAGATGTCAGAAGTATCACGGTGCCTTTCTGTCCTGAAAGCCGTCTGTCCGGCATTGGCTATACAGATTTTATGAATGCAGTATGGTATCGCCGCAGGGTTTCCCTGTCATCTGAGCAGGCCGCAGGCAGAGTGCTGCTGCATTTTGGCGCGGTGGATTATCACGCTGTGGTATGGATCAATGAGCAGAAGGCAGGGGAGCATAGAGGCGGTTATACCCCATTCACACTGGATATTTCGCAACTGATTGCGGAAGGTGAAAACATAATTACCGTATATGCCGAGGACGATAACCGCAGCGGAAAACAACCCTACGGCAAACAGTGCCCCCGTTACGAATCTTCCAAATGCGACTATACCCGCACCACCGGTATCTGGCAGACGGTCTGGCTGGAATTTGTTCCGGTTGACTATATCCAGTATGTGCGTATTACGCCTATGGTAGCGCAAAGTGCCGCATTGGTCGAGTGTGAAGTCAGCGGCGGAACACAGCTGCATGCGCAAGCGTTTTATCAAGGAAAACCTATGGGTGATGCGGTTGCAAAGGTGGATGTCGGCAGAGCATCGTTGATCCTGCCATTACAGGAACTGCATCTGTGGGAAGTTGGAGACGGCAAGCTGTATGACCTTGTGTTGACCCTTGACGGGAAGGATATTCTGAACAGCTACTTTGGCATGCGTACCGTGGAAGTGAAAAAGGATGGACTTTATCTGAACGGCAGACCCTTGTTTATGCGCACTGTACTGGATCAGGGATTCTATCCCGACGGCGTTTACACTGCACCAACGGATGATGACCTGCGGGGGGATATCGAACTTGCTATGGACCTGGGCTTTAACGGCGCCCGTTTTCACCAAAAGGTCTTTGAGGAGCGGAGCCTTTACTGGGCAGACCGGCTTGGTTACATTGTTTGGGGGGAATCTCCAATGCTTAGTCCTGCTCCAATGGAACTGAAGCAGCTGCATAATTTCCTGCCGGACTGGATGGAAAGTATCCGTCGGGACTACAGCCACCCCTGCATCATCGGCTGGTGCCCGGATAATGAGGTGTACTGGACGGAAAAACTGGAGCCGGAACTTCAGAAGATGTATTACCGCGTAACAAAAACGCTGGACCCCACCCGGCCCTGTATCGATTCTTCCGGAGGACCCCATTTTGAAACGGACTTTTACGATGTTCATGAGTATACCCAGAGCCCGGAGGTGCTGCAGGAGCGTCTTGCTCCCATGGAGGATCCTGCAGTGGTCCATAACCCCATTTACAGCAAGCATTGCGAAAAGAGCGTCTATTCCGGGCAGCCATACTGGATCAGTGAATGCGGCGGTACTGTCTGGGCGGCAGACCGCAGCGACGGCTGGGGTTACGGCAGCACACCGAAGAGCGAAGCAGATTTTGCCGGCCGTTATGAGGGCCTGATCGGCACAATGCTGGCAAACGTACGGGTCTGCGGTTTCTGTTATACCCAGCTAACGGATATCGAGCAGGAGCAGAACGGCCTGTATAAATTCGACCGGACAAGGAAGTTCGCAGATGATGTATATGACCGCATCCGCAGGGCAAATCAGGGCGCGTCTGCTATAGAAGACCGCTGAGAAGTTTCCTGCAATGCCTCCAGTGACAATTCCCCGGCAAGTTTAAATAGCGCGTCTGCAAGGACCTGCTCCAACGTTCTTCCGGAGCAGATAGCGATACGGGTATAGAAAAGAACCACAGATGGCTCCAGAGAGAGTGTGATTTTGGTCATAAGCAGCCTCCTTGGCGGCAAAAACTGTAACCCATCCTATGCAAAGTATTGACATTGGTGCTATAATATAGGAAGCGAAATTTGGAAAACCGAGAGGATGAAATATCATGGCTAAGGATAAGAAAGTAGAACAGATCACGGACATGGAGGTTGACTTTGCCCAGTGGTTTACCGATGTATGTAAGAAAGCCCAGCTTATCGACTATTCTTCCGTAAAGGGTGTATTTATTTACAGACCTTACGGCTATGCTATCTGGGAGAATATTCAGCGTATTATGGATGCGGAATTCAAAAAGCAGGGTGTAGAAAATGTGTACATGCCCTTGCTGATTCCGGAAAGCCTGCTGCAGAAGGAAAAGGACCATGTGGAAGGCTTTGCTCCCGAGTGCGCGTGGGTCACTATGGGCGGCGGCGAAAAACTGGAAGAGCGCTATGCCATCCGTCCAACTTCTGAAACGTTGTTCTGCGAGCATTTTGCAAATGTTCTGCAGTCTCACCGCGACCTGCCCATGAAGTATAATCAGTGGTGCAGTGTGCTGCGCTGGGAGAAGACCTCCCGCCCCTTCCTGCGTCATAGAGAATTCCTGTGGCAGGAGGGCCATACCATTCATGCCACCGCAGAAGAAGCTAAGGAATTCACAGAAACCATGCTGAATGTCTATGCGGACTTCTGCGAAAATGTGCTGGCAATGCCTGTTACCCGGGGCCAGAAGACGGAAAAGGAAAAGTTTAACGGCGCGGAAGCCACCTATACCATCGAGTGCATGATGCATGACCGGAAGGCTCTGCAAGCCGGTACTTCCCACTACTTTGGAGACGGCTTTGCCAAGGCGTTTGAAATCGAGTTTACGGATAAGAACAATCAGAAGACCAATCCGCATGAGACATCCTGGGGTGTTTCCACCCGCCTGATCGGCGGTATCATCATGACCCATGGCGATAACAACGGTCTTGTGCTGCCTCCCAAGGTGGCTCCCATTCAGGCTATCATCCTGCCCATCGCCCAGCATAAGCCCGGCGTTTTGGATGCTGCCAATGCGCTGAAGGACCGTCTG
>JAFVIC010000100.1 GCA_017477935.1 Akkermansia sp. | reverse complement strand
GCAAAAAACGGGGTGTCCGCGTTGTCGGACACCCTGTTTTTAAATGAACTTAGTCCTCCCACTTGAAGGGGGCAAGGAGCTCGGGCAGATTGGGGATCTGACCCGGAGGTGCAGCGCAGGTCTTGATTTCGGTGGAATGCTCCAGCTTACCTGCGTAGGTCAGGCGGGAGCGAGCCTGCTCCGCCTCAGAGAAGTGAACCTTCAGCTTGCCATCCTCGATGGAGGCAGTGCCGTAAATACCGCACACGGGGCACTCTACCACCTCACCGCCATTGCTGACGGTCAGCATGTCGCAGTGGCACACGGGGCACACGCCCTCGTGGTCGCCGCGCCAGCGGCTGCGCTCGTTTTCGTCGTCCATATGAGCCAGCGCGTCGGCCACGTTCTCGCCCATCTTCCAAGAGCGATCCATCATGGGCTGATTGCCCACCACATGGTTATAGGCCATAGCGCCGTGATACTCGAAGGTGTCCACGATGTCGATGCCCTGAGACATGGACATGCAGTACATGGTGGGCAGCATGAAGGCCAGCCAGTTCTTGGTCATAGCGCCGCCCACGGAGAAGAAAGCACCAACACGGGGCTTAAGGGAGCGCATATCGGGCAGCTGCTCGGGGCTCTTGCCGGCGGCAAGGCCTTCTTCAATGGCTACCTTACGGAAGGAGATGTCGTGGGAGGGGCCGAGACGGTCGCACACGGTCTTGAAGGTGCCGGTGGGGGTCATCTCGAAGGTGGGGCAGCCGTAGATGATGGCGTCTGCCTCCATCATGGCCTCATCCAGAATGTGGAAATCGTCTTTCAGCACGCAGTCGCCGCGCTTGCCCATGATCATACCCACGGTGCAGGCGATGCAGCCGGTGCAGTCCTTGATGTCGAGGTCGTTGACGCGGATAAACTGTACCTCGTGACCTGCCTCCTTGCAGGCGTTGAGGGCGTGCTTGACCATGACCTCACAGTTGCTCATCTTGCGGCCAAAGGAAAGGCCCAAAACTTTGCTCATATGTTGTAGCCTCGCTTTCTCGTTTGTTTGCTGCGCTCAGCGCAGAAAAAGAGGGTTCTTTTTCTCCGATGGGAGCGGCAAAGGAAGAGGGGAAAGGGCGCGTGCGCGAAGCACGCACGCGCCCTTTGAAATTCAATTCTGTGAATCGACCGGAGATGAATTACTCGAAGTCAGCGTTGGTCACGGAGGTGACAGTGCCGGTGGAGATGAACTCATCGATGGTGTCAGCATAGACGAACAGGGTGCCTGCCATCTGGACGTGGCCGGTGGGAACAGTACCGTCGGTGATGCCCACGATCATGTCGCGCAGCTCGTTAGCAGTGTCCTGAACGCCGCCGGTCATAACGGTACCACGCAGGGGGTTCTCGTCGTTGACGGAAGCCTTGATCATGTCATACACAGCGGTATCGCCGTTGACGCAGAAGATACCCATGTCGGAGTAGTCAGTGACGGGGGAGTTGATGCCGGTGTAGAAGTTGCTGATACCCTGAGCCAGACCGTTGTGAGCGGAGAGGAACAGCTTGATCTCGGGGTTGGTGGTGTACAGGTTCTCCATCTTGGTAAGGCCGGTAGCGGGAGTCTCGTCCTCGCACTCAACCTCCATGACGTTGCCGATCTTGGTGGAGTACTCAGCCATCTTCAGCAGCACGTCGCCCTGAACAACGCCGGTCTCAGCAGCGCGGCAGGTGAACACGGCAACATCCAGAGAGCCGTCAGCAGCGTCAGCATAAGCCTCGTCGACCCACTTGGCAGCCAGCTTAGCGCAGGAAGAAGCCAGCTCGGCATCGTCGGACAGCATGACAACGTCAAACTTCTCGGTCTGAGCCACGAAAGCGATGACCTTGATGCCGGCAGCCATAGCCTGATCGATCACGCCGGCCATAGCCTCGGGAGCGACAGACCAGATGACCAGAACGTCAACGCCCATGGCGATGTAGTTCTCGGCAGCAGCGATCTGCGTGGGGGGATCGAAGTTACCGCTGGTGTACTCAGCATTCCAGCCCTCAGCCTTCATGGTCTCCATGTAGGTGTTGGCCAGCATGTCAAAGAAGTCACCGGGGCCGAAACCGACGAAAGCGACGGTCTTGGGCTCGTCAGCGGGAGCATCGGCGCCGTCATCGGCGGGAGCCTGCTGACCGCAAGCGGCCAGGCTCAGCACCATGACGAGAGTCAGCAGCAGAGCAATAATCTTTTTCATGTTTCTTTCCTCCTTAAAATTTTGGGAAAACTGTTTTATAAATGACCTGCGATAAACAGGAACACTTACCAATGG
>JAFVIC010000099.1 GCA_017477935.1 Akkermansia sp. | reverse complement strand
GACCCGCAATGATATGAGCGTGGGCAAGGATTTCACCCTGACCCCCGGTGGCCCTGAGGTGACGACCCGCGATGATGAAGAGAAGATGGAAAAGGTGGATACGCTCCATTGGAGCTCCGACCGCAAGGTGACTTGCCCGGCAGCAGGTGCGCGCCTTGAGATTTCCTGAGCGAATCAGCCGCGCGGAGCGTGGGCAACTACGCCCCGCGCGGCATAAGCTGATGCACGAAGATGGAGTGGATAGAATTAGACGAGAGGCTGCTGCCGGAGGCGTTTCAGGATAGGGAATGCTCCGACCTGCTTGCGCTGCGCTCCTCTGCCGACCCTGTGCCGGGCATCTGCCAGGGGCTTGCCGCCCGCATACGTGCGGCTGTGCAGGCTAATGGCCGCTGCATGCTGGTGGGCGGTGAGAGCTGCATACCGCAGGCGCTGCGTGCGGAGGCTGTGGCCATTCTGCGCGTGAAGATTCTGGTACGTTTCAATTTGACCGTATCGGAAGATCGTCGGAATGAAGCCCAGCGTGCAGAGGAGCGGCTGGACGCTATAGCAAGGGGAGCAATGCCCTTTGCGGATGGCACGCCGCAAGCCCGCCCGGCTTATTATGGGCGCAAGAGGCACCGCCGCCAGCCGATGAATGGCGGAATTATGTAGAAGTACCCGCCTACGCCTGACGGCTACGGCGCGGCAAGCGATTTTTTGAGTTATGACCCCGGCAGAGTACATACGCAGGAAGAGCATTTACCCCGTTGCGCTGACTACGGAGCAGGTAGATGCGCTTTCGCAGGAATTCCGAGAAGCGAGCGCGTGGATTGTGGGCCAGAATGAGGCCTACATCATAGCGGCGTACTATCGTGCGGCTGCGAAGCTGGCCGAGGGAAAGCTGAGTGCCACAGAGGCGCGGCGACTGGTGCGCGAGACGCTGAGGGCGGCCGGGTATCAGGCTGAGAAGCCGGGCAGCTGGACGGATATGGCCGGGGGCACGGCGCGGCAGCGGCTGATACTGGAGACGAACGTGAATAAGGCTGCCGGGTATGCGTGGCATGAGAGCGTGCGCGGGGATGTGGGCAATCCTGCGCAGGAGCTGGTGCGTTTCGAGAATGCGCGTGAGCCGCGCGATTGGAAGACGCGCTGGAGGAATGCGTGGGCGAGCCTGCCTGCGAGTGAGCGGAGGAAAGCGCTGCCTGACCGCATGATTGCGCTGACGGATTGTGCCATCTGGCGGGCGATAAGCCGCTGGGGCGACCCTTATCCGCCGTTTGACTATAATTCGGGGATGGATGTGGTGCCTGTGGATTATGAGACGGCTGTATCGCTGAGTTTGCTGCGTGAGGGCGAGGTGCCGGAGCGCGGCGAGAGTGCGGGTTTCGGGTATAAGCGGGAGTTGCCCGAGGGGGCACCCGGTGAGATTGAGTCCTGGATAAAGGAGGCGCTGCAATGATGAAGTTACAGGTGAAGCTGATGGGGCATGCCCGGATTCCTACGCTGAGCGCGGAGGATGAGGGGGCCCTGCGTAAAAGTGGCGCTAACCGCGTGGCGGGTAGCGTGAGACAGCATTTGCTGGAGCTGAAAGCGGCAACCGGGAGCCGCAAGTGGTGGGGCAAGGCGGCACGGAGCGTACAGGTTGCGCCGGAGGAGGAGGACGGACGCGCTGTGGTGGCGATTAACCACCGGGGCGTGCATCTGCATTGGAAAGGCGGTGATGTGAGGCCCACGGGGCGACCGTCTGAGGTGACAGGCAAGCCGACCAAGAGCCTGCTCATACCGTTCCCTGATTCACCGCTGAGGCAGCGTGGCATCAGCCTTGCGGAGCTGGGGGTGCCGAAAGAGAGCATCCACGTTATCAAGAGCAAGAAAGGGTGCCCGATATTGGTGGCGGGCATAGAGAAGAAGACGCGCACGAACCTGATATGGCTGGGCAAGCTGGTGGCATGTGCGCATTTTGAGCCGCGCCCGGAGGTACTGCCGAGTGAGGAGGCCTTGCATGCGGAGGCCGTGGAGGGTGCGCGGCAGGCATTGAGAGCAATTTTAGGAAAGTAAGATTTTTATGGAAAAGGAGAAGCAAACGATGAGACTTGAGCCTGCGCACGGTTTTGATGCAGCGCAGGATTTGCTGGCGAGCCTGATTGAGCAGGAGGAGCTGGCTGACTATGTGCTGCCGGAAATATGGCTGTAGAATAGCCAGCACAACAGCATTGCGGCGTTGTGTGCGCATCAGCCTGTGTGTGTGGTGGTGGGGCGTGCAGAGAACAGTCTGCCCGTCGGAGGACAGCAGAAACAGGGTGGCCTGATACGCGTGGGGCTTGCGGTGTATGTGTTCCAGCAGAATGAGAATGTGAAGCCTGAGTACCGAGAGCTGCGGGAGCGAGTGCTGATGACGGTGGTGAAGTACTGCAATCAATGGCAGTACAAGCCGTGGCCGCAGCGTGAGGGTATACGAGCGCACCTGATGAGTCTGGGGGAGGTAGACCTGAGTGCGGTGAATAAGGATTTTGCAGCGAATGTGAGCGCGGATTCCCTGCTGCTGGAGGTGCCGCTGCGATTGACGCTGGACTGATTTTCTGCCGCTATGGTGGCGGCGGGTAAACAACAAACCAAGAGAACACAATCATGATTGATAACAGCAAGAAAAAGGAGATTGCCACCAGCATCGGCAGCAAGGCCGTGGCGTGGCTGACCTCCAAGGGCTGGGGCTCGACTCTGGCCAAGGTAACCGTGGGGGCCGTGCTGGGCGCGGCTTTCGGCATTGCAGCCGCCCTCTGCATGACGGGCTGCACCGCTGCATATACGCAGACGGCTAGCGGCGATATTCAGTACAGCGGCAGCATTGTTCTGCCTGTGGAACCTGTAAAGAAGTGAAGCATAGAAAGGAAGAGTGAAGATGCCTCCTATTGTTATCGAGAGCCGCAGCCGAGCGGAGTCTGTAATGGGTGCCGCCGTGTGGTTTGTGCCTGATGGCACAAGCTATGGTGAGGGGAAGACAAGTTCCCGCGCGAATCAGCCTACGTTTGAGGAGGCCCGCACGGTGGGCAAGTACCTGGGCGAGGTGAGCAAGTGGCGACCTGAAATCACTTACACCGAGCTGACGAAGCTGGGTGCGAGTATTGAGAACCAGCGCTACACCACGCGCAAGCGCCGAATCATTGACCAATGCGCGGTGCTGTTCAGCTCCATGGACAGGGTGCCGGAAGCGGCAGCCGCCGAGTGGGGGTTGAGTGAGATGCCGAGCGTGGGCGAGACGGCGATGCCGTTCTCGAATGCGAGCGGGCAGCAGCGCGGGTGGCTGTATCTGGAGTACTGGGATTCGCTGCGCACTCACGGCGAGGATGGCGGGCTGGGCGAGGTGTGCCTGCGCGGAGATCTTGGCCTTGTGGATATTCCCGAGCATACGAACCAGCTCGATACATACAACTGGCGACTGGATGTGACGGATGTGCCCGCTGATGGGTTCAAGAATACCGGGCTGGATGTGACTATTTAAGCGACCCGGCAGGGTGTTTGCCGCAGCCCGGCAGGCACCCTGCCAACCTTTTGCAACGTATGAAGAAGAAAGCGATACCACCTTTCAGCCTGACCGCCGGGCAGAGCGGCAGGCTGTTGTTTGATTTTACGCTGCCGGAGGGGGCGGAAAAGCCTGCCCTGCGCGGGGCGCTCATGGTACACGGTGAGCGTGTGGATATGGAGGGCACGCAGGAGGATATGCTGACGATACCCGCCCTGCCTGCGGGTGTATACCTGGCAGAGGTGCGTGCCGCTGGTGTGTGTGTGCTGTATGGCCATGTGGAGGTGCTGCCGAGCCCGCTTTTCGGTGAGGAGGGGCTGGCCACTTACCGCGTGGCTGTGGACAACACCACGGATGTGCTGCAGGTGAATATCACCATGCTGGAGGGTATGCCCGGCCCGCAGGGTGAGCAAGGGCCTGCTGGCCCGCAAGGCCCCAAGGGCGACACGGGTGCCACCGGCCCGCAAGGCGAGAGCGGACAAAAACAGCCTTACATGCTTGAAGTACCCACACAGCTCCGCGCCAATACGGTCCATGATTTGGGCTTGTTGACAGCAGACATGGACCTGTCTTCTCTTGTTTTTGAGGAAGCTACGAACGAAGTTCTGACGGCTGAGTTATGGTTCACAACAGGCAGCACTGTGCACACCGTTACGTTCCCATCCGAAGCAATCTGGGTGGACTTAAAACCCGTTTTGGCAAACGATACCGCCTATCGGTTTGCGATGCGCCGCGAGCCGAACGGAAAACTTATAATCAATCTGGCTTATGAATATACCATATAAAATGCGCCCGCTCGGCGGAGGTGAAAAACTACCTGCGGAGTATACGAGGCTGGAGTTTTTGGAGAGTACTGGCACGCAGCATATCGCCACCGAGTACGTTCCGACAGAGAATACTGGCTTAATGATTAAAGCGTACACAGGGTATAACGTGGACTATGTGCCGCTTGGCAGCCGAAACAACACCGGTGAAACGCGTTTCTCCTGCACGCGTCAGCGGTGTGGTGCAGTGCTTAGAGCGTCTGTTGGCTTTGGCTGGGACACTTGGAATATGTTTCCGGGGGAATATCCAGAATCGACCGTCTCAGAAGCGTTTTACAAGGGTGACCTGAACTGGCAAAGCTCGGGGAAAGCGACTTTTGAGAGTTTTTTGAGCGTTGATAGAAGAGAGCAGGAATTGCCAGCGCTAATTACAAAACCGCGTTTCCCGCTATATCTGTTTGCCATAAATGTCGGCGGGGAAGTAAAACATCCAATGTTCGGACGAATCTACGAAGCTGGCATAAGCGAAGGCGCGTCGATAAAATCGCTTTTTATTGCCGCTCTCGACTCCACAGGCACCCCCTGCCTGTACGACCTCGTGATCAAGACGGCGTTGAAGAACAGCGGTAAAGGGCAGTTTGTAGCAGGCGTGAAGGACGCTGCGCAGCTCAGCACCGTGCTGCGCAAGCTGCCCGACCTGTCAGGACAGGACATGGGCACGCTCACGCTGTCCATCCCTGCGGAGGGCAACACCCCCGAAATGCAAGAACTGCTGGACACTACGGAGACGCAGAAAAACTGGGAGCTCAAAACTCAGGAGCGCGCCGCTGCGGCTGCCACTTATTCCCTGCGCCGCGTGCGCAAGGTAGTATGGGTGCGCCGAGTGCCAGACAAAAACGGCAGTTATGTGGACGCTGACGGGGAGCGGTGGCAGACGGAATGGTGCTCGGCTATATACTCTCCACGCGGCAACGACCCGACCCTGCATGGCTACGAGCCGTTCGACTCCGTAGAGCAGGCCGCTGAAGCGTGGGGGCTGGTGCCGTATGAGGAGCCTGAATTAGAGCAAGACGAGATTTAACAACGATATCACAATCCCCGGTGAAAAAGGTATTTTCGTACCATTTACATTCGCGGTGCCGCCACGGTGGATTATGCCGACACTCTGATTGGAGGGCGCGCGGTATTTTTAGAGGCTAAATACACGAGAGCAGAGCAGATGGAGCAATCCCGTATAGCTGACAGACAGGCAGAGGCAATGGACGCCCACACGGCACTTGGTGCCAGTTGTGGCGTGCTGGTTACGTTCAGCCTTGCCCGGTGTGGGCTGGTGCTGTGGGCTGCATGGCGGCGTATGAAAGAGATTTTCGGCCGGAAGTATATCAAGGCGGAAGATCTTACAAAAATGGGATGGGAGTTCAGCCTGTTTGACCCGCGCGGGCTGTGCCAGCACTGCATGGATTAAGTCTTTACCAATTCAAAGGATCGACATGAGAGTATTTCTGAGCAGACACAGGATAGTATACACCGCGCTGAGCGGTGAGGCGGTGGAGCTACTGGCTCCGCTGGATATGGAGGATGCAGAGCCTCGCTTTGAGGGTAGCGCGGAGGTGCAGAAAGATGCGCTGCTCCGGGCTGCGTGGGCGGCGCACCATAGCAAGGGGAATGTGAGCATGCGGTTGGTGTTTGACCGCTATGTGGAGGGGAGCTGCCTGGAGCGTTCGGTGGCGGCGCGGCATGAGCTGTGGCGCTGGCTGCATGAGCACCCGGAGGGAACGATTCTGTATGAGACGGCTTTTGTGGGCCAGGTGACGGGACCGCTGGTGCGGTGGCAGATGCATGCCACGCTGAACACGATGGATGCGGATGACCTGAACCGCGAGACCACGCCTTTTGAGAGCCATGTGGGCTACCACGCGGCGTTTGATTTTAATGTGAGCAACCCGATTGATGTATGAGTGAAGAACCCGATGTGAAGATTGGAATCTCCCTGGACACGAGCAAGCTGCCTGAGCAGGTGAAGCGTGCGGAGGAGGAGATAAAGGGGGCCGTGGAGGGCACGACTGAGGCTATTGAGGCGCAGGGCGATGCTGCCGAGGAGACTGCTGAGAAAATTGAGACGGCGGCGCAGAAAGCGAAGCAGTTGCAGCAGGCTGATGCCGGGCGTATGAAGCAGGCTACGAGTCAGGCTGCGGCCTCGGGCAAGAAGCTGGTGGCGGATACGGCGAAAAATGTGCAGAGCATGGGCAAGGCGGTGGCCGGGTCTATGCAGGGGATGGCACAGGGTGCCAATAAGACGCTGACGCAGGTGGCAGCCGGGGCTCAGGCTACCGGGGGGCAGATAAAGGCGGCGATGGCCGGGGCCTCTGCGGCTACGGGCGGGCTGACGACTGCGCTGGGTGTGGCGAAGGGGGCGATGGATTTGCTGACGAAGGGTTTTGCGATTCTGGGCTTGTTTAATCAGGTGGTGAGTTCCATCAAGCTGGTGATGGATTGGTGGAAAGAGTTGCAAAAGGAGGTTATATCCGCCGGGCAGAAGGTGGCGAACCAATGGAAGCTGGCGCGTGAGGAGGCAGCGAATACGGCAAGGATGCGTGCGCCGCATGAAAGTTTGAAGGAGCAGATTGAGCTGAATGACCGATTGCTGGCGCAGATGCGGGAGCGGAATTCCTTTGAGGCGCAGATGGCGCAGATGAAAGCGGAGAGTGAGGGGAACCGGCGCGGGGTGCAGCGTGCGATATTGGACGGGCAGCTGGCGCGTGGTGAGATTTCGAGCCGTGAGCATCTGGAGGGGTACCGCCGCCTGGAGGATGCTGAGCGAGAGGAGGCGCAGGCGGGGCGTATGCAGGGGCTGGTGAATGCGCGTGATGAGGCGCAGGCCGCGTATGATGCGCAGGTGGCGGAGCACCGCACAGCGAGCCGGAATTTGCGCGAGGGCGTGCAAGGGGCTATGCGTGCCGGTATTCTGAACCAGGGCGGCGTGGAGCGGCGTGAGCATTGGGAGGAATTGGCTACGAGGTGGGCGGATGCGAATGAGGCGGTGGCAAATGGGCCAGCGACTTCTATTTGGAATAATGCGCATGAGAATGCGCAGGCGAACCGGGAGTATGCGCGGGTGGTGCGTGAGCGTGCTGCGCTGAGGGATGAGATTTTGCGCGGAGCTCAGCACATGGGGGTCACTGCCACAACCACGGAGGATGGGAAGCTGGTGTACCGCAATATGGCAGAGGTGGCGGCAGAGGTGATGCGTGAATGGGATAAGAAGCGCGGGAAGTTGCGCGAGGATGTGAACACGCAGACGGAGGAGGAGAATGCGGCACGGACGAAGCTCGCCGAGGCACAGGCGCGTGTTGATGAGCTGGAGCGGACGCAGGATGAGGAAGACCGGGGTGTTTTGCAGCGCCGGGCGCAGGAGGATGCTACGCTGGCGCACCGGGCGGATGCTGCGGCTGATAAGGCTGAGGCTACGGCGGAGGCTGCGCGTGTGGAGCAGGCACGGCGTGAGGAGCGCGCTGCCCTGCAGGCGGGCAAGGCTGCGGAGGAGGCGGAGCTGCAAGCGGCGCAGGGTATGCTGGCGGGTGCGTTGCAGATGCTCAAGGAGCGTGCGAGCGAGGAGCAGCAGCCGGGGGGTGCTGCGCTGGAGGCGCTGCTGGCGCGTGCTGAGCGTGAGCCTGAGGTGCTTGACCAGATTGAGGCGTTGATGAGAGGTGGGCAGCTGAGTGTGACGGATGACCAGAACCGCCGCTATGGAAACCAGCTGCGGCTGGTGGGTAACAGCGGGCTTGATAGTCAGGCTGTGCTTGGTGTGTTGCAGTTATTGGCTAATGTGAATTACCGCCAAGGGAATGTGGATGATTATAGCGGGCGGCTGGATGCCATGGATAGGCAGGATGCGGCGGCGGCAGAGGAGCAGAGACGGCAGCGGGTGCGTGACCAGGAGGAGGCGGCACGCGCGGCACGCCAGCATGCAGAGGCAGAGGCGGAGGCGGCGCGGCGCAGCAGAGGAGCAAGTGGTGCGGCCCCGCTGGAGGGGCTGGACGGTGCGCTGAGTGCGGGGACGGATGCGATGAATGCTCAGGGGGCTGTGGGCGATGCTGCGGTGGCGGCGATGGGGGCGTTTAATACCACGGCTACGGCGTTGGTGGGCACGGCTGCGGCGCAGGCAGGGCAGATTGAGGCTCTGCGTGCGGGGCAAGTGGGCTTGCAGCAACAGATTTCAAACATTAACCGAACGAATATTTGCTGATTATGGATTTGAGTTTTGAGGATTTGACGAGGCTGGGCTGCAGGCAGTTCAGCGTGGATTATATGAGCATGGCGGCGGATGTGCTGCGGATGGAGTTTTGCGGTACGCTGCTTGAGCACGCGCCGCTGCCGTTTGCGGCGGGTGATGCGCTGCGGCTGATGCAGGGGGAGGATTGTGTGTTCCGTGGCTGGGTGACGAGTGTGGAGCCCGCGATGGATTCGCAGGTGTGGGTGACGCGGGTGGAGGTGCAGAATGTGGTGGCGGTGCTGGATGCGTTGCCTGTGGAGGTGAGTAGTTATGAGCAGGAGCAGCGACTGGAGAGTGCGCGGGAGCTGGTGCAGCAGGCGCTGAGCGCAACCCGGTTGTGTGCAATGCTGGCGGAGGAGCGTTTTGAGGTGGAGCTGGCGGCTTCGGTGATGGCGGTTTTCAGTAGCGGGACGGAGAGTGTGTGGAGCAATATATTGGCTGCCACGCGCTGGGTGCCGAATGCGGCGAGTTGGTATGACCACGGCAGCGGCACGCTGCATTTGCTGGGTGGCCCGGTGGCGGCAGGCAACAAGGCGCGGGGGCGGGTATTGTTTGGCCTTGCGATGAGTAGCGGTGTGCTGGTGGTGGGTAGCAGCAGGTTGAGTGTGACGGAGGAGTGGACGGCGGAGCCTGCTGCGGAGGCGGCAAGGTTGCTGCGGGGCAGTATGGAGGTGGCGGCCACGGCGGTGGATGCTTATACGCTGGAGCTGGTGGCGCGGGCTCCGGGTGCGGCTGGGAATGAGATTGAGCTGGCGTTTGAGGCGGGTGCTGAGGGTGATGTGGCTATGGTGGAAGCATTCAGCGGGGGGGGATGATAGCGGAGGCTTGCAGTTGGCCACGATGGAGAGTTTGCAGGGGGCGGAGTTGCCGGGTTCGGTGGTGAGTGTGAGCAGTTGCGCGACGGCGTGGGAGGTGCCGCCTGTGGTGGCGCTGCGCGGGCGTTATGAGTTTACGCTGCCTGCCGGGGCGAGTATTTACCAGCCGGGGGCGTTTGTGTACCATGTGCCGAAAAATGAGGTTTCTGCCGGAGGTGGCGGGAGTGTGAGGAAGCAGGCTGCGGCGGTGCAGCAGGTGGGCGGTGAGTGGAATGTGGTAAAGGGGTATGAGGTGCCGCCGGGCTGGCAGACGGTGAATAGCGGCGAGGCGGTGGATATGCGGGTGGAGGTGAGTGGAGCACCGGGGCTGCTCCATGAGTTCTGGGGGCGGTATTTGCCTGAGATTCGCAAGACGAATGTGAGCTGTCTGGCTTTTGGCCCTGCGGTGTTTGAGCCGATGCCTGTGGCGGAGGCGTACCCGGAGGCTGAGGAGGATAATGAGGTGGGCACGCTGGCGGGGGTGGTGAAGTGGAGGCCGCCGCTGCTGGAGAGTAAGAATGGCCCGGCGAATTATAAGGAGTTCAAGAGCGGAGAGGATAAGAATTTGTATGTGTGCTATGAGGGGCAGTTCCCTGCGAGTTCGGAGAGCCGTGGCAATGTGAGCGGGTTGAAGTTCTGCCGGGGTACGCTGCGCCAGTATGTGTGGCTGAAGAGTAAGTATACCGGGGTGCTGTCGGGTACTGAGGTGACGGCGTTTTTTGCCGGGAGTATGAAAGTGACCGGGGATGATGGCAAGGAGGAGGTGGTGAGTTATACGCAGCTGACGCTGGATGGTGTGTTTATTAACCGCCGCCGCACGCGATACCAGAGCGGGACGAATGGCCAGCCGGAGGCGGCAGAGAGCCCGGAGCCGGAGCCTGATGTGCCCGCCGGGGGTAGCACGGAGCTGACGAAGCGCGATTATATACAGGCTTTGAGTGATTATTATTACAGCAGCCGCCCTGTGGGTACGCATGGGAGTATGCAGTTGGCGGAGGTGAGTGCCTACCGCCACGGGGCGGGGCTGGGGGTGCTGAAGAGTGTGCGCTGGAACCCGGCCACGGGTGCGCTGACGCTGACGACCGGGGCTGGTGGCCCTGTGGGGGTGGAGGCGATATTGCAACGGCAGCAGGTAGGAAAGATGCAGGCGCTGGCGGATTTGCAGGGTGATTTGGCGGAAGAGAGCCAACCGATAAGCGGTGAGACGGAAGACACCGAGGAGGAGACGGAGAGCTACCCGATGGTGGGTGGCGGCGCGAGTGCCGGGCACCGTGTGGATGCCAAGGCGGCGCGGCTGGAGCCTTTTGCGGTGTATATGGAGGATGATAGGCGCATG
>JAFVIC010000098.1 GCA_017477935.1 Akkermansia sp. | reverse complement strand
GATTTAAGTCCGCAGGACGACAGACAATAGCCGGAGCCGAAGCTGCGTCAGCAGCGAAGTCTCCGGTAGCAAGCGAAAAACATGTCAGAGCCCCGCCGGATGGCGGGTCGACAGAAGGCCGCCGCATGGGATTGAGCCTCGGCCATCTGTCGGCCCTCCGCGTTCCGCGTCGGGGCTCTCATGTACTTTTTTCTCTCACAACCCGGGGCTGCGCGAGCCTGACGGCTCGCTTGCCCCTCGCTACTCTCTGTCGCCCCGGAGGGGGCTTTCGGGTTCGGCGGGCGGAACGTCCGCGGGCAAGCACGCCAAATCCCGATTTGTTCAACAGCAGTTGGCTAATCAGCAAATCTGAAACCGCCCCACAGAATAGCAACTCAGTGCGATGTTTCGCAGCAGTGCTGTTGCAGGCGCACGAGCTCCTCATCAAAATAGAGGGGGCTGAGGGGAGTCCAGTTCGCGGGGTACTGCATGCGGTTGAGAATATCGCAAAGCTCGGTGGCATTCGGCGAGCAGAGGTCAACCAGCTCAAGCAGGTCGGCCGCAGCGGCGGTAAGCACACGGCGACTGGAAGTGCGCTCGCGGGTACCGCCCAGCGCCGGATTCCGCAAACGGAATCCGGGCGACTGATAATACAAATAACGCAGGTGGAAAGGCTCAGCGGCTATCCCCTCGATATCCATGCCGATGCAGATATGGCAGAGCAGCTGCATGAGTTCGCAGATGTCACAGGCGGACAGCTGGCGCCCCTCCGCCACCATGACATCGAGCGGGGTACCCTCGATTCGTTCTTTGGCCAGGTGCCAGGTATCCTCGTCATGAAAGAGCTCGAGGGTGGAGGCAATTCGCCCGCCGCTCATACCGGCCTGAGCGCGCGCCTTGCTCAGAAAGGCCTGCACGCGCTCCACATCGTCTGCCAGACCGGGGCGCAGGGTTTCCACCACCACCTCACGGCGCATATCCTTCTGCGTAGCTGCGTAGAGCACGGTATCGGCAGTCTCTCGCAGCACGGCAGAGAGCACATAGCGATTCCCGAGAAGCCTGGGCAGGGTGAAGGTGGTGGCAGGCATGACGCGCGGAATCAGTGAGCGTAAATCAGCTTGATGACCGGCAAGCCCTCAACGGCATTCTGCCAGGCCTCTGCCGGGATTACAAAGCGCATGAAGGCCCGCGGCTCGTCCTCCCCGGGCAGCTCGATTCGCTCGACCGTCACCTTGCAGTCCGGCTGGCCGAGCACCTCGGGTTCCACGGTATCAATCTCGTGAGCGGGAATCAGCAGCTCCACATCGTTGGGCGTACGCAAATCGGGGGGGAAGATATAGGTATCTTCATAAACCACGCTGCACATCCACCCCTCGGGCAGAGTCACACTGTAGGCGGGCGTGCTCTCGTAGATAGCCTCGCCGTTAACCGCCATCCACTTACCCACGCGGCGGAAAACCTCCTGCACGCCAACGGGTACGGTACCGTCTGCCATGGGGTTGATATTGAGCAGCAGGTTACCGCCCTTAGCCGCGCACTGCTGCAGCTGGCGAATAATGGTAGCGGGGGATTTGAGGTTGACATCGTAGCGGTTGTAGCCCCACTTGTCGCCCACGGTCATGCAGGATTCCCAGTCAATGCCGGGATAGCCCTTGGCAGGCAGGCGTTTTTCAGGGGTGGTGTAGTCACCGCAGCGCAGGTCGAGCTGCACGCTGTCGCGCGAGGGGTCAAAGCCTGAGAAAGAATACAGGCGGTTGTTCATGATGATGCCGGGGTTCGACTCGCGGCACATATCCATGAGCGCCGGTGCGGCCCAGGCGCGCTCACCCTCGGCAGCGCCCTGAGAGTAGTCCCACCACATGATATCCACCGTACCATAATTGGTCAGCAGTTCGCGCACCTGATTATGCAAGTAGACCTTGTAAAGAGCCTGATTGCGGGGAATTCCCTTCTCTTTGAGCATTTTAGCCTGATTGACGGGGTAACAGAGGTCGGGGCAGATAGTGTTGTCGTACGACGGGTGGTGCCAGTCAATCACACTGTGGTAGAACCCCACCTGCATGCCGTGGCGGCGGGCAGACATCACAAACTCGCGCACCAGGTCACGCCCCACGGCCTTCTTCGCATTGTAGTCTGACGTAGCGGTATCGAACAGGGCAAAACCATCGTGGTGCTTTGTCGTCAGCACCATGTAGCGACAACCGGCCTCTTCGGCCAGGGCGGCCCAGGCATCCGTACAACCGGGGGCGGGTTTGAAGAGCGGCAGCGCCTCGGCGGCGTAGGTTTCCGTATCCAGCCCGAGGTTGGTCTGAATCCACTCCGACCCACCGGGTTGCCCCTTGAATTCACCGGCCAGGCCGGAGTACAGACCGTAGTGAACAAACATGCCGAACTTGGCCTTGCGCCACCAGGCCATGCGCACATCGCGCTCTTCATTCGTTTCGGTGACAGCGGCATGATTCTCATCACCCGCGACGGGCAGCACTTGTTGCCCCTGAGCAGTCAGGGTGAGTGCAGCCACGGCAGACATAGCCAGTGCTTTAAGATTCATCATTCTGTGTATTTTCTGTGTTTTCCGGGGTATTATTGAAAAGGCCGAGCGGCAACTGAGTAGCAGTTTCGAGCTCAGGAGCGGGTACCGGTTCGCCCCCCTGCTCTGCAGCGGGTTCCGGGGTGGGTGCCGGCTGCGGCAGCTGCGGCTCCACGGAGGACGGCAGGGCCTCGCCACCTTCCGCAGCCCCCTCCGTCTCAGCCGCCACGGGCATGATACGGGCAATGCGCTCCACCGGGTTCTTGGTAACCATGTTGCCCATGACGGTACGGCTCTTCACGCGCAGGCGGGCAAAGTCGAAGGAAAAGGGACGGCGCAGGCGCTTAAACTGGTTTTTCAGATACACATTGACGGAAAGCGCGGCGCTGTCCTCCTCATTATCATGCACCGAGAAGAAGAAGATACGGCTGCCGGGGGTTCCCATGGTGAGCGGATATTCCCTATCGCGGGTAAATCCGCCTATATGGAAGCGCTTGGCATAGGTCACGCCCTCTTTACCATCGCGGTAGATGAGGTTGAACACCCAGTCATCCCCCGGGCGCAGCACGCGAATACAGAGAGGTTTCTTGCCGACGTAGAACTTTTCCTGCACGCGGCGCACCATCAGCACGCCCTGACTGTCAATGGTCAGAATATCGCTGAGCGTGGAGCACTTCTCCAGAGGCTCCCCTTTGCGCACGCCATATCCGGCGAAACCGTCTTCATCGATATAGAGCATTTCGTTTTCCACGGCGGCCTCGGCACGGGTGAGCGAGTCGAAGGTGGCGAGTTCAGTACGGCGGGGCCAGGCATCGCCATACTTCTTGCGCAAGTTCTCGAACCAACGAATGGTATAGCGGGTGAGCTGCGCAAGGTGCTTGCGGGTCTGCTCGATTTCGCCCTCGAGCCCGGCGATGTGGTGCTCGGCCTCGTGAATTTCGTATTTGGCGATTTTCTTAATGCGTATTTCGGTCAGGCGAACGATGTCATCGCGCGTGACGGGGCGTATGAAGTCGACCACGAAGGGAGCCAGGCGCTCACCGATTTCGGTAATGGACTGCTCCCAGCTGTCGCTCTCTTCAAGTACCTTGTAAATGCGGTTCTCGATAAAGATTTTTTCGAGACTGGCGAGCATCCAGGCCTCCTGCAGCTCACCCAGTCGCACCTCAAGCTCGCGGCGCAGAGTCTCGCGGGTGAAGTCAACATTGTGCTTCAGAATCTCACTCACGCCCATAAAGACGGGCTTGCGGTCCATGATAACCACCGCCTTGGGCGATATGCTCTTCTGGCAATCGGTGAAGGCATAGAGGGCATTGCAGGTTTTCTCCACATCAGCGCCCGGGGCCAGGTGCACCAGGATATCAGCCGTGGCGGCGGTGTTGTCCTCGATACGCGAGACCTTGAGCTTGCCCTTCTCCATGGCTTTTTCGATGCTCTCGATGAGCGAATCGGTCGTGGTACCATAGGGCACCTCGGTAATACGGATGACGCGCTTGCTGCTCACGTCGAGCCGAGCACGGGAGCGCAGGCGGCTGTTGCCGGTGCCATCGTTGTAGCCGCTCACATCAAGCAGACCGCCGGTGGGGAAATCGGGGAACAGCTCGAAGGGCTCATCTCGCAGGTAGTGAATAGCGGCCTCGATAATCTCATTGAAATTGTGCGGCAGAATCAGGCAGTTCATGCCCACGGCAATACCGAGCGCCCCCTGCGCCAGCAAGAGCGGGAACTTGATAGGCAGTGCAATGGGTTCCTTGTTACGGCCGTCGTAGCTGAGTTTCCAATCCGTCACCTTGGGGCTGTAGACCACCTCTTTGGCGAAGGTCGACAGGCGAGCCTCGATATATCGAGCGGCAGCGGCACTGTCACCGGTGAGTATATTACCCCAGTTACCCTGAGTATCAATGAGCAGTCCCTTCTGCCCCAGAGTCACGAGAGCACTGCCGATGGAGGCATCGCCGTGCGGGTGGTACTTCATGGTATCGCCCACGATATTAGCCACCTTGTTGAATCGGCCGTCATCCATACGCTCCATGGAGTGAAGAATACGGCGCTGCACGGGTTTCAGGCCATCAATGATATGCGGCACGGCACGCTCCAGAATAACGTACGAGGCGTATTCCAGGTAATAATCCCCGAACATTCGCTGAATCTTGCTCGGGTTTTCCTGCAGATAAATGGGTGTATTGCCTTCGTTGCTACTCATACGCTCGCGTCATTCTAGCAGGTTGCGGCCCGCACTTCAAGCACATTCTGTGTCTCAAGGGGGGGCAAACGCATTTGAAAAAGCCTGCCCGGCTCGCTTTGCGAGTCAATTTCCAGGCGAAGCCATTTCAATAGCGGCTCAGCCACCAGACCACCGTTGAACAAATAGGGGGAGTGCCAAAATCACAAATCGTAAATTGCAACTTGCAAATCACCATTCGGCGCTCGTCGGCTATTCGCCGGTGTTCCCCATAACCCAGCGGTAGAAATTGCAACCGACAAAATTGCCCAACACGATAGAGAGGTAGAAAACAAGAATGGGACCGCAGTTGGCCTGCCAGTAGTCGAAAGGAGCCGCGAGGTAGTAAAACGCATCCGCCACACAGTGGGGGAACCCGCAGACGATAAAGAGCGGCACACCGAACAGCAACGGCAGGTAGCTACCCTTTCGCGCAAAGGTCACCGCCGTGGTCATGATAAACCCGCAACCGATAGACAGCAGACCACCGCGCAGCGGGCCCACATCCAGACGGGCGGCCAGCACGGCCTGTGCGGACTCTTGCATGGGCATGGCAGAGGCGCGGGTAAGCAGAGCCACAGCCAGACAGCCGAGTATGTTACCGGCGAGCACCTGCAACAAGTACCCCACCTCACCCTTGCGGATAAAACCGGCCGTTCCGGTATAGAGTTTGAGCTGATAATGCACCACTCCCAACAGAGCGAAAGCAAAGAGCACACTACCCACCATGTCCCGCGTGGCCAAATAACCGAAACCGGCTATACCCACACACACACCGGCCATGAAAGCCGACCTCAATGTTGCTATCACGCCCGTATTCATTGCAAGGCATACTAACACATATTCGCTCCCGACAAAAGAAAAAAATACGTCAAAAACAGATTTCCGCTTGGCAAACCCGAAGCGGAATGTATAATAAGATTTATGAAATGGCTTCTTGCGCTCTCTCTTGCCATCTGTCACATCAGCACCACACTCGCGCTGACAGCCGAGGCGCGCTATACGCACGGCGTCTTCTACCGCGGAGTAAAGCGCCAGCCCGTCCTGCAACTCAAAATCACCGGTGAACCGGGCGAGAAAATCACCGCCCTGACGTTCAGCATGGGCGAAACCAGCCGCCCCTCCGACATCTCGCTCGTGCGCCTCAGCTCTCGCGATGACTGGAACGGCTACACCTTCAACACCTCCAACTACATCTACGAAAACGCCACAGGCAAACCCACCAAGGGCAAGATTACCTTCAAACACGAATACACCCTGGGCAACAACCCGCTTTACATCTGGCTGAGCTACGACCTGGCAGCCAAAGCCGCCCGCAATGGAAAGATAGACGCCGTATGCACCGCCATCACCACCGCCGATGGCGAAAAAACAGAGCCGGAAATCGTGCTGGCAGAGGCCCTGAATGAGCGCAAAATCGGCCGGGTGTACCGCTTTCCCTACCGCGTGGTGCCCTACTATCGCCCACGCTGGGTCAAGGGCTGGGGGAATGCCGAAAAAGCCGTACACCTCACCCCGACCCACTTCAACCTATTCACTGAGCTCATTCACTTCGCCTATTCCGTGAATGCCCGGGGCGGTATCGAGTACCAATGGGTAGGTGGCGGCGACAACAAAACCGTGGCAGATGAAGCCCTGGACGAAATCAAGCGTCTGCATACCGAAGCGAAGTCACGCGCCGGGCTCATTGCCGGGTTCGGCCACATAGACGGCCCCATGACCACCGCCGTCGCAGACCCGCAGACCCGCCGCACCCTCGCACGCAACATGGCTACCTGGGCCATCGAGCGGGGTTACTCCGGTATTGACATCGACTGGGAATACCCGGATACCGAAGCAGACTGGAAAAACTTCGGCTTTTTCATAGCCGACCTGCGCGAAGAACTCTCCGGCACAGGCATTTCCGTCAGCATCGCCTCGTCCGTAGGCTACAAAACGCCCACCTTCTGGGTAACAGATCAGCTGGACTTCATCATGACCATGTCGTACGATGACCTCACGCCGGATAACCACGCCTCGATGCGACTCTTCCAGCGCGACGGCAACATGTGCCTCAATAAGTTCCTGATGCCCAAGCCCAAGATTGTGATTGGTCTCCCCTTCTACAGCAACCAGAAAGGCGCCCTCACCAACCAGTATGGCTACGCGCAGATTATCGGCTGGCACCCGCGTATCAAACCGGATGTCAACGAGTTCGTCTCCAAGAATCAGGATGGCACCGACGGCCCCGTGCACACCTTCAACGGCCCGAAACTCATCAGCGACAAGTGCAAGTGGGCCAAGCAGGAGCAGTACGGCGGCGTGATGATATGGGCCTACGATACCGACCTTCCCCTCAAACACAAAGCCTCCCTCGCCCGCGCCATGTTCAAGGTGTTGCGCCAACCGGCTAAAAAGAAAGACTAATCCCCGCCATGCACCGCTGCCTCATTGCCCTGCTGTTCCTCCCCCTCTGCGCTGCCACCGAGCCCACCGAGCTGTGGGCTAAGGGGGTATCCGAGCAGACCGGCTGGTACGACTACAACAAGACCTTCGATGGCTCCGACAACGAACAATGCTGGGCTATCACCGCCGCCAACCTCATCAACTGGTGGCAGAACCAGCAGGCTGACAAGCTACCGCCCGACACCCCGCGCGGCGATGAGGTGGTGCGCCGCTTCGTGAGCAGCTTTACCAATGCCGGCAGCGACCCGGACGAGGGCATCAACTGGTGGTTCACCGGCGAATACCGCCCCGGCCGCCCGGACTGCGCCGCACGCAAGCCCGATGCCCCCGGCGCATACCTGAAAGCCTGCTTACCCGAGGGCTCCGGCATCAAAGGCACCCTGCTCACTCAGATGAGAGGCCAAGATGTCACGGCGCAGAGTGCCACCACCGCCTTTATCGAGGGAGCCCGCGCCGGTGCCGCCTTCTGGATTGGCGTGTCCTACGTCTCCCCCAAGGGGCGCCCTGCCATGCACTCGCTCAATGTGTGGGGCGTGCGCTACACCACCGAGGGTGAGCAGCAGAAGCTCTGCGGCATCTGGATTGCGGATTCGGATGACTACCGCTCCGGCCTCACCTACGTCGGCGTGCGCGAGGACGCAGGCATGCTCGTTTTCCACAGCCCCGACCACCCCATCTACAAGCGCATCCCGCGTATTGTGATTGATACCGTAAGCATCATCAATCTGCCATTTTCTCGCCCCTAACCCAGAAAACGACAACATCATTTACTAATCACTGATAACAAGCCACTTAGCGCGCAAGAATCTTTTTTTTTTCAGACACCCCTTACCATAAAAGCGTTAGATATGTCGATTTTAGGCATTGACTCTCCCCCAAAAAGGGTGTAAATATGAGAGTGGTGTATTTGATATCCGACATAAATGTGGCGACCACACGCAACCGGGAAAGGTTCATCCCGGGCGCGGTCGCATGATTATGTCCTACTGCCTGTTGTTGAAATGAAACCGCATCTTCCACTCGCTCTGCTCAAATCGCTCAGAAAAGCCCTCGTGCTGACCTTTACTATCGGCACCACTGGTTACCTGTGGGCTGCCCCCAGTTACAGAAACAATACTCTTACCATTGACAGTGGGTTCAATGCAGCAGTGCGCATGCAAAACAACTCGAATACGATAGATCAACGAAACTACAACAGATACGATACCACAAGTAGTTCTATTAAGGTCGACTCAGACAATGTTTTCACGGACGGTCAAAGACTCTCCAGGAACAGCACAATCACTACAATCAACATCAAGGACTCAGGCTCACTCTACCTGTATGATAGCGGCAGTACGGATTTCAAAGGCACCATCAATGTAAGCACCGGAACGACCGATGCACCCGGAGTCATTGGCACCTACAACACAGAGGAAGCCAACCTCGTCATCGGTACTCTGACTGGCAGTGGCAACCTGCTGCTGAGAGGGCACAACACATCCGGCACCAGCACCTTTGCATTCACGAACAACAGCTTTGCCGGCACTGTTTACATGACAGCCAATGGCGGCAACGTACAACTCAACGCCGCCGGAGAACACTGGAGCGGGACGGTGGTAGACTTCACCAATGCAGCATCCAACAGTTTGATTTACAGTGATGCGGACGATGCCCGCGGCATTATCCTCAACCTGACGAATAATGCGACCTTTGCCGGCCTGGACAACGGCGAGAGCAGCGTGGCCAAGGTAACCGGTGCCAATTACACGCTAACTGTTGGTGATACAACCACCAACAATTATCAATACGGCGGCACCACAGATTTGGGCGCTCTGGTCAAAACAGGCAGCAACACCCAGCACTTTGAGCAGAGCGCCACTTTCGGCAGTGTCAGCCAACAGGGCGGCACCCTGAGCTTCGAAGGTAACCTGACGGCTGATTCCCTCACCCTGCAAGGCGGTACACTCTCCACGCAGGGCAGCGTCAACCTCGGCAGTGCCACCCTCTATGGCGGCACGACTTGGGAACTGGGTAGCAACTGGAACAGCAGCAATACTGACCTCAGCCTGGTCGGGCTGGACAAAGCACCGGTTACCTTCACCGGCACGGGTGCCACCTGGACTTTGTCTCAGGCCATAGATGTCGCAGCAAGCGGCATGAACAACACCGATTCAGCGCTCGTCACTCTGGACGGCGTGAACCTGAACCTGGGTAGTGCTTTCACCCTGAGCGGAGTTCAGTCCGAACTCTCCACGGGAGACACCATCGTACTGGCCAACCTCAGCAACGGCGCCGGAGTCCATAGTACCCATGGCGAGATTGCCCTGAATAACGGCGCCTACAAGGCCACCCTCAGCACCGAGAACAATCAGGCTGTACTCACCATCACCTCTGTCAGACAAACGGTCAAGGCCGGGCAGAACATGTGGATTCACCGTTTTGAGAACGAGGAAGGTAAAGTCACCGGCGAGATGGAAGGCCGACTGGGGTGCAACCTCAGCGGTGATAAGAAGTCATGGATCGACGGTGATTACATCACCGGCCAGGGGAGGCTCTCCGACATCTATCTGGAAGAAGGCGCCAATCTTTACGTACGAGATGGCGCAGCCACCAGCATGGGCATCGGAGCCCCGGGCGACATCAAGTTCGATCGTTCCAATGCCCAGTATGATGGCAACATCACCATCGTCAACACGGACAACGCCACTCCCGCTCGCCTTCATATCGACACCACCAGCTGGGTCGTCTACCACTTCAACGGACAACTCTCAGGCAGCGGCGAACTTCAACTGGTGAACCACGCCAATGCAACGGATTGGAACAGGTGGGATTCGGTCTTCAACTTCGACAACTTTGACAAGCCGGATGAGTGGTTTGAGGGTACTGTGAGCCTCCGTTCCCCGAAATCCGGCCCCATTCAGCTCAATATCGGCAACCCGAACGGCGGCAATGACACCCGCTGGGATGGCGTAGTCATTGACCTGAGCAACAACAAGGCCGATTTGACGGATGTTTTTCAGAATACCACCGCTCTCCCGGACGGCGTGGTACTCGGTCTGGTGGGAGATGCCACGGTAAAAGGTCTGACCGGTGAGGATGATAGCAATCTCAACCGCGTTTCCGGCGTATCCACCAACATCACGGAATCCGGCAAATACCATACCCTCACTCTGGGTACCGACAGCGGGGAAGACTACACCTACGGTGGCACACTGGGGTACAACAGGTTCTACATGGGTGGCAACCTCACCGGCAGCGAGGGTGGTGTCAATGCCCTCACCAGTGCCGCGGGCAGCCTGAATATCACCAAGGTCGGCAGCAACACGCAAACTTTCACCGGCAATGCGACCCTGCATGAGATTGCGGTACAGGATGGCACCCTGCGCTTCGATGGCAACGTAACAGCCAGTGCGCTCACACTGCAAGGGGGGACTTTCATCAATAACGGCACCCTCACAGGGCTGCACACGGCCAATCTGGACAGCGCCGCCACCTGGCAGATGGGGACCTCGACAACCACTAACGGGGTTATCTTCAACCTGAGCGGGCTGACAAACGACAGCAGCATTACCATTGATGGCAGCAGAGGAACCACCTGGACCATGGGTGGTGACATCATGCTGACCGGCAGCGGCACGACAGGTAGCGAAGGCTCTGCACTGTTCACCCTCAATAACAATATGGGGCTGAACATCGGCTCATTCCTCTCCATTCAGGGCGCGAAAATTCCGACCGGCAGCGACCGTATTGCGCTCTTCGACATCGGTAACGGCAGCTATGATTTCGGCAACTATGAAAAGGTAGCCGTTACCACAACCGATGGTGTGAACTATGCCGGCCATCTGATGTACGAGGACGGCATCATCTACGTAGGAAATCTGAGCGTGGATGCCAACTGGCCCCCTGCCCTCGACCCGGAGAAAGGCTACATCTGGAGCGGCGAAACCAACGGAACGGTGCTGGGCGATTATGACCACCGCACCCTGGTCATGGGTAATGTATGGCGTGCCGATGGCTCCGATGAAAACACCGGCTGGCATGAACAGGCATTCAACGGCAAAAATCCCGGTGTCTATGTGAACGGCAACACCGTCACCTTTGCCGATGAAAACATGCACGGCGAAGCTGTCGAAGCTCCCGGGCGCCTGGTGAATATTCAGGGCACCGTAGCACCGGGTACCATCTATGTGACAGCAGAGAAGAATGAAGGCTACGCCGGCAACGTCACAGATGACGCCCAGATTAAATTCGGCTACGCCTTCACCACCACAGCCAACGGCTTCGGTTCCATTGCTGACATTGATGAGAAAAACCCCACCTCCATCATCAAAACCGGGGATGCCCTGCTGGTACTCAACACCAGCAATACCTTCTCCGGCGGTATTGACGTGCAAGATGGCGGCCTGTACCTGGGCATAGCCCGTGCCGCCGGCACCGGCACCATCAAATTGCATGCGGATAAGGATTGGACATTCCCGGCCTGGAACAGCTATACGGATTCATGGGTGGATGTGTCGCAACACGGTGCCGAAATGATGGTGTGCTACACTCACAGCGATGACTTCCTCTCCAGCTTCCGTAACCCCATCCTGACTAACAGGATTGAGTTCGTCGATACAGATGGAAACTCATCAAACAACCAGATTACCATCTCCTTTGCCCGCTCCACTTTCAACCACCTCGGTTCGAATGATCATGCCAACGTGCCCCGCCACTGGCGCAACCTGACCCTCAGCGGAGCCATCGTCGGCACGGCTGCTACCGACACCAACCTGCCGAACAACCGAAAGGACACCTTGGTTCTCAAGTCATATTCCTCCACCTGGGATGGCTACAAGGATCAGAGCTATGTAACCACCTTCTCGCTGTTCGACGCAGATCCGTCAAAAGCCGCGACCACCTTCTCCGGTACGGTGCAAACCCTCAACACGGTGAATGACTCGCAGCTGGAAATGGACATGACCAAGGAACGCTCCGGCGGTACGGTACAGGTCATGCTGCGCGATAGCAAGCTGCAATACGCCGAACTGGACCTCACCCGCGACTGGCAGAAGGAGGCCCCCAATAATGACACGAACCGCCAAAGCTATACCAACATCCTGGTCAGCCACGGTAATGTGGCACTGCGAGGTCTCTCTGCCGATTTCCTGGGCACCGGCTGGGTATACGACCAATCAGCCTCTGCCGATGAAGGCGAACACGTCTACAAGAATCTGTCTCAGGCCGATGAACGCTGGCGCGTGCGCACCGTAGCAAACGCCGAAACCACCCTGCAGCTCGGTCAGCACGAGACGGAGAACGTGAACTACATCTACTCCGGTGCCATTGGCTTTGCCCAGTCTTATGTGGAACCGGGTCAGGGGCACGTGCGTTATGACGACGGGTTCGGCGCCTCCACCTCCGACAATAACTACGAAACCCGCTTCGGCGGTCACAGCATGGGGCAGGAGGGGATGTTCAGCCTCATCAAACTCGGCGCGGCTAACCAATACATCCACACCGCGCAGATGAACGACGTTTCTGTCGCCAGCGGCCTGCTGGCCTTCAACAGTCTGGGCCTGAGCGGCAACCTGAACCTCGTCAGCGGCAGCCGACTGTCCCTCGGCGTGACGGATGAGAAGACGGAGGCTTCCTACTATCCTACTATCGGCGATTTGCCTGAAGTTTCCAAAGTTGGCTGGGGAACCATCTCCGGCACGAAGTACGATACCAGTGACACCGTCACCATCAATGGCAACAAAACCCTCACCGTTTACACCCAAGCCCCCGCTGAAGGGGTAACGGTGCCCACCACAGCGGTGGTCGATGGTACCGTGAGTATGGACACCGACTCAGCTATCACCTTTATCGTGAATGAGGTGGAACCCTGGTGGCAAAACTACAACAGCTCCCAAACCGTTATCACCGGACACGAGCGCCCGAGCGAGCACATGCTGCTGACGGTGAACGGAACCCTCGACCTGATGGAAGACACCACCAAGCTGAATATCAACTTCAGCGGTGTGAACTTCACCCTGACCCCGTACAGCAACCGCATGTACTACCTGGCCGAGGCCGACCAGATTACCGTAGGTAAGACGGGCGATTCCTCAGACTTCGCTGAGCGGCTTATCTCGCTGGGTTACGGCTACTTCGGCATGGTGGACACGCTCGACAGCACCAACGGAAACCACAACACAGGTGGCAAGGACTACCTGGTCATGACCGTGATGGGTGACCCGCGCAACACCTGGTCGGGCATGGTCAGCCGTACCGATGGTGACTTCACCTGGAGCCATACCAACCGCAATGAGGCCCCGGCCTACGATTATCACTGGAAAGAGAACACCGCTTTCTCCAACGGTAACGTGGTGCTCTTCGGCAACCTCTACACCCCGGACGAGTGGGAGGCAACCAAGCACCTGACAGGCGAACAAACCGTGCGTGTGGAAACCACCCAGGACAGTCTGCAACCGGGCACCGTGGCCGACAACTTGCAGGTCAACGGATTCAGCGAAACGGAGAAATTCGGCAAGAAATACCAGGCTGTTGAGATTGTGGGTAAGGTAGCCCCGCTTTCCGTTATCGTGAACTCGGAGTATGTGGACGTCACCAACGGCAACGCGGTGACATCTGACGGTACGAACTACTACTTCTACGGCGATGGCACAATAAGAGATGCCACCGAGGATGAACTCAGCGCCATGTTCAGCCAGTACCAGAACGGCTTTGAGGGGGACAGCTGGAAAACGAACCTCGAGAAGTACGGCAGCGGCACCTTGGTCATCGCGACGGATAACAGCTACTCCGGCGGCACCTTGCTGCAGGGTGGGCGCCTGGTCATGCAGCACGAGAATGCACTGGGTACAGGATTGGTCACTATCACTAACGGTGCTACCCTGCAGGGTGACTTTGCAGATGAGAAAAAGGACGGGTATGACCTGATGCAGACGACAACCATACAAAATGCTGTGTATGTCAACTCCTTCTTCGACCCGGACGCGACTACGAACACGGCACCGGCAGATGCTTTTATCACCAATGCCTATGACAAGAAGCTGGTACTCACGAAACTGGCCGGTGAAAGCGACACGGTAGTGGTGCTGCGCGGCACCTCGCTCTCAGAGGACCAGGCGGCAGCCTACGGCGGCAAATATACCTACGCCGTGTTCAAGGTGCTCGACCCGGGCGATTTCTCCGGCACCATCCGCATGGACGGCAACATCTGGCAGCAGCGTGAGTACAAATACCCCTCCCCTGACGGTCAGCCCTTCGGCGGTAACGTGCAGCTGGATATCATGTCCACCGCCAAAGCCAATACGGAGGAAGAAGGCTCACACCATGACTGGCTCAACGCTACCATCGACCTCTCCGTCACCACAGACTTCGGCACCAACCGTACGGTACTGGCTCTCGACCCCATTGAAGTAGGTGAACAGGCAGAGGGCAGACAGTATGCACAGGTGAACAACCTGGTAGGTGGTGGCAACAACGGTGGCCCCATCAATTCCTCTGTCGTCAACATGAGCCATAACCGTGCCATCACACTCGAAATCACGGGTCTGCGAGATGGTGACTACGACGGCGCTCTCGGGTATGGCGATTTCCAGGTATCGGTGGACTATACCGGCAGCCATTCTGAGCTGGGCGGGCAGGCACACCACCACCTGGGTGGCGAGGGAATCGGTAATCTCAACGTGCTCAAGAAGGGTACATCCACCACCCAGACCGTGTACGATGCCTGGCTGACAGAATTGAAGGTCGAGGCCGGTACTTTATCCGTACATCGCGCGCTGGTGGCGCAAGATATCTATGCCGGTATCAACCCCGACATCGAGAGCAGCGCTGCCGGTGCCCGTGTGATAGTCGGCACCCCTGAAAATACAGAAACCATGTATTCACTCACCGTGGGTAAAAGTGGCATACTGGCCATGTACAGCCCGGATGGTGTGACAGCCGATGGTGAAGTCGGGCCTGATGCCTGGGCCAATGTACACTCCGGTATCGACAACAACGAAGATGGTCTTGCCGGCTGGATTAACCTGGAAGACGGAGCAACCGTCACGGCTCGCTCCGACTGGCAGGCTCTCAGCACGGAAGAAAGCGGACGAGACGGCAAAACCAGTGCCAAAACGCTCGATATCGACATGGGGGCTACCGTCACGTTCAACACGCACAACTACTCGCCCGATGAGTGGGTTTCAAACGCCAGCCTGGCTCAGCTGCAAGAAAACCTGAAAAACGCCGGCAACGATACCGCTCGACAGGATCTGGCTAATTACATTGCCGTGGTTGAGAAACTCAACTACAGCCACATCATGCAGTTTGACGGCAAGCTCACGGGTAACAATGTGCACCTCGTCTTCAATAACGAGCAGATGAGCGCCGGTGCCACGGAAAAAGAGATGGGCACCGCCGAGTACATGGGCTACGTGGCCATACAGGACCACAATACCATGACCGGTGACCTGCAGGTGAAAGACAAAACCGTACTGCAGGTGCTGCACAGCAATAGCGCAGAATCCGCCATGAATGCCACCATCAACGGCCCCGATGCCGCCATGCAGACCATTCACGGCAAGACTCAGTACATCAACAACCTCACCGTGCAGAAAGGCGGCAGCCTGCTGCTGGGCGGCAGCGAGAAACTCAGTCTCGGCACCGGCGAAAATCGCCTGAAGAATGTGGATATGACCGACGTGCAGATGAGTGTCAGCAACCGTGAAAGCTATGAGGGCACCATGAGCACCGTCCATACCGACACGAGCTCACAGAACAGCTACTACCTGGGCGGTACGAGTGCCCTGCGCTCGGAGGCCGAGGCCGTACACATCACCGTGCATGACTCCACCGCCACCGTGAACAACTACGTGCACGACATCAACCTGTACAACTCACTGGTAGAGCTCGAGAGCAGCTGCACCGTTGATATGGGGGATTCCGTTCTGGTCGACCGGAACTCCATCGTCTACGGTCAGGGGGTAACCCACTTCAACGAAGACCTCTACTCACTCTCAAGCGCAGTCGGCTCGATAGAAGATTTCGAACTCATCGCCCCCAAGCGCATGAACGAAACCGCCTACGTGAGCAAGGACACCACGGTTGAAATGACCTTCGCCGGCGACCGCGCCACCTACACCACCGGAGCCACAACGGTCTACACCGTTAAGGCCGACCAGTTCCAGGGAACCAACGTCGATAACCTGTCGGGCACCGGCCTGACCATCAAGCTGCAGCAGGATATCTTGGGTGAAGCCAAACGCGCCGGTGCCGATGTCATCGCCATCCAGATTGGTGGTAATGAATACGGCAATTTCACCGAAGTCAACGGCCAGTTCATGTTCGAAACAACTACCGGCAACTTCGAGATGTCTGATGCAGAGCGCCTGATGCTCGACATCCACGGTCACGATATCACGGCAAACTGGATTGACTCGGCCACCCTGTTTGAACAATTCGGTATACAGGGTTCGCAGCACATGCTCTACATCACCGTGCCCGAGCCTGCCACCGCCACCCTCAGCCTGCTGGCCCTCGCGGCTCTCGCCGCACGCCGCAGACGCAAGTAACAATCAACGATTGAAGATTTCCGAAGGTCGATGTGGCTACGCCTCGCATGAGCGCGCCGCCCTCGACCTTCAGTTTTCTTCAATGGCTCGAATCACAGCTCGTGCAGTCGCCGCGATATCCGCCTGCTGCAGCAGCCAAGACACAATAACCACTCTGCGAGCTCCGGCGTGCAGTACCTGCTGCAGAGTGGTGCCGTTGATACCGCCAATGCAGAACATGGGCATATCGCCAACCTTGGCTTGGGTATCAGCAATATCCTGCAAGCCTATGGACTTGCGCCCGGGTTTGGTGCCGGTGGGGAACAACGGCCCGAAACCGATGTAGTCCGCCCCCTCCAATCGCGCCTGCAGAGCCTGCTCAGGGCTGTGGGTGGAGCGGCCCACGATAACCCCGGGACCGACAATCCGTCTCACATCCGCCAGGCTGCCGCCATCCTGCCCCACATGCACGGCATCCGCCCCGATTTCAGCCGCCATTTCGGGGTAATCGTTCAACACGAAAATAACCTTGCGTTCCCGGCAAATGGCCTGCATGCAGATGGCCCATTTGCGGACCTTGGGGAGTTCCACCCCCTTGGCGCGGAGCTGAATAATCTTCACGCCCCCATCTATCAGGGCCCGGGTTCGGGCCTCCACCTGCTCAGGCTTGGTATACCCCATGTCCACAATCCCATACAGCCGACAATCAGCAAGAATCTTCTTCATGGCAAAAATCCTGCCACAAAGTCCCCGACGCCTCAAGTTAAAAAACGGATTTTAGCGAAGCATGACGTAGTTATAGCTTGCAGACAAGAGCTGCTGAAATTATGCTGAAAGCATGGAAACTCTGGTATCTAGCGGAATTATTGAGTCGTATTTCAACAAGTTGCAAAGCAATCTGGTGCTGGATGCCGCCATCGTGGGCGGCGGTCCCTCCGGCATAGTGGCAGCGTATTATCTGGCAAAAGCCGGGCACAAGGTTGCCTTGTTCGACCGCAAACTTTCCCCCGGCGGCGGTATGTGGGGTGGCGCGATGATGTTCAATGATATTGTGGTTCAAGAGGAAGCCATGGATATTGTACGCGAGCTGGAGCTCAGCTACAAGCCCTATCGAGAGGGCACCTACATTATTGATTCCGTGCATGCAACAGCAGGTTTGCTTTACAAGGCCACTCAGGCAGGCGCTACCATTTTCAACTGCTATTCCGTAGAAGACGTGGTGTACAAGCAGGGCCGCGTGGGCGGTGTGGTCGTCAACTGGACCCCGGTTCTGCGCGAGGGGCTCCACGTAGACCCGCTGACCATTATTTCAAAAACCGTGCTCGATGGTACCGGCCATGATTGCGAGATTGCCAAGACAGTCGCCCGCAAGAACGGGGTTCGCCTCAATACGCCCACCGGCGGGGTAGTCGGCGAAATGAGCATGGATGCCGCAGAGGGCGAGCGCTCCACCATCGACAACACCAAAGAGATTTACCCCGGGCTTTTCGTGTCCGGCATGGCAGCCAACGGCGTGAGCGGCAGTTTCCGCATGGGGCCGATTTTCGGCGGCATGCTCATGAGCGGCCGGAAAGCAGCCGAACTGATGGGGCAGGCTATTTCTGCAAATTAAGCGCCCGCATACGCGGGGCAAACAGCGGTGTCATCTTCAACATTCCGTAAAAAATAACGGAACCTTGGGGTTTTTGCTTGTTTTGGCAAGGCTGTTGTGCCAAAATGAACGCTGTTGTCTATCACTATCACACCATCCGGATGTCCGGGTATTACACTCTCCGATTATTTAAGCCATGATTTTACGCACGCTGAGCCTACTTGCCATATCTCTGGCAATCACCACCACCGCAACCGCTGCCACCCAGCAGGTCAAGCTGCCCAAAGCACTTCAGTCATCGTTGGCCTCCATCAACGCTCAGTTAAAGAGCAAACTGAGCAGCGATGACTACGCTGAGGTTCTGAAAGGAGAGATGGTGTGGGAGGGGGATACCGGCTCCCTGAGGACTAATCTGGAAAAAATACTCAAAGACCCGGCAAATGATGAGGTGTTCCCACGTGCCTACATTGTAAAGGAAGAGGGCGAGGGAATCTGTTTCCAGAAACACCTGCAAAACCAGGTGGACCCCATACTGTATGCGGACAAGCAGTGGGTGATTTCGCGCGCTAACGGCAAGGGCAAAAACTCCTCCGTCTACACCTTCTGGAATGCCATGACAGGCTACCCCGAAATGAGTCTCAACCTGCCCGGCAGCGTGTATTGCCCGGTTGCAACCAACCTCCCGGGGGTGTATGCCCTCGTTCTTACCACCAGTCGCCGCAGCAGCGAAGACACCTACACCTGGCACGGGTATCCTTGCGCCATCTGCTACGTCAAACCGGCGGACAACAGCTTTGCCACCTGGTATATTTCCGGGGCCGACCCCTCACACCAGAGTCCTAACCCAAACACCTACTACAAAGGGCTCAAGATGCCCGAGACGCCTTATTTCATGTCGGTGGCTCAATCTCTCATGCAGCTGGAGCGTACCGGCAATAAGACCATAGCCGACCGGCTCAAAGCCCGCAAAGAGATTCAGGCCAAATACGAAGCCGTCGGCCACCAATACGATACAGCAGCCGCACTGACTCAGCTGGGCCGCAGCGCGCACCTCATGGCACCGGTTCAGGTTGAGCACACCATATCATACCGCATGCCCTCTGAAAACGAACTTCGAATATCGGGTGACATGAGCGGTAAAACGGCCGCCCTGACCTATTCTGCGGATGGTATGCGCTATGTAAGCCTGGATTTCAACTCCCTGAGCCGTACCGTCAGCTACATGCCCCGGGCTATCGACAAAACAGTCAGCTACTCAGCGGAAGGCAAGCCGGAAATAGGCCTGCAAGAAAAGGCGGTGGATGCCATCAAGCGCAAACTTACCCCCATGCCGGCACGTGTCACCTCGGGAATTCAGGGGTACACCAAGCTCGACAAGATTGAAGCCACTGATTCTCAGGTGGGAGCCGGCAACTCTCTGTTTGTATGCAGTGCCGGCAACTACGCCTGGAATGTGTACGATGGGGCTATTGTCGATGAACTGCTGGGTATCTCGCGCAGCAATGGCACGCTCTACTTCTTCAACCCCACGCCGGTAGAAGTGGGTGCCGTTGCAAAAATGCACGAATACAGTGAAGTGGTGAACCGTGGTGACCGCGGGCTCATTCGCGGCGGCAGCGGTGCCGTACAATTTGCCGGCAAATACAGATTGCTCTCCATCCTGAGCGCTGATTCAGAATCCATACGGGTGCTGCTCTGCAAACAGATAGCGCAGAATAAGGAACAATACACACTCTGTTCTATCCATCCCGCCAAACCCGAATTCACCGTGCTGAAGAAGTGGGATGCTCCGGTACACCGCCTGGCACCGGTGTGGATTGCAGCCAAAAAGTGGTTGCTGCAGCCGGTGTCGTCCGACAGCTATGAAGTAGTCAAACTGCAGGATGACAACCAAATGGAAAAGGTGGCCACGCTCTACCTCTCGCCGCAGATGGATGGCTATGCTGTGGTACTGCCCAACGGGCTCTACGCCGGCTCCCCCGGTTGCGAACGATTCCTCAACATGACGGCGAACGGCAAGACCATGAGCCTGTCAGTCTACGCGCCGTGGAAAAACCGCCCGGCTGAAGTGCTCCGTCAACTGGGCGGCAATGCTGATGATGAAGCGGCCCTGCGCGAAACAACACGCCGCTGGCTCAGCAAACAGGGGCTGGACATGGACAACATGCCCGAAGAACCCACCCCCGCTGACCTGCCCGTGGTGAAGGCTCCCCTGCCACCCCTGCATACACAGCAGCAAACACTTTCGCTCAATGTGCAACTGCAGGCCGGCGCGAATGCCCGCAAGACCCTGAAACTTTTCACCGACGGTACCCTGCAGCCTACCCCGAAAATAGCCGTAGCCGCCGGTAAATCCGGCAACGCCAAGCTGAACATTCCGCTCGCCCCGGGCGTCAACAACATCGAAATCATCCCCGTGGATGAAAGGGGCATAGCCGGTTCTCCGCTTAAATTCCGCACGGTATGCACGGCCAAAGCCGGCGAAAGTGATTTGTATGTGGTGGCCATGGGCGTATCGAAATACGATGATGAAGAAATCAATCTGCAATACGCAGCCAAAGATGCCACGGACATCTCGGAAGCCTTCCGCCGCTACGGCATGGGTAACAAGAAGCACATACTGCTGCTCACTGACAAACAGGTGAAAGATGAAAGCGTGCTGGAGCAGGTGCAGGCGTTCCTGAAACCCGCCCGCACCCATGACAGAGTGGTGCTTTACATTGCCGGCCACGGCATGCTTGATGACAAGTTACAATACTTCTATGCCCCTGCGGCATTTAACGTGGAAGACATTGCCGGCACCGGCATATCGATGGACAGCTTCCGCGAGTGCCTGCAGAGCTGCAGTGCCCGCTACAAGCTCATGCTGCTCGATACCTGCCACGCCGGTTCGCTGGGTGAGGCCGGGCAGGATTCCCTGGCGGCGTCCGGTGTACCGCTGCCCCATGGTGTGCAGGCGGTTCAGACCCGCGGCATGAAAGTCAAGAAAGCGAAAAAACCCGAGGAAGAAAAACTCACCGACAACCAGAAGAAGCGCTACATCGAAGACTTCTTCACCATGGACGAGCAGATGCGGGGTATCAACGTGCTGGCCGCCTCTGCCGGAGCTGAATTCGCGCAGGAATCCGGTAAGTGGAAAAACGGCGTCTTCACCTCATCTCTCATCAGAACCCTCAGCCGCGATGCCGCGGTTGATACCAATGCCGACGGCCTGCTGAGCGTGGAGGAAATGCTGCACTATGTTTCGGCCGATGTATCAACCCTGACAGCCCACACGCAGAAACCCTCAGTCGTTTCAGCGGAAGACACCCGCACCTTCCACCTCTCCACCGATTTGGCCTACTTTGTACACAACCGCGATTGGGAGGGGCTGAAAACCGCCGCTGCGGCCGGTTTCAGGGTGAATGAGAGTGCTTACCCCGACACCGAAGCAATCGTGTGCAAATCGCTCGAAAACGGGATTCCCGAAGATGCGCTGGTATGCCTGCTGGAGAACGGAGCCAACATCAACCGCGCCCGCAAGGCTATCCTGCGTGGCGAGCACCTGCAAGAAGTCATGATGACCCCACGCATGATTATCACGCAGGATAACGCCTACATCGACTTTGACGGCCGAAAGGTTGACTTCTGCACCAAGTATGGCTACCCCGTGCTGCAACTGCGCAGGCTTCTTCAGCCCTACTACGCCAAGCACAAGCAACAGTTCGAAAGCGCTGCAACTACTGCGGCACCCACCAAAACAGCCGCCCCCGCTGCCGACAACAAGCCTACCACTCCGACCGACAGAAAAACAAAAAAAGCGCCTAAAAAGCGCATTCGCAGCCGTCTCTACAAATAAACCTTCACTACTACAATCACGCATATGAACATCAATAAGCTTATTGCCCTCTCCCTCACCGGGCTGCTCCTGCCCGATATGGCAAGCGCTGCTCCTGCCATCTCCGTGAGCCTTACCGAATCGCTGACGCCCACCCTGGCAGCCACCGGCTCACGCCGCAGTAAGAAAAAGCGCAAAGCCCGCCGCAAGAAAAAGAAGCAGCCCACCGTCACCCCCGACCTGCCTAAAAACTTTACAGCAGCAGGTGAGGCTGATTTGTTCCCGGAGGAAGATGCCGCCTATTCCGCGCTGCGCAAGCTGTGCTATTACCTCAACGCCGGCGATTATGAAACCGCTGCCGGTCTGTTCAGCGAGACCGTGAAGAATTACAAGTTCGCGCGGCTCAACATGGACAAGAATGCCACTGAGGATGTCCAGGAAGACGAGACGGATATTGCGCCCGATGACATTGTGGCCAGTCTTGAGGAAATCGGGTATCTGGCTTCGCAATATGAGGTATTTCAAGTACTTGAGCGAGAAAACGATGAACTGAAGGCCCTCATATGCCAGCTTTCCCACGAGGGCACGAATCGTTACAGTACACTGGCCCTGGCCATTGATAAATCCACCGGTCTCATCATCAACCTCAATCTCTCCATTTATGGTGAAGAGGCCAACGAAGTTCCCGCCTCAGCCCTGATGGCCAACGCCGATGTCATGATTCAAAACGGCATGAAGCAGGCCAACATTGCCCCAACCATCAAATCCGCCGCTACGGCGGAATCCAACGGTTGGTGGGCCCCGGACATGGAGTTCACGAAAGACCCCAAGGTGAAGGCCGCCATCCTCGGGCCGAGCATTTCTCCCATGCACATCATTCAGGCCACCATGCTGAAAGATAACTACCTGAGCTTCCTGCGCTCAACAGACATGAGGGATATGCACCGCATGGTTCTGGAAAAATTCGCCCCGCGAGTCTGGCTCATCGGGCAGAACCGGGAAGTCTCACGCGATGAGCTCTACTCCATACTTTCGGACAAGGAGTTGCTCCTGTCGAAAGATGCCTACATCACCACCTCCGGTTACAAGGGGCACTGCTACCAATTCGTCATCTGCTGCCCGAATCAACAGACCCGACAGAAGGAATACATCCGCGTCTGCATGCTGCTGGACCGTAACCTCAAGATTACCGGCATCATGGAAAGTAAGTGCGTCAATGCCCCGGCCACGGTGAACCCCTCGTTCAAAAATACCGGCACGACCGTCGAGGTCGTTGACCACAGCGACGACCCCAGCGGTGAAGACTGGCTGAAACGCTTTCTTGACACCTGGACAGCGGCCGATGAAAATGCCTGGAACGAGCTACTCGCCGATGAGCTGAGTTACCTGTACCTGCCCGGCATGACTTCCGCCGCTAAGAATGTCAACAAGCAGGAAGCCGTTGAGCTGATGAAAGAAGGCGTGCCCCAGTTGTTGGCCGGAGGCTATGAAATCGTACAACTCAACAATAAGAGCAATTCCGTCTGCGAGGCCATCGTTACCTTCAACACCCCTGCCCCCAACGGCAAGAAAGTAAAAGCCACCATCATGGTGAACTTCATCAAAGCCATCCACGCCTTTGAAGTTGATATGAGCTATGTGGATGATAACAAGAAGTTCACCCAGGGCGATTTCCTGGCCGCTATCGATGGCTCGAACCCGGATGACATACCCACCGAAGAACGCCCCCTGAGCGAAGTGGCACCTGACCTGCGCGGAGCTGAAGTACTGCGGCGCATATTGGAAGGTGTGAAGGCAGATGATGACCAGGCTATTGCCGAAGTGGTAGGCCCGCGTAACCACATCAACACCCTCACCTTCCCCAAAGACGGGCTGGAGAGCCGCATATCCGACGATGCTGTTACTGATATCAAGGCCGGCATCAAAGAAGCCATCCCCCACCTTGACAAGGTTGGGTACAAGATATACATATCTCGCACTCAGTATGACGGCGTCAGCACCACCGGTATTCTGGCCATCAATGATGGTAAATCCCGCGGTGCTGTCGATTACGAATTCTCCCTACTCTATCAGCATGGGCATGTAACCTCCTTCTCCCTCACCTCTCAGTCTTCCATCGTCATCGGTGGTGCCAAGAAATCAGCCAAGGTGGTTGCTGATATTCCGGCCCCGGAGGGTGCCACCATTGAAGTTGCCGGGCTCTGCCCCACGGATATGGACTTCAGTGCCGATCCCCGCGTGAAAGAGGCCGAAGCCAAGGCCCCGGTCAGAAACGAACCGCTCATACTGGAGAACGCTTGCTCCAGCGTGGTAGACTTGTACAAGATAAAGCGCATGATGGGTACCGGCCGCCATTCTGCGATGGGGCAATTACAGGACATTGACATCATGGCGCCGCAGATTTCGGTTATCGGCGAAGATACCCCCTATTCGACCGACTCGCTGTTTGCCCGCCTCGATACCCCGGAACTGCTCTGGGGCAGCAACTGCAGCATCTACAAGATGGGGTACAAGGGCTGCTCCCTGCACGTCATCTTCCGCTTCGGGGATGAAAACGAAGACCCGCTCTTCATCAGCACCGTTCTGCTGGTTGACCAGTTCGGTACCCTGAACTACCTCGACTCCAGGATATACGCCGTAGGTGAAAGCGTGCTGCAGAACCGGGAACCCGAGCTCATGCCGGGGTACCAAAAGGCCAGAACCGCCGAAGAACAACGCGCCGATATGATGGCACAGTTCAATCAGCCCGCCGCCGCCCCTCAGCCCACGGCTATACCTCAGCCCGCTGTTACCCCGCAGACCGACACAACGGAGCCGCAGACCGACACGGTCGCAGCACCGGCTCCGGCCGCAGATTCTCAACCCGCTGCTCCTCAGCAACCTGCCGAGCAGAGCAACGGACTGCTCTGGGGAATTATCGCCGGTGTAGGCGCGTTCCTCCTTGGCGTCATTGCTCTGCTCCTTGTGCTCTTGCTCCGCAAAAATGCGCCGGAGACGCCTAAACCTACCGAACCGGCCAAGACACCTGAACCTAAATCGGAAGAAAAACCCCGGGTAACCCCTGCCGCTCCCGCTGTACCGGCAGCTACCCCTGCTCCCGAGGTTCCGGCTGAGCCTGCCGTACCGTCTGTACCCGCTGAGCCTGCGGTTTCTGCAGTGCCTGAGACAACGCTCATCCCCGCTGCACCGGCAGCTCCCCCTGCTCCCGAGGTTCCGGAAAAATAACAATAGAGCCCCCTGTTAACCGAACCCCGCGTGCCTTTTGTCGTACGCGGGGTTCTTTTTCATTCTGCTTTGACTCGCCGGAAAAGGAATCGCAGTTCATCTTCCGGGCGGTTGCGCGCCTTGTTGGTACTGCGAATATGCTCTCGCGCGATGTCGGGTAATTTATCGAAAACCAACGGCAGCAGCACAGCTTCATCATCACCGTCAAAAACAACGTCGGCCTCGAAACTTTCTCCGCCACGGGAAAACTGCACACGGTAGGGTTCGGAATCCGTCTGCACCCATGTGTAGGTAAACTTACCGCGATGCCCACCTATTGACCAGCGCACCTGCTGTTCATCCACCTCGGCACGCACTTTCTGAGGGTAGCCAATCCACTCGCCCTTAGCAAGTTCTACCGGGTCTTCAAACCAATCCGGTATAAAAACCGCACACAACAGCCCGACACAGCCCGCAAACAATAGCATTTGAGTTTTCCGCTCCGCAAACATATACTGATTTTTATAGCATATATTTCAGAAATAGCAAGGTTTTCCTCCCATTGATTACAGAGTTTCAGCTCCATTTTCCAATACCCGGCGGGCTTTCTCCGTCATGCCATCTTGACGCCTCGCGCGCGCGGTGGTAGACTGTGGTTCACACACCATGGGTAAGACATTATACAGGAAAGTATGGGACGCCCATACGGCAGGCACCCTGCCGGATGGCCGCACGCAGCTCTTTATTGCCACACATTACGTGCACGAGGTGACCTCGCCGCAGGCATTTGCCATGCTCAGAGAGCTGAACCTGCCGGTACTGCACCCGGAGCGCACCTTTGCAACGGTGGACCATATCATCCCGACCGATGACCAGGCCGAGCCCTTCGCAGACCCGCGCGCGCAGACCATGCTCAACGCCCTGCGCAGTAACTGCGCGGCAGCAGGCATACGGCTCTTTGACCTGCCGACGGGCAATCAGGGTATCGTGCACTCCATCGGGCCGGAGCTGGGTATCACCCAACCGGGCATGACCATCGTGTGCGGCGACTCCCACACCGCCACCCACGGCGCGGTGGGCTCCATTGCCATGGGTATCGGCACCACTCAGGTGCGTGACGTGCTGGCCACCCAGACTCTCGCCATGCTGCCGCTCAAGGTGCGCAACGTGCGAGTGGAGGGAACCCTGCGCCCCGGCGTAACCGCCAAAGACGTGGCGCTCTACATCATCGGCAAGCTCGGAGCCGACGGCGGGCTGGGCTATGCCTACGAGTTCGGCGGCTCTGCCATCGAGAACATGGAGATGGACGGCCGACTGACACTCTGCAACCTCGCTATCGAGGGCGCCGCCCGCTGCGGCTATGTGAACCCCGATGAAAAAACGTTCGCCTACCTGAAGGGCCGCCCCTACGCCCCCAAGGGCGCCGCGTGGGATGCCGCCGTGGAGCGCTGGAAGAGCTTTGCCAGCGATGCCGATGCCGAGTACGACGACGTGGTCATTTTCAACGCAGAAGACATCGAACCCACCGTTACCTGGGGTATTTCGCCGGATATGAGTATCGGTATCAACGGCTGCGTGCCCTCGGCGGATGACGCCCCCGATGCCGAAACCCGCAAGGCACGTCTGACGGCGCTGGAATACATGAAACTGCAGCCCGGTCAGCCGCTCAAGGGCATGCCCATCAACGTGGTATTCATCGGTTCCTGCACGAATGGCCGCATATCGGACTTCCGCGCCGTAGCTCCGCTGCTGAAGGGGCGCAAGGTCGCGGCAGGTGTGAAAGCCCTGGCCGTGCCCGGCTCGCAAGAGACCGCCCGCCAGTGCGAGGCCGAGGGCATTGCCGACATCTTCCGCGCGGCCGGTTTCGAGTGGCGCCTGGCAGGCTGCTCCATGTGCCTGGCCATGAACCCCGACAAGCTGCAGGGTGACCAGATTTGCGCCAGCACCAGCAACCGCAACTTCAAGGGCCGCCAGGGCAGCCCCACAGGCCGCACCCTGCTGATGAGCCCGCTCATGGCCGCCGCCGCTGCCGTGACCGGCACCGTGGCCGACCCTCGTGAGGTATTCGACATTCACTAACCACTAACCGATTTTCACACATGCCCCTCAACAAAATCATCACCATCACCGGCAAGGCCGTGCCCGTACCCGGTGCCGATATGGACACCGACCGCATCATCCCCGCGCGCTTCCTCAAGTGCGTGACCTTCGATGAACTGGCCGGCACCATGTTCTACGACGAGCGATTCAACGCCGACGGCAGCAGCAAAGGCCACCCTATCGACGCCCCGCAACACGCCGGAGCCGCGATCATACTCGGCGGCGAAAACTTCGGCTGCGGTTCCTCGCGAGAGCACGCCCCGCAGGCCATCAAGCGCAGCGGTGTGCGCGCCGTGGTGGCGGAGAGCTTTGCTGAAATCTTCTTCGGCAACAGCTCCGGAATCGGCATGCCCTGTGTCTGCGCCACACACGCCGACCTGCAGATTGCCCAGCAAATCACCACCGAACAGCCCGAAACAGAGTGGGTGCTCGACCTGGCAGCCATGACCCTGAGCTGCCCCGCCGCCACCCTGCCCGTCACCATGCCCGCCGAGCCGCGAGAGGCTCTCATGCAGGGCCGCTGGGACGCCGTGGTAGAGCTCATGAACGCGCCCGAGGCCGTAGCCGCACTGGCAGCCACCCTACCCGCACCCGCGCTGAGCTGACGCCCCCCACACACCACCTCAATCCTCCCTGCATGCTGGCAACCCTCACACCACTGATTGCGCGCGGTGTCATCGACAACACGCTGCAAGACCTCATCGACCTGCGCCTGTGGTGCAACGATGGGGCCGAACCGCTGCACCTGCGCATGCGTGGTAACTGCCGTCGCGATATCGCCGGCTGCAGGGTGGAATTCACCAACACCGCCGTCGGCAGCCCACCGGCGGCCATGCCCCCGCTCATTGACGAAATACGCCATTGTGCCGGCACAGCCAATCGCCTGACCGCAGGCGACATCACCTTCTCACGCCGCGTGGTCGAAAAAGACAATCGGCAAGCAATCGGCAACCGGCTCTACATCGAATTCTTTGTCGATGTCACCACACGCGTGCTGCTGGATTTCAGCGCCGTGAAGTTCGACATCAGCCTGCCCCAGTGGGAACCCACATGGGAGGGCGACAACCTGCAGGCCCTGCTCAACCTCGAAGCCCTGCGAGCGCACGTGCGAACCAACGTCATGCGCTATAAAGGCCCCGCCCTGCATGGCCTGAACCGCGATTTCCCGGCCTGCGACTGGGACTACCGACTCAATCGGGCCGAGGCCTGCATGGCTATCTACCCCACCATCAAGGAGAAGTTCGCCCCCATCCCCGGCGGCTACATCTCAGCCGCCTTCGTGATGGATCGCACCGACTTTCTGGGAAAAATCGCCGCGGAAGACGAAGCCGACATGCCCCCCGACCGCAGCGTAATAGAACACGACTGGGAGGTCACCGACTTCATGGCTCCCTACGAAAAGGACATGCAGCGCGCCATGCACCACCCGCTCTTCGCAGAGCTGGCAGCCATGACCTCCATCGTACAGGAGCAACTGATACACAGGCGCAGCGCTGAGCTCGAAACCACCCCGCACGGAGCCCAATTCCTGCAGATTTACGCCACGCTGGTTACACACACCCTGGCCACCATACTGCTCACCGGGCAGAGCGAGTACCCCGCCACCCTCGCCACACAGCGCATGGAATTGCTCTGCGAACGCCTCAGCCGGATTTCAGCCCTTGCAGAACAGCTGCCCGATGCCTGCCGCCAAGAGCTCCAGCGCGCGGCAGAAACACTCATGCGCAACATGCGCCTGTTCATCACCACCATACCGGGTTAATCCCCCACCTCCCCGCCAACACCCACCCCACACCCACCATGTACCTATCACGCGAACGCCGTCAATACATACTGCGACTGCTCGAACAACGCGGCTCCATACGCACCTCAGCCCTGGCTCGCGAACTGGGCGTGACAGACGAAACCATACGCACCGACCTCGTTGACCTTCAAGCCCGCGGGCTGTTACAGCGCACCCACGGCGGTGCCCGGTACTGCATGCCCGCCGCCCCGGCCGGCACCGACTCCCCCAGGCTCGACAGCCAACTGGCACAAATTGTAGCCACCCACATACAGCCCGGAACCCGAATCTATGCAGATGCCGCTCCCTTCGCGCGCGTGCTGGCCACCCAGTTGCAGGCCTGCCCCTGCACCTTCATCACCGCCGCCCCTCGCCTGGTCAGTGCCCTGGCCCCCGCCGCCGTGCCGCACAGCGTCATCTGCACCGGCGGCGCACTCGACAAACAGGCAGGCCTGTTCACCCACCCCCATGCAGCAGAATTACTCAGCAGCCTGAAAATAGACCTCGCCCTGCTCTGCCCCCCGGCCCTATCCCCCACACACGCAGCCTACAAAAGCCATACCCAGGCCACCTGGGCCACCGCAGCAGCACAGTGCGCCGCACACACCATTGTAGCCATACCCTCAGCCAACCTGAGTTCAACAGCCCCACACTCAGCCCCGCTGCCTCACTACACCCTCGTTACCGAAGACAACCTCCCCCCGGCCTTCTCCCACATCCCCACCGAAACTGTCCCCTATATCAGCGAGGCCACACTCAACAACTTTGAGTTCTGACGCCCCCCCTCAACCCGGAGAGCCCTTACCCCCTTTCCCCTGAAAAGATTTGACCCGGCAAGCCTCAGGGCCTGTCGGGTCGAAATCGATTGTTGCGAACTCCTTCGCTTTACTTGCCGGGAACCGGAGTGGGAATCGGGTCAGCGGGGGGAGGAGGAGGAGTCTGCTGCTGCTGCTGCTGCTGGCAGGACACCAGAGCGGCGGCTGCGATGGCGAGGATGGCGATGGTCTTCATAACTATGTGAGATTGTTTTTTTGGTTGCTTGCAAACACGCTCACCATGAGCTTGCTTACAATACTTAGAATACTTAATTTTTCTTAGAAATCAAGAAAAAAATTACATTTTTCTTAAAAAAACTTACTCATGCGGTTCCGGAAGAGGTTGCGAGGCCTCGGCAGCACGCCAGGAATTCCATACATAGCGACTGAACAGCACCTTGATAGAAGCCGTAAGCGGCACCGCCAGCAGAGCACCTATCACACCGCCGAACACCATGCTCCAGAACAGCACCGAGAACATCACCGTCATATCATGCATCTTCACCGAATTCCCCACCACCTTGGGCTGCAGCACCCAGCCATCGAACTGGCTCACGCACAGGAAAGTAGCCGCCACACCCACCACCATGGTAACATCCTGCCAGGTGAACCAGGCAATCAGCAGCGCCGGAATACTGGTGGAAATCATACCGATATAGGGAATGATGCCCAGCAGCGCCGCAGCAGCCGCAATAGTGATAGCATACGGCAGCCCCATAATGGAAAGCACAATCCCCAGCAACACACCATCTATCAGGCTCACCAGCATCTGCCCGCGCACGAACGCCACGATATTCTCATTAATCTCCTGCAGAGTAGCTACCACCTCATCCTTGAACTGCGAGGCACGCAGCGGCAACACCTGCGCCCAATTCTTCTTAATAGCCTCGCTCTCAATCAGGAAGTAAAACAGGAACACCGGCACCATCACCACACCGATAAGGAAGGCTGACGCACCGTAAATCGCCCGAGTACCCGCCGTAAGCCAGGCCAGCCCCTTCTCTAACAGATAGTCCGAATTGTAATCGATGATAGCTACCACCTTACGCTCATACGCCTTTACATCTACAGCAGCAGCTGCTGCGGACGAAGCAGGTTTCCCGGCAGCTGCATTCGCCCGGCTCTCGGCCTCCGAAAGCGTGCGCTCGTAGAGAGAATCCACCGCGCTACGCACCGTGCTGTTATCGCGCAGCAAATCACGCCCCGCCGCCACCGAGCGCTCCAGAATCTGGTGCCGATTATTCACCAGCTCACTCGTCTGCCGAGCCAGCGGCGGCACAATCGTCATCGCCAGACCACCCAGCGCCAGCGCCGAAACCAACAGCACAATCAGCACCGCCGGCACTCGCCGCTTCACAACCCGCTGCACCCACTTCACACACGGACTGAGCAGGTACGCCAGAATCGCCGCAATCACCACCGGCAGCAACACCGGCTCAAGAGTCACAAACAACCACCCCAACCCATACACCACACCAAACAACAGCGCCACCATGAACACCAGGCATAAACTGCTCAGCGCCAACCAACACACACTACGCTGAAACGACGACGGCACTTCCTTTTCTTTCACAGACATGGCGACATTATAGAACATCCGCCCCGGAACACAAGCCAAAACTCCCCTCCCCCTGCACAAAAATACGTTAAAGTATTCAATCGGTGTTTTTATGGGATGGCAAAGTTGCTATTTGCATCTGGCACGGTTGCGGTTTAGCATTGAACCTTTATGGGTTCTGCCCTACAATAAACCACACCTGCCCGCCCACCCTGAAAACCGCGCTCCCTTCCCCGCTTTTCCTCAAAAATTTACTTTTTCTGTCACAAGGCACACATTATACTTGCATACCCGCCCACCCCCGTGTATAATCACCACCGCAATCACCCGCGGGGCATTAGCTCAGTTGGTAGAGCGGTTGCATCGCACGCAACAGGTCAGGGATTCGAGTTCCCTATGCTCCACTTAAAAACATGTTCGTTTTCGCCCGTTAAGGCACGCAAGGCCTTGACGGGCGAACTTTTTTGCTTGCATGCACCCATGTGGTGATGATAGCGTGGGTGCACATCCGGGTGTACATAGGGTGTACATTTTTAACGAGGGTGTACAAAGTTAGACAAGCAAGCATCAAAACTAACAATGGCAAGCTTAACGAAAAGGGGCAACAGTTGGGTAGCCTGCTGGAAGCAGGCGGGGCTCACGGTAAAAAAAGCGACAGGTATCCGCGTGCGCGAGCCGGGGATGAGCGCGGCGAAGGCGGAGCAGCTCGCCCGGCAGACCGCCAACATGATGGAGGCTGCTGCCAAGGGCGATACGCCTTGCAGCAGGGCGCTGGCAGCGGTGCGCGCTGCTGCGGTAGCGATGGGGGCTGCGACTCAGTTGCCTACGGTGCGGGAGTTTTTGGCCGAGGTGCCGGTGAGCGCGGGGGATAAGGCGGAGGCTAATCGGCGCAGGGCTTTCCGGCGTTTTGTTGAGTTTCTGGGGCCGGCGGCAGATGCGCCACTCGATTCGGTGACAGTGGAGCTTGCGGAGCAGTTCTTGCGGGAGGTGCTGCGCGATGTCAGCCGTGGGACGGCGGAGGGGCACAGGGTGTATTTATCGGCTGCGTGGAATCGGGCCAATAAGGTGCTGGGGCTGATTGATCGCAACCCGTGGGCGGTGGTCAGTGTGACTAAGTTGGCGCGGGTGGTCCAGGCTGATGAGCCGGTGGCGCGTAGGCGCAAGCCGTTTACGCTGGAGGAGATTCGCCGCTTGATGGGGGAGCTGCCGCCGCCTTGGTGCGATATGGTGGCGGTCAGTTGGTATGCGTTCGGGCTGAGGTTGTCGGATGTGTGTCTGATGCGATGGGAGGCTATCAACTGGAGCGAAAATTACATTCTGGTACGGGAGAAAAAGACGCGCAAGGAGCGGTTTATTCCGCTGGTGCCGGAGTTGAGGCTGAGGCTGAAGCTGTTGCAAAAGGCGAATGGGGCTGCAGAGTATGTTTTCCCGCTGATGGCTCACTATTACAATGCCGGCTGTCCCGGGTATGTGAGCACGCAGTTTACGGCGCTGCTGCGTTCGCTGCGGATTGTGGGGGAGCCGGAGGTGGTAAACGGTAGGCGCCATGCGTGGAGCGAGAAATCGTTTCATTCTATTCGGCATTCGGTAGTTTCGTGTCTGCGTGCGGATGGAGCGTTTACGGCCGACATCGTGCGCGATGCGGTGGGCCACGATTCTGAGGCGGTCGAGCGGGGATATTTCACTGCCACGCAAGCGCAGCGCGTCGCTGTTGCCGCTGCTCTGGCCGCCGCTGTGCACGCGCCTGCACTACCCGCGCCCTAAAAAAAGTGTTGCGTCTCGCTTGCAAGGTAGGCAAGTAAAAAGCCCCTCCTTTACGCCTGAGCGCGCTTGTGCGCTTGTGCGCGCTTGTGTGAGCCAGGCGCGCGCAAGGCCCCCCCACTGCCCCAAGGGGGGGGGCAGGGAGTCTCCTGCCGGGGGCGCCCCGGCTTGGGTTAAAGTCGGGCCAAGGAATTTGCACGAGGCATTTGCGGAAAAAAGAAAAACGCTTTTTCCGTTTTGCGGCCTGTAAAAGGAAAAACGGTTAACTGGCAGGGAAAAGCGCCGCACGGACTGGCGTCTCTGGCATGTTCGCTCAGCCTGTTCAAGCTCTGGGGCGCGGGGGCTAGTGGGGCGACCTGACAACATCGACCCATTAAGGGAAATGTCGAGACCAAAAACGGAAAAAGGGGACTTGCTTGAGCGCTATGCGGCCCACATGGGGCTGACGGTGCGCTCGGCACGACTGCATCGGGCGAAGGGGGTAGAGAGCTGGCAGACTTTTATGGCGGCGGCATGTCCGGCGCTTGCGGCGGCGCCTTCGGGTGAAACGTCGGCCTCCGGTGATGACTTAGCGCGCGCGGCGACGATGAAGGCTGCCGCCTGGCGGCACTGGCGAGCGCTTGAAGCCGCCTACGATAAAGCTTTGGGGCACGGGGCCGGCGCGGACACGTTGGGCAAGTATGAGCGCGCGGTGGCTGCGGCTCAAGAGCGCTACACGGCGGCGCAGAAGGCAGAGGACGACCTCCGCGCGCGTCGGGGGCTCCTGGTGCCTTACGAGTCGGTTCTCGCGCTTCAGGGGGCGCTTGAGCCGCTGGGTGTGCTGTTTCTCGGGCTGAAGGACCGCATAGGCGCCGGCATGGCAGACGACACTGCACGGGGTGCGTTCTTCGCCGCTTTTGAGTCTGCCATGCCTGAATGGAACTCTGGTATTAACCACCTGAATGAATCCATAAACCGCTTGCTGCCATGTTTTTAAATCGCTTGCTTTACCGAGTTAAGCCGTCGCCGTGGGACTGGGCGCAGGCTACACTGCAACTGCCGGTCAAGACTTCCCCGAACGCCCCCGGCGCGCTCTCGTTCGCGGGACAGGAGTACCTGCGCGAACCCCTCGAGCTGCTGCGCGATGATTCGGTGACGCACATCGCTCTGTGTTTCGGTGCTCAGGTAGCAAAAACGACTTTCGACCTTGTAGCGTTCGCGTACATGCGGGCATTCGAGCCAGCTCCTGCGCTGTGGGCTTTGCCGACGAAAGACCTCGCCCGCGCTTTTGTTCGCGAGCGTTTTAGGCCCTTTCTTGACGCCAACCCCTGGCTGCTCGCCGGGGTTCCGCGTGAAAATCTCGGTTCTCTCGGTTTTCGGTTTCTTGACAGCAATCTCACGTTCGTGGGCGTGAATAACCCCGGCGAACTTTCCTCCCGTCCTATCGCGTTTGTTGTCATGGACGAAAGCTCAAAATATCAACACGTTGTAAAGTCCGAAGCCGCCCCTGACCTTCTCATTGACGCGCGAACTAACACTTTCTTGCGCAAGAAGGTCATTACAACCTCCACGCCCTCCACGGAAGGCCATCCTTTCTGGCAGCGCTTTCTGGCGACCGATCAGCGACATTATTTCGTGCCGTGCCCCCGCTGCGCCGGCGAATTCGAGTTAAAATTTTCGCGCAAAACAATCGTGTGGGACCAATCTGCAGATGGGGCGCCTGTCGACCTCGACACCGTGCGGCGCACCACTCGCTACCTCTGCCCCCATTGCTCAGGGGAGATATGGGAGCGCGACAAGCGCGCGATGATAGCCGCCGGGCGTTGGCGCCCGCTGAATGCTGCTGCGGACTCGCGCCGACGGGGCTACCACCTGAACGCCCTTTATTCGCGCTTTATGCCGTGGGGCGACGTTGCTGCGAAGTTTGTCGAGGCGGCCCGGGCGGCTGAGGGCGCCTATGCTCTTCAAGACTTCACCAACTCCTACATGGCCGAACCCTTCACTGTTTACAATGTTCGAGTGCGAGAAGAGTCTGTAGAGGCACTTCGCTCACCGGAGTACCGCCGCGGCGAGCTGCCACCGCGCTACCATTACCTCGTGGTGGCGTATGATTGCCACCAGGCGGACCAGTGGTGGGCGGTCTGCGCCATCGGCGACGGGGGCGAACAGTGGGTCATAGACTGGGGGAGCCTGCTCTCGATCGAAGACATTCCCGCGCACGCTGCGGGGCTCTGCTATGCCGGCAAGCCGGTAACCATGGGTTACGTCGATTCCGGCTATGCGACCGGTGCCGTGTACGACGCCTGCGCGCGCTCCGGCGGCTTGCTGTGGCCAACTAAGGGCAGCGAGGCTCGATTCGGTACTTACACGGAGCGCGAAATTCTCACGCACCCCGGCCTCATTTTGACCATTTACTCAGACCATCAGGCGAAAACCGCTCTGTATGGCGAGCGCATAGCCTCCGGGCGTGGGGCAGCTTTTCACGTCCCGCGCGATGCCGATGAGATCCTCATGCGCGGCCTGTCGGGGCAAGAACTCGGCAAGCGCGGCGGGGCGCGCTTGCCCACCTGGAAGCCTGTCGCCGGTGACCACCTCGGGGATTGCTGCAAACTCTGCGCCTTGTCCTGGTCTGTGCTCGGGCGCGAATTCGAGCCTGTCGCCGGTGGCGACCTGACAACGCCGACCCCTGATAAAGAGAATGAATGAAGAATTAGTCGAAATTCTCGCAGAGGAAACTCTCGAGACGCTCCAGGCCTGGCAGGCGGAAGCCCTGCTGGCCGTGCGCGCCGGTGATTACATCACCTCCGCCTCCGCCGGCGGGGGCGTACAGTACGCCAAGGCGCGAGCCATCAGCCCGGTCAACTGGCTCGCCGCGCTGCGTCAAGCCATCAAGCGCAAGCTCTCACCGGGGTGCGAGCCCACGGTCGGGCAGTGCACCGCCGTCATTTTCACTCACACCCGAGCCTGACATGTCCCGCAAACGCAAAAAACGCACCGCTGCCGTCGCCCCAACCACCGCTTGGGGCTTAGAGGCTACCCGCCCCGATGTCGGCGGCCTGCTCTCCTGGCCCACGCTAGACTCGCGCCGAGAGCTTACGCCCTGGGACCAGCAGACGCTCTACAAGTCCGCCCGCGCGCTGTATTACAACTGCGGGCGCATCCGCAAGGCGGTCGAGATGATAGTCAACCTGCAAGGCTGGGCCATGCCGCAACCCTGCACGCCGGACGAAGACTGGAACCGCACCGCACGCGCACACTTTCTGCGCTGCGTCATGAATCCGTTTTTCTTCGACACCTCGGGCGCTCTGAACTTTGTCACCGCGCAGCTCTGGCTTGAGCAGAACCGCTGCATCGATGGGGACGCGCTCTGCGTCATGGGCCGCTACGGTGACCGCGCTACGTTCTCGTTTTATAAAGCCCCTCAAATCAGTGAGGATGGCTATGGTCACGGCTTGAATACCGGTGTGGCGGTGAACGCTGCCGGGCGTCCCGTCAGCTACCGCCTTTATGACTACGCCGCCGACACCTCACGCGACATCCCCGCCGGCGCCTGCTGGCTGTACCGCCATAACCCGGAGCCGTCCTACCCCCGCGGCGTCACCGACCTGGTGGCGGCCATCGTGAACGCACGCGACCTCGCCGAAATCGCCGGCTACCTGAAGGCTTCGCTCAAACTCACCGCCGCCATCGGCCTGGTGGAGACAAAAAAAGAGGGCGACAAGCACCCGGGGGTGCGCGGTCAGGTGTTCCCGACGGCTCCGGTCTCCATGGGTGAGGGTGCCATGACAGTCGCGCGAATGGTCGGCGCCACCACCATCACCTCGCTGGCACCCGGCCGCGACGTGAAAGTGGTGAACGACAACCGCCCCGGCCCGAATAGCAAGGCCTTCATGGACTTTCTCATTGCCGACCTGGCGCACTCTGTCGGGCTCGACCCGACTGTACTCTACGACAGCACCCAGCTGGGCTCTGCGGGGACGCGTTTTGACCTTGCCAAGCTGGCGCGGTGGACTCAAAAGCGCCTGCAGTGGCGCACCCCGGGGCTCACTCGCATCTGGCGGCACGTCATCGCCTGCGAAATCGCCGCCGGCCGACTGGCGCCGCCGAAGTCCGGGCATTTCGATGAGGTGTTCTGGGTCCCCTGTCGGGACATGACCATCGATGTCGGCCGCATTGCCGCTGCCACCATTAACCTGGTGCGCGAGGGCCTCATGTCCCCGGCGGCGTTCACTCTGGCCACAGAAGGGCGCCTGCCCGAAGACGTTGACCGCGAGAAGGCGCGCCGCCTGGCTAACCAGCGCGCCCTCGAGGTTGAATTCGGTCTGCCTGCCGGCTCCCTGCACCAGTCGGCCTTGGGCGCAACCGATTCCGCTCCGAATCCTGACAACACTACAACGGAATAATAGATGAAAGAAAAACTCCCCGTCATTCGCTACGCTTATAAAGTCACCGCCGAAAATGTCGGTACCGGCACCATCGATGTGGTCGGTATCTTCGGTGAAGATGACAACGATTCGGTCAAGTTCCGCGATGAGGTGCAGGCATGGCTTGCCCGAGGCTGCTCCAAAATCACGGTGCGAGTAAACTCGCGCGGCGGCTGTCTGTTTACCGCCTTCGCCATGTATGACGCCCTGCGCGCTGCCCGCGCTGCCGCCTGTGAAGTGGTGGCGGAGGTGCATGGCGTGGCAGCCTCCGCCGCCACGGTGTTCCTCATGGGCGCTAGTGCCATCTACATGAGTGAGAACTCGCAGCTGATGGTTCACGCCCCGTCCACCTGCGTATGGGGGCACCTGGATGAACTCCAGGAGCAGGTGGACGCCCTGCGCGATGCGTGGCTTCGCATGGCGGAGCTTTACGCTGCCCGCATGGGGCAGACCGTGGAGCAACTGGCTGAGCAGCTCCGGCGGGACACCTGGTTTACCGCTCAGCAGGCTATCGACGCAGGCCTCGCTGATGGTCTCGTGCCTGCCTTCAACCTGCCTGCTGAGCCGGAGGAAAAGCCCGCCGGTGGGCTGCGTCAGGCCGCGCGCGACATCGCCCGCGCTACTTCTTCATGGCTGCTGCCCCGCAAGCGCACCGCCCTTGCGAATGCCCCGGCTGAGCCCGGCGAGAGCAACCCCGCAGCTACCCCTCTGCAGGTCATGCAGCAGCGCATTGCTCTGCAGACTGAGCAATTGGGGGATCTGCGGGGGGCTCTCGCTACGTCGGAGCGGGAATTGTTAGCCGCGCAGGCTGCTAACGCCGAGGCTGACACTCGCGCAGCAGCAGCCGAGGAGCGCGCTCATAAAGCTGAGCAGCAGCTTGAGATTGAGCGTGCGGGTACCGCCGCCCGTATCGAGCAGGCCGTAGCGGAGCGCCTGGCTGCTATCCCTGCGCCGGTAGCCCCCGCCCCGGCAGAGCCCGCAGCCCCCCGCGTGCTAGGTGATGCGCAGGTGCAAGCACTTATACGCCTGGGCCGCACCGGTGCCCTGCTGGAATACTCAGCCACCTCCCCCACCGCCATGCAGCAGGTCACCCGCCTGCTCGGCACTTGAGAAAATGAGCCCCCCCCACCACCCCACACACACGATTAATATGAACGAAAAAATACAGAAAATACAGGAAATCCTCGCTAAATACCCGGTTCTGGCCCTCGCTACGCCGAAACAGCTCTCCAAACTCGGCATAACTGCCGACGAGGTGGCCGCTGCCAAAGCAGCCGTGGAGGCCAAGCTCTCCGATGTAGCCCCCGGTCAAAGTGCCGAAACGCAGTACGGCGCACTCGCCTGGAACATCGTGGGCAAAAAAGCCATTCAAAAGTGGCACAGCTCACTCGCCCCGCTGGTGGAGGCCTTCTCCACCGATATATCCGGCGACACCGTAATGGCCGATGATGAAAAAGTACACCCCAAAATCACGGTTAACGTGATCGACATCGACGCCAATGCCGCTGTTGTCAACCCCTCCGACCTGGATGCGCTCACCGGCAGCTCCTCCACCGGCGTAGAGGTCGAGCTTGATATCATTGCAGCAGGCTGCGCGGTGCCTGCTGCGGCTATTATGGACGGTCACCGCGCGGACGAAATGGTACTTGCCTGCGTGGAAACCTGCCGCCGTAAGGCTATGGCCTACGTGCTCGGCAAGCTGGTCGAGGGTGATGTAAAGAGCACCGATGGAGCTACGATTGCCATCCCCGCCACGCAGGAGGTTCCCGCCATCGGTGAGGGCTGGGGCGCCGGTTATGTTAACAGGCACCTGTCAGAGGCCATCGACGCCGATGGTGTCACCCTGTTAGTCAATCGCTCTTGCTATGCCGGCTTGAAGCCTGAAGATAATGACAGTCTGTCACTCAATCAGCTTGATGTCGAAGGCGTGCACAAGGTCAGCGACCTCTCCCCGCTCGGCGCGGATGTCGTGGGCCTCGTTGCCGCAAAGAACTGCATGGCAGTGGGCATGCGTGCTCCTTTCATGTGGGACGGCGCCTACTCAGCGGTTGTACAGCTCTCCGACGGTGAGACTCGCCTGCCGCTCACGATGGTACAGTATTTGAATCCTGCCAAGATGACACTGCGTATCGCCGTGCTGACCGCTGTCGGCGCCCGCCGAGTGAACGGCGCCGGGGCTCTGCTGCTCACCAACAAGCCCGTTGACGGCGATTCGTAAAAAAGCTCCCTCTATGTCTGCTCTGACTGAGTTCTTGGCCACCGCCGACCGCGAGGCTCGCGCCCTGTTGGGTACGCCGGCCGTGTTCGCTGTCGGGCCGGTGGTCTACGGTCGCGCGGAAGTTATCCTCGCCCCGGCCCGGTTCGAGCAGGCATTCGAGCCCGGCGGGGCGGAAGTGCATGTCAAGTTTACCGCAACTGTCCGCAAGGACGCCATGACCCGCGTACCGGAAGAAGGGCACGCGGTCACGGTAGCCGGGCGGAGATATTACGTGGTAGGCACCAGCACCACGCCTGCCGACCCGCTGCTCACCCTCACCCTGGCGAATTAGCGTGAAAGTAAAAGCTCAGACAAAAGTCGACAGCGCGCGCATGGCGCGTGTGGATGCAGCCGCGAAAGAGTTGCCGCGCATGGCTGTCATGCTGCGGGGGCGCGTGCTGGTGGGCGTCATGCGCACACTGAGCTCGCCGCACTACCGTGCTCGAATGGTGGACACGCTGAAAAAAAATTCGCCCGGTATAGTCGGCCTGAAAAAGCGAATTGCGCTCGATATTGCCGGGGTGGATGACGCGGCGAAAATTGAACCTTTCGGCGCGCCGATTGTCCGTAAAAACGGCACAGTGCTGGCTGGGTCACTTGCCACCGGCAAGCCACTGAAGCCGCGCGAGTGGCGCGGTAATTTCGGCTTTGTAGTCGTCGGTTCTGCCCGGGGGCGCAAGGGTAAGGGCAGTGTGTCTACGGTGTCACCCGAGAGCGTCTACGAGTTTCGCGTGTTCGGTTCGCCGCGTGGCATGCGCAAGCGTGCCGCGCGTAAACCGCGCGGGGTGCATTATGTCACCGCGCCCGCTCTGCGCGCTTTTGTGCGCGCGCAGCAAAAGCACGCGGGGCGCTACTTGTCAGGGTGGGCTCACGCGGCACGCTTTTTCTTTGCGCCTAGGGGTATCTCGGCCGGCTACTTCGCGGAGCACGGTCGCCCGGGCTCTGCGCGCTTGTTGCGCGGCCGGGGAACGGCGGAAGCGAGCGTGACCAACAGCGCCGCTTACTCTCAGGGGCAGTCAAGTAGACATCAGGCGCAATTCCGCGGCCACGGCATGCGCATGGCCGCCTCTGCGCTGGCAAAAGTCGAAAAAGAAATACTCGTCTGGTTTCGTAAAAAGACACGCAAAACGTCATGAATAACGAAAAAATACTCCTTGCCCTGGCCGATTTGTTGCGCCCTCGACTCAGTGACTCAAACCCGCTGAAGAGAGCGCTTTATGTCACCGTGGCGGAGCCGAAAGAAAATCAACTCACGTTTGCTGTTTTGCAGACAGCCAAGACTCAGGCCCGGGAGCTCGTGCCAGGGAATTTCACCTGGCAGTACCCGTGCCGCTTGTTGGCTACTTTTTACCCACCCGAGGGCGCCTATACCCCTGCCGACATAAACGCCTGGATGGAGGAAAGCGCGCTCGCACTGGTGGCCGCCTGCTCTGCCCTGGTACAAGCTCCGGCGGACGATTACCTCGTGCTCGACGCGGTGGTGGACGGCCCCCTATCATGGGAGCCTGACACCACCGGCGGCTACACCGGGCAGGTGGGTTTTACGCTCACCGTACAATTTTGAGAATTTGAGATTAAATCGTAAATTACAAACTGCAAATCGTTTTTATATGCCTAAATTACTTGGAGTTACACCCGAATATGGTATACCCTCACAAGAGGATGGGCTGCTGTTAGACTCTCTTGAGTTTTCATGGGCCCCGGAGTGGTACGACCAGAAAGATAACCGTGGCCGCGTGTGCGGCAAAATCCTCGTGGATGAATCCATGACTGTCAGTCTCGGCGGCGCTATCGCCCTGGGTAAAACCATGACCGCCAAGGGAGGTTCCGCGCTCACCCTGGCCAACACCGTACCCGACATCTGGTGCGAACAGCCCGAGGCAACCACCTCCATCGTCACGGAATTGTCGCACTCTTACAGCAATTCGGACGCCCGCAAGGCTAACCTCACCGTGACCGTTCTCGGTTTCGGGGGCACATCTGCTTAAAACAATGAAAAAAATAACCGCACCCAATGAGACTTACGTGGTGTACACTCGCAGCGAGTGTACCGTCACGGACTCGGCCACCGGGTTGCAGCTGATTTCGGCTGTAGCCGGCGCGCCTAATTACTTCACGGCCATCGGTCACAGCGTCGAGCTCTCCGATGAGACTGCAATTTGTGCAACGGTCCAGTATAAGGACGTGCAGGGCATTCTACCCATCGGCGAGGGGTATCACCGGTATCAGCAAGTCACTCCGCCCGGCGGGCGTTTTATGCTGGCCGCGGGGGCCGTGTGGGATTTCGGGAAACTTACAGCGGATACGGATTTTTCCGGGCTTGAACTACAGCCCTCGCCACACGTGCAGACAGTCGAGCTGTGGTTTCACTGCGACGAGGGGGTGACGTTAAGCTGGCCGGCTGATTGGTGTTGGATTGGCGGCGAGCCCGAAAAGGGTATTCTGGCTTGGTCGCGCTGCTGCGTTGTAGTTCGCCGTGAGCCGTCCGGTCAAATTATTGCTAATCTTGCGTACCAATACTATTTATGAACACACAGAAAAAACAATTTATCGGCGACGCTGCTGGCAAGGCTGCCGCAGCCTGTAGTTCACAAGCGAAAAAGGCCTCCGGCTGGCAGCGAGTGCTTTGGGGGATCGGCGCTGCCATCGCTGCCGCCGTAGCATGGTTTGCAGGTGGCAGCGCGCAGGTGCAGCCGGCTGTGGAGCAGCAAACTGAAAACGCCTCACCCGAGCCATGAAGCAGTTTATCACTTATATACAAGAGTACCCCCGCGCCGTGTTGGCAATGGTGGGGCTGGCGGCAACCTGCTGGCTCTACTCTGACATGATTGACATGGTGCGTGCGCAGACTTCTGCCAACCTGCAGCTGGTCACCGTCATCGAGAGGCTGGCCCAGGAGGTGCACGAAAACTCTGTCCGGCTCGAGTACCTGGAGCGCAAGCAGGAGAAAAAACAGGAGCAAAACCCATGAAGCTCGCGCTACTTCCCGGCCATGCCCGCGAGAAAGAGGGCGCAACCTGCTGCGCCGGGTGTTACGCCGGCTTCGGTGAATGGGCTCTCGCTCGGGCCTACCTGCCGTCGCTGGCTGAGTCCCTGCGCGAGCGGGGGCTCTCAGTGCAGCTTACGCAGCGCGCAGATGCCGGGGGCACCTCCCCCCGCTACTCTGCCCGCGCGGCGAATGCCACCGGCGCAGACATCGCCCTGGAATGGCACTTTAATTCTGCCGCCCCCGCCACGCAGGGCTGCGAGGTGCTCTACTGGCACAAATCTGCCACCGGCAAGCGCTTTGCGTCGCTGCTCAGCGAGCGGCTGGCCGACCTGCTGGGCGTGCCGAATCGCGGGGCAAAGCCTATCGGTGCCGCCCCTGATGAGCGCGGTTATAGTGCCTTCCGCGAGTCGCGCATGCCCTTCTTTATGGTCGAGCCTTGCTTTGCCGGCAGCAACCCGAGAGAGGCCGAGCTTTTCGGTAACCTTATAAAATCAGGGTGCTTTGCGCGTGCCGCCGGCAATATTGTGGCTGACGCGCTCGGCATTGTTTATGGGTATTAAAACCTGACAATGGCGCCCGTTAAGGGTGCTATGAGAACCAGAGACACATCTACCGCCGCCGCCTTGCACTCCCTCGGTGCTGCCGGCGGCGTTTTTATTGACCCCTGCGGCCTCGACCGCGTAGACAATATGGAGCTTGCCGCCTGTCTTTCTACGCTCGGGTTCGGGCTGCTGGATTGCACGCGCCTGAAAGGCAGCGAGAGCGACAACCTAAACCCGCAGGGCCGCGTAACCTGGAAATTTACCCCCACCTCCGCCGACGGGCGATATACCTTGCAGCAGGTTCTCGTGGCGTGGAGAAATGAGGCCTGGCTCAGTGATCCGAACAACGCCGACCCGCTCGCCTACATCATCGCCGCCTTCCGCAACCGGCAGCGGCTCATGGATTACATTTTCCGCGGCCGCACCATGGTCGCCGTGCAGAGTGGCCGCCGCTGGGCGCTCATTCCCGAGGATTGCAGCGCGCGTGTGGAAATTCTCGCCAAGCGCCACCTGCGGGGAGGCTAGGCGAACAGAAACAAAAATACAGCCGCACCGAATATCGCGAAAACGATAACACCGACAAGCAGATAAAGAAAAGCCGTAAAGTAGCAGGTCAGGCAACCGCCAACTGCGCCATCGCGAGCGAGTCTCATGTTAATGTTCGGCATGTTTGTATTTTAGGACATAAGCGTAAAAAGTCAACGAAAAAATGGCAGATGTAAATTACAAAATCGGTGCCGATGCCTCCGCCGTCGTGCAGGAAATCGGCAAGGTTAGAAAATCGCTTGCCGGGCTTGGTAAAATGAACTGGGCCAACCTTGCAATGGGCGTTCAGGCGGTCATGGGGCACCTCCACACGCTGAAAAATATATCGGTGGGGGCCTTTAACGCCCTGGTAAAGCCTGCCGCCGAGGTGGAAAAGTACCTGGTACGCTTTGAGACAATGCTCGGCACTGGGGAGAAAGCGAGCGAGTACATGGCGCAGCTGCGAGAGTACGCCGCAAGCACCCCGTTCGAGCTGAGCGAAATCGCCGACGCAGCAGGTGTGCTGCTCAGTTTCGGCACGGCGGCGGACAAAAGCAACGTCGTGCTCAGGCAGTTGGGTGACGTCGCCGCTGTGACAGGTGCCAGCTTAAAAGACCTTGCCATGGTTTACGGCAAGGTGGCCGCCGTGGGGCTCGATACTGAGAGCGTTAATCAGCTCGCACAGCGATCGGTAAATGTTCGGGCGCTGCTGGCTGCTCGCGATGGCTTAACAACCGCTGAAGTTCAAAAGCGCATATCCGCCAAACAGTACGGCATTGCAGACCTGGATTACGTACTCGCCACCACCACCGGAGCCGGGGGCATTCATCACGGCGGCACAGCCAAGAGTGCCGCAACGCTCGACGGTGCTTTATCGACGCTGCGAGACAGTTTGAACGACGTAGCCGTGGTTATCGGAGATAAGTTTTCGCCGGTGATTAAAAGCCTGGCTCACGACCTCACACAGGCCTTGCCATCCGTGCAGAAATGGGTCGAAAATTTCATACCCATCATCAAGGCGCCTGAGCTGCTGGCTGCCGATGTGGCTGAGCCGTGGGAGTTTCAGCGCATGCGCGACCTTGCTGCCGGTTACCGCCCCGATGAGGCTCCGGCGGTAAATGAAGCAGTGGCGAAGAAGCTTAACGATGAACTTTACAAGCAGCGGCAGGCAGCAGCAGCGGCCCGAAACAAAAACGATTTTCACCGGCTCTCGGCCGGCGAGCAGGCGCAGCAGGTGCAGGCAGCGCTGCGCTCTCTTGGCTACAAGGGCAGCATACAAGATTCGGACAAGGTTAACAAGTTCCTGACCGATGTGCAGAAATCCGCCGCTGACGCGGGGGATGAAAGCACCTTTAAGCGAGCAGCCTACCAGCGCGACCGCTACGCCATCTTGCAAAAAACCTCCGCCTCGGCGGCTGACGCCAGGCGCCAAGCTCACACCGAGCTGGCTCGCCGGCACATCGTCGAGGGCGGCAACTCCATGCAGCTCGCACGCTTCGACGCTACGCAGTCGGCATACGCCATGGCACAGCAGTACATGGCTGCCGGCATGGGGCAGCAAGAGGCCACCCGCCTGGCAGCTACCCAGGCGGCAAAAGACATGCAGTTGCCGCAGATGTCGGCTGCTCAGTCGGCTACGATAGCTCAGTCGCGTGTGGCAGTCGGTGGTGGCGGCACTTCGGTCCGAATAGGCGACGCACAGCTGGATGTCGCTCGACGACACTTGAATATCGCCGAGGAAACAAAGCGCGTAATGGATAACATCAGTGCCATGCTCCAACAGCGCACCGGCTCCACTATCCCCGTCACGCTCTGATTAGTCGGCCGGCAGCGCAAAACCTGACAATGGCGCCCCCTAAAGGGTGCCATGAGAGACCGAGACACCCAACAAATAGACATCGCCCTGCGCGGCGACGCCCCCAAAACCATAGGCCGTCACACCTTGCGACCGCTCACCTTCGCCGATATGCTGGTGTTGCAGAAGCTCGGCCACCCCTTGGCCGGCATCGGCACCGGTGCCGAGCTGTACATGACCGACATGCAGGCAGCCGAGGCTATTTGGGTACTCGCAGCACCCTGGGACGAAGTGCGAGAGGTCACCTTGCAGTGCACGGCAGCGGACAAGACGCCCGCCGAGCGCGCAGTGCTCGATTTTGCGGCCTCCATCGCCCCCGACGAGCTTGCCGCCATGCTGGCCGCTCTGCGCGGAACCGCCGCCGAGGCCGACGCCGTTGCAGCCGAGGTGCTGCCCGATAACCGTCACGCCGAACCCTCAAAAAACTAGCCTGCCCCACCGCCTGCGTGTGGCTGGTGTACCTACTGGCTCGCGCAACCGGGTGGGGCGAAAACCATATCTGGCGCATGAGCTTCGCGCGTGGGCTGATGTTTCTCCACGCTCACCTGCTCTACCAGGGTGCCGCAACGCGCTGGGCAGTCGCCTCGGCCGATGAGCGCGCCGACATCGACAGTAAATTCGCCTCCCTCCTTAATCGTAAATCGTAAACCGCAAATCATGGGTATCATTGATTTTAATGTCAGCACAGTGGAAAGCGTGCAGAAGGTGCGGCGAATTCAGCGCCCCGCCGCCACCGGCGAGGCCGATAACTACGTCGCGACCGGCGACACGCTCGAGCAGCGGTGGACCGGCCCCTGGAGCAAGCTTGAGCAGAAAATGCTCGCGCTAGACTACTCGGCCACGTCTCGCTTATCGGCTACTTTGACCAGGACAGCCGATGGCTCTCTTGCCGAGCTGACAGCCACCTGGAGCGAGTACATCAAGGCCCCCGGCGCAGAATCCGCCGGTGGCGGCACGGATTATCTGCTGCCGGGCTGCTCGCGCGAAGCGCCCTCCTATTCCCTGCAAGTCACCTGCGTGCAGGAACCGCTCTTGACGCACCCGAAATACGAAAACCTTGAAGGCAAGGCGCTCACTGCTCTCAAACTGTTGATGGACGGGACAAAAGAGAGTGATGTGGTCTCGCAGGATGAAAGCGGGAACCCCGTCACCCTGCAGGAGTTGCTGGCCGAGGTGGGCAATCAGGACCTGGTGAACAAAATCAGAAAGGGGCAGACGCATTACATGGCTCCCCAAATCGCCGTGACCGCGCGCTACAAGGCAAGCCGAATCCCTGATACCGGAAACGCTTTCAAAGTCTCGAATCCACCCGGTAACTTTTCCACGCCGTCGGGCTGTGACTGGCTGCAGCTGGTGCCGAGCATTGAGGCGCACGGCAAAGAGGTGTGGGTCAGCGAAACCTACTTACTCAGCGGCCCCGGCGGGTGGGATCCCGATATTTACGGCTAAACTTTTTTTTGAATATGGCAAACCCTGTTTCCGTGCCTGTGTTTTCAGGCAAAAGCTCCCTCGCCCTCTCAGACCTCGACGCGATGGCGGACTGCGTGCGTGACGCGCAGCTGAAAATCGGCACACTCGGCGGGCATACACACCGCGGCCACGCTCAGCCGGGGCACGCCTGGTACCTGCCGGCGCCGGCGGCAAAAGAATACGGTGCTACCTCCCCCCGTATTGCCCCCGGCCTGGTCGGGGGGCTTAAAATTTCGCGCGAGTTTACCGCGCCGCTTATAGCGAACGGCACAATATACTTGCCGATGGCTCAGGCCACCGCCGCCGCGCCGGGCTGCACGGTCAGCAGTGTACCCGGTGCGATTGCCGGCGTGCAAACGAATGAGCAGGCAACCGCGCCTTTTATTGAGGATGGCGTGCTGAACATGCCCCCGGCGGATGGCCGCCTGAAGGGTTTGCGCTACCTGCTGGGTGGGCGCGCGACATGGGATCAAGTGAGGCAATCCAGCGGCAGCGAGATTACCGTGGCGGGCTGCTGGGTGACAATAGACGGCAAACATGCCTATGTGGCGCTGCATGTGGGGATAGACGCGGACGGGTACCTCACTTTTACACTTTCCAGCGATTGAAAAACATGTTATACATTACATTCTGCTATGCTAAGGATGAGGCTATGCTGCGCATGGCCTCCGCCCGTATTTTGGAACTGGATCCGACTGCGCTCATTTACGCGGTGAATGACCCGGCTGCGCCCATAAAGGCGGAAATTCCCCGGGTGCGCATGCTCGCGGGGGAGCTTGCCGTGTTCGAGCGCCTGCTGCTGCAAACCGGGAGCGAATGGCTCATTAAGTTCGACTGTGACCTGTGGGCGAACAATCTCACGCCTTTTCTCGATGTCTCGCCGGGTGCGCCGGACTACCTTTCCGTCGAGCGGGCTGAGGCGTTCAAGCCCTCCGGCCTCATTTACCGCCTGTCGCGCCACATGGTGCGCGAGTGTATTGCGGCGTTCAATGCCCGCACGCGCGCCGGAGAGTGGGCGCTGAATGTCGGGTACCATTACCCGGAGGACTGCACGATTTACGGGCTTGCACAGCAGACACGCATGCGGTGCCGCCTCATACCTTACGCATCGGGCTACACTGCCGGGTGTGGTGACGGCGGGCCCGGTACAAACGAGCACTGCCACCGGGCGGGGGTGATTCATTGCGGCGAACCGCTCCCCGACGGCACCCGCGCCACCCGCGAGCACTGCACCCTGCGCATGCGAATTCTTCACGCCGAAGCCGCGAGGCTCGATTCTTCGCTATGAGCCACGGCTCCGCCGTCCTTCGCCGTTCACCCCTCCCCGCTGCAGCGGACAGCAGCGGGGAGGGGTGATTTTTTAGGGTTTTTGTTAAAACAGTTTTTTACGGCTGGCCATGTAGTCCGCTGTGTGCAGCAGCACCTCGGCGAAGGTGCGCGGCAGTGGCAGCGAGATGGCGGAGTGTTTGCTCTTGTTCCAGCGCCCCATGTGCGACTTGATACACCGGAGCAGGTCGCGCAGGAGGGTAGAGTCAACAGTGCCGGGTGGTAGAGTGCGTGCTGTCTTTTCCACGTGCTCGGCGGCGAGTAGGGGGTGCTCGTGGCACGTCATCCGGCCGCTTGTACCGGCCTTGCAGCAGTCGTGCAGGAGTGCCGCCGAGAGCAACAGACTGTAGAGGGGCTCACCCTTGCCGATGTCGTGTAAGGTCAGCAGGTGCTGCACCAGGCAGAAGACGGCCTTCGTGTGGCGCACCAGCCCGCCCTCACCGGCGGCGAATTCCGGGTGGTACTTGCCGCTCGTGCTGGCCGGCATGGTCCAAAAACAAGCGGGTGCCGTCTCAAGCGCGTTTGCCGTCAGCAGGCGCAACCCCGCATGGGGGATTTCTTCAATTTCTGTATTTAATGGTGTTTTCATCGTTCCGAATTACAAATCAGTTGTTTCCGACCGGTGGCGCGTCGGGAGAGAAAAAGGTAATGAGGTACCGGGTGCGGTCCTGGTCACGGCGGCGGCCGAACTCGAACGCTCGGCCGTACCTGTCGGTAAAGTAGCGGCCTTTGTACCGTGCCAGGCGTATGCCTAGCCCTCGGCCCTTGTCGCGGTCTTTCGCGCTGGTCACAAGGTCGGCGATGCCGAGGTTCTCGGCAATGCAAAGCAGCTCTTGCACGGTGTAGGTCGCAGAGTTATGCCCGGCGTTTTCCGGCCAGTCGTCGCAAGCAAGGCTTGCGGCCTCGCGGATGACGGTCTGCACGGCCGCGCCCGCAGTGTCGCCACCGGCGCCGGTGGTGGAGCGCTTCTCCCATGCGTGAGCAAAACCTGCATGCCGGGCGATGTTGCCGGCTATGGTTACGTAGTGCTCAAAGCTGGCTTTCTGCTCGCCCTTGTAGTAGGCGGGCATACCATCCTCGGCCCAACGGCGCACCCAGCACCACAGCAGTGCGAGCATTTCAGCCCGCCAGCGGGGCTGGTTGATGGAGTTCATGGTCAACGTCTGCTCGTGCCTTTTTTCCGTGGCCTCCCACGGACAGAACAGGTCGATTATGACGGTTCGGCGCTCTACGTCGGGCGTTGTGATGAGGTTGTTTCCCGTGGCGATGAGCTGCATGGTGTTCTCGACATGCAGCATGTTATTGCTGCCGAGCAGTCGGCCGGTTATGCTGGGGGCGGTGCCGTACTGGTTGATATAGTTGCTCGTGAGGTTCGGAATGTCGTCGAGCAGCGCATAGTTGGCGCCACCGGCAAGGGCTGAGAACAGGGTCTTGTTGATTTCGTTCTCCTCCTTGGGGGCGGAGATGATGGTGGGTGCTCCGTGCATGGGGGCGAGGCCCATGGCAGCGAGCAGCGTTTTACCGCTGCCGGGCTGGTTGGCGTTGATAATAATAATAGGCTGACGGCCCATGAGCAGGCGGCAGTATTGCCCGACCATGTAGGTGACAAAACAGCTGACCTCGCGACTGGCCGCGAACGTGCGCGAGCCGTCCGTAATGTCGGCCCAGGGAAAGTCGCCGAGCAGTTTCTGCATGGCGCGCATGCAAGCCGCCGGGGTTGGCGCAAATTTTTCATCGTAGGGCAGTAGATTGCAGGTGTAAATCTGGGTTTCGGGGTCATAACCTTCGGGTGCAAGCCTTATGGTGCGCGAGCCGGTCGCGGGGTCAGTGCGCCACACGGGCAGCCGCACCGGTACCACGCCGCGCAGGCGCCCGGCGTATTCGCGAGCGATGTCACTGGCCAGGATTTTGCCGGCATGCTGGGTACTCAGGCTGTCGCTGTCACCAGGCAGCCCGGTCTTGCTGAAGCACATGAAACGCTCGACCCAAGTCACGAATCTCTCGGGGGTCATTTCGCGCAGCTCGGGGCGCAGCCGCCGCACGCCGTCGGCGGTTAGTACCTCGCTGATTTCTATGGTGCAGAGCATGCCGTTACTCAAAAAAATAGACCATTGAGGCAGGTTGCGCATGATGGCTCGCGCGAGCGAGGAAATGGGCAGGCTGGTAGCCACACACGGCAGTGCTTGCGTGGCGAGGGGGGATTCGCCGAGTATTTCGGCGTCCGTCAATTCGCGGTCTTTCATGGTTTCAGTGCAATTTTGGCAGCATTTTCACCACTTCGGCCTTGCCTTTGTCGGTCAGGTTGAACTCTGTGCCCCACTCGTGCTCGGTGGGGTACAGATACCCCTGCGAGGTTAACAAGTTGAGTGCTCGGGAGGCAGCGCCGCCGAGGTCTTCCCCTCGGCCGAAAAAAGAGCCGAGGCTCTCGGCGTCTCGCAGGCCGGCGGCAACCGCCATGAGGTAGCTGTATTGGCGCGCGGTGAGCGCGTGAGAATCGGTGATATTGCGCAGCAGGTACGCTGCAAGGTCCAATGCTTTCATTTTTGTGCTTTTTGTTTGTTTTTTTTTGGGGGGGGGAGAATTAAAGTGTAGCTCAGCTTTTTTTGCCGGCGCGAAGTTTCGCCGCGAGTGGTTCGCCGTCGGGGGCGGGGTTGAGGTAGTAGAGCTCCTGCAGGCGCGGCTGCTCGTACTCGCGGTACACGCCATCCCGCCCGGTGCTGCCGCGGCGGGTGCAGCCGGGGAGGCGCGAGAGGCGCACGGGGGTGATGGCGGCGGGGTCGGCCCCCACCAGGGACAGGCGGCGCAGCACGTTCGCCCGGTGTATGTTGAACTCTTCGGGGGTCTTCGCGTCGACTCTTAATAACGTGTGGATGCTTTTTCCGCCGCTGCTGTACACGGCAGCGATACGCTCGCGCAACTGCACCAGAATCCGCAACCAGGTGTCGGGGGGGACGGTGTCGCTCTCGAGCACCAGGTACGGGAAGCGGGTGCAGCAGGCGGTGTGCCGGCGCCCGAGGGCTTGGCCACCCCCCGGCGCCGCACGGTGCGGGTTCGGCAGCCAGGTACCCAGCACCGGCGACGTCAGGAACCACACGCCCTCGCGCGCGCTGATGGGCAGCCGGGGGGCGCGCTTCGCCTTTATGCCCGGCTTGTTGCCGAGCCGGTAGTAGTCCCCGGTGCCGGCGGTGTGCAGGTACTGCCCCTGGCTTGCGAAAGTGGTGAAAACGAGGATATGCTCGCCTGGGCGGTAAAGGGTGTCTATCAGCAGGGCGCCGTGTGCAGCGGGGTCGGTCGGTATGGCCACGGGGCTGAGAGCGCGCAGCATGTCGGGAGTGATCGCGCCCACCGGGCAGCGGGCAGCCAGCTGCTCGGCGCGGGCAAGGTCACACTTCGGGGCGCGCACCGGCTGCTCTTTCGGCGGGGTGGGCAAGGCTGAGCGGCGGGGGGCGCTGTCACCCTTGCCCCCTGGCCTCGCACCTTCGCGCGCTGCTCGCTCGCGGGCGTTAATGGCGCGGTACAGGTCACGAATGAGGTCACACCAGGCGTCCTGACATTTCGCATGGAAGCAGCGCGCGTGCGGCTTGCCGCCATCATCGGGGAACACCCACTTGACTGCCCTGTCGCCGCTGCCGGTGTCGTGCAGGCGCCCGGCGAACGGGCAGGCGCTGGTGTCGTCCGGCGTGAGGGTGACCCCGCAGAATTCCTCGACTATTTTTCGGTAGTCTGACATGTCTTTTGTATCCGTCGGTGTTACCGGTTCACTTCCGCCGCATCATGGCAGCGGCAAGCTCCAACTTCCGCGCTTTGTTTCGCAAGCGCACCGCTATCTGCCCCAGCTCGAAGGGGGTGGGCGTGGGGCTGTGCCCGCGCAAGCGGCGGCGGATTTCCTGGCGCAGCCTGCACAGGTGGCTGCCATCGGTACCCAGCTGCCGAGCCACCGCGGCCCAGCTCATGGAGGGGTTGAACCCGAAGATTTTGGCTATAATAGCGCAGCAGAGGGTGACGCTGCGCGCGGTGGGTTCGCTGCCGTTGTGCGTGGTGCGGGTCAAGAAGAAAAAGCGTTGCAGGGCGTTCTGGCTGGCCACCAGGTACCACTCTTCGAGCTCCACCAGCTGGTCGGCGGTGTAGCCCTCGCGGGGGAAATCAGGTGGCAGCAGTGCGCCGGGTGGCAGTTCGTCCTCCTGGTCAGGGGTGGGAGTGCGGGCGGCCATCAGGCAGGGGTCTACCAGGTATACTCGTTTTGTTCGCAAGGGTCTCATAACATTAGCAATTGAAAAGAACTTCGGCCAAAATGGCACACAATATACCCAATAGAACAACCGGCAGCCCGGCGGAGGGGCCATGCAGCACCCAGATAGCAGCACCTATGCAACCGGAGAAAATTATGGCTTTTAATAGTTCCATGGTCAGCAGGTGGTGGTGTTTTTCTCGGCGGCGATTCGGGCCTTCAGGGCCTCCATAGCAGCTAGTCCTCGCTGCTGCTCCGGCGGCAGGCTTCGGCGGTACGGGTGCAGCTGTGCCTTGCGCTGCTCCCGCGGGTCGGTAGCCGGCGGGGTGTCCTGCTTAACCAGCCACGCGCGCTCGACGTCTGCCACGTTGTAATAAGGGTTTCCGGTGCTGCCGTTGGGCAGCTGCGGCTGCCATACTCGCACATGCCCGCCGGCTGCCAGGGTGGCGAGCCACAGTGACATCTGACTGCGCTTGCAGCCGAAGCGCAGAGCAAGCTGCCCACTGCGTGCCCACTGCTGGCCGCCGCCCTCGGTAGCGGCCAGGGTGGTGAGCTCGCTTTTCAGCGAACTGAGCAGCCAGGTGGCGAAGGTGCAGAGAGCATCGGGGGTGACTACCGGGCAGTCACCCAGTGCGCGGCGCAGGGACTGCGCCTGCTCGGGTAAGTTTTCGAGGTTCATGGCGGTTTTCGGTCAAGCGTTGGTGGTGTTCATGTCGCACGCTGCCAGCTCGGCTCGACTGAGCACCAGGTGGCAGCGCCCCAGAAGATAGGGCGTCTCGACAATGAGATTATCCCCGCGACGGCCTGCTATTTCGGCGAAGACAGTCATGGCTTTCGGCAGCTGCATGCTGTGATCTTTACGGGGGCGCCAGGTGGCGCCGTGTAGCGTGCCGTCGGCTTTCTGCATCACGTAAGTGCCGTTGCCGCTCGGGCTCTCGATAAAACGTAGCGCGACAAGCGCGCCTTTCTTGTAGGTGGGGGTGTTTTCGGTTTTCATGGTCTCGTTTTTTGGGGGGAAAATAGGTGGGAGGGCTACTCATCCGCCAGGTGCAGCACCTGGTCGCGGTTCCATAGTATTTGACGGGGGCGGACGGGCGACGGGCGTGTGCTCACGCCGGCCGCGCGCATTTTCCGCTGCGCGGTGAGGGTGCAGCAACCCAGCAGCTCAGCGGCTTCGCCGGCCGGGCACCAGGTGCGCAATAGTTCCTTGTAGCGGGCTCGCTCGGCTTCGCGTGCGGCGTAATAGGCGCGCGCTTTCTCCTGCCGGGCCTGCTCCGCCTGCTCCGCTTTGCGTGCGCGGGCAGCCGCAAGTGCGACCACGTCCGCTCGGCGGTATTCGGTGCCGGTCTTGCGGTCGGCGCGGGGCTGGTGCGCTACCCCCGCGCGGCGGCAGAGGGTGGCCGCCTGTTGCTTGCTCGCGAGGCGCAGCTGCTGAGCGGCCTCGGCAGCGGTGCACCAGGCGCGGCGGTGTTGCTGCTGCTGCCGGCGCTTGCGGTCGGCGGCCGCGCGGCTCTCGGTAATGTGGGCCAACCGCTCGCGCAGCTGCTCCAGCGACTCGCGAGAGTAGCAGAGCGTGAAGCGCACCCCGTGCGAGCGGCGAAGCCGCACGCGGACCGCCTGCAGGCGCCCGCGGTACAAGTGCCGGTGCAGCTGCGCCGCGCGCAACCCGGTGAGCTCAGTGGCCTCGTGCAGCAGCAGGTACCCCGCCGGCGGTGCCGACAGTGGGGCGCCGAGTTCCAGGGCGATTTTCATGACCTCGGCTTTCGCCCAGTACGGCCACACCCCGCTATCGGGCACACGTACCCACACGCGCGGCGTGCCCCTTTTCAGCAACAGCCCCCGGGTGGCGCTCGGCGTAAGCGACAGCAACTCGGCGGCAACTGCCGTGGAAATGTGCCCCGGGGGCGCGTAGTCGCACACCTTCCGGTGAGGGGGGCATGGAACGACAGGCGGCTCTGGGGGGTATACAACCCCCGGGATATCAGCAAAAGGGCGGGATGGCATGGCGCGGTGTAAGTTGCAATTTACAATTACGATTGAGTGGAGCGGTCAGCACAGCTGTCGAGCAGTAGCTGCTGTGAGCTGTGGTCGTGGTCGAATGTTTCGAGGTCGGCCCAATTAACCGCCAGCGGCTCGGGCGTGGCAGTGGTATCCGCCTCCGCATCGTAATCGGTTGGTATTGTACTGTAGAGGTCATTTTCCGCGATGAAAGCCGACGCAAGCTGCTCCCGCTCGCGTTTCTGTCGGGCTCTCATATTGCGGCAGCTTTTCCGGTAGGCTTGCAGACAGGGGGGGTAAAATACGGCCAGCAGAGAAGCCTCGGCACTCTCCACCTCGAGACCAATATCCACCTGGGTGTGCAGTCTGCCATGCTGCATGGTGAAGTTCTTGCGGTGGTGTATCACCACCCCTTGTCGTGCAGCGCGCAGATTGAAAGAAAAAACCAGATGGCACAACACCTCCTCCCAACCCGGGAGCCCGACCGGCAGGGGGAACCAGACAACTCGTAAAGAATTTTCGTCCTCGCCCGCGGCGGCCTCCAATTCGGCTAGGGTGACACCTCTCTTTTTGAGGTGTTTTTCCAGCAAGGCACGCGCAGCCTCACGCTCGCCGCCGATGCCTGACATCGCCAGGCGGTATATCTTCAACAGCTTCTCCATGGTTTGTATTTAGTTAAGCGTGCCGAAATTCTCAGGATCCGGTGTGAACTCCGGGTCATAGCCCTCCACCCGCAGTGCGTGCGGCTCTGTTGCAGGGGTGAGGGGCGCGATGTGGATCGCGCGTGGGCCGGTGGGGAGGGCACGCTCTGCCTCGCGGATGGCCTGAAATACCTTAATAAGGGTGGTGCGGTAGGTCGAGGAGTCGTCCTCGTAGACGTGCCGGACAAAGGGGAGCAGCTCGTTCTCCACCGCGCGCGACAGGGCTACCAGCTGCGCAGCGGTGAGGGTGAGGCGGTACTCATCCGCACCGCTGGGGAGAACGTAGGGCGGCGGCTCACTGACGGGCGCGAAGATTTGAGAGGGGAGTTTTTCGAGGGCTTCCTGGGCGTCTGCTACCTCGGTGCAGGCGCCGGCCAGGTGGAACTTCAGCTCGGCGATGGTGTCGAGGATTTTCTGTTTTGTGGTTTCGTTCATGGCTGGGAGGGGTGAGGGCGCGGCGGGGGTAGCACCCGTGCGGCAAGATGAGTCTCCGGTGTCGGCGTCAGCACTCGTGCGGCAAGATGAGATTGAGGTGGCGGCAGCCCTCGCGCGGCAAAACGAGACTGCGGAGGGGGGGATTTCGGAGTATTCATCGATGTCGTCCTGGGCAGCTCCCGCCTCGGCGACAATGGCTGCAAGGCGGTCCTTCAATCTGGCCCAGAAGGACCGGTCTTGTTCTTTGTGTGTGTTCATGGTCTCGTTTTTTTTGGGGTGGGGTGAGGGGTGGTTTACAATTTACTTGTCACGCGCCGCGCTTTTTGCTACCATGCGCGCATGGTGGAGGTGCTCAAAATGCTCTTGCATGACTTGCGGGCCAAACGTATGGCAGCGGCCGCATTTTTCTGCAGCGGTGTAGTGCTTATCTTGCGGTGGCAGGGGCTCAACGGCGACACCTTCCGGTGGATAGCACAGAATGATGTCCAGTTGTGGACCTGCATAGCGGTACTGACCGGGTACTCGCTCGCTCGCGATATCGCGCTCGGCCTGCGCAAGCTCGCGGCGGAACGCTTCGGTACACAGCGCGAGCGACGCAAGCTCCGCACTCTCAGCGACAATGAAAAAATACTTTTGAGGGCGTGGGTCGATAGCGGAACCGTGAGCGGAGGGCTCCAGATAGGGCAGAAGCCGGTGCATGACCTCATCGCCGCGGGGGTGCTGCGTATCGTAGAGAAAACGCAGGAATTTGCAGCGGGCTGCCGCATTGCTGAGGTCGAAATCGCGCCATATAGCTGTCGCTATCTTTACTCGCAGGCGGGGCGCGCGGCCATAGGAGCCGTGCCACGGGAACAGCCTATTGAATATCGATGAGAGGATGGTGATTTTCATGATGGGCAACTTGTCTATTTCAGCTCAGCTGTCCGAAGTTCTCCGGATTCGGCGTGAACTCCGGGTCATAGCCCTCCACCCGCAGGGAGTGCGGCTCTGTTGCAGGGGTGAGGGGCGCGGCGTAGACCGCGCGTTGGCGTTCCAGCTCGGCGGCGCGGGCAGCGCGACGCTCGGAGCGGGTGAGCTTGGGCGAGGGCTGCGCGGGAGCGACGGCGGCTGCCGGTGCTGCCACATGCGGCAGCGCGGCGCGGTGCTCCGGGGTCTCCTCGATGACGGGGGCACGGGTGATTGCGGTACGCACGAGGTAGGTGGTGACGTCGCACCCGAGGGATATGGCAGCGGCTGCAATGTTTCCGAATGCGCGGGGGGTGATTTGTATGGTTGTGGTCGTCATATATTCTATTTTTGTAGAAGTTTGCAAGGAAAGATTATACTGCTGTAGAAACTTAGTCAAGCAAAAAGTTTCACAGATATAGAACTTTTTTTGCCTTTAGTAGAACTTTACGCTTTACAAAGTTCTACAAACAAGTTAAAATCCGGGGTCATGGTTACATTTAATGAAATAGAAGCCTGGCGCGTGGCGCACAAGCTCACCAAAAAAGAGCTTGCCCGCCGCCTCGGCATCACATACACCTTTTTGGTGGATATCCTGAACGGCAAGCGTGAACTTAGCGCCGCTACGGCTTTAAAGTTCCAGCAATTAAGCGGCGAGGAAAGCAAGCCGTGCCGATACGATGACGTGCGAGCGTACGCGGTACGGCTTACGCCTACAGAGTTCCAGCAACTGTGCGCAGTTGCTGGCGTGCAAGACATGAGCGCAGAGGATGTGGAAAAGATGGTGCGCGATTTATTGCAGCGGACGTGGGACGATTTGGCAGCCACGGTGCCGGATGTGGTGGAGGAACTTGAGCCGCCTACAGCACGGGGGTAGCGGTGGCGCGGCGGGCGGAGCTCTGCCAACTGCATATAGTGCCGGCAAGAAGTGCCTCCACAGAGCAGCCGGCGGCACGGGCTGCACCGTCCATCAGGGCGGCTGTGAAGGGGGTGAGTTTGATGCTGTAGGTCATAAATTATGAGTTTTCCTGAAAGAAAAATAATAAATTATGATGTACAAGTCAAGCATAAATTGTAACTTTTTATGATTTTTCCTCCCAAAAGCCATCACATATTGTGACAAAAGATTAAAAACGCCCTTGACTAGAATGTCATATTTTGTTACAATCGAGCCATGACAATCGACGAAATAAAAGCGGCGCTGGCCGAGCGTGGCTGGACGCAAGCACAGCTAGCGGAAAAGCTGCACATAAAAACAGGCTCGCTGAGGAACATTCTCTCCGGGCAAGTCTCCCTCACCGAGCAGCTCGCAGCACACATCGAGCTACTGTTTAAGGATACGCAGCAGCAGCTGCTGATGTACAAGGTCACCTTCCCCGATGCTGTGTGCGAGAGCTGGCTACCGGGCTGGGAGCAGCTTACCCCGGAACAACGCAAAACAGCCGTTGAACAGGTGCTGCTGAAGGCGGCGGAGCAACTGGCGGAGGAACACAAGCGCAAGCTCACCGGCGAAGAGCTGGAGCTGCTGGAGCGCTTTTGCGGCGCCCTGCCGGTGGCACCGGTGGAGCACCACCTGGACCTGACGCCGCACCTGCCCCCTGCCACCTGATTTTCTTTTGAGCGCAGTAAAAAACCGCCGACGGTGCGCAACGCCGGCGGTTTTTTTGCGTAAAAATTGCGTAATGTACAAGAAAAGCGTAAAGTAGGCTTGTTTTTTTACGCTTTATTGTGGTAGAGTAAGCGCATGGAAAGCGTAAATAGAGCAGAAGTTTTGAAAAATTGGCTAGCCAGCGTGGGGAAAACGCGCGAAGAGCTTGGCCTCGAGTTAGGTGGGGTAAGCAAGCGTACAATCGACAACTGGTGTGCGGGGCGGCCGATTCCCGAGACCATGTGGAGCAAGGTCTGCGGACTCATGAATAAGCCCCCATTCGGGTATAGTTCGGTCGTGGCAGTCCCTGTACGCTTTACAGAAAGCGAGTGGCAGACAGTGCAGAGAAGAATTCCGGAGGGTGTTGATGTGGAGGTGTTCTTGCGGGAGTTGTTGCTGGATGAGACGCAGGTTATTCCTCGCGCCCCTTCTACAGTCTATGCGGCGCGCGAGCCGTTTGCGTGAGGTAGTTTTCTTTTGAGAGTGGACAAAACGCGGTAAGTTTTTACTGTTTGCGGAAATAAACATCCAGAATACACATACTAATGCAAGAAAAAAATACGTTTTTACGCATATTTTCTCAGCGACTTCGCGAAGCTATGCAGCGCAACTCTTTAACGCAAAGCAAGTTAGATGATATGGTAAAAATTAGACAAACGACCATCTCAGATTACGTTAACGGAAAATCGGTACCCTCGGCAGAGGTGTTGCTGCGTCTTTCTCATGTTTTCGGCTGCTCCATGGAATGGCTATGCGGTGGAGGTATCGAGGAGGTGGAGAATTCTTTGTTGGAAGCCGATATGTTGGCTCGCGAAAATCTCTTGCTCAAAGATAGACTAAAAGCATTAAGTAAGGCTATAAAATCGGTATTGGAAGAGTATGAATGCTAAAAATGTAATGAAGGTCATAATGCTAATAGCGAGCATAGCCGCATTATTGCAGTTTTAGTAGTGGAGTAATATAGGACTATGCCTTACGACATTGACAAAGTAAAAACGTGGTTGAAAACCAACAAACGCAGCCAAGCATGGCTTGCCGAGCAGCTTGGCTGCCATGTGGTGACGATCAACAGATGGTTTCAGGGCAAGCAGCAGCTAAGCGGGACGCGCCTCGCTCTCCTCGACCGCATCATGGGTGGCGGAGCTGTCATAGGAGCGCCGCCACCGCCGCCGCAAGAGGTGCGGCTTAAGTTGCCGGAGGAGGTGTGGGGTTTGGTGGAGCAGCTGGCGAGGGTGCAGGGCATGAGCGTGGAAGATTACGTGCAGCGGTGTGCTACTCAGCTGGCGGAGGAGGCGCGGCGCTTGCTCTTTTGCCCCCAAAACGGGCAGAGATGCGAGGGAATATGGGGGAAGTCTTATGTACTGGAAACCACAGGCTGCCGCGTGGCCGTAGAGCTGCATGGCAAGCAGCACAGCCGCTTAGAACAAGAGGCAGCACGTGCAGAGATGAGCATGGAGACGCTGCTCTACACGCTCTTTATGCGGCCGTACCGGGAGCGGTATGTGTGCGACCCGGATGCCGATGCAGCAAGCGCAGAGCAAGATTCGTACTGGGAGACCCGCGCGGTGCGCGCTGAGGCGGAGCTGGCGGTGCTGCGCCAAAGTTTGGTGGATTTGGCTACCGGCCTGCAAGTGGCTACCGAGCTCCCCACTCAGAACCCCGGCCGCCGCCGGGGGCGCCCCCGCAAGAAAGAGTAAGAGGAAGCACCTCCCCCAGGACTACGCCGCCGCCCTTTTGCGTGAGGTAGTTTTCTTTTGAGCGTGGGCAAACGCGGCCGGGTGATGCGCACGCTCGGCCGCGATTTTTTTGCGTTTTTGCTGCGAACAGTAACACAAAAGGCTTTTTTTTGCTTTTTGTGGTATATTTTTCTTGACTTTCAGGCGAGGGTGCCCTATAATCCGGGCATGCCTCTTAAGATTCGCGAATTAAAGGCAATGCTTAAGAAGGCACACTTCACCCAGCTGAAGGGGAAAGGAAAAGGCAGCCACTGCCAGTACTACCACCCGGGGCTGAAGCTGGTGACGATATGCGGGAATGACGGTGACGATGCTCCGGCATATCTGGAAAAGCAGGTGAAGCGCGCTGTTCTTAATGCAGCCAAGGTGGGGGAGTAACATCCCCCACCTACCGGGGGCAGAAAGAGAAAGGAGAGATTATGAAGACTGATGCTAAAATGTTTACGCGCCTAATCCGCTGGAGTGCGGAGGATGGGCTTTTTGTAGGGTCGCTGCCGGAGATAGCGCCGGAGTGCTGCCACGGGCAGAGTGTGGCGGAGGTGGCCGCGCTGCTGGATGAGATAGCTGAGGATAGCTTGCAGGCGTGCCTGGAGTATGGTATACCCTTTGACCGGCCGGGCAGTGCGATGGTGATTGTGCCGCAGGCTGCCCGCAATAGCGACACGGCGGCGCAGGTGCGGGAGCTGCGGCACAGCCTGCAGCTGAGCCAGGGGGATTTTGCGGCGGCGCTGGGGATATCCAAATCCACGCTTTCCAAGTGGGAGACGGGGGAGCGGCGGCCGGATGCGGCTGCGGCAAAGCTGCTGCGCATTCTTAAGCAGCAGCCGGGGTGCATAACGGCGTGAAAAGAAAAGCCCCGCGGGTGCGACCAACACCGTGCGCACTGACATCCACCGCCGCCCCGCCGTCAGTCCGCCACCGGAGCCCCCTGCACCGCGCCGCCCCCGTGGTCGCCCCCACAAGAATGCCACTCCCGAATAATCCGCCGCCCGGGCTCAATCCTTAACCTCCCCAAAATATCTACCCCCCTGCCCGCTCCCGTACGCCACAAAAAACTCTCACCCCCGCCCGAGGGTGTACAAAAAGCACCCCGCGCGCACTGTAAAGTGTTGATTTTTGGGCGTTTTACATCCTCTATGCTCCAGGCTTCGTAAAACAGCGTATCAGGTCACCTGATACGCTGTTTTTCTACGCCCAGGCAGGCCAGAATGGCTGCCGCAGGCGTAGGCCATTTGGTCTTACAGACCAAATGGTAAGAAGCCTAGCCTCGGCGTAGAAAGCGAGCGATAGCGAGACTCGAAGCCGGGCCACACCCGCGTTGCATAAATCAGAACCCATTTCGTACGCCCTTGCATTCTGCTTCCTCCTTGACGCTGCACACTATCCGCGATATACTCACCTCCATGCCAACATCACATTTCCATTACGTTTACATCCTATGGGATGCCTCCACGCACTCCCACTTCTATGTTGGCCATACCTCTGACCTAGCTGCACGACTCAAAACGCACAACGCTGGGCACGTGCCGCACACCTCCAAATTCACGCCATGGGAAAT
>JAFVIC010000097.1 GCA_017477935.1 Akkermansia sp. | reverse complement strand
GCGATCCGCCGCCAGCAGGAAAACGCAGATATCGACGACGTTACCAAGGGCATGGAATACAGTGATTTTACCTGGAACGGCTACAGGAAGCCCGCAGAAGCCCCGCAGGAAGCCCCCGCCGCCGAGGCGGAGCAGCCCACCACCACCGACGAAGCGCCCCAGGCGGCCACGCAGGCCATGACCGTCAAGGCCCGCACGAAGCGCGAAGCGGAAAAGGCCGGGAGGCTATACATACGGCAGTGGGGACTTGATGCCAGCATTGACCGCATAGAGCGCGCCGAGGCGTAACCCCGCCACGATCCCCAGCACGCAACGACAGCCGGCAGGCGCCCAGGAAGGCGCCGCCGGCAGGAAGGAAGGAGGAACCAATGAAGAGCACAAACACCGCCGCCCAGGCCATCACCCGCCCCGAGTACATAACCCGCGCCATTTTTGCTATCATCGAAAAGCTGGACGCCCAGCGCGACGAGATCACCGAGACCGGCCGCCCCGCGTTGAACCGGCAGACCCTGCGCAAACTGGACATTATAACCCCCATTTGGGACCGCATCACCGCCGGCAAGCGGATCAGCACCGCGGACCAGGTCCGCGCCCTGCAGGCCCTGCACACCTCGGAGAACATGACCGCCAAGTTGGAAGACGTGAACGCCATGAGCACCGCGTGCAGCGTGAACCCGATATGCAAGGCCCGCGCCGCCGATGCTTGCAGCATCTGCGCCCATTGTTTCGCGTTTACAACGCTTGACAGATATAACGACCTTGAGCAGGCCGCCGTTATCAATTTCGTTGTGCTGAATATGATGATTTACAGCCCGGCCGCCTGGAAGGCCATCAGCATCCCCGCCAGCGCCGCCGGCCAGCTTTTCCGCGTCGAGGCGTTCGGAGATACCGCCAGCGCGATCCAGGCCGCCAACTATACCATTATGGCCGCGACGCATCGTTACCTTGGGAAGGTTGGGATCTGGTCCAAAAACCTCGGATATTGGGCGACCGCGTTTGAGAACCTCGGGAAACCCGCAAACGTTGTATTTAATGCCAGCTCTCCCGTACTGAATCAGCCAATGGAGATCCCGGACCGCTTCAAGTGGTTTATAGACCACGTTTTCACGGTTTACGACGCCGCGCACGCCCTGGCCGAGGAAATCGACATCAATTGCGGCATGCGCAACTGTAAAGACTGCCGCCACTGCTATAAGCGCAGCAACGCCCCAGCCGTTAATGAAATCCTGAAACAAGAGGCGAAACGCTACTACAAAGCCCGCGGCATCAACTACAAAGGCCGCGGGAAGTAAGACCCACGACGCCCCGCCGACGTTGTCCAGGGACCGGGCCACGCGCCCGGCCCCGCGCCAATGCCGACAAGGCAGGAACACCACCACCCACCGACCCACGAGAGGAGGCACCCCCACATGATCCACCAGTATACTGCACCAGGCGGCAGCTATAGCCGCTTATATGGCCACATGGCCACCCGGCCACATCTGCTAATAGCAGGCAAGACCGGAGCCGGGAAAAGCACCGTTTTGAATGGCATCATTCACGCGCTATTGACCGCAACCACGCCCCGCGACACCCAATTTATTATGATCGACTTGAAGCGCGTCGAACTGTCAGATTATATGTACATCCCGCAGACGCAGCGATATGCCGACGACGGGCAAAGCGCATTACAAGCCCTACAGCAGGCGCTCCGCATCACCGATACGCGTTATGCAGACATGTCCACCCGCCGGCTGAAGCAATACGACGGGAGCAACCTATATGTGATCATTGACGAGCTGGCGGACCTATTGACCACGAAGGCCACAAAAGCCCCAGCCGCGGAAATGATCCAGAGACTTTGCCAGGTGGGACGAGGAGCCCGCGTTCATGTAATTGCGTGCACGCAGCACATCCCCACGATCCCCACCGCGATTAGGTGTAATTTTTCCGACCGAGTAGCACTCAGGACCACCACCGCCCAGGACAGCCGAAATATTATGTATAGAGCAGGCGCCGAGCGCCTACCCGATCCGCTCACAGAACACCGCGCAATGGGCTATTATGTCACCGGCCCCGGCCCCACGCTGTACGACTTGCCAATGGTCCCCGCGGACGAGCTCCGCCGAGTGGTTGAGCACTGGGAACGCCAAGCAGCATAAGTCCCCGCCCCGATTCCGCCCAGCCTGCCGACCGCCGGCAGGCTTTTCTCTTGCCCAGCAGCACCGCCCGCGGAAGCTGGGCAGGATCAGCCACGCGCCCAGGAGCACCCACGCGATCCCACAACGAAGGCCACCGGCATCACCGCCGAGGGTCTTTTCTGCGTGCACCCGCTCATTCATCCCCGCCGTCGCTAAAGCCAGTTTCGACCGTTTTACCGTCCTCCAAATACCGGCGCGCGATATCATCCGCAGACAAATCTTGATCAGTATTTCCGGCCGCGTTGATCGTGATTTCCTGCTGGTCAGACATGCCAAAGAAGTTTTTAGCCCGAAAGATATAAACGACCTGTGGAATTTTCCCGGCGCTGACCAAATCCGCATCAATCGCCGCCAGAATCTGCTTTGCTTTTTTTATCATGTTTGTGCGCGCAGCACTACACCCAATCCCCTGTTCCCAGTCCCAAACGGTCCTTCTAACGGTTCCAAGCGCCAGGCTCATGCATTCGACGGTGGGGATCATTTGTTGCTCGTGACAGTCCCGGAAATACGCATTGAGGCGATCAGCGCATTCCTCATCAGATTTGACGATTTCACGGTTGAAATACTGATAGGCGTTATGGATAGCCTTCTGGATTTCCTCAGGTCGAGCGGAGTTGTTATCGACGACGGAAGCGGATTTGCTACCGCGTTTTCTCGGCGCGTTGGTTTTCTGTTCGAGGGCTTGTCTCTGTACCTGAGCGGCCCTCGTGGTGGTGGTGGATTTACTGCTTGCTCTTGCCATAATACTCGTAATCACTGTCCTTTCTGTGTCGGATTCCTACATACAGTATATATATATAATATATAT
>JAFVIC010000096.1 GCA_017477935.1 Akkermansia sp. | reverse complement strand
GTACAGTCGGGATTTCCCCTCGAACTTCCTCTTCCACGGTTTGTTACCTCCCCGCAGTTGTTCTTCAGGTCTGGGATTCCGCATCATCGCGGCTCCGCGCGGACTTTCACCGCAGTGCGCATATCGCGTCGGTCGTACAACGAAAAGCCCCTCTTGCGAGGGGCTTTCACTTTCAAGAGCGGATGGGGTGAGATTCGAACTCACGGAAGGGATTAACCTTCGGCGGTTTTCAAGACCGCTGCATTAAACCGCTCTGCCACCCATCCTCGTGCAGTTGCGTCTGCGTGAGGGAATACTACACAACATCGCAGCTTCTTGCAAGCATTTTTGTGATTGCTGACACAAGAAAGACGAAAATTACCGACAAATCAGCCGCATAAACGCTTTTTTTTTGGGGGTGGCTCAATCCGGGCTTGCAATCATGCGCGAATCGCTATATCATATATACGTTAACAACATTAACTTATATCTTATCATGAAAATCCTCATTACCGGCGGTGCCGGCTTCATCGGTTCCCACATTGCTGAGCACTATCAGGGTGTGGCTGAAGAGATTCGCGTGCTTGATAATCTCCGCACAGGCTACAAGAAGAACCTCGATGGTCTGAACGTGACCTTTATCGAAGGCTCCATCACTGACCGTGAACTGGTGGCCAAGGCTGTAGAGGGGGTTGATTACATCTTCCACATGGCTGCTCTGGTTTCCGTACCGGAGTCCATGAGCAAGATTCGCGAGTGCATTGACCTCAACGTGAATGGCCTCTTGGTCGTGCTCGAAGAAGCCAGCAAGGCCGGCTGCAAGAAGGTGGTGCTCGCTTCTTCTGCTGCCATTTATGGCGACAATCCCATTGTGCCCAAGGTGGAAACCATGTACCCCGAGCCCAAGAGTCCGTATGGTATTACCAAGCTTGACGGCGAGTACTATATGGACATGTTCCGCACCACCGGCCAGATTAACACCGGTTGCTGCCGTTTCTTCAACGTGTTCGGCCCGCGCCAGGACCCCAAGGGTGCATACGCCGCAGCAGTGCCGATTTTCATGGAGAAAGCCCTCAAGGGTGAAGATATCACCGTATATGGTGACGGTGAGCAGACCCGCGACTTCATCTATGTGAAGGATATTGTAGGCGCCCTCGCTTATGTGGCTGAGCACCCCGAGGTAACCGGCGTGAACAATGTCGGTTACGGTGGTCAGATTACCATCAACAAGCTGGCCGATATCATTATCGATGCCGCCGGTTCCTCCTCCAAGGTGCTGCACATGCCCGAGCGTCCCGGCGACGTGAAGCACAGCCGCGCCTGTGCCGATAAGCTGCGTGCTGCCGGCTGGGAGCCCAAGTACACCCTCGAAGAAGGCCTGAAAGCCACGCTTGAGTACTTCAAGAGCGTGACGAAGTAACCCCTTCGACCACTTCTTCTGCACCGCAAAGTCTGCTACGGCGGCTTTGCGGTGCGATTTCGTGTTGATGATGTGTGAGGATGATACACCCCGGCGCCTGAGTGTGAAAGAGCTGGCTCGCCTGGCGACTGAGCGCCTGGCCCGGCTGCGCGCCGATGGCGCCGAGCTTTCCCCGGTTGTGAACAGCTCTCGCAAGCTGGCGGCCAACTTCTGGGGCAGCGCGTGGATGCGCCACCTCGCGTGCTGCGAGGCAGGGGGGCTTTGCCTTGCCCCCGGGCGTACCCTGTTACGCCACGGCTGCGTGCTCGACCTCCACATCGGCCCCGGTCAGATTACGGCGCTGGTCAGTGCGGATGAGCTCTACGAAGTTCAACTCCGACTTTCCCCCCTCAGTGATGAGCAGCTGGAGCAACTGCGCGCTGCCTGCAGCGGTAAAATCCATTCCCTGGTCTCCCTGCTGGAGGGGAAGGTGGATGCTGCGGTCCTTACTCAGCTTTGCGCGCCCGAGGACGGCCTGCTACCCGAACCGGCTGAGTGGCACATGAACTGCACGTGCCCTGACTGGGCTGAACCCTGTGCCCATGCAGCAGCAGCTATTTATGCCGCCGGTACGCTCATCGATGCCGACCCCATGCTCTTATTCCGCCTTCGCTCACTGGAGCCCTCTGCGCTACTTGCTGCCCCGCAGGTTCCCTGTGCCGACACCTCATTTGACTCGGCGGCGCTTTCGAGTGTTTTCGGAATAGAACTCGATGTTATGCCATAACCATTGTTTAAGCTTTACAAAACAGTTTTTATAGGATAGAATCTCCCTGTTATGAATATTAAGACTACCCTGACCCTTTGTTGTGCAATGTTATCCGGCCTGCTGCAGGCGGCTCCGAAAGATGCCGCTGCCGTCTATCGGTCCCTGGCAGCCCCGCCCGCCAAGGCGCATGCGGATGCTTCTCTGCGCGCTGCAACCTATCCCGCGCTGGGAGTATTGCCACCTGATGTGGGGGCATTTATGGCGCTTGCCGCTTTTTCCGACAAAGCTGCCACGGTCATGAGCTCTCCGCTGGTAAAGTCGGGAGATGAGGCAGAGCTCGCCACGCCCGGCCCGTTCGATAAACCTGAAAACGCGGAAATAGTGCGCAGTTTTGCGCTGGGTATGGACAGCGGGAACGCCGAAACATTCGCGACCTTTCTTCCCATTTATACCTATCTGGCATCGCGCCGCGAGGGCGCAGAGATGGCCGAGGCCTGGTCTGCTTCTGCCGGTGAGGACTACGCCGAAACCATACGCAAGGCCCGCTTCACCTTATCCCACCGTGAAGCGCTGGCAGCAGTCCCCAAGGTGAAGAGCGCCTCCCTCAAACCCATCTATGCCGTGATTACTGTAGACTACAAGTCTCGCAATAAACTTGGCTCGTTGATGAATGAGTGTATAGCTGCGGCCAAAGGCCCCGGCGCGCAGGAGGCCAACGTAAACGGATTCAAAGGCTGGAAATACAGCGCGGATTCTCTCATGGCTGATATGGATGCCGCCGATTCGGTCGGTAAGCAGGTCAAAACCGCTGCCAAGACCAAAAGTGTGTATCATCTTTACAAGGTGCAGAGCAACGCGCTTATCATGGTTATCTGCGAGAATCCGGCTGACTGCAAGCTGACGACGGACGCGCGGAAATCCGTGCTGAGCTCCGACAAGATGACGTTCTGCGACTACGCCATCCGCCGCAACGGGTTGGGAATCGCCTACGTAAGCCCTGAGCTGGTCAATGTGTTCGCCGCGTATAGCAACACCGGTATCAACATCATGGCCGGGTTCGGCTCCGCTGTGTTCAAAGCCCTTTCCAAAGAGAATGCTGATCACATCACCCTGTTCAACTCTGCCTCGCGCGGGGCGCTGGCATTGGGCAGCTGGCTGCGCTCCCTGACACCCGGCAAGAGTACCAAGCCCTTCACACTCACGGCCTGGAGAATGCCCAGCGGTGCCTCTCACGTCCGAATTCAGCACGACGCCTGCGGCGCAGCCTATGCGCCGGGCTCACTTGCACTGGCTCGCATGGGCGCCAGCTCCAAGACCATTTTCTTTACCGAATCCACCCCCTATACGCCGGCCAAAAATTTTGCCACCCCGGATTTGCTCACTCACGCAGCTCACGTGTACGCCGCTGTGGAAAGCACGACTTCGGAGGGTGAGAGCAGCGCCGTCGAGCTCAGTCAGCGCATGCAGGCAACGATGTCGGCGCTCAAGAATGTCGGTAAAAGCCTCGGTAAATCGTCCGCCTGGGTACTATTCAATGTGAAGGGGAGCCCCCAGCTCAGTTATTACAGCACCTATAGCGACATAAAGGGGCTTACCAAATCTGCCGAGCGGCTGGCTGCCTCGGCCGGGACTCTCTTCGGCGTGAACATGAAGCGTATGTACAAAGTTCACAAAGGGAAACGTGCCACCAGCATTTCCTTCACTCTGCCGAAGGAGCTTTCGCTCGGTAAGCCGAATATCCTCATGACCTCCAATCGTATAGCCATCGGAACCAAGGCTGCACTCAATAACCTGGTGCTCAAGACTGCACGCGGTAAAGACAGCTTTACCGGGGCGGTCTACAGCATTCGCCCCGCAGCGCTTGCACCCATGGCCGGGGCTGTTGCTGCCGCCGACCCCGCAGCCGGCATGGTGGCTGGTATGGCAGGTGCCATGCTTGCTGCTGTAGGCGATATTCACGCGGTGGACACCATTCGTGACGGAGTGCGCGATATTCACATTCTCGTGAAGAAAGGCGGCGATACTCCGCCGCCCGCCATGGCCCTGCCGGGTATGACACCCGGTGCTGCCGAGCAGCCTGACCCTGCAACGGACTCCGCAGACGCCGATGATGACGCTGAGGAGGAGGACACCGATGAAGAGGTGGAGGACGATGACGCCATCGAAGAAAAAGATGATAAGCCTGCTTCCACCGGTGATGAAGACGAGATGGAAGAGTGGGAAACCGACGATTGGGAATAAAACTGAGCCGTGTTAAATACGGGGGGCGAAGCCTTGAATTAGCCCCGCGTGGGGCGGCAGATAGTAGCGCGGGGTAAGCGAGCCGTCAGGCTCGCGCAGCCCCGGGTTGTGAGAGAAAAAGTACATGAGAGCCCCGACGCGGAACGCGGAGGGCCGACAGATGGCCGAGGCTCAATCCCATTCGGCGGGGCTCCGATATGTTTTTCACTTGCTACCGGAGACTTCGCCGCTGACGCAGCTTCGGCTCCGGCTATTGTCTGTCGTCCTACGGACTCAAAATTCCGCGGGCGGAACGCCCGACGAACTCAAAAGCCCCGCGAGGGGCGGCAGATAGTAGCCGGTGGTGGAGCTGCGTCAGCAGCGAAACCACCGGGAAGAATGAAAAAAAAGATGAGAGCCCC
>JAFVIC010000095.1 GCA_017477935.1 Akkermansia sp. | reverse complement strand
GTACAGTCGGGATTTCCCCTCGAACTTCCTCTTCCACGGTTTGTTACCTCCCCGCAGTTGTTCTTCAGGTCTGGGATTCCGCATCATCGCGGCTCCGCGCGGACTTTCACCGCAGTGCGCATATCGCGTCGGTCGTACAACTCAAATCGGCAACTTCAGGTGAAGTTGCCGATTTTTGATTCAGTGCTTAATCTTCCTCGGAGAAGGAGATTTCGACCTTCTTTCGCTTCCAGGCCTTTATAAAATCCTTCTGGAGCTGTTTAGCGTTTTTGTGCGGGGTAATGAGGTGCTCCGCCGCCTCTTCGGGCGTGGCACCATCAAGCAGAGCCTGCATGTAGTTCTTGATAGCCTCAACCCCCTTCTTGCCGTCCAGGTGCACATAGAACGTGATGATCATGGTCGCGAGCAAATAGGTATCCTTACCGCGGGGCATGTAGGAATACATATCCTGCTGGCTCATGGTGAAGAAATCCGTAAGCGCAAACGGGAAATCGAGAGCCCCCTGCTCGGCGCGCTCTTCAGCACGGTTCAGAATAACTGAAAAACAGCGCGAAAATTCGAGGTCCTCACCCACATAAGGCACGAAACCGATATATTCGGCCCACCCTTCATTGCACCAGATGGGCATATTGTTATAAAGGAAGTTCTGGTGAGTCAGCTCATGTACCAGCGTATGAGTCTGAATATCATTGCTCACAACCATCCCCTTCTCATTGAGCCCCAGAGAGGGAAACGGCACAATAACCACATCCTGCGCGACATCGGCCGCGGTAATGGCACCCTGCTGACCGGGGCGACGGCGCAGAGCAAAACTGAACACGCCGGAAGAGTTCTGCGGGCCGCCACGCTGGTAATAGTCCGCCATCGTGGGCCAGAGCTCCACACGGTATTTCTTCTGGCTGCGCTCCTCCTCCGTGCGCGGCACGGGCAGCACTTCACCCACGGCCTTGTTCGCCTCATACGCACACTCGAAAAGCCGCCCCACAGTGGTGCAGGCATTCGGGTCGAGCGCTACCGGAGTGAAGAAGATGTAGTTATTAGTCTCGTAGACAAACATATTGCCCTGCTTAGGGCTCTCTTGCAGGGTCGTGTCATCCGGCACAGGAACTTTGGTAGGCCAGCCGGACGGTGACTTGGCACGCACATTGCGCACCCCCTGCTCGCGAAGCTCCTTTTTCTTCTGCTGAGCAGCCTTGCCGACATTGCGTTTCTTGCTCTTTTTCTTCTTTACTTCACGCTGTTCAAGCTTGTTTTCCGTGTAGGCGGATTCCTCTTGCGCCGATGCGAACGGACACACCGACAACAGTAACATAACAGACAACAGGTGGATGAGAACTTTCATTAACTGAGAATCTGCCATATTCGCCCCCCGTTGACAAGCAAAAAAACTTCTCCGAAGTAAGTTTTTAGCCTCAGTTTGCTTTTTTCTGTTGGCAAAGGTTAAATAAATGTGCTAGAATAATGGCGCATGAGAACAGCCGACTGTAAACGTACCACAGGAGAAACCGATATTGCGCTGGCACTGAACCTCGACGGCACCGGCCGCGCCGATGTGCACACCGGTCATGCCTTTTTCGACCACATGCTCAATCTCCTGGCCCGTCACAGTCTGATTGACCTGAGCCTGACCTGCCATGGCGACCTGGAGGTAGATGCCCACCACACCATCGAAGACACCGGAATTGTGCTGGGTGACTGCCTGCTTGCCGCCCTGGGCGACAAGAAAGGGATTCGCCGCTACGGTTGCGCCTACGTTCCCATGGATGAGACGCTCTGCCGCTGCGTCATCGACCTGTCCAATCGTCCCTACCTGGAGTTCCGGGCCTTCCCCGGCGCGGCGGATGCCCCCAACATGCCGCTCTCGCTCACGGTAGAGTTCCTGCGCGCCCTTACCAACAACCTGCGCTGCAATCTGCACGTAGAGGTATTCTACGGCATGGACGGCCACCACATTGCCGAGGCCGTTTTCAAGAGTCTGGCACACGCCCTGCGACAGGCGGTGGAGCTCGACCCGCGAGCCGCCGGCATGATTCCCTCCACCAAAGGTACACTCTGAAGGCTATACGACCATGAGCACACTCGGCATCATCGACTACGGAGCAGGCAATCTTTCAAGCGTCTGCAACAGCTTCCGCGCCGTTGGCGCAGAAGGGCGACTGGTGCGTAGTGAAAGCGACCTGGAGGGGCTCACCCACCTGGTGCTGCCCGGCGTGGGTGCATTCGGTGACTGCTCACGAGCACTGCACGAACAAGGGCTGGCAGAGCCCATACGCCGCTGGATTGCAGCAGACCGGCCGTTTCTGGGTATATGTATAGGCTATCAGATTCTCTTTGAAAGCAGCGAGGAAACCCCGGGCGCTCCCGGACTCGGGATTTTCCACGGGCATGTACGCCGCTTTCCCGAATGCGGCCTGAAGATACCGCACATGGGGTGGAATGCCGTCACCCCCCTGCACCCTGAAGCACCGATATGGCAGGGCATGGGAGAAGCCCCTTATTTCTACTACGTTCACTCCTTTTACCCTGAGCCGGAAGACTCAGCCGCAGTAGCCGCCACCACACACTACGGCAGCACCTTTGCCGCGGCGGTGTGCCGAGGTCGGCTGATAGCCACACAGTTTCACCCCGAAAAGAGCCAGCTACTCGGGCTCAGACTCCTTTCCAACTTTCTCTCTCTCTGACTTACTGCCGTGAAAACCATCGATCGTTACATACTCAAACAGCTCATCGCCGTGACCTTTCTGGGCGTGATGTCACTCACGCTGCTCATGCTGCTGGGTCAGCTGTTCAAAGAGCTTCATACCCTGCTGGTGGAAAGCGGGGCCCCGCCCTCCATCGTGTTCGACTTCATTGTACAGGTAATCCCCTTCTCGCTGACATTCTCCGTACCGTGGGGGTTCCTGACAGCCGTGCTGTTGGTATACGGCCGCCTGGCTGCCGACAATGAGCTGACGTCCATGCGCATGGCCGGCCTGAGCCTGTGGCGCCTGAGCATGCCCGCCATCGGCATGGGTGTGGCCCTCTCGCTGCTGTGCTATTACATCAACATCGAGGTTGCCCCCAAGGGCAAGAACGCCATGAGCGACTTGGTCATGAAAGCCGCTATCGACAACCCTCGCAACCTGCTCACAGCAGGTGGCGGTGAGACCAAGCTCAACGATGTGCGCCTGTATGTCGAAGGACGCGACGGTGATGTGATGAAGGGGGTACATATCTACCCGTTGAACGATAAAGGTTCCTCCAAAACCGGCATGGGCGGTTTTGCTGCCATGCACGCCAAGAGAGCCACTGTTGGTGAGTTTGAGGTAAAAACCCGTATGCTCAGTCTGGTGCTGTACAATGCCACTATTGAGCACGCTGATGGCGACTCTACCAATCTGGTCATGACGGAAGAGATGCCTCTGCGGGTACACGTGCCCATCCGCACGCGCCGCAAGATGAAGCCGAATCGCTTCACCAATGCCGAAATTGCAGATGAACTGGAGCACTGGGAGATCGTCCGCCATACCACCACCGCGCAGATGACTAAATATGCAGAGGCGGCGGAATCCCGCGCGACAAAACCTCTATTCCCATGTGCAGCAAATCTGTGGGCTGCCGCGAAGGATGATGCCATCTTCTACCGCCGAAACATGAACAAGAAAACAGAGCGAGCCTTCCGTACAGAAGGCTTGCAGCGCGCCTCATTTGCCTGCGCCTGCTTCGTGTTCTCGCTCATCGGCGTACCGCTGGCCATTACTGCCCGCCGAAAGGACACCTCCACGGGTTTTGCACTCGGCATTATAGTAGCGGCCGTCTATTTCATCGCTCTGGTATTCTGCGAACTTTCTCGCAAAGCCGGCGGTATCACACCTTATATCGTGCTCTGGCTGCCGAATATCCTGTGCGCGGCTTTCGCCATCTGGCAACACGGCAAAGCCAAATTCCGAGGGTAACACACACGGCATTCGCCCCCCGGATTTTAACGGCACGCAAATTATGTGCTTGCATTTCTGAAAAAATCGGGCATAATGAGCGCAGCAGCTGCCAGAGAACGGGCAGCAGAGCTCAATCTTACATAAATATGAAAACGCTCAAGAGATTCGTACTTGTAGGTGCCCCCGCCTCCGGCAAGGGTACACAGTCTAACTTCCTTTCCGAGACTTACGGCCTCAAGCCGCTGAGCACCGGCGCCCTGCTGCGCGCCGAGATTGCTGCCGGTTCCGAGCTGGGTCTGGAGGCCAAGAAGTACATGGACGCCGCCATGTTCGTGCCCGATGAGGTGGTGAACGGTATCGTGGCCAAATGGCTGGGCGAGAACAAGGATTGCGGCTGCCTGCTCGATGGCTACCCCCGCACCGTCTCCCAGGCTGAGACTCTGGACGCCAACCTGACCGCCATGGGTCTGGGCGTTGACATCGTGATTTACCTGAACGTGTCCGCCGAGCTCATCGAAGCCCGCATGCTCAAGCGCAAGGCCTGCCCCGCCTGCGGTGAAACCACCCGCAACGGCGAGGAGGTATGCCCCAAGTGCGGTGGCGCCATGATTGTGCGCACCGACGACAACCCCGAGGCTTTCGCCAAGCGCCGTAAGGACTACGAGACTCTGACCGTCCCCGTGGTGGAGCACTATCGCACCCAGGGCAAGGTGGTTCAGATTGACGTGGTGGAGGAAGGCGAGCCTGAGGATGTCTCCGCCCGCATCGCTGCCGCCGTGCGCAGCTACTGCGAGAAGTAAAGCCACTCCACAACACATTTCAATCGCAAGAGCTCTCCGGGACGGAGAGCTCTTTTTTTTACGTGGTGTAAACGCACTTTTACCTTTACATGAAGGAAAAAAATTCTATAATAAGAGCACTTATGAATATGCGCACCACCCTTATGATGATGGCCGCCACGATGGCGCCCCTCTATGCCCAGGAACCTGCAGAAAGCAGCGCCCAGGTCTACGCCCGCCTGACAGCCCCGGTTGCGGCTGCAAGCGCCACAGTTGAACAACGTGCCGCCGCCTACCCCGCCCTGAGCGTCCTGCCTGCGGATGTTGAAGCCGTACTCACGGTAAACCGTCTTGCTGAGATATGCCAGAGCGTTCCCGCAGCATTCGGCGCCTCCGAAGAGCCCCCTGCCGAGCTGTCAATGCTCGACAGCTTTGCCATCGCCTCCGGCAAAGGTTCCGGTGAACTCTGCAAACACATCGCAGCCATTTACGCCGGCGCCGGTGAAGAAGGAGAAGAAGTGCAGGAATTCTTCACCCACTGGAGCAACATGGCCACCACTCCCGCCGGGGCAATCATCGGTAAGCTGAGCCAGGCCTATGTCGCCGCGACCAAGGCCGCCGCCGTCGACAGCATTAAGAGCGTAAAAGCCGCTCCCCTGTACGGTGTGCTCACCGCCAAGCCCGAGGGTGCTCAAATGCTTGCCGAATGGAAAGAAATCGCCGTGGACGGCATGCGCGAAGGTATCGGCGAGGAATACGATGACGGCATGCGTGAGGTATACAGCAACAACGGTTACGAAGGTATCAAATTCACGCTGAAGGGCGAAGATATCATCCAACCCGATGTTGATTTTGACTACAAGACCGGCAACATCACCCGCAAGCCGCTCAGCGATATACAGCTCGCCGCTCGCGAGGCTCTTAACAACCGTACTATCTACGTAGGTCTCAAGGTCGAGGGCACCAAGCTCATCGCCGTAGTCACCGAAAACGAAGCAGATTTTACCCTGCCGACAGCCGCTGAGCAGTCAGTACTCGCCACCGATAAAGTAAGCAAGGCAGATGCCAACCTGAGCCGGACTCCCTATATGCTGGGCTATGCTGCCCCGGGGCTTGCCGCTGCCAACGCAGAGATTCGGTTTGCCCCCTTTGTCGGCCTGCCCGGTCTGATAAAAGACATCTTCACCGAGCTGGCGGCCCAGCCCGGTGACAACCAGTCCACCTGGGCAAAGGCCGCACAGGGTGCCGAACTGCTCGGCAACACCGCCAAAGCCCTGTTGTTGCCTGCGGCCACCATGCCCGAAATCATGCAAATCTGGGGTGATGGCTCAACCCTACAGCTGCAGTACGACGGCAACACCCAGGGTGCAAGCTACCGCCCCGGCAAGCTCAGCCTGACCTCTGTGGCCGACAAGCCCGGAACTATCCTCTACGCGGAGAGCACCCCCACCACCTACAACGGCACCGCAAGCTGTGGTGATATTGTAGACGCCATCGTCAGCGTGGCTGATGGGCTGGTTGCCACCGCACCCGCTGAAGCCCAGGCAGATATAACCCCGACCGTCACCATGGCCAAGCAATTCCTGCCCGACCTGAAGGAACTCTGCGCCGCCATCGGTAACATCGGCGAAGGTATGGGCAACAGCATGGCCCTGACCATCGACAGCGCCGGCTCCATGCCCATGGTGCTCGGTGGCGCCCCCGGCAACAAAACCGCCATCCCCCGCATTTGCTTCTACTCCGGCGTGACTGACCGCAGCAAGCTGAGCGCCGGCTGGGACAGCATTGTGAAAATCGCCGGCAACGTAGCCGGGAAAATCGGGCAAGACCCCGCCGTCGTCAACATGCTGCCCATCATTCCCGCTCAGACCGCCAACCTTACCACCTACACCGTTGCCATGCCTTGGTTCACCCCCGACATGGTGCCCTGTGTAGCCGTGAGCGACACCGCCTTCACCGCCGGTACTTCCACTGCTTACAACGCCGAAATTGCAGCAGCAGCCACGGGCGATACCGCCTTCACCGGTTGCGTGAGCACCATCAAGTTCGGTCCCCTGGCGACTACCGCCCGCGGTATTGCTGACGAGCTGGCCGCTGCCGCACAGGCTGAAAAGGCTCCTCTTGCCCTCGAAGACGAATCGCCGGTTGCCGTGACTGAGGCAGAAGACGAGGACAGCGAGGATTACATCGAAGAGGAAGACTACGAAGAGGAAGACCGCTACGTCTTCCACCGCCCCAGCCCCGCTGAGGAGCGCGCTGAAACAGCTGATGACGTGGCGGACGCCCTCGAAAACATAGCCAAATTCATTGACCGAGTGGACGCCGCCTCCACCATCAACGGCACCACCCACACCATCCGCATGCAGATTCAGCTCAAAAAGTAAGAATCCGCACAGCCGCATAACTCCAAGCCCCCACCGCAGCTACCGCCGCGCTGGGGGCAAATTGTCAGCACTCACTCGGCGAACCGGGCAAGCCTTGTAACCGGCTGCTATCCTTTCCGCCGGTAAGACGGGGCAGCCTCTTCGGCCTTAAAGTTATAGAGCGGCTTGAAGATGTCTGTCACATCCACCGTGGGGTCGATATGGCTGAGGATAGCATCCATCCCCTTATAAGCCATGGGCGACTCATCCAGCGTGCGCTGCGTGACAGACGTGGTGTAAATACCCTGCATCTGCTGCTCAAACTCAGCCAGAGAGAGCTCGCGGAAAGCCTGCGAACGACTCATCAGACGCCCGGCACCGTGCGGTGCGGACTGGTTCCAGTCATCATTCCCCCTGCCCGTACCGTATATACAGCCGTCGCGCATGTTGATGGGGATGAGCAGTTTCTCGCCGAGGCGTGCCGAGATGGCGCCCTTGCGCACGATGTTGCTGTCGTGGTCGATGTAATTGTGGGTGGTGTGGAACATATCCTGCACCTCCAGCCCGAGACGGCGGATGATGATATCCGCCATGACCTCGCGGTTACGCAGGGCGAAGTTCTGGCAGATTTTCATATCGTGCAGGTAATTGGCGCGGTCATCCCCCTCCAGGTAGCAGAGGTCAGCAGGGATATCGGGCGAGAGCTCGCTCCAATGGGCGCGCAGCTCCTGAATCGCGGAATGAATCTCGCGCCGGCAGCCCCGGGCTTTCAGGTCAGCGATGAGGGCAGCCTCAGCCTCGCCGCGGTCGCCTATACCGCTGCGGCGGTCAATGGCCGCCTGCTGGTAGAGCTCGCAGACCTGCTTACCGAGATTACGCGAGCCGGAATGGATGATAAGGTAGTGGTTGCCCTGCGAATCAGCATCAACCTCCACAAAATGATTACCCCCACCCAGCGTACCGAGCGAGCGCTGCAGGCGCTCATGGCGCTCCAGGGCACTCAGGCAACGCAGCGATTCAAACTCCGGGAACGGCTCGACAATCTCCCGGTGCACATCCATACCGCTGGGAATATTGCGGTGCATGATATCATCAAGTGCGGCGAAATCAGGCTTCTGCCTGCCAAGCGCCACCGTGAGCATGCCACAACCGATGTCCACCCCCACGATGTTGGGAATGACTTTATCGCCCAGGTCAGCCGTAAAGCCGATGACACAGCCCTTGCCCGCATGCACATCGGGCATGATACGCACCTTGGCCCCGGCAAAAGCAGGCTGGGCCAGCAGGCGGTGAATTTGGCGCAGAGCCAGTTCTTCTACTTCATCTGTGTAGATTTTAAGGTTCATGAGTATGATGTTGGTATTTGGTTTTTGTCTGTACTCTGTCTCACGACAGATTAGCGAATCACAGGGTAGCCGCGGGGCTGAGTTTACGCCCCGGCAGGCACACGGTCAAGCTCATATATGAAAACATCAATAAAACTTCGTGTCATACCATTGACAAAGGTCTAATCGGTGCTAATGTATGTCTATGGACATCACCCCCGAACCAACTACACCCGACCCGCAATACCCACAACGCCCAAAGAAGCGCCGACAGCGCACGGTTCCACCTGCACTTGGCGGCGAACCATACCCTGTCATCCCGGCCCCTCCCCGCTTCATCAAGTGCAGCGGAGTCGTCATGCCGCTCGACTTGCCGGAATACCAGCTGACCAAATCGGAAAGTCGACTTCTGAGCAACATTAAAAAGTATGGAGCCGGAGAAACAAAGGCACGTATTCTGAACACCAGGATAACCAATGAACAGGACGCGAAGGCGCTCAAGAGCCGACTTGCCAAATTTGACAAAATCATTCAGTTCATGAAGGAAAACGCCATTGACATTCCCGAGTGATATGTGCTAAACTCAACCTGTGAAAATATCACCCGAACAGAAACGGGGCATCCCCGTATACCCGACCATTAAGAGGGTGCTTACCACTGTTGCCGCGAGTGCTGCAGCGCTGGTATCGTGCGACCGCCATGTACCGGGCAGTGTGCCGAGCAATGCCCCCGACAACCGCCCCACCGGGCAGAGTACTCCGGAGCCGGAGGAGCAGCCGCAGCTGCTGGCCGGAGATGTTCCCTATGTGCCTGATTCCGATGTGCCCGAACAGCCTCCCGTGTTTGATAAAGAAGTAGCCGCCGAGGTCGATGCCGTTTTCAACAACACCGACAGTGCTGACAAGCCCGATACGGCGGAACAACCGGCCCCGGCTCCGCAGCTCGCCCCCGGAGCAGTTGTCCCCCAAACTCACTAACCTGAACATACCCCATACAACCATGAAAATCACCCCCGAAAAGAAAGAAACGCCCAAGTACCCCACTCTGGTAAAAGCCGCCGCCGTGGCAGCTACTGCCGCTGCGCTGGCCGCCTGCCAGCAGCAGCAGCAAAAGCTGGCAGGAGAACCGCCTGTGTTGCCCCCGCCTGTTCAGAACGTCAAGTAACTTACATTAACAGATACCAACATGAAAATCGAAGCTGAAAACAAAACCGCGCCGAAGTATCCCGTACTGGTAAAAGCCGCCGCCGTAGCAGCCACCGCCGCCGCTCTGACAGCCTGCCAGCAGCAACAAATGCAGGCCGGAGCCCCGATGCCCCCTCCGCAGGCAATGGGTGGGGTCGTGATGATTCAGAAATAAGCCAATGGCTGATTCCGTTTATACCCGCATGGCCGAGACGTCGGGCAGCTACGACGTCTCGCTGCGCCCGCCGGCATTCAGCGAATTCTGCGGGCAGGATAAAGTGAAGGAGCGCCTGCTGCTCATGGTGGAAGCCGCCCGCATGCGCGGAGACGTGCTTGACCATGTGCTGCTCAGTGGTCCGCCCGGACTGGGCAAGACCACCTTGGCCAACATCATCGCCAATGCCGTAGGGCACAGGCTCCACACTACCTCCGGCCCACAGATAGAAAAAGCCGGCGACCTCGCCGGCATACTCACCGGTGTCGAAAAGGGCGATGTCCTTTTTATCGATGAGATTCACCGCCTGCACCCCGCCATTGAGGAGTATCTCTACCCCGCTATGGAGGACTACCGGCTCGACATCATCATCGACCAGGGGCCGAATGCTCGCTCCATCCAGCTCAACCTGCCTAAGTTCACCCTGGTAGGGGCCACAACACGAGCCGGCATGCTCACCGGGCCGCTGCGCTCGCGTTTCGGGCTCATCAACCGACTGGATTATTACAAGCCCGAGGAACTCTGCCGGATTCTGCACCGCTCGGCGGGACTGCTCGACATCGACCTCAAAGACGGCGGCGCGCTGGCCATTGCCCGTCGCTCTCGCGGCACGCCCCGTGTGGCGAATGCGCTGCTGCGCTGGGTGCGCGACTATGCTCAGGTGCGCAGCGACGGCCGCATATCTGACGACGTGGCGGAGGCCGCTCTGAGCATGATTGACATCGATGAAGACGGGCTGGATGAAATGGACAAGCGCCTGCTTGAAACCATGATTTACAAGTTCGGGGGCGGCCCCGTCGGGCTGGCCTCGCTTGCCGTTGCCGTCGGGGAGGATGAAAGCACCATCGAGGACGTCCACGAACCCTTCCTCATCATGCAAGGCTATATCAAGCGCACCCCGCGAGGGCGCGAAGCCATGCCCGCCGCCTACCGGAAGATAGGCGCCCCCCTCACCCGCGCCCAGGGCGAACTGCCCCTCTGATGACACCATATTTCACAATTCCCAAATCGCCATAATGAAACGCCTGCTCCTTGCCGCCGCTGCGGCTGTTACCCTGTTATTCCCCGCCTGTCATCAAATGCAGATGCAGCAGATTGCCTACAACTCCAAGGTTGTGGTGCTTGATATCGGGCACTACTACGAACCGACCCGCGGCGGCCAGGGTGCGCGCACGCCGGATGCGAGCAAGGGCGGCGTGATAGAAGAAACAGAGTTCTGGTACCGTTACGCAGGTGAGGTGAAGAAAGTCATCGAAGCCGCTGGCTACACCTGCCTGATATGCAACCGTGGCGATATACCCACCGACCCACGGCTGGCAACAGCCGCGCGCAAGGCCGGCGTACACCATGTGAAATCCCCCATACCCACCGCCATTTACCGCTCTACCCACCACCCGCACCGCATTGCCGTGGGCATGCTGAGCACCAACTACGCGCTGGATCAGTTACCCGGCGCTGTTGTATACCTGCACCACAACAGCAATTCGGAAACCTGGCGCGTGTACAACAAGGGCGCTTTCTACTGCAACGAGGTTGGCACCCGCATGGCCTACACCATGGCGCAGGTCATGAACCGCGACATACTCGACCACCCCGGCAATGGTATGCCCAACAACGGCCAACCCTGCGGCGTGGTGCTGCGTAATGATGGCCGAAAAGGCGGGGGCGACTGGCTGAATGCCTGCAACGAATCATACGTTCCCGCCGTCATCACCGAGGTAGCCTACCTCTCCAACCCCGAGCACGCACGCTATCTCAACAGGCACGAAAACGCAGTTCGCTTCGCACAGGCCGTTGGGCGCGGTATCGTGGAATATCTCAACAATCGTTAACCTTTATAAAGCTCAGCCATGAGTATCAACATCAATCCGGTTTACAGCCCCTACCTCTCCGTTGTCTACCTCAGCAACGGCAAACCCCACTTCGATACCCTGTGTATTGAAAGCGACTGCGAGGTTGAAAACCTTACCCTGCGCGTCACCACAACCCCCGAGTTTGTCGAGGAATGCAGCTTCGATATTGACAAACTGACGGCAGAAGTCCCCCTGACCATTGCCGCGCCCTCAAAAATCAATTACGACATCGTTGCACTGAAGGCACTGACTGAAGCCGAACCGGGTCGGATTCATTTTTCCCTGTATCAAGGCACAGAACTGCTCTGCCGGGAAAGCGCCGAGCTCACCTGGCTGCCGGGCAATGCCTGGGTGCTGGGTAAGGGCGCACGGTTTCCCGAACTGCTGGCAGCGCTGGTGCAACCGAACGACCCGGCCGTTGACAAGATCCTGCACCATGCCGGCGAACTACTGGCCAATCAAGGGCTGAGCCCCGACTGGAACGGTTACCGCAGCGAACCGAACGCCATCATCAATAAATTGCACGCCATCTGGCTGACCCTCAGCAACTATGGTATCAACTACGCCCTGCCCGCCCGAGGCGAAATCGACATGGAAGAAGGTGTACACCAGAAAGTGCGCACCCCGTCCCAAATTATGCAGGGAGGCTGTGCCACCTGCCTGGACACCACCATGCTCATGGCCGCCGTCATCGCGCAAGCCGGTTTCAACCCGATTATCATTCACATCCCCGGCCACGCATTTGTGGGTGTGCTGATGAATGATGAGTGCCTGAAATCCCCGATAATTGAAAGCAGCGCCACATTGCGCAACCTGGTGGAACTGGGTGAAATACTGGTGCTCGAAACCACCCTGCTCACGCGCTCGGAAAACGGGTTGCGCTACTCCTTTGACGATGCGCGCCGACGCGGCGAAGAGAATCTCAGCAAGACGGAAAATGCCCGCGCATACGATGTAGCCCGTATATGGGCAGCCGGCGTGCGCCCCATCGGTACCGAGCGCCCGGAAAACGCCCCGAGTATCGTCGATGAACACACCTGCACCGGCGATGGCGCCACCTTCCTGCCCGAACAAACGGCGGCCGATCTGGAAGACGAACAGTCACTCGTCACCACACGTAAACGCACCCGCATGGAAAACTGGCAACTCAAGCTCCTGGACCTCTCCATGCGTAACAACCTGCTTAACTGCCGTATTGACAAGTCGCAAGTACATATTGTGCTCCAGGATGCTGCGCGGCTGGAAGACGACCTCAGCAACGGAAAAGTCTTCAAACTTGCCGAAGTTCCCGTGACCTTCGCACTTGATGAAGCGCTCAAAAAGGAGGATCAGTCCGAGGCTCAGGCCATCATTCAGAGCCATGCTGTCGATATGTACGCCAAAAATGAACTGCTGGCTGTCGGCCCGCAGGGCATACTGCGACACGATGAACTGCAGAAACGCCTCTACAAGCTCTATCTGGCAGCCCGCAAGAACCTGGAAGAGAGTGGTTACAACACCCTCTACATCGCCTGCGGGTTCCTGCGCTGGGTACGCAGGGAAAAGAATCAGACTCTCTACGCCCCACTACTGCTCATACCGGTGAAAATCTCACGAAAAAGCGTAAAGAGCAGCTTCACCCTGCGCACCAGCGACGAAGAAACGCGCCTCAATCTCACCTTGCTCGAACTGCTGAAGACAGAATATGCCCTCAACATCCCTGAGCTGGAAGGCGAGCTGCCATCGGACAAGAGCGGAATTGACGTACCGCAGATTTTCGACATCACGCGCCGAGCCATTAAGGATATAGAGGGTTGGGAGGTCATTGAAACCTGCTCGCTGGGTATATTCTCCTTCGCCAAGTACCTGATGTGGAAAGACCTCTGCGACCGACAGAGCGAGCTGATGGGAAACCCCATCGTGCGCCATCTGGCAGACGAAAACCGCGAAACCTTCCCCACCCAGGTCGGATTCCCCGAGGTAAGTGAGCTTGATACCACAGTCGATGCCGAACAGGTATACACCCCGCTCTCGTCGGATTCCTCACAGCTCTCAGCCGTACTGGCTGCGGGACGCGGTAAGAACTTCGTGCTCATCGGGCCGCCCGGCACCGGCAAGAGCCAGACCATCTCCAACATGATAGCCCACTGCCTGGGACATGGCAAAACCGTGCTCTTCGTGGCAGAAAAAGCTGCGGCTCTTTCCGTGGTGTACAAGCGACTTAAGAACATCGGGCTCGGTGACTCCTGCCTGGAACTCCACTCAAACAAGGCAGTCAAGAAAGAAGTGCTTGCCCAGTTCAAAGCCGCTCTCGACAATACCGAAGCCAAACTCAGCGGTGATAATTGGGCAAAATCAGTCTGCGACATGCTCAAGCTGCGCAGCGGCCTGAATGTGCTGCCGGAGGAGCTCCACCGCGTCTACCCCGACGCTACCAGCCTATATGACGACATCAGCCTGCTCGCAGAAGCACCTGCTGTCCCCCTGCTCCCGCCACCGGCGCAGGATGTGCTCAACATCAGCGCAAATGAGAAAGCCACTCTACTCGAATACACCCACGAACTGGGCACGGCATTCAGCGCGGTTGCTGAGCTGTACCCCGGCTCAGTTCAATACCTGCAGAAGACGAGCTACAGCCTGCAGTGGGATGATGACTTCACCGAGCTGCTGCCACGAGTTGCCCGCTTGGCTGAGCGCTATGACACCGCGCTCAACACCCTCATGGAACTGGTCGGGCTTAACAAAGATGACTACGCCGACAAGCGACGTTCCGTGGCTAAGTTACTGCTGCTGGCGGCCCACACCTACGGTCAGAACAATACCCCCCTGCTCCCCGATACAGCGCAGGAATCGCTCAACCGGCTCCAGGAAGCACTCGGCGCCGCTAACAACTACCGTCAGTGCAAAAATGCGCTCTCTCTGAGCTACCCGGACGGCACGGAAGACAATCCTGACATCAAGATTCTCTACATGCAGTGGCGCGAGGGGGTGATATCGAACATCATCAGCCGCTTCTTCATCAACCGCAAAATAACCAAAGCACTGCGCCTTATTGCCTTCAGCTGCAATAAGCCGGATATCGGTCGCGACCTGCAGAACCTGGTTGACATGCAGCGCTACAAGAGCACCCCCGCTCTCACGGAATCCAACCTGCCGCAATACTGTAAGGGCATAGAAACCAGCCAGGCTGACTACGAAGCAGCCTGTCGTATGGCAGAAACTCTGAGCGATATCTCTGACATCAAGCCACTCTGCAGGCTCTACCTCTCCGCCGAGGGCAACCCCTTCGCCCCCGGCAGCCCCGCCGCACTGCAGGCAACCAAGCTACAGCTCTGCACCGAAGAATGGCAGGCAATCGCCGGCGAACTGGCCGAGAAACTCGGAGCCCCGTACATAGGGGCCGAAACGGAGCGAGAAGGCGCAGCCGCCACCATGGCCAACGACCTGATGGCAAATCACGACTCATGGCGACAGATTATCATCTTCAACGAATCTGCCGCCAAGGCCGATACGGAGCTCACCCGCGCCCTGGTCAGTAAACTGTGCAGCGGCGAGCTCAAGCCGACCGAACTCGAGATTGCCGTACTGGCCAACAACGCCCGCTACCGCTTGCGCACAGCAGTGGATGCCAGCCGCACACTCACCCATTTCGATGGGGCAACCCATGAGAAACGCATACGCGATTTCTGCTCAAAAGATGCTCTTGTTCTCACAGAAGCAAGCCGTCACCTGCAGAGCTTGCTGCGCAATCGCGCCTGCGGCCACAAGGAATTCACAAAAGAACTGGCAGAGCTCAACCACGAACTCAACAAACAGCGCGCCCACAAGGCCATACGCAAACTGCTGAGCCTCACCCCGAATGTAAGCCGACTGCTCAAGCCCTGCATGCTCATGAGCCCGCTTTCCATCGCCCAGTATCTCACGCCTGAATCTGAGCCGTTTGACTTGGTTATCTTCGACGAGGCGTCGCAGATTCCCGTGTGGGATGCCATCGGCGCTATCGGTCGCGGCAAGAGCGCCGTCATCGTCGGTGACCCGCGGCAGATGCCGCCCACCAGCTTCTTCTCCCGCTCCAAGAGCGATGAAAGTGAAGATGAGGAGGAAATCGAGCAGGACCTCGAGAGCATACTCGATGAATGCCTGGCCTGCGGTATACCCCGCATGAACCTCACCTGGCACTACCGCAGTAAGTCTGAAAGCCTCATCGCATACTCCAACCACCATTACTACGAGAATAAGCTCGTCACCTTCCCCGCCCCCGTGGAGCACGACACCGCTCTGCAATACCACTACGTGGACGGCATCTACGCCAAGGGAGCCTCGAAACGCTACAACAAGAAGGAGGCGCAGGCACTGGTAGAGCACGTGCTGGGTGTACTGCGCAGCCCCGATTTTGATTACAACGATCTGACCAGTATCGGCATTGTTACGTTCAACACGCAACAGCAGGCTCTTATTCTGGATATGTTTGAAAAGGCCCGCGCCGAGGATGAATCTCTCGAACCCTACTTCAACGAAGATAACCCCGAGGCCATCTTCGTGAAAAACCTCGAAAACGTGCAGGGTGATGAGCGCGGCGTCATCTACTTCTCCACCACCTACGGGCCGGATGAGAAGGGAGCCATCTCCATGAACTTCGGTCCGCTGAACCTCACCGGTGGCGAGCGCCGACTGAATGTAGCCATCACCCGCGCCCGCACCGGCATGCACGTGTTCAGCTCACTCAAGCCGGAGGATATCGACCTGAACCGCACACGGTCCCGAGGTGCCGCCGACCTGCGCGGGTTCCTGGAATGCGCCCGCATGGGGGCTGCGGCTTACTTCAATCTGCACCGGGGTAACGGCGCAGGTCTGGCAGACAGCGGGCTGCAGCGCGCCATCTGCCGGGCACTGCAAGCGCAGGGCTGGCACTGCCTCAGCAACCTGGGTGTCTCGGGCTACCGTATCGACATTGCCATTGCTCACCCGGAGCAACCCGGCAACATGCTGGCCGGCATCGTGCTGGACAGTCCCGCCTATGCCGGCGCAGCCACCGCCCGCGACCGCGATGTACTGAGAGAAAGCGTACTGCACGGGCTGGGTTGGAACATCTGCCACATCTGGGCTCTCGACTGGTGGCGCAACCCGCAGAGCTATGCCGCCAAAATCGACAAGCAACTGCGAGACTTGCTCAACAAAGCATAAACAACCGCTCCGGCTCTTACACATCAGCCGCCGCTCGCAAAGCGGCGGCTGTTTTAATGTACGCGCATAAGCTTACTTCCGGCGAACCTTATCCGCCAGCGAAAAGACCGCGGCTATCAGAGTGCCGGAGATGGAGTGCCACACGCATGAGATGGCAGCGGAGAGCGCAGCCTCCGGCAGCAGGGGGAAATGTCGCCCGGCCAGCACGGTAGCAAGCCCGGCATTCTGCATGCCTACCTCAATGGAAAGTGTGCGGCGCTTAGCGGTCGACATGTGACAGGCCCGCCCGGTAAGGTAGCCGAGCAAATAACCTAAGCCATTGTGCAGAAAGATACACAGAAATATCAGCGCACCGCTCTCAAAAAACTTGCTGCCGTGAGCGGAGGTCACCCCACCTACAATACAGGCTAACCCCAGCACAGCCAACCCCGGCATCAGCCGACAGACGGTTGCATACCCTGCCCGCTTGCTGAACAAATAGTTACACAGCGTACCCACGCCCACGGGCAACAGAGTGACCAGCAGAATACTACGGAAAATCCCGGCGGCATCGACCGCGATACTTTCACCCATCAGCCAGAGCACCAGCAGCGGCGTGACAAAGGGTGACAACAGGGTCGAGGCGGTGGTCATCCCCACGGAATAAGCCACATCACCCCGGCATAGCAAGCTCATGATATTGCTCGATACCCCGCCGGGACTGCACCCTACCAGAATAAGCCCCGCCGCTATTCCCCCGGGGAGATGGAAAAAATACACCAACGCAAAGGCCAGCAGGGGCATGATGGTATATTGAGCCAGAGCGCCGATGAAAATATCCCACGGTCGCTGCGCCAGAATGCGGAAATCAGCCGTGGTGAGAGTCATGCCCATCGTGAGCATGATAAAGCCCAGGATGCAAGTCTGCACATCCCCCCGTACCCAGTCAAACACCCCGGGCAGCACAAAGGTGAGCGCAGCAACCGCGATGATGAATGGTGCTGTCCACGTTGACAACCAGCCGGAAAGGGCAAGAAGTAACCGCATATAACGTGAATTTCGCGAAAACAGAAAAAGCTACAGGCTACGATGGACAAGTTGAGGCTTCAACGCTTGTACCGAACTCGCAGCCTGTAACCTTATATCTTATACTCTGTAACGGCTTACAGCTTCTTCCACGGCAGGGACTTCAGGAGAGCATCGAAGCCCAGACCGGTGCCCTTGGGCGCATGGAATTCGGGGGTAACATCCATACCAAGCTCTTCGGAGAAGGCATTCGGACGATAGACGTGATGGGTTACCAGCCCGCAAAGCGGCACCTCATCGGCGGGTTTGCCGGTGTAGAACTTGGCAGCATTGTAAGCAGCCCAGCACTGACCGAGCGGGTGGTCAAGATAGGTCGTGAACACGGGCAGACCGCTGTTGCTGTGGTGACGAGCCGGTTTGACCAAGCGCATCATAGGCTTGCTGGTACGTGCGGGAATGGAGCTTTCCTGCATGGGGGTATCGTAGCCCAAGGGCATACCGGCATCCTGCAGGGCCTGCCAGGATTCCACATCGTAATAGCAGGGGTCCTCCACAAAGTCAATGCGCTCTTTCATGGCATCGGAGAGCATGTCCCAGAACTTCAGGGCTGCCTCCAGAGACAGAGTGCAGTTGAAATCCACTCGCCACTTCCAGTCCGGCACCATCGAGGCGAGGTTGGTCAGGCGCTCCACCGTGGCGGCCAGCTTGGGTACAACCTTAATTTTACCCACACGGAATCCGCGCTGGTGCAGGTTGTACACCTGGGCAGGTGTAGCGCTCACCGTCAGCGTGGCATGGCTGCGGGGAATGGTAAGCCCCTCAAAGAGATTCACACCGGCGGCGCGGGCTGCACCATCAATCTCGATACACTTGAGCGCGCGCTCACCAAGGCGCAGCGGGGTACCGTCGCGCAGAGCGTCAAGCTCATACTCAAGCGGAGAATCGCCCAGCTCCGGCCAGGATTGCAAACAGGCGTAGCCGCCGTTATCACCGCGCAGAAGCACGCCCTCACGCGGCTGGGCGGCAGCACGGGCGCTCAGTGCGCCCACGGGGTACAGAGTGTAAGGAGTGTAGTGCATGCCGAAGTTTACTCTTTTTGGCGGCCTTTGTCACGCTCATTCTGCGTATGCTGTGGCATTTTGGCGAAATCAATGATACAAAATCATTGACAGAAGCGGGGCTATGGGGTACAAAAGGGCATGTTCAACGGCCTGGAAGACCAATTGCTCATCGGTGCCGCCCTGTCAGTACTGGCCGGGCTGTGCACCGGCATAGGTGCGGCAGTGGCGCTGTTCCTCAAGCGCACGAATGCCAAGATGCTCACCTTCTCGCTGGGGGCGAGTGCCGGGGTGATGGTCTACATCTCGTTCATGGAGCTGATGCCGCTGGCCATGGAAAAGCTGGGCGAGGGTACTGTCGGCAAATGGACTTCGCTGGGGGCCTTCTTCGGCGGCATGGGGCTGGCGGCGCTCATTGACAAGCTGGTGCCGGAGGATGAAAACCCGCATGAATTCCGCAGTGAGGACGAAGTGCACGCTGCCCAGTGCGCCACCACTCTGACCGGGCGCGATAAGGTGAAACGCTCCGCCTTTCTCTTCGCCATAGCCATGGCCGTACACAACTTTCCGGAAGGCATGGCCACCGTTGCTGCGGCTTTTGATAATGTGAGCATTGCCATGTCGGTAGCACTGGCGGTAGCCATTCACAACATACCGGAAGGTCTCACCGTAGCAATCCCCCTGCTCTATGGTACGGGCAGCCGCAAAAAGGCCTTCTGGACGGGCACTCTGACGGGCCTGGCTGAGCCGCTGGGGGCGTTGGTGTGCATGCTGGTACTGCTACCGTTCCTGAGCGCCACGCTGCTGGGAATATTGTTTGCGGTGGTGGCGGGCATCATGGTATTCATCTCATTCGATGAATTGCTGCCGATGGCCGAGCGCTGGGGACACCACCACCTGAGCATAGGCGGGGTGATGGTGGGCATGTTTGTGATGGCTGCCGTGCTCTGAGGGAACTCAGGCGCAAACAATCAACGCTACGAACATCACAAGCTGCAGCACAAAGACAATATAGCAGATATTCAGCCACAGGTGTGCAGAATCCGCCAGGCGCCGACGCTTGTCAACATCAAGACTTGAATTGGCCCGAGCGGCCTGCACCACGGCAGTGATGGCAAAGGGCAGACTGAGCGTGCATGCTATCGCTGATATCACCAGCATAATGATGCTTGGGGTCAGGTGGGTTTTCGGCAAATCTGCCTCGCGTGCACCAACCAGCGCCGGTATAGGAAATTTGGCAGATTCCAGCAACTTACCGACAGGCAGCCACTCCGTCATTCCTTCCGTGCAGTACAGGTGCTTGGGCGTCAGGCGACGCTCCATGGCCATCACCTTGAGCATGGAAAGAGTATAGGGCCCCAGCGGTTCACCACCGGGTTTCGCGATATAGTATTGCGCAGGTTCAGACATGGCGGAGCAGGAAGTAAAGCCCGGTATAAACACGGGGGTCAATGGATTTGCCGGCGGCCATCTGTTCAGCCAGCCAGGTTTCGATTTGAGCCAGCGGCACCTCGTGTACCGTGATGTTTTCATTCTCCACACCACCACCCTCGCCCACGCGGCGAAGGTCGCTCGCCAGATAAAAAGCCACCGTCTCCGATGTCAGCCCCGGCGATGAGGGCCCGGTGAAGAGGTAGCGCAGTTCTCCGGCCTCGTAGCCGGTCTCTTCCACCAGCTCACGTCCGGCAGCCAGCATAGCACTCTCAGGGCCTTCATCACCCACCAGACCGGCAGGGAAACAAATACTCTGTGCGCCGATGGGCGGGCGAAATTCCTCCACCAGCAGCACACGCCCCTCCGGCGTGCATGCAAAAATCATGGCAGCAGGCGTGTTGCGCACACGCTCGCAGTACTCCCAGCGCCCTTCTCGCACCAGGGTCAGGAACTTTCCTTCATAAAGAGTCTCCATACGGCAGAAAGAGTTGCGGCGGGGCTCCCCCCGCCGCAGTTGTAAAGTTTTGTCAATGCTCACTCGCGCACCAGGGTACGGAAGCGGGCAAGGATACGACCGGTGACAGGACCGGCAACACCGCTGCCAATCTTGCGACCGTCAAGCGATGTAGCGGCAATCACCTCAGCAGCCGTACCGGTCAGGAAACACTCGTCTGCGCTGAGCACATCGAAGCGGTTCATGACTTTTTCAATGCAGGTGATACCCAGCTCGGCGCAGATATCGAACACGGCGTGGCGGGTGATACCCCCCAGAGCTCCCTCTGTGAGAGGAGGGGTCATGACCACACCGTTGCGAACGATAAAGATGTTATCACCCGTGCATTCGGCCACGTTGCCACGCTGGTTGAGCATGAGAGCCTCGCCGGCGCCCTGAGCCACAGCCTCCATCTTGGCGGAAATACCGTTGAGGTAGTTGAGGCTCTTGACCTGCGGGCAAAGAATATCGGGGTTGGGACGGCGGAAGGTGGAGGTAATCAGGCTCAGGCCGTTCTCGTACATCTCGGCGGGATAAAGCGCGATATTCTGCACGATGATGAACATACTGGGCTTAGGGCAGTTACGGGGGTTAAGTCCCAAATCCCCCTTACCGCGGGTCACCACCAGGCGAATATAGCCATCTTCCATACCATTGGCAGCCACGGTATCTTTTGTGGCCTGGCACACCTCCTCAAAGCTCCACGGGCAATTAACGTTCAGGTAGCGCATGGAATCGAACAGGCGCACGATATGCTCCTCAAGGCGGAACACCTTGCCGGAATAAAATCGGATACCTTCGAAAACACCATCGCCATACAGCACACCGTGATCAAAGACCGAGACCGTAGCCTCGCTCGGATCAACCAATTTTCCATCTAACCAGATTTTCATGATAAAAAAATTGAACGTGAACGCCAACATTATAACCACTTTGCGCCACAAATAAAGCAGAAAAAGCGGCTGTATGGCATTTTTTTCACTTCTGCTCCCAGAGCTTGCGGGTGAGGGCATCCTGCGCGGCGGCAACCTGCGCGCGGTGCTTGCTCGTGCCATCGGCCTCGCCCACCACCATATCATGCCACATAGCCTTGGCGTGGAAGGGACCGGCGGGTTTTGCCGGGTCTATCAGGGTCACCACGTAATCAGGCCCGGTGCCATCAACAGCCTGCAGCACCTCCAAAAGCTTACCTTTATGATTCACTTCAAGGTAATGATAAGCATTCGTAATACTCTCTTCCATGAGGTGCAGAACCACCTTGCGCGCAGCATTGTAGTTTGAATCAGCCATTACGGCGCCGATAACGCTCTCGAACGTGTTGGCCAGAACGGAGAAAGCCTCGCGACCGCCGTTTTTTTCGAGCTGAGGGCTCATTTTAAGCTGCTCGCACCAACCGAACTTGCGGCAGAGGTCAGAGAGGTGCTGGCGGCTCACGATACCGGAGCGCAGCTTGGTCAGCGTGCCTTCATCCGCCTTGGGGAACAGGCGGAAAAGCTCGACACTCACCACCAGCTCCAGCACGGCATCCCCCAGGAACTCCAGGCGCTCATAGGCCAGATTGGTACTGCGTTTCTGATCCGAACTGGGGTGCGTAAGGGCGCGGGTCAACCAGGTGTGATCAGTAAAAGTATAACCGAGAGACTCCTCTATAACATCAAGCTGCATGACTTGACGGTAACACATAAATGCCGGTTTGGCTAGGGAAACACGCCAATTACAGGGGGTGATGACATGCTTTTGGCGCTTTATGTCTCGAAATGACGTTTCAATTGACGGCGAGATGGGATAAAATAAGGAAAATCATCAACGACGCCAATGGCAGACGACAAACAAAACAAAAACGGGCTTCCGCCCGCCCCCGGCAGCACCCCGAACTGGGGGCTGTGGATACTCATGGCCGTCATCACAGGCATATTGCTGCTTGCCTTCACCTCCGATGGCAACCTGGGCAGCGCTGCCCGCAACATCACGCTTGACGAGTTCCGCAAGGACTACCGCGCCGGTAAGGTGGTGCTGACCGACCCGGATAAATACCCCATCGAAGTCGTAAGCAACGACAGCTCCAGCAACGCCGTCATCACAGCTTACGTCTACAAGGGCGAGCCCGCCTTCACCTACGCTCCCTTCTACATGCCTTTCACCGAGAGTGAGGAGCTAAAGACACTCTTCAACCGCTACGGCATCACCGAAACACGGTATGAACGCGTACCCGAGCCGCAGGGCGACAAGGTTATCTCGACCGAATACTTCCGCAAACTCGGTGAGGAAGGCCGTATTCTCGACACCAGGGAAAAGCAGCCTTACATCATCTACACCAACGAGGCACGCACGGAGGGTGTTGTCGTCGGCGAATATCGCAAAAACCCCGAGGGCGCCGTTGACCGCAAGCAAGTCGAGCCCGTCAACGTAACATTCAGCCGCACCTTCCAGGGTGACCAGGTGCGCGACATGCTCGGCAGCCACGCCGTTTACAAAGTCGAGAGCAACACATGGGAGATGATACTCATCAACTGCCTGCCCGTGGTGCTCATCTTCATCATCCTCATGTTCCTGTTCCGCGCTCAGGGCGGCGGCCCCAGCGGTGCCATGAAGTTTGCCCGCAGCCGCGCCCGCCTGCTCGACCCGAGCCAGAACCAGATTACCTTCAAGGATGTCGCCGGTATTTCCGAAGCCAAGGAGGAAGTGTGGGAAATCGTGGAATTCCTGCGCAACCCGCAGAAGTTCCGCAACCTGGGCGGCACCATACCCAAGGGCGTGCTGATGGTAGGCCCTCCCGGTACAGGTAAGACCCTGCTGGCCAAAGCCATTGCCGGCGAGGCGGATGTACCCTTCTACACCATCTCCGGCTCTGACTTCGTGGAGATGTTTGTGGGTGTGGGTGCCAGCCGCGTTCGCGACATGTTCGCCGAAGCCAAGAAACACTCCCCCTGCCTCATCTTCATCGATGAAATTGACGCTGTGGGGCGCCACCGCGGTCACGGCGTGGGTGGCGGTCACGATGAGCGTGAGCAGACCCTGAACGCCCTGCTGGTCGAGATGGACGGCTTCACCGCGAATGAAAACGTCATCGTCATTGCCGCCACCAACCGTGTGGACGTGCTCGACCCCGCCCTGTTGCGCCCGGGTCGTTTCGACCGCCAGGTGGTGGTAAACCTGCCCGATGCCGCCGGCCGCGAGCAGATTCTGCGTGTGCATGCCCGCAAGATTAAGCTCGACCCGGCAGCCAACCTCAACCCGATAGCCCGCGCTACTACCGGCTTCTCCGGTGCTGAGCTGGCCAACCTGGTGAACGAAGCCGCCCTCATCGCAGCCCGCCGCAACAAGGAAACCGTCACCCAGAGCGATTTGGAAGAGGCCCGCGAGAAAGTGCGCTGGGGGCGCGAACGCCGTTCCCTGGAAATCACGGACAAGGAGAAGTACAACACCGCCGTGCACGAGGCCGGCCACGCTATCTGCCTGCTTAAGACAGAGCTGCGCAAGAGCCTGCCGCTGCACAAGGTCACCATCATTCCCCGCGGCCCGGCACTGGGTGTCACGATGATGCTGCCCGATGAAGACAAGCACAGCGAGTACAAGAGCGAGCTGCTCGACTACATCGTCATGGCGATGGGTGGCCGCTGCGCTGAGCAGGTTGTGTTCGGCGACATCTCCGGCGGTGCCCGCGGTGACATTCAATCCGCCACTTCCATCGCCCGCAAGATGGTGTGTGTGTACGGCATGAGCGAGAAGCTCGGCCCCATCGAGTACGGCACGAACCACAACGAGGTGTTCCTGGCCCGCGACATATCGCAGACCACGCGCAACTACTCCGAGCGCACGGCTCAGCTCATCGATGAGGAGATTCAGCGAATCGTTACGGAGAACTACAACCGTGCCATTGCCATTCTCACGGAAAACAAGGAGCGCCTGCTGCTGGTAGCCGACAAGCTCATTGAGTTCGAAACCCTCAACGGTGAGCAGATTGCCGAACTACTCGAAACCGGTGCCATGAGCAACCCGCCCACCCGCGAGCTGCCCCCGCCCATGCCCGAAGAGGCGGATGCACCCACCGACCTGCAGACACCCGACGACGAGCCCCCTGCTCCCGCCGATTTCAAACCCTTCAACGCATAACCACCTTTTATCACCACCATGAACAGCAAAGAACTGGCACTCGCCTGCGCCGCAGCAGCTGATGAGTCGAAAGCCACCAACATCGCCGTCTATGACCTGCGCGGTACGTCCTCCATCACAGACTTCGCCATTGTCTGTACCGCCACGTCCACCCCGCACCTGCGTGCGGTGCTCGGCGGTATCGACAAAGAAGTCGGCGAAAAATACAACATCGAACCCGTCTATGCCGAGCGTACCCCCAACGCCCTGTGGTCTGTACTGGACTACATTGACGTCATGGTACACATCATGGCTGAAGAAGTGCGCGATTTCTACGGTCTGGAAAAATTCTGGAAAGAAGAAAACCGCATTGATTGGGCCCCCTCTGCGGAGTAATTCGCATCGGTTCCGTTTTCCCATGGCCGCCACGCACTGCGTGGCGGCTTTTTTGTGTCCTAGCGGCCTGCTGCCCTAGGCTAACAAGCAAAATGGCTTGCAATTCGAGGGGGTGTGGTGTACAATGCGCGCACGTATGATGGATAGCACACTTCTTTCCACGCTTGAGCAGGCAGTAGCCGAGGGCAAACTGCTTGCGGATTCCCTCACCAACATTCAACTGCTGCTGGCCGGCACACAGGACCCCGTGGCTCCCGCAGCTATAGCCGAACTCACCGCAGCCGGCGAGTGGGCCGAACTCAACAACCGCTTCTACAAGACGCTCGCTTTCGGTACGGGTGGCCTGCGCGGTCGCACCATCGGCATGGTGGTCGCCCCCTCTGAACAGGGTAAAGGCGCCGTAAACGGTCGCCCCGAGTTCCCCTGTGTGGGCACTGCCAGCATGAACTTCTACAACGTCGGCCGCGCCATGCGCGGGCTTATCACCTATGTGAACCGCTTCGTGCAGGCTGAAGGTTGCGGCCGCAAGCCACGTATCGTTGTGGGGCATGACACCCGCCACTTCTCCCGCGATTTCGCCGAATATTGTGCCAAAATTGCCACCGACCTGGGCTGTGACTGCGCCCTTTTCGACGGCCCCTGCTCCACACCCGAGGTTTCCTTCGCCATCCGCGAGCTGAATGCCGACACAGGTGTCGTGCTGACAGCCTCCCACAACCCGGCACACGACAACGGGTTCAAGGCCTACTTCAATGACGGCGCCCAGCTCATTGCCCCGCACGACAAAGCCGTGATAGCCGAGGTGAACGCCCTCTCCGGCGACACCTACGAACCGCTGCCCGCCGAACAGCAGGGTAAGCTGAGCATACTCGGCCCGGAGTTCGATGCCATTTACATCGAGAAACTCAAGGGCATCATCCTGCGCCCGGACGTCTTCGAGAAGGCTTCTGCCAAGGTCGTCTACACCAACCTGCACGGCACGGGCGGCCGCTGCATCGTACCCATCCTCAAGCAAATCGGCTGCAATGTGAGCACCGTGGCTGCGCAGGATGTGCTCGATGGCCGATTCCCCACCGTAGCCAGCCCGAACCCGGAGAATGCCCCGGCTCTCGATATGGCCATAGCCCAGGCGGATGCCGAGAACGCCGACCTGGTCATTGCCACCGACCCCGACAGCGACCGCATGGGTATCGCCGTGCGCGACACGGCCACAGGCAAGATGCAGCTGCTCACCGGCAACCAGACCGGCTGTCTGATGGCCTGGTACCGCTGCATGAGCGCCATTGAGCTGGGTATCATCACCCCTGAGAACATTGACCACTCCGTGATGGTAAAGACCTTCGTCACCAGCCCGCTGCAGGATGCCATCGCCGCCTCCTTCGGCATATCCACCGTGAATGTGCTGACCGGCTTCAAATACATTGCCGCCAAGCTCGGCAAGTATGAGCAGGCTATCCCCGCGGACGAGCGCGAGGGCTACCGCTCCATGACCGAGGCCCAGACCCGTGAACTGCGCCTGAAGTACAGCAAGTACTTCATCTTCGGCGGTGAGGAAAGCTACGGCTACCTCGCACAGGATTTCGTGCGTGACAAAGACGCCAACGCCGCTGCCCTCTGCCTGGCTGAAATGAACGCCTACCTGGCCTCCAAGGGAATCGGGCTGCTGGAGTGCCTGAACAACATCTACACCGAGCTGGGCTACTACATGGAGCTGGGCAAGAGCATTGTGATGGAAGGTGCCGATGGTGCTGCCAAGATTGCCGCCCTGACCGCCAGCTACATGCAGACCCCGCCCACCGAGATGGACGGAGCCGCGGTGACGGCCGTGCGCGACTTCTCCACCGGCACGCTGACAGATGCCGAGGGTGACCCCATCCCCGCCGAGAAGATGCTCTTCATCGACCTGGCAGACGGTCGCAGCTTTGCGGTGCGCCCCAGCGGTACGGAGCCCAAGATTAAGTACTACCTTTTTGCCCATGGCGAAAAGGGAGCAGAGCTTACTGCCGCCAAAACTGCCGTTCAGGCAGGCATCAACAGCCTGTGGGCCGCCGTGGAGGCCGATGCCCACGCCCGCATGGCGTAAATCATTCCGGCAGGCCCGGGGTACCTCATCTCAGTACCCCGGGCCTGTTACTCCCACAACTACCTCATTGAAATGACCATACGGAGCTTTTTCGCTAAAGGGATTGCAGCGCTTGTAGTGATATTCGGCGCGCTGCTGCTGGTTGTATCCCTGCTTTACAGCCTGTTGTTAGGGAATGAGGCGAGCAACTTTCTGCGCATGCCGTCTACACCGCTGCTTGTTGACCCGCAAGCACCTCAATCGTATGAGCAGTACGGTAAATTGCTGGAACTTCACGGTACCTTGCGTAGTGAAGATGAACTGCAAATCCCGGAATACGGCATTCACCTGCCGGCCACCTGCCTGCTGGTCAAAGCAAGGGAAGTTCGCCCCGAACCCGAGGGGAATATCGTGATACTCGCTCCCCTGCCACCCGAAAAACGCGCACAACTCGGCTGCCCCGACCGCCGGTTATGGGCCGAGCATCTGCACTGCGGTCACTACCCCATTGACCCTGATTTCATACCTACACTGCTGAGCGACAGGGGGTATGCAGGCTACACCTGCATGCGCAGCATATTACCCCTGCCGGTCGAGCACATCCACCTTCCCGAGCACCTGCAAAGCATGGCACGCGTGCTGCCCGAAACGGAGCGGCTCGATAACCCCGACTGCACCATCATTCACCTCGCCGAGCGCTACCGTGACCCCGCCGTACCCACCGGCCCCGCACAACCCGGCGATATTGAACTGCGCTTCTCCTACCTACCCGCAGAGTTCCCCGCAGCACTGCGCGGCAGAAAGGATGTGCTCTATCTCACCTGCCACAGCGCGACCTATTGTGCCTTTGCCGCCGGTAACAGGCAGCTGCCACCGGTAAAGACATCATTCATCGGGCGACTCATCAGCGCGGCTATGTTCCTCGCAGCGGTGGCATTCATCTTCGTGCTGTGGCTCTCAGCCCTCGGCCTGCTGCTGTTCGGTCTGTGCTGCCTGTGCGGGCGTTATTTCCCTGTCCCCCTGCGGTGGCGGCTCATCGTTGTACTTGTACTGCAGAGCACCACCATGCTGGTCGGCTACCTGTTATTATAACCGGGGGTACATCTATCAACATTTTACCCGCAATCTCCCACCATATTGCGTGTTGCCTCAAAAAAAACAGTCACCGAAAAGTGGATGCCTCAAAATTGCGGTCACCGAAACTTTAGCCGATAATTGGCTAAAAAACAAGGCAAATCCACCATTTTTCTGCCCCAAAATGACAGCGAGCGTAGCGAGTC
>JAFVIC010000094.1 GCA_017477935.1 Akkermansia sp. | reverse complement strand
GCTCTGACCCTGCTTCCACTGGCCGCGCTCCTTCATGAGCTTAACGCGCTCGAAGCGCTTGAGGACAGAACGCTTACCGCCAACGGTACCGGTTGCTTTGAGTGTGGAGTGCTTGGACATATCTTGTGTGTTGTGTAAAAGGTTAATTCCGCATCACTGCGGAGTGGTGGTCGCCTCTTATACTCTAATTGTGTGCTTTTGGCAAGCCAAATTTACGTCTTTTTTCGATTATCAGCATTTTTTTCAACAGAAAACGGCCGGTGCAGGGGAGCGCCGACCGGAAATCTGTTGATAACCGCACTCTTTACTTGAAGAGCTTGCGAACGCCCTTGCCGGCAGCCTTCGCGGCAGCTCCGGTGGCTTTTTTCTTTGCCTCTGCCTTGGCAGCAGCGCTCTTGGCAGCGGCGGCCTTCTGCCGGGCTTCGCGCTCGGCCTTACGGGTGGCGGCCTCGGCTTCTGCTTTCTCCCTGGCTTCCGTTACAGCCTTTTTCCGGGCATCGATGGCGGCCTGAGCCTCGGCAGCTTTGTTTTTGGCTTCAGTGATAGAGTCAGTCAGGCCGGAGGTGGCGTCCTTTGCTCCGGCAGTGGCGCTTTCCACCTGTTGAGTGATAGCGGCTTTTGCCTGATTTTCGGCTTCGGTGACAGCGGCATCTTTAATGGCGGTCAGAATCTCGCCCTGAGCCAGAGCGGCACCGGCGAACAGCGCAAAAAGTGCGATTTTCTTCATTATTCTGGAATTTTGTTGATAGTGTGTTTTATTGGGGGGGCTGTTTGCCCTCGCTCTGCAGGTTAATCTACCACATCCTGTGTCCCCGGTCAAATTCTAACATCCCGATGACAGGGCAATTTCACCGGCTGCTACAAGCGGCCGATAAAGAGAAAGGGCAATCGGCTGCAGATGCAGTCGGTGAAATTGCCCTTGCTTGCGCTTCGGCAGCGTTATTTTCACTGACTCGCTTTGCGAGTCAGTCAGGCTTTTTCGCAAGAGTTCGCCTGCTGTCATGGCAGGGATTTTTCTTGCGCGCGCGCCGGCATGGGAGTAGAATGCTGCTGTAATGAGTACGATATATGATTCTATCACCGCCGGTATGAAGGCGGCCATGCTGGGGAAGGACACCGTGGCTCTCGGTGCCCTGCGCAGCTTGAAAGCAGCGCTGCAGAATGCCCAGGTCGCCAAGGGGAATGCCCATGAGCTGCTCCCGGAGCCCGAGGCTCTGAATGTGGTGCGCAAGCAGATAAAGCAGCGGGAGGACGCCATCGCTATGTATGAAAAAGCCGCTCGCCCCGAGCTGGTCGAAAAAGAGCAGGCAGAAATGAAGGTGCTTTCCACATTCCTGCCCGCCGCAATGAGTGAGGAGGCCATTCAGCAGTTGCTCCATGAGGTGATTGCAGAGCTGAAGGCTGAGTCCAAAAAGGACATGGGCCGTGTGATGAAAGAAATGCAGGCCCGTACCGCCGGTGCTGCCCCGGGCAAGCTGCTCTCCAAACTTGTGGCTGCCAGCCTGTCCTGAGCCTTATGTTCTGCGCCGTTATCGTAGCCGCGGGGAGCTCCCGCCGTGCCGGATTTGATAAATTGGCGGCTCCCCTGGCCGGCGAGCCGGTGCTCTGCCGCAGTGTGCAGGCGTTCGTGCAGGCAGGGTGTGCCGCCGTGGTGGTGGTGTGCCCGGCTGAGCGTTGGCAGGCTGTGGGACTGGCTACGGCCACGTACCCCGTACCCGTGCTGCGGGTGGATGGCGGTGCCGAGCGGCAGGATTCCGTGGCGGCCGGTCTGGCCGCCCTTCCGGCCGGCACGCGCTGGGTTGCTGTGCATGACGGCGCCCGCCCGCTCATTTCACCGCAGGGCATACGCGACTGCCTGGCGGCTGCTGCGCAAACCGGTGCCGCTGCCTGTGCTCACCCGGTGGTGGATACGCTTAAACGTGCCGATGCCGCCGGCCTGAGCCTGCCCGAGAAAGTCAGCCGCGACTGCCTGTGGGGTATGGAAACTCCGCAGATTTTCGACATCGACCTGCTGCGCCGCGCCTATGCCTGCGTGGCGGAACAGGGGTTAGTGGTGACGGATGAGGTCAGCGCCATGGAGACTCTCGGTATCGCCACCCGCCTGGTACAGGGTGGCCCTAACCTCAAGATTACCCTGCCCGGTGATTTGGAACTGGCAGAGCTGATTTTCAAAAATCGCGCGTGAACATTGCCGGCCAGCGTGTGTGGGTGATAGGTGCCGGGTTTCTGGGGCGGGCGCTCAGTTCGCGCTGTGCGGCAGCCGGTGCCGCGGTGGTGATGATAGATATCGACCCCGCCGTGGCTCCCCAAGTGTGTGGGGATTCCGCCGACCCTGTCACATACGCTCGCGCCCGGCAGTGCTCCGGTGGCTTGCCGGCGGTTGTGTTCTGCTGCCCGGCCACCCATGGCGGCACGGTGGCGGACTACCGCCACTGCTATGTGGGCACTGCTCAGGCGCTGTCGAACCTCGGGCTTGCCGGTCGTTGTGTTTTCTGCTCCTCTACTTCGGTTTACGGTACGCCAACGGAGCGCACGGCCGCTCTGTCGGAGGCTGAGCGGCTGATAGGGTGCGCCGGGGGCTGTGTGGCTCGCCTGGTGCCGATATATGGCCGGGGCCGTTGCGAATTGCTGCGCCGCCACCTGGCCGGGGAACCCCGCCTGCCGGGCGAGGCCAATCGTGTGCTCAACTATGTGCATGTGGACGATGCGGCGGCTGCGCTGCTGCTGCTGGCTGAGCGTGAGTGCAGTGGCTATTGCGATGTGTGCGGCGAATCTTTCACCAAAGCCCGCGCCTACGAATTGCTGGCAGAACTGACAGGCATACCCGCCGCAGGGGCAGATGCCCCGCCGAGCCACCGCTCTGCGACCACTGCCGCCATCATACCGCACACTCTCAGGGAACTCGGCTGGGTGCCGCAGCAGCTCTTCGCTGACTTCGTGCGCGAGCAGCTCAGGGGCTGAGCTGCTGCCTCTGTCGGGGGATTCGGGGCACCATTTGGCGCACCGGGGTTACATCACAACCGTGCGCACAGCTGTAGAGCGCAGCTGGGGCAATATGTACTTGTGCAGCTCGATTTCCGCACGCGTGGCACCGAATTCGCGCACACAACAGGTGGCCAGCTTGTGGGCCAGTGTTTCGAGCAGTACGGTAGGCTCCGCCGCGGCCAGCTCAGCCAGGCGGCGCGAGAGCGCATCGTAATCGATAGTGTGGGCAAGGTCCTCCCCCATGGCGGAGAAGGGGCAGGGCGGCAACAAGGTGATATCGGCCGTGAGCCGCTGGGGCGTGGCTCGCTCCTCCTCCGGCACGCCGATGTGGCAGCTCAGCTCCAGGCCGTGCAGGCAGATGGCATCGGGCCTGGCCAGGGTGGCCGGGCACTTGGCCAGCAGGGCCTGCAGGGCACCGAGGTGGGGCACCGTGAGTTCCGGCTCTGCCTCAGCCAGCTGGGCGGGGTTGTTGTAGCCCGTCAGCGTGCCGATACCGGTGATGCCGGCGCAGTGCGCGGCGCGGATGTCATGCTGCATGTCGCCGATGAAGGCCGTGCGGGCAGGGTCGAGCGCATGTTGCGCCATGAGTGTGGGTATGTAGTGTTCCTTGTTGTGAATGCCCGAGTGTATGTGCTCGAAATAGTCATACATCCCCAGCTGCCGCGCCTGCTCGTCAAAGGCCTTCGGGTCCATGCTGGTGAGGATGAAACAGCGAATCCCCCGCCCGCGGCACCACTCCACAAACTCCTTCGCATGGGGGATGAGGGTCACCCCCACGGTGGAGGCCGCGAAGGCTCGGCGGTAGTATTGCTCCAGGTCCTCCAGGCGCGCCTCGGGAATCTTCACCGCGTAGTAATCCGGGTACGGCAGCTGGAACTCCGCGCGGAATGCCGCCCTGTCCAGCGGTGCGCGGTCATACTGCGCCAGTACATAGTTGGTGGCCTCTATCGTGAGTGCCATATCATCGCACAGAGTGCCCGACCAGTCGAATATGAGATTTTGAAACACGGTGAAAAAAGTGGAATGATGTCTGCCCTGAAATGATAGCGGCGTGTCAGCGCTCGGCGCGGCTGGCGCGGAGCCGGCCGGAGCGCTGCTGGTATTTGCGCACGGCATGCTTCAGCGCGGGGTTGACAAAGGGGTTATCCTTACCGAAGCGCGCCCAGGGGCCGCCAGGTACGAGCGTGAAATCCACGAACCGCCAGTGAACGGTCGCCGTGCCGCCCTTGATACCCAGGTAATCACGCACTGCGGGCGAAATATCAATACCCGCCCCCTTGTTGGACGTGTTCTTCGGCCGGGCGTTGCCGAACACATATTGCCAGTCATCCGTCACAAACGGGCCGCAGTCCTCCCACTGGGCAAAACAGTAGCGCCCATTGTAGTATATCTGCACCCAGGTACCGCGGCATACGGACTCATATTTGCCGTCCTTGTCGCGCCGGTACCAGGGGATGACCCTGGCCGCCTCGGGCTTGGGGCCACCCTTCTGAATATCATTGTACGGCAGCGCTACATAAAACGGATTAAGCTGCGGAGTGAAAGCCAGCGGGGCGTAAGTGCGCGGGCAGCGGTGTGCGGGGTTCGGGTCATCGAACCCGCCGTAATTGTCATCCCACGCGCTATCCCAGCTGCTGGCAGTATTCGGCGTGGGGTTATTCTTCGTGGGGCGCTCGCCGATATAGAAATAGGTTGCCGTGATGTCGAAATGCCAGGGGTAAGCCCCCTTGCGTGTGGCTGTGGGCCGCAGCTTGGGATCCGGGAAATTCCGGCGGTGGCTCTGGTCTATGCTGGGTTTGAGCGGCCCCGCTTTGATGGAGGCCTCTTTCGCCCGCTCGGCGCGCAGGCGCTTAACCGCCTCTGAGCTTTCGTGGTGAGATAGTTTGGCCTTTTTGCGACGTGCCGCCAGGGCCTGCTCAATCTGCTGCGGGCTGGCTGCCATAGCCGGCAGCGCCAGCAGTATTATCATGAAACTGTGGAAAAACCGCATCTTGTACCTGTTAATCAAAACCATTAAAACATCCCCCCTTTACCCCTTTACCAGTTGTGCAGCACACTCGGGCGTGCAACGGGCAACTTGTTCGGCGCGTCGAGCGTGTAGTGCAGCCCGCGGCTTTCCTGGCGGCGAATCGCGCAGTCCACTATCAGCGAGGCCGTGAGCGCCAGATTGCGCAAATCCACAATCTCGGGCGTCACACGGTACCCCCAGTAGTACTCATTGATTTCGCGGTTGATGTTGCGCAGGCGTGTCGCCGCGCGCTGCAGGCGGTGATTCGTGCGCACGATACTCACGTAGTCCGTCATCGTGCGGCGCACTTCATCCCAACAGTGGTAGAGAATCGCCAGGTCATCGCGCTCCGCCTTCTCGCCGTGCACCCACTCGGGTATGGGGTAGTCCTCCATCTTATGTGCCAGCGGCAGGCGGGTAAGCATGGTATCAAGCGCGCGCTTGGAGATAACCACACACTCCAGCAGCGAATTGCTCGCCAGGCGGTTAGCACCATGCAGGCCGGTGCAGCCGCTCTCACCCGCAGCGAACAGCCCGCGCAGGCTCGTCTGCCCGTTCGTATTCGTCTGAATCCCGCCGCACTGGTAGTGGGCGGAGGGTACCACGGGTATCATATCCACCTCGGCATCAACCCCGTAGCTCTTGCAAGTCTCATATATGTAGGGGAAACGCTCCTTCATGAGCCCCTTCGGCTTGTGGGTCATATCCAGGTACATGCAGGGGTGCCCCGTGCGCAGAATCTCGCTGTTAATGGCGCGCGCTACGATATCGCGCGGTGCCAGGCTCTTGCGCGGGTCATACTTCTGCATGAACTCCTGCCCATCAGGCCCGCGCAAGATTCCGCCCTCACCGCGCACCGCCTCCGAAATCAGGAAGGTCAGCCCCTCGCGATCCGAAGACTTCGGGTTGTAGAATGTGGTGGGGTGGAACTGCACGAACTCCATGTTCGATATATTGGCACCCGCGCGCCAGGCCATCGCCACACCGTCACCCGTCGCGGTCGACGGATTCGTGGTGTACATATACACACGGCCCGTGCCGCCGGTCGCCAGCATGACACGGTCACAGCGGAAAATCTCCACCTCCCCCGTTGCCGGGTCCAGCACATAGGCCCCCAGCACTCTATCTTCAGTCACACAACCCAGCTTGGCCGTGGTAATCAGGTCAATCGCAATACGGTGGTCCAGCAGCTCAATGTTCGGGTGGCGCTGCACACGCTCCAGCAACTTCGTGCTGATTTCAAGCCCCGTCGTATCCTTGGCATGCAGAATACGGCGCTTGCCATGACCGCCCTCGCGCCCCAAGTCAAAAGCGCCATCGGCCTCCTGGTCAAAATCCACACCCCAGTTCAGCAGTTCTTCAATCGCAGCCGGAGCCTCCGTCACAATCGTTCGCACCGCCTCTTCATCGCACAGCCCGGCGCCGGCATCCAGCGTATCCGCCACATGCTCCTCGAACGTATCATTCTCATCTATCACTGCTGCTATACCACCCTGCGCCTTTGCCGAGCTGCTTACCAGCGGGTCATTCTTGCAAAGCACTATCACCTTGCCATGTTCGGCTGCGCGCAGGGCAAAACTCAGCCCGGCCACGCCGCTGCCTATCACGAGAAAGTCTGACGTTATCATCTTATGTTGTACCGTGTGCGGCAACATTGTATCACATTCTTCGCCTCTCGTCACGCAGAATATCTCACCTCATACCAAAAAAAATCACAAAAAAAGCCGCAGCCCGGGGACGGGCTGCGGCCGGACGTGAAAATCATCCTTCGAAATCAGCTGCGCGAACCTCCGCTTACGCCTCCTTCGGCTTTACCACCGCAATCTTGCCGGAGCGCGTCAGCATCGTCACATCGTAATCCTGCATCAGGTTCAGGAATCGCTCAATGCGGAACGGACCACCGTATATCTCAATCGTCAGCAGCTCGCGCGTGGCATCCAGAATCCGCGCACCGAAGATATTGCACAGCTCCAGAATCTCCTGCTTCTTTTCACCGAAACGCACGCGCATCAGCACTGCCTCACGGGTCACCGTCGGTGCATCGCGATAATCGATTACCTCTACCACGTTCACCAGCTTGCTCAGCTGCTTGATTACCTGGTCGAGCTTCTCGCTGCCCTCGTTTACATCTATCGTCATGCGTGAGAACTGAGGGTCCTCGCACGGCGCCACATTCAGTGAGTGGATGTTGTAACCGCGGCCCGAGAACAGACCGGCCACGCGCGAAAGCACGCCAAACTTGTTTTCTACAAGAACGGATATCGTGTGGGAATGTTGATTGCTCGGTGTCATATCAACAGCCATACTACCCCATTTCGCCTCTCCCGTCAAGCTATTTCAACCGCGTGAACATGATTTCTTGCTACATGATGGCATTGTGAGGGCTGGCTCTTGCATGAGTGGCGGAGAGTGAGGTATTTGCTCTATATAAAAATGTATGATGGGGTAATGGTGGCCGCTAGCTCGGCAGCCGATGTGTACGAGCAGGCCAACCGCCATTCAGTATCGCTGACATCAATGAGTGCTGCACTTCGGCACTTCCTCATATACCTCAGAATCGTACACCGCCATTCAGTATCGCTGGCATCAATGAGTGCTGCCGGTCGGCGCGGTGGAAATTGAACCATACCCACGCCCGCCATTCAGTATCGCTGACATCAATGAGTGCTGCACCACCCCACATTCCACCGCCCATGAGGCCGAACCGCCATTCAGTATCGCTGACATCAACGAGTGCTGCTGCAGGCCCGTGCCTGCGCAACCCAAGACAATAACCGCCATTCAGTATCGCTGACATCAACGAGTGCTGCCAGTAGGCGGCATGCTTTAACTCATTCTCATTATGCCGCCATTCAGTATCGCTGACATCAACGAGTGCTGCAGTGGGCCCGGAAGTTGAAACGGGAAAACAGCAAGCCGCCATTCAGTATCGCTGACATCAACGAGTGCTGCCGCGCTCTCCCTGACTCCGGCGACATCGTTTTCACCGCCATTCAGTATCGCTGACATCAACGAGTGCTGCGGTTCGGAATGCTTGTCGGGGATAATGGAGACACCGCCATTCAGTATCGCTGACATCAACGAGTGCTGCTCGATTACAACACGAAACAAGTGCGCATCGTTTTCCCGCCATTCAGTATCGCTGACATCAACGAGTGCTGCAACAAGACTGCCGAACTTAACTCTGCCCGCCTTTATCCGCCATTCAGTTAAAAAAAGGCGATTTGCTCGCCTTTTAAATATAAACTGTTCTATGTTCACTAATATTTTCAGTACTTGAATCATATCGTATTGATAATTTTTCTTTCATATTTTCCTCATCTATGTAATAAGAATCTACGACAATAGATGAATTTCTAGGAATATCCCCGCCATTTTCCAACATTGAATTAAATTTTTCGTTTCTTTGCGCAATTAATTTTTCATTTTCAGCATGCGCAATATTTAAATATTTTTCTTTTTCTTGTGAATTTTTTGCACTTC
>JAFVIC010000093.1 GCA_017477935.1 Akkermansia sp. | reverse complement strand
TCCATCGTAAGATAAAAGGAATTCAGCGCCGAGGATACGGCTACAGAAACTTCGAAAACTACAAATTAAGGGTATTAGTAGAGTGCTCACATGGTCGATGACTCAAATAACAGCGTTTCCACACATTTTGGTGTTGACCCAGTCGCAGGCCGAAGGAGTAGAGTACATACAGCGAGCGGCGGAATCAGGCTTGCCCGCGCAACTGCGCCCCTACCTGCTTGCCGCTCACCGGCTGGCACGGCAACTCGGCCATACTGAGTGCGAAGAGCTGCTGCATGCCCACATCTGAAGACCACCACCCGAATTTGAAAAGCCACCGTCCCGATAGAACGGTGGCTTTTTGTCAGCGCTCCGGCCGCGGCTCGAACGCGGGACCCCAAGCTTAGAAGGCTCGTGCTCTATCCAACTGAGCTACCGGAGCAACCTGCGCGCACATAGTAACAGTTCCCGCCCTTCATTGCAAGCTTTTATTTGAACGGTGACGCAATGGCGCACTTCGAGCCCGTGCTGCGGTCTTCGTCGGCTCGCCATTCGGCGTGGCTTTACTTGTCGGTGGGTGATGTGGGGTAGACGCTGCGGCTCCGGCGGAAGCGGCGGGAGGGGTAGCGCTGCGGGGCGCGGCGCATGCGCAGTAATCTGTCGCGCAGGGCTTTGATGCGCTCAGAGTCATAATCTTTCAGCAGGGTTCGCAGTTCCTGCTCATGTTGAGCGGCGTCATCACCATGGAGATTGTGCATAGCGACCCACTGCACAAGTTTATCGCGCATGGCGGGGGTAAAATCGCTGCGGGCAGTGACAAAAGAGAGGATGCCGAGGGTGCGCTCGCGCTCGCTGCGGGCCTGTTCGGCGTGCCCATCGGCCGCGAGTTGCCGGGCGTAGAGGTCGCGGGCAGAAAGGAACAGCATAATCAACTCACTGTCAGCAGCTGATGTTGCAAGCAGTTCCTGAGCATAGTTAGCGGCAAGACTCGGTTGAGGGAGCGGAGCAGAACCACGCCGCGGCATGACGGCCAAGCGAACATAGGCTCGTTTGAGTTCCTCTGACCCGGGTTGCTCCGCCAGCAGCTTTTCCAGCAGAGCAAGCGGGGTTTCACCATTGGGGGCAAGCACTTGCTGCACCGCGGCGCTGCGGCTGCGGGCCAGCAGCTCCACCTGCAACAGGCGTACGGCGACATTCGCCGGTTGTTCTTGCAGCAGCCGGGCAAGCATGTCGGCCGCGCGCTCAGTAATACTGCCGTGAGAGCCCAGCACAGCCTCGGCCATGTCACGGCGTTTCTGTTGTTTGCTGCCCGCCGGTGCAGCGGGCGGGCCGAATCCCCGATGACGCACATGACGGGCAGCCACCTGCAGCGCCCGGACGAGCTCCAGGCGGGTTTCAAACTCCGCCGTAGATGGCACCTGTTTTTCGAGTGCGAAGATGAGCCTGGCAGCATCTCGGTAGCGCTCGGGCTTTTCCTGCGCAAAAATAGCCGAAGCCAGCCCACAGGTAGCCACCACATACTCATAACTCCCGGGCTGGGCAGAGGCGGTCACACGGCGAAAATACTGCTCAGCCATGGCATAGTCGCCCGTTTTCAGAGCAATGGTGGCAAGAATGGCGCAAGCCTCAGTCACCTTGGCGCCACCGCTCTCCGCCTGCCCTGCAAGTTGCTCGTAATAGGGCATGATGTCCTGCAGCAACCGCACATCTGCACGCGATGGCGGCAGGAAATCCGCGTCGGCGGAGCTGTCACTGACCATGGCGGCAAAGATTCGCTGCAAGGTGGAATCTGCAATCTGTTCATTAAGCTCCGCACGCTCACGCTGCTCATTCTCACTGCGCAGTGCACTCTTGACGTGCGCATACGCCACGGTAATGGTGGCATAGAGCAGCAACAGCAATCCGCCCGCCACATGGCACCACATAGCCGCAGCCGGTCGACGGCGCAACCACAGGCGATAGCGGCTCCACAGCGAAGCGCGGCGAGCTTTCACCGGTACACTGTCGAGCACACGCTGCAAATCCTCCGCCATAGCCTGCATGCTCTCATAACGATTGGCAGGATTAAAAGCCACGGCCTTGTTCACCACGGCCCCCAGCTCACCATACCCCTTGAGGGGGGGCAAGCAGTCAGAGCAAATAGCCTGCACCAGGCGACCCGCCTCGTGATCACGGAAGACCGGTTGACGGGTAAGAAGCTCGTAGAGTGTGAGCCCCAGGCTGTACTGATCGCCGGCGAACGTATCGGCCTCGCCCTTCAGGCGCTCAGGTGCCATGTAGCGTACTGTACCATCCTGACTCTGAGCGACAAGCGGGGCACTCTCGCCGGCATTCAAAATGGTCGCCAAGCCGAAATCGCTCACCAGCAACACACCATCGTTGCCCATAAGCAGGTTACCCGGCTTGATATCGCGGTGAATCACCCCATGTGCATGGGCAAAGGCAAGCGCATTGGCCGCCTGCACACCCACACGAGCCACCGCCTGTTCATAGGGCACACCGGGGAAAGCTGCCCCCAGTCGGCCGGCACTGAGTCCCTGCCCGTGCACCAGCCCCATCACATAATAACGGTATGGGCCCTCATGACCGGCACCGAAAACCTCGACTATGTTGGTATGGCGCAGCCCGGCCAGCACGCGGGATTCATTCTCAAAGGCATCCGTTATCCGCAAATCCGTGCTCCACGATGGAGCCAGAATTTTAACTGCCACCTCTCGGTGCAAGGATTCCTGGCGAGCCCGGAACACCGTCCCCATACCGCCACTGCCTATACGCTGCAACAGGTGGTAGTCACCCAGACGCTCAGGGTAGTGAGCCAGCACCGGAGCAGGCGGCTGAGCGCTGCGCCCCACGCCCTCCACATCCAGCATGAGCGGCAGGATTTCAAGCAACTCGTCCTCGCACTCAGGGTGTGCAGCTGCATAGGCTGCGACATCGGCCCGCCCACCCTCACGCACGGATTCCAGAAATTCCTCGGCCAGGGTTGCAACGAGTTCCTCTTTCTGCGCCTCCGTCATACGCCGACGTTGCCGAGCAGCTCTTTCATGCGCTTCAGGGCGCGCACATAGCGAATACTGGCAGCCTTGGGTTCTATACCCAGGGCGGCGGCACACTCAGTGTTGCTGAGTTCCTCGAAATGGCGTAACTCCAGAATTTCGCGGTCATTTTCGGGCAGTTCGCGCATGGCACGTCGGGTCTGCTCCAGCAGCTCCATGCGCTCCAGGTGGGTGCGGGGGCCGACCAGAGAATCAGCAAAACGCGAGAGGGCATTGACCGACACATCATTATCGCTCTCGGCCAGGCAGCTCTCTTTCATGGCATCGCGCTTACCGGCTGCGAGGTGTTTACGCTCCATGTCGGTAATGGTCTGCAGGGCCAGCTTGCGCAATTTGACAAACACGGGTACATCGCTGTGCTCTTGCAGGAACTTCATGCGCCGCCCGCAGGCAAGGTAGGTTTCCTGCGCGACGTCATCTGGGCTCATACGCCGCAGCAGCACCGGCGACATGCGGGTGGCAATCAGCCGGACCAGTCGGTCACGGTTCTGCAGCCACAGCTCAGCCAACCACAGGTTCTCAGGCGCTTCGGCACTCATGGCTCAACAGTCGGGCGAAATGACCTATATCACGCGCGAGGTCAATCTTTCACGTTCTCTGCGCGCAAATCGCGGGTCATGAGCTCTTCCAAAGCCTGGCGAGCCGGTTTGCCGCAGTAGAGAATTTCGTACATGGCATCTGTCAGCGGGGTGCGCACGCCAAGCTTGCGAGCGAGCTGATACGAGGAGATGGTGTTCGGTATACCCTCTACCACCTGCCCGATACGCTCCTGACACTCACTGACAGGTACACCCTGCGCAATCATCCGCCCGGCGGTCAGATTGCGGCTATGCTCGGAATAGCAGGTCACCACCAGGTCGCCCATGCCGGAAAGCCCCATGAAGGTCTCCATTCGGCCACCACGAGCCAGCCCCAGGCGGGTCATCTCAGCCAGGGCGCGCGTAGCCAGTGCGGCGCGTGCATTATCCCCAAGCCCCAACCCGGCACAGATGCCACTGGCAAGCGCAAAAACATTCTTAATGGCACCGCCAATCTGCATGCTCACCACATCTGTCGTGGTGTACACGCGCAGATAGGGGGTGCTCATGCGCTGCTGCACAGAGCGTGCGACATCTTCATCTTCAAAGCCCACCAGAGTAAGGCTAGGCAGTTCAAGCACGATATCCTCCGCATGATTAGGCCCGGAAAGAGCGCCGACGGGGCAATTCAGCGAGGAGCTGAGGATTTCCGTCATGAGCAGGTTGGTATCTTTCTCAATACCCTTGGAGCAGCTCACCACCACGGCATTCGGTGCCAGACCGGCTTCTGCCAGGCTCTTGGCCACACTGCGCATGACCACGCTGGGCACCACCACAATGACCAAATCAGCACCGGCGACATCTGCCCAGCTACTGGTCACCAACACATTCTTCGGCAGCGGCTTAGCGCCGGTCACTCGGCACAGACTGTGGCGAGTCTCGCGGATGAGGGCGGCCTCCTCCTCACGGTAGGTCCACAGCACCACATCACCGCCGCTGTAGCTTGCAGTAAGAGCCAGAGCAGTACCCCAGGCACCGCCGCCAATTATTGCTGTTTTCTTGAAAGTCTGTATCATATCACTTAGATTTTTTTGAGAAAGCTTTAGGTTCGGTGCCATTGCACAGGCGCACAATGTTGCTGCGGTGCTTATAGACCACCAGCGCGAAAATAAGGAAAAGCAAGCCCAGGGCCATACCGTCAGCCACGCTCAGGGCAGCATCCTGCCACCAGAACTCCCACGCTGCCGTAAGCACCAGTACCAGACCGGCCACCATGCTGGAGAGCGACACGTAGCGCGTGAGCACCATCATGATAATCCAGGTAGCCAATATCGACAAACCGATTATCAGCGAAAAAGCAAACATGCAGCCTGCCGTGGTCGCCACACCCTTGCCGCCCTTAAACCCGAGGAAACAGGTATAGGTGTGCCCCAGCACCAGCGCAAACATCACCCCCAGGAACCAGCCCATGTCAGCAGCACTCATAGCCGTCACATCACCGCCCAAGTGGCTCTTCATGTAAAGCAGCGGCAGCAGTCCCTTCAGAAAATCGCACACAAACACGGGAATTCCCCAAGCCTTCCCCAACACTCGCACCGCATTCGTCGCGCCGATATTGCACGACCCATGCTCGCGCAAATCGATACCATTCAACTTCCCGGCCAGATACCCAAACGGAACGGAACCTATCAGATATGCCGCGACAATGTACAGAATATTCTCTACCATGCAGGGATAGTATACGATGTCGTTGCTCTGATTGCAATCTTTTTATTCATTTCAGGCAGATTTTTCTACATTTGCTTACAAAACGGCACTGCACTCCAGCACTTCAGACATAAGCAGCATTTTTTTGTTTTTCTTTTACTCACTGTATTTCAGCAACTTTTGCACAAAGAAATAAAAAAATACATTTTTCTTCATTTTTTACTTGCCAAACGCTTCGGAAACGTGTATACTTGCGGCGCACCCCGTTGGAAACAACGGCTTGCAAGAATGGCTCGGTAGCTCAGTTGGTAGAGCAGCGGATTGAAAATCCGCGTGTCGGCGGTTCGATCCCGTCCCGAGCCATTATTTTTTTTGCCCGGATTCCACCCTTCCGGTTAAACACGGGGCGTAGCTCAGCCTGGTAGAGCGCCAGCTTTGGGAGCTGGATGTCGTAGGTTCGAATCCTGTCGCCCCGACTGAAAAGAATTACAGAAAAAGCCGCCAATCAGGCGGCTTTTTTGTTTATTTTAAACACTCTGTTGAACGGCTCAGCGTACCCAGCGGCCATTCCCCATGGGCAGGCAGCCGTTGCTGACGGGGTGATAGCGGGTAGCTTCAGTATTACCCCAAAGTGGAACACCGACAGCCTTGAACCATTTGGCACTCATGCTGTTACCGGTGTAGCAACCGAAGCTGCGACAGCGTGCATCGGCCGCGAAAACAGTACGGTTGATTTTGGTAACCAAATCGTCCTCATGCATCCACTGAGTGGAGGCGCCGATGATGTCGTTGCTGTACTCCAGCATGAACGCATGGGCGTTGGAATGCCCGAAGTAGTAGAAGGAGTTGATTTTATCCGCCCCGCGGGCAGCACCGTTGATGGCAGCAAAGGCCTGATCTGCGGTATCAACCAGTACCAGGCGGGCATTGCGCTTGGCAGCCTGTTCACGAATCATGCCCACGTAATCCTTACCATCTTCACGGCCGCGGGTAATATATGAGGGACGGTAGACAATCCAGACGATGGATTCTTGCGGTTTCTTGCGGCGGGTCATATCCATCTGCACCGTTGCCGCGCGAATGAAGTTAGCCCACCAGTTGTCATGCGCGGAGGGGCCACGCAGGTGCTCCCACGACTTCAGAGCCACACCGCCTGACAAGATTACCTCAACCGCCTCAGTCACGGGGCTGAGCAGCAGCAGTCCGACCGGTAGAATGTAACGCGCAAATTTCATCATCGTGCGCACAGCATACAGTGTACACCCCGCAATGTCAAGCCCTGATTGTTCAATACCCGCCCGCAGAAAAAAAAGGTACACCGAGCCGCCGTGTAGCATGGGTGCAGGTTCGCAGCAGCGCGGTACTGACACAGAAAGACACGACACAGACTAGCCGCGCAGCGCGTATGCGTGGTATAATGGCGGGCGTGAAGAAATGCCAGATTTGCGGAAAACGCGCCTCCATATACCTGACACAAATCATCAACGGCCAAACATCTGATTTGGCCCTGTGCGAGACTTGTGCCCGCGAAAAGGGACTCTTCGACCCTCAATCCCTGACTTTTGCCGAGAAGTTTTTCCCGGAGGTTTTCAAACAAAAGGTTGACAAGCTGGTGCGCGAACTCATCAACCATGCGGAAGCAGAGCAGCCTGCACATACGGAGAGCCGCCCGCGAGGGGGCGACATGCTCACAGAGTGCCCGGTGTGCCACTTTAAGCTGGAGGATTTCCGGAGCAGCGGGAGACTGGGCTGCGCTGACTGCTACAGCGTGTTTGCAGATGAAATCAAAGCCGAGGCCGCTGCTGACAGCGAGGCAGAAGCCCCTTCAGACATGGGGGACGCCGCGGAATCCACCCCGGTGCGCCGCAGCAAGCTGGAGCAGCAGCTGCAGGCTGCCATCGCTCGCGAGGATTACGAAACCGCTGCCCGCCTGCGCGATGAACTCAAGACCCTGAACTGACGCAGCTCCCCCCCGAAACATGGCATTCAATAAGGAAAGTATACTCAATACCTGCCCGCCTTGGTTTCGCCGGGCCGGGAGCGCGAACGATGTGATACTGGGTGTTATGGGTCGCTTGGTGCGAAATCTGCGCGGTCACGCCTTCCCCGGGTGGAGCACGGCTGAAGGGCGCCGGGCGGTGGCGGAGCTGCTGTTGCCGGCTATCCGGCGCTGCCCCGGGTTCAAGAGTGCACACTGTGCCGAAATGAGCGAGCTGGACTACGGCATGCGCCGTGCGCTACTGGAGCGCCGCCAGATATCGCCCTGCATGGCTGCCCGTCAGGATGGCTGCCACCTCATCATCAGCAAACGGCAAGATACGGTTGTGATGGTGAATGAAGAAGAACACCTGGTGATACACAGTTTCAACAGCGGGCATGATTTCCGGGCTCTTACCGAGCGCTTGAACCACCTGCCCTCAGTCCTGGAGCAAGAGTTCGAGTTCGCAGCCACCCCGCGGAACGGCTACCTGACCAGCCTGCCCAACGAAGCCGGCGAAGGCGTGCAGCTCTACGCTGTGCTGCACCTGCCGGCCCTGACTCTCTCGAACATGATGCCGCAGGTCAACCGCGCCATCGAGAAACTACAGCTCAATATCGCGCCGTTCTACCCACAGTACGGTGAAGAATGCGGCAACGCCTACGTTGTGTACACAGCCCCGGCCATTTACGGTACCATGGGCGAAATCACCGAGCACCTGCGCGATATCATCTTCCGCCTGGCCGAGCGTGAAAACCAAGTGCGCGACCGCCTGCTCGATATGCACCGCCTGGGTGACCATTTTTTGGCAGACCGAGTAAACCGCAGCTATGGCTTGCTGCGCTATGCCTGCACCCTCTCTCAGCAGGAGTGGGTAGAGGCAATCTCCATGCTGCGGCTGGGGGTCTGCTGCCGGTTCATCAGCCCCACGGAAGGCACGGAGGAGGAGCTGCTCGGCGAACTGGCCGGGCAACTCATACGCGGTGGGGACTACGCGACCGGCTCCGCTATCCCTGAGCGAGCTTACCCACGGCAGGCTACCGAGCCTGAGAAATCGCGCAGCAAGACTATACAGACCCTCTTGAACCGCACCACCCTGCACACAGCACCCGGTGCCTGACACCCATCCACCCATTCTCTCTCCCAAAAAACTTTCAACAGCAATATATGAATAACTTCACCCCCAGAGCCCAGCAGGTACTCAACCTCGCGCGCCGAGAGGCCGACCGTTTTCACCACAACTACATAGGCGCCGAGCATGTGCTGCTCGGTATGCTCAAACTCGGTCAGGGTGTAGCAGTGACCGTGATGGAAAATGCCGGTGTGAACATACGAGAACTGACCGGCAAGATAGAAGAATCAATGGTTGCGGGCAACGCCGCCGGTACTGATGGTTCACTGCCCTACACCGCCCGGGTCAAGCGCCTGCTGACACTGGCCGGCAGCGAGGCTCGCGAGCTGCGCCACACCTATGTGGGCACCGAGCACCTGCTGCTGGCATTCCTGAAAGACGAAGGAGGTCTGGCTTGTGATGCCCTGCACTCGGTCGGCCTGACCTACGATTCCGCCCGCCAGAGCGTCATGCGCGAGATTGACCCCAAGTTCGATAACCCGCAAAATGACAACGGCACCCCGCCCCGCCGCCGCGATGACGACGAGGAAGAAGACGCCAACGCCTTCCTGCATACCAGTGGCGTGAACAGCGGCAACAATTCACCTGCCGAGGGGCGTACCCGCACCCCTGCCCTGAAGGCCTTCGGTCGCGACCTCACAGCCCGCGCCGCCCGCGGCGAGCTGGACCCCGTCATCGGCCGCCGGGCTGAGCTGGAGCGCGTTATCCAGATTCTCTGCCGCCGCACGAAGAACAACCCCGTACTGCTGGGCGAGGCCGGTGTGGGCAAAACCGCTATCGTGGAAGGTCTGGCTCAGATGATTGTCAGCGGCGATGTTCCCGAGTTTCTGCTGGGCAAAAAACTCATCTCGCTCGACCTCGCGCTCATGGTCGCCGGTACCAAGTATCGCGGCCAGTTCGAGGAGCGCATGAAGGCTATCATGGAGGAGATTCTGCACGAGAAAAACATCATCCTCTTCATCGATGAGATGCACACCCTC
>JAFVIC010000092.1 GCA_017477935.1 Akkermansia sp. | reverse complement strand
GCGGGCGCAGTCCGCAGGCACGTATGCGGTCCACTACATCCAGCCAGCCCTCGGGCAGCAGGTACTGCGGCAGTTCTACGAGTATGAAGTCCGCTTCCGCCCCCGCAGCTGTTTTCCGCTCACTGTTGCCACCAGACCCTGTGGGATGTGAGCGCAGGTGGCTTGGTTGGCGGCGTGGCATGGGGTAGCCGGGCGCCGTTGCAAAATTTGTGCAAAAAAATCCCCCATCCGGTGCAGGCGAATGGGGGGGCTGCCAGTTGTGGCGCTTAGCGAGTTACTATAGTGTAAGTGTTTCTAAGATAGGGTAATATGTGGCAGCTTCTATAAGTGTTTCCATGTGTTCTATCAGGGCGCGAGTGCTTTGCTCCGGGTTGCAATCCAGGCGCAGGTAGTGGCGCTGCTCGATGGTGCGCGGAGCATGGCCAACGAGGTAGTTGATTTTGACTTCACTGAAATCGGCTTCTGTCAGGTGGGTTATGGCACTGCCTCGCAGGGAATGCACGCTGTAGGCATGCATGTTCAACTGCCCGGTACAGGTGCTTTCGGTTAAGCCGTATTTGTGGCGCATGCGCTCGAAAAATGTCTGTACACTGCGTTCGGCCGCTGCTTTGAAGTTCCGGGCACTGGCGGAGCGGTGGCCGAATACATACTCTGCCCGGGAGCTCGCGGCTGCGTGGGTTTGCAGGTGCTGCAGCAACCGGGCCATGAAGTCGGTTATGTAGATAGTGGTTCGTATCCCCTTGGCTGTGGTTTTGGCGTGCAGTAGGGATATGCTGCGCTGCACAGTATCTATTTGCTCCCATTTCAGGGTTACAACATCGCCTAATCGCCAACCGGTGACGATGAGCAGGTAGATGATGCTGAAGCGCTGCAGCCGCTCGCTGTTGCTGAGCCTACGCCCGCTCAGGCTTTCGCGCAGCAACAGGCGTAGCTGATGGATGGTGAGTATTTTTTTTCGTGTCGGTTCGGTTTTGCATACTATGTCCGTGAGTTTCAGGCGCTCGAAAGGATTAGTATACTTCAGAGGGCCGGCTTCATATTTCAAGGCAATTCGCCGAAAGATGAAGGAAAGGCGATTGCAGATGCATTTTTTTGTTCCGTAAGCCAGCGGTCTGGTGCGCAGGTGCTCATAGTATCCCAGCACTGTGCTCGTGCTCACCTCGTGCAGCAGCAAATCAGGGTGGTGGCGACATAGATAGCCTGTAAAATCCCGCACCACTTTTCGAGCCCGTTGCAGCACCGCCGGAGAATGGGTTGTAGCTAGTTCTTCATCTCTGAGTTGCAGCAGGTAGTCTACAGCTGGAAAAGGAGTAACCACTCCTGCTGTTGCAGCGTGTGCATGTGCTGCGCTGCGGGCCTCTTGCTCGGCTGCAAGCCCGGCCAGCGTGGCCAGCATGCGGCGACGTTCGCGGCAGCTGGGCGGGTGAGGTCCGCGCCATTTGCAGCTTTTGCGTATGTAGGGGTAGTTGCTGCCGTGCGCTTCTTTGCAGTAATCTTTCCAAATGACGGAAAACGTGAGTTTCTTTGCGTTGTATTTTACTGTAGCCATGTCGCGCATTGTAGGTGGGGCTGAACTGAGTTGTCAAACTGATTTTTTACACACTGTCCGGATAGACAGAATCGGTGCACGGTATGGAATAAGCGGCGAAATTTGCCGGTAGGTAACTCTTGTTAGAAACATGATTTGTTCGCAGACTGCATTGCCTGAGCTTCTTATCAACTCGCAAGAAATATAAGCCTTCTTACAATAACACCGTTATACATTGATAGATAGCGTGTTAGAAAAATGGGGGGGGGGTAATGCCCCTTCTTTTGATAGGATTATTCCGTATTACCATTTCACAATTTTCGGGCTTTTGTTGCTAATCTGCAAATATTCTTCACAATCAATGGCGCACGACAAATGCTGCATATCCTTGCGTATTGAAAATTAATCACTTTGCGTGTTATTTTGTGGTTGTATTCTTATTCGTATTTTTTAAAAAAAATAAAGATTAGGCTGGACATAACATTGAGAATAGGGTATAGTAGCCGAGGTTGCCGAGTGAATTAAAAATTAAAAAAATGGTAATTGCCCGGTCAACTGAAAACAAAAAGTAATACTAATCAAATCGTTATGTTCCGTCACATCACCGGCAAAGTACTCCTGGTCGGCGCTATGGTTGCCTGGCTGGGCCTGGGTAGCTCGTGCGTGAGCCCCAAGGAGGTTATCTACCTGCAGGATGTTCAGGGCACCACAACTGAAACCCTGAAATCCAATTACCAGACCACCATCCAGCGCGATGATCAGCTCGCCATTACCGTGAGCAGCAAGCAGCCCGAGCTTACCGCTCCCTTCAACATGACCGAGATGAGCTCCGGCGGTAACAGCACTTCCTCCAACAATAATCAGGGGTACTTGGTAGATGCGAACGGCAACATCGTGCTGCCCATCATCGGCCGCGTGCGCGCTGCCGGTAAGACCTGCACCCAGCTGGCCAACGATATCGCTGCCACTCTGCGCGACAGCGGCTACCTGAACGACGCCTCCGTCAACGTGCAGATTCGCAACTTCAAGTTCTCCGTCATCGGTGAAGTAAGTAGCCCCGGTGTGTACACCATCGGCGGTCAGCGTATCACCATTCTCGAAGCTATCTCCCAGGCCGGTGACCTGACCATCGACGGCAACCGTACCGTACAGGTAGTGCGTGAGGTAGACGGCAATCGCCAGATTGCTACCATCGACCTGCGCAGCAAGGAACTCTTCAACTCCCCCTTCTACTACATCCAGCAGAACGACGTCATCTACGTGACGCCCTCCGACCGCAAGGTTAACACCCGTTCGGACGCCGCTCAGTGGTATGGCTGGGGCCTCTCCGGCGTGGGTGTCACCCTCGCTATCATTGCTCTCGCTGCCTCGTAAGCAAAACTTTACCGCAGGGTTGCTCCGCGGGGGCAACCCTGTGATTTACCCTCCCGCCCCTATATCGAGCTGACACTCGCACCAAACCTTCACCCACATCAGATACCATGCAGGATCTCACCAGCAAAAACACACCCACCGCAATCAACCCCGAAGCCGAGGAGGACTCAGCTCTCTCGCTCGACGCTGTTTTCAGCGCCCTGCGCCGGTTCTGGTTTCTGATTATCCTCTGCGCCATCGCCGGTGGTGCTGCGGCTTATTACTTTGCAGGTAAACAAGGGTATGTCTACAAGAAATCCGCCAGCGTGATGATGCGCGACTCGAAGGACAAGAGCGCCGCCTCCTCCGACCGCATTCTTACCGAACTGGGTGTGGACACCGGTGCCGTGAGTCTTGCCAACGAAAGCTTTATTCTGAAATCCACCGCACTCATGCAGCGCGTAGTGGAAAACCTGGGGCTCAATACCAGCTGCTGGACCCAGCAGAAACTCCGCCGTATCGACCTGTACGGCAAAAGCCCGCTGCTCGTGAAGTTCAGCAATGTGCTGCCCGAAACCTACTGCTCACTGGGCATCACCATGAAAAACGAGAGCGAATTCACCCTCACTTACCCCAACCGTGAGGGGCAACCCATTTTCGTGGACGGCAAATGTGGTGAGCCTGTGCAGCTGCCCTTTGCCACCGTACTCGTGCAGCCCACCGCTCACTACAATGAAACATGGCTCGGGCACGAGGTGATTGTACGGCACGAACCCGAGCTCGCCACTGCTCGCGCCCTGCTGGGAGCCCTCTCCGTGACCCGACCGGATGAGAAAGAAGCCTCCCTCCTTGAGCTCAATATCACCTCTTCCTCCCCCGAAAAAGCTGAGGATGTGCTCAACACCCTCATCGACGTCTACAACCAGCAATCCAAGGAAGAAAAGAGCGAATCTGCCCGTAAAACCGAAATCTTCATTCACAACCGCCTTGCAGAAATCGGCCGCACCCTCGAAAACGTCGACAAACAAATCGCCGACACGAAATCCGGCGTAGACGTGGTGCAGGATACCCAGACCACCATCTCCGCCGACTTCACCGCCTCCCGCGAGCTCAGCCAGGCCATTTTCAACCTGCAAACCCGCATCAAGATTGCCGCCACTCTGGCCGATAACATGGATGAGGCCGGCGACAAGGGCGCCCTCATCACGGTAGAAAGTGGCGATGTGGACGCCGCCCTCAGCTCCACCATCGGCACCTACAACGAAGCCTGCCTTGAGTACAAGCGTATATCCGGCAGTGCCGGTGAGCGCAACCCCATCGTTGTAGCCCACCGCGAGCAGATGTCTGCCGCCCTTACCGCTGCTCGCCGCGCCCTGAAAAACTACCGCGCCAACCTCGATCTGGAGCTCAAGCAGCTCGAACAGAAGAAGAAAGACCTTGACCTGCGCATGGAAAAGCTCGCCGACAAAGAGCGAGAGCTCACCCCCCTCATCCGAGAGCACAAAGTGCGCGAAGAACTCTACATGCTCCTTCTCACCAAAGAGCAGGAGAACGCTCTTGCCCTTGCTATTGCCGCCCCCGGCGCCCGTGTGCTCGAAACCGCCCACGGTTCAGATGCCCCCATCGCCCCCCGTACCCAGGTATTCCTGGCTGCCGGCACTGTAGGTGGTGGTGCCGTTTGCCTGTTGGTTATACTCGGCATCGGTATGCTTAACAGCAAAGTCAAGAACAAGCACGACGTCGCCCTCCACAGCTCGCTGCCCGTACTGGCCGAGCTGCCCGAGCTCACCCGCCGCGAGCGCCGCAACAAGGGGCTCTTCGTGCAAGACCCCCACTCCACCATGGCTGAAGGACTGCACATTCTCCGCAATAATGTGGACAACTTCCTGCCGCGCCCCGATGGCCGTGGCCACATCATCCTGCTCACCTCAAGCATGCCCAACGAAGGCAAGACCCACGTTGCCGCCAACCTCGCCGCCACCTTCGCCCAGACCGGCCGCAAAGTTCTGCTGGTGGACGCCGACCTACGCAAGCGCTCCCTCTCCCACAACCTCGGCGGTAAAGGCCGCAACGGCCTGACCACCTACCTGCTGCACCGAGAGAGCGAGCTGAGCAACCTTATTCACAACCTCCCCCAGGCCATCCCCACCGCCAAGAATGAGGAAACCGCCCGCAAGCACGACGGCCGTGCCGACATCTTGTACGCCGGCCCCGCCGTACCGCACCCCATCACCCTACTGGCTCAGCCCCTGCTTGGCAACATGCTCAATGAACTCGCCATGAAGTACGATGCTATCATCGTCGACGCTCCGCCCTGTGGCATTCTGGCAGATACCGACATCCTGGCCGCCCACTGCGACATAACCCTCTACCTCGTACGCGCCGGCATGATTGACAAGCGCTACCTGTCCCAAGTGCAGAAAATGGCCGACCAGGGCAAGCTTCCTCACGCCGCCTACGTTATCAACGCCGTTGACTTCAAGTCCAGCAGCTACAACTACTACGGCTACACCTACGGCCACTACCGCTACGGCTACGGCAATAAATAAATAAAGCCCCACACGCCCGAACTTCGCCACCGTGCCACGTATACACCGCATGTTCGCATTCTTCCAGCGCCGCCTTTCCCTCCGCAGGCTCCTGCCCGGCGGGGTGGACGCGCACTGCCACCTGCTGCCCGGTGTAGATGATGGCGCGGCCGACATGGCAGCTGCGCTGGAAATCGTTCGCACCCAGCAAGCCCTCGGTTTGCGCGGCGCCATCTGCACCCCGCACATCATGGCTCGCTACCGCGACAACACCCCGGCCAACCTCCGCGCGCACTTTGCCGAACTCTGCCGCGAAATCTCCGCACAAGCCCCGCAGGGCGCACCCTTCCAACTCCATCTTGCCGCTGAGTACATGCTCGACGAAGCCTTCCCCCACCTTCTGGAGCACCCGGAGCAGCTCCTTACCATCCCCGCCCACCTTATCACCGGTGGCGCTTCCGCAGGGTCTGGTGGCAACAGTGAGCGGAAAACAGCTGCGGGGGCGGAAGCGGACTTCATACTCGTAGAACTGCCGCAGTACCTGCTGCCCGAGGGCTGGCTGGATGTAGTGGACCGCATACGTGCCTGCGGACTGCGCCCGC
>JAFVIC010000091.1 GCA_017477935.1 Akkermansia sp. | reverse complement strand
TTGCCGAACTCATGCTTGCCCGGGTTCCATTCCCCGAACTCATGCACCAGGTGGTCGCCCATGCCGATGCCCGGGCCGGTGTAGTCAAAACACACACGGCGGGCCACGCGGATGCGGCTTCGGAGTATCTCTTCCTGGGCAGGGGTGGGGCAATTCTTCAGCACCAGCACCTCCCTGGTATAACACACATCGCCCACGCGCTCGAACATCCAGCACACGGTGGGGTCATTCGTTCGGCCAAAGTCAATGCCAAGGCGGATGTCCCGCCCGCTGCCGGGTGCGTATATCTCCGGCGCGGCCACGCTGGTGGCATCGGGGCTGGTGGCTCCGGCTATCAGGTCGTAGCTCAGCAGCTCGCTGGTATCGTCCAGGAACTCACAGTCCAGCTCTTGCGCCTGAGCTACGGCATCGTCCATCAGGTCTGCCAGTTCCTGGTAGTCCGTGGGCAGCCCTTCGGCAATGGCGCTTTTCAGCGGGACAAGGTGGCGGCTCCATGCCCCCTTTGTCTCGCCCATCATAATCTTGTAGAATCGCACACCACGCACACCGCGCCCGTTCGGGGTGCTGGTAATCATCACGGTCTTTTTACCGCCGCGCATGCTGTTGGTGATGGTCGGTAATATGGCTTTCCACGTCTCTTGCGGCTGCTCAAAAAAGGCGAACTCATCCAGCCATATATCGCCGCTGAAACCACGCACGGTGCTGGGCTTGCCGGGCACCGCAATGCAGCGGCTGCCGTTCTTCATTTTGATGCTCTTGGCGTAGAGGTCGGCCTCGATGTCGCGCAGGTCTTCCACCTCATCAGCCCACGCCACAGAGAATGCCCGCAACCAGTCTTTTACTTTGTCCAGGGATTCATTACTCTGACGCCCAGATGGGGCGGCAATCACCACGGTGAGCCCGGGAATCGCTATCATGCGCCCGGCCACACGGCAGGCCACGGAAAAGCTCTTGCCGGTCTGTCGCGCAAAGCAGGCCGCCACAAAGCGGCTTTTATCGAACACAAGGCGCTTTTGGTACGGCAGCAGCAGGTCAAGCGGGTTCGTGGGTTCCGCGCCGGCTTCCTCTTCCATAGGTGCAAACGCAGCGGCCACAGCCTCCACCGGGGCGGGGGCTTGCGCCTTCGCTTTCCCCGCGCGGCTTTCGCGCTTCCGGCGGGTCGCATTGGCGGAGACTGTGGCTTTTTTCTGCATGTTATTGCGTTGCTTTCTTACTACCTATGAAACCGGGCTTCACTCTCTCAATTCAGCCCGAAAATCTCGCGTATCTTTTGCATGCGCTCGTCCGCGCTCTTCGTCTTGTCTCCGGCTACCGCCTGCGCTTCATCGGCCCGGCGTGCCTTCGCTTCCAGCAGTGCCAGCTTGCGCTCATTCTGCGCGGTGGCCTGCCCATCGTTCATGAGTTTGTAGAACTTGGCCAGCAACTCCGGGTCTGCCTTCGGGTCTGTGCTCAGTTCAAAGACGCGCTGCGCCACAGCACGGTGGGCGGCATCGGTCACTTTATCCCCTCCCACTTTGCTGAGCACGGCGGCGGCAGTTTCCATGCGTACCCACTTGTAGGGCAGCACATGTAGCCGGTAGTACTCGCTTATATTCTGCAAACTCACTTCCACACCACGCGCGGCAAGCCATTGCTGGGCATCTTCCAGGCCGTTGCATTCCAGGTACAAGGCCAGCTCGCCGCGCTGCTCTTCCGTCAGGCGGGCAAATTTGCTGTCTTTGCGTAGCTTCTTCATTGGGCGGTCTTCTCTCTTTTAGCACTCTGCCAAGGCGGCACGTCCCACGCCGGTGATGCTCCATCGCTTCACCCCCATGGCGTCAACTTCGCAATGTATCAGGGCATCGGCTTCCATTCGCCGGAAAGCACTCTCGAACTCACCAGCCGTGGGCGGGGGACACACCGCAAGGCGGGCGCTGCCTTCCAGCGCTTCCTGCGGCTGCAAGTACCCGCGCGGCGTGTTGGCCAGGTCTTCCAATAGCGTGCGCCGTATCGTGCGTTCTCTCTTCTTTTGGTCAATCATTAGCTTGCCTTTCTATTCAGTAACAAGTCCAGAATCTGCGTCTGCTTTTGGGCTATCTGCTTCAGTTCGCCCTTTATCTCAGCCACGGCGGGCATCACCGTATCAAGGCGCTTGTGTATGCGTTCAATATCGCTGGCCACTTGCTTGCGGTAATCCTCAAATTCGCTGCGGGTCACATAATCCTTGCTCAT
>JAFVIC010000090.1 GCA_017477935.1 Akkermansia sp. | reverse complement strand
GACTCGCTACGCTCGCTGTCATTTTGGGGCAGAAAAATGGTGGATTTGCCTTGTTTTTTAGCCAATTATCGGCTAAAGTTTCGGTGACCGCAATTTTGAGGCATCCACTTTTCGGTGACTGTTTTTTTTGAGGCAACACGAGGTGCTTCACCAAAATAACGGCAAAATCGATGTTAATGCACGGGTTTTTGTTTTTTAACTTGTCTTACATGAATAAAGACGTTAGAATACAGAGTGATGAAAATACATTTTTGTGGTGCAGCAGAGACAACGACGGGCTCCCAGCATATGCTGGAGGTGAATGGCAGGCGTATACTCCTGGATTGCGGTATGTACCAGGGGCACCGCGAAGACCAATTGCGAATCAACCGCGAATTCCCCTATTTTGACCCCAAATCGATTGACTGCGTGGTGCTGTCGCACGCGCACATCGACCACTCGGGCAACCTGCCCAACCTGGTGAAAAAAGGCTTCCGTGGTTTTGTGTACACCACATACGGCACACGCGACCTGTGCTCCATCATGCTGGCGGATGCCGCACGCATACAGGAAAGCGACTGCAAATTCCTCAACAAGATGGACCGCCGCAAGGGTGGCGACGGTTGCGTGGCACAGCCCATCTACAGCGAGCAGGATGCCGAGGCCGCCATGCGCCGGTTCCTCACCCTGGGCTACCACATGCCTATACCGATTGCAGACGGAGTCACCCTCACCTTTTACGATGCCGGCCACATACTCGGTGCCGCGCAGGTGGTGCTCGACATAGACGACCGCGACGACGGGCAGCACAAGCGCCTACTCTTCTCCGGTGACGTGGGCCGCGGTGACAACGAGCTGCTGCGCGACCCGGAGGCCGTGCCCGATGTCGACATCATGCTCATGGAGAGCACCTACGGCGGGCGGTTCCACGAGGCACCCGCGCAGGATGCCGACCTGTTCATCGGCACCATCCGCAAGGCCATGAAGCGCGGCGGCAACGTGTACATACCCGCCTTCGCCGTAGAGCGTACCCAGCAATTGCTCTACCTGCTCAACCGCGCCTACCGCGAGGGCAAGCTGCCCAATTACCCCGTCTATGTCGACAGCCCCATGGCCGTGAGCGCAACGGAAATCTTCCGCATTCACCCTGAGTGCTTTAACCAAGACGTCTACAACTTCCTCTTCAACGAGCGCGACCCCTTCGGCTTCGAGCAGCTGCACATGGTGCGCACCGTCACGGAATCACAGCGACTCAATAACCTGCGCGAACAGGCCATCATCATCTCCGCCTCGGGCATGTGTGAGGCAGGCCGAATCCTCCACCACCTCAAAAACGGTATCAGCCGCGACAAAAACACCGTCCTCTTCGTGGGCTACTGCGCCGCCAACACCCTGGGGCGCCGAATTATGGACGGCGCCCTGCAGGTGCGAATACTCGGGGATGAATACCCCGTGCGAGCCAAGGTGCAGGCGCTCGATTCCTTCTCCGGCCACGCCGACCACAACGAACTGTTGGGCTATTTCAGCCGCACCGGCGGCAGCAAGAGCAAAGTCTACCTTGTACACGGCGAAAAAGAGTGTACCGCCGCTCTCAAAACCGCCCTGCTGCAGCAGCACAAGGGCGAAATTCACGTTGCCCACCTCAATACAAGTGTCACTTGCTGAGGTATGCAAGCTCGGTAAAATTGCTCTCAGAAACCTGTTTATCAGCAATCCCCGCAGCCTGTCGCTGCGGGGGATTGTCATCAACTGACGATTCATGACCAGAAGGCCTGCACATTCCGCGTGCGGGTCATACTCACATAGCGGGTTCTCAGCAAACTGCTGTCCCGATGTCCCGTTTCATACTGTAATTCACTGTAGTTACGAAAGTAGCGCAAGTGATAACTGGCAAAAGTATGGCGCAGCACATCCGGCACCCAGCAGGCAAACCCGGACAGGCGACGAAGTTCCCGCCAGTGCCGCAACCATTGCGGCGGACAAATTTTCCCGACTGAAAGGGCGCGTTCCAGCAGGCGTTGCAGCGGTGGATGTATCGTCACCATACGAGCGCCGCCGGTCTTGCTATGTTGAGGAAATATGCTGATGGTACCGCCGCTCAAGTCAACGTGTTCCCAGCTCAGGCGGGCCACCTCATGCGGGCGGATTCCGGCATAGAGCATCATCCCCACTGCTGCCAGACACGCACCGCCGTGATATTCCCGGGCTGTCTGCAAAAGGCGCTCTATTTCATCGGGTTGAAGAATCTCTATACGCTGTTCCCTTACCCGCTCAACCTCCACTCGTGCCACCGGATTCTCACTACACCAACCGCGCTTGCGCGCCGTGCTGAAAATACTGCTGAGCACGGCGCGCGCCTTCTGACGCTGCCGCGGCGTGTCAAATGCCGCCTCAATATATTGTGCACATTCCTCTGTAGTTATCGACCGCACCCGACGCAGTGCCAAGCCCTTACATTTCTTCATGAAACGACGCGCAAAATAACGGAAATCCCACTGAGTGCGAGCCCTTCGCTCCGTCCTGACCGCCAGCGCTGTCTCTACAGCTTTCTCGAAACTTACCGTTTTCTCTCGCTGTCGCAGTACCTCAGCCCCGGCCGATATACACCGCCGTGCTCGCTTCACTCGCCCACGCCCCGCAGCCAACGCCTCTTTTGCTACCAGCGCCGCCTCCAGTACATCCACACCCGTGCTTTTCAAAACTACAAGTGCCGCCTTTTCTATATCTGTCAAACGTCTCATCTGCATATCCCTTTCGGAAACCGTAAGTCAATCATATTTTTTGTAATTATGCAAAATATTTTCGACCCTTCGCGGCGACTTTCCGTATCACACAGAAAATTTTCAACTCGCTAATTTATATAGAATAAGGTAGGATTTCCTACGGTTTCCGAAAGCGTATGTTGAAAGCAACAAATTATTGTCATGTATTGCACTATCACCATCAAACACACCAAGCGCATCAAAAATCTGACATTTACTGTCCCCTCCCGACCCGGGGTGTATCTTCTGGTTGGCGGGAACGGTGCAGGAAAGACCACCATTCTCACTTGCCTGCATCGCATCTGTGAAGGTACTGCTTTCTTTAATGGTTTTCGCGTTGCAGCGGAGCACGACCGTATCGACCGCTATGAAAATGCTGCCATCACTTACACCGGTTCCGATAAACGAAGTGTTACTTTCCGCAAACGTGAGCAGCGTTGGGTTTCACAACCTAAGGCTAATAAGGATATTCTGGCCTCATTCGGATTTCGCTCAGCATCTTTCATCAAGGCAGATGCCACACGCCTTTCCGTGACCCAGGAAGAAATTCGCCAAGGGCAATATGTAAAGGCTGATGATGAGGTGAAACAAGCCCTCAACGATATTTTCGATACCAATAAGTTCTCTGCGCTTGAACGGCTCAAAATTCCCAACGGAAAAGGGAAGAACAGTACATTCTTTTACATTATTAAGGAG
>JAFVIC010000089.1 GCA_017477935.1 Akkermansia sp. | reverse complement strand
GAGCGCGGTACGGTGCGTTTCATCGGTGCTACGACGGAGAATCCATACTTCGCCATCAACTCGGCCATGCTTTCGCGCTCGCAGATTTTCCCCCTCGAATCTGTGCCCGACAGCGACATTGTGGCTTTGTTGCGCCGTGCTGCCGCCGACCCTGAGCGAGGCTTGGGGTACCTGAAGCTCGATGTGGCTGACGAGGCTCTCGCTCACCTGGCGCTGAAGGCAGATGGCGATGTGCGCAAAGCGCTTACAGCCCTCGAAGTAGCTGTGCTCTCCACCCCGACCGCAGCAGATGGTGTGGTGCATGTCGACCTGGCTGTGGCGGAGGAATCTATCCAGAAAAAAGCCATTCGTTACGATCGCGCAGGGGATGGCCACTACGATACCATCTCTGCGTTCATCAAATCCATGCGCGGCAGCGACCCGGATGCCGCTCTCTATTGGCTTGCCTTTATGCTCAATGCCGGTGAGGATATTCGTTTCATTGCCCGCAGGCTTGTTATCTGCGCCAGTGAAGATGTGGGGTTGGCCGACTCGAACGCTCTGCGCGTAGCCCTGGCTGCTGCTCAGGCAGCGGAGATGGTGGGCATGCCCGAGGCGCGCATTCCTCTGGCACATGCCACTGTTTATATTGCCACCGCTCCTAAGAGCAATTCCGCCTACGCCGGTATCAATGCCGCCATGCAGGATGTGCGCGAGGGGAAAACTCTCCCCGTTCCCGACCACCTTGCTACCCCCACTCGCAAGAAGCTCGCCCGGCTGCGCGGTGTGAGCGCAGAGGCCACCGACTATAAGTACGCCCACGATTTCGGTGACGAGCATTTTGTGCCCCAGGCTTACCTGCCCGAAGGTCGTGTGTATTACACCCCCACCAACAACGGCATGGAGCTGCGTATCTCCGAGCGCATGGCCTACCTGCGCTCTAAGTGGGAAAAGCATTGATGCCGTTTTGTGCTTGGGGGCGGACGTGTTGCGCCCCCTGACTCCGATAAAAAAGCTCGCCGTGGTGCGGCGAGCTTGCAGTTGAAGGGAGTGTGATGGCCGGGGCAGCTCAGGCGCGGATGATGTAGTCCTCGCGGCGGGGCTTGGGCTCGTGAATGCCACCCTCCTCGGGATAGCCGAGAATGCAGATGGCGAGCCCCTCGTACTTGTCGGCTACTCCCCATTTCTTCATGAGCTCGCGTCCCTCCTCGGTGTCGAACATCTGCTTGCCACGGTTAATCCAGCAAGAGCCCAGGCCAACGGCGTGGGCGGCGAGCATGAGGGTACCCATCATGAGGGCGGAGTCATCGCGCCCGGTGGGGACGGTGGTATCGGTGAAAACCAGCACAGCTGTGGGTGCGCCGTACATGGGGTCCTTGTCCGGTCCCCAGCCCATGAATGAGCCGTTGAGGATGGAGAGCTGCTTCAGTGTAGCGGCATCCTGCACAACCACGAGCTGCGGGGTCTGCAGACCCTTGCCGGTCGGGGTCCAGGTGGCGGCCTCGAGTACTGTGTTGAGCTGTTCGTCGCTGATTTGCTCTGCCTTGTACTTACGGCAGCTGCGGCGATTTCGGATATCGATGATGGTTTCCTGCATGGCGCTTATTTCTTTGCGCGTTCCATTTCATATTTCCAGTCAGCAAAGCGCAGACCATGACCGCGGTAGAGCATTTTTCCGTTGGCGTCTACCACTACGATATGGGGAATCCCGTGAATATCCTGAGGGCAGCCGGGCAGGGCCTTAGCCTCGGGCGAGTCATACATGACCGCAGCGAAGGGGGCATTGTAGTGAGCAAGGTACTCAATTGCCTTTTCCGGAGTGCTGTCGCAGGAAAGCAGGATAACCTCCACGTCCTTGTTTGCCATCATGTTCGGGTATTCTTTCACCAGTCGGGGGGTGACCATACGGCAGGGGCCGCACCAGCTGGCAGAGGCCAGGAACATGTAGTACTTGGCACCGGTGTCGGGCTTTTTGCCTGCGATAAAGTTGGTGCTCTCGATAGCTTTTGCCATGGGGGTGGCGGGAGCGGGTGCGGCGGCGGCTACCGGCTCCTGAGCCGATGTTACAGCGGCGCAGGTCAGTACTGCAAGGAAAAAGTTCAGAATTTTCATACCGTTCGTATGCTAGCAGATGTGCGGGTTCATGTCAACTTGAAAAGGTAATAACAGGGCCTGTGAAAAATTTTGTGCTGGAATTGTGGGTAAGAATGTGGTACAATCCGCGCGCTATGTTATCTGACCGTACAAAAGCCGGCATTGAGCGTGCGCCGCATCGCAGTCTGATGCGCGCCACAGGTATGACTGATGAAGACATCAGAAAGCCCTTCATCGCTATCTGCAACTCGTTCAACGAAGTGATTCCCGGGCACGTGCACCTGAACAAGGTGGCTGAGCTGATTAAGGCCGAAGTGCGTAAGGCCGGCGGTACCCCTATCGAGTTTAACCTGATTGGTGTGTGTGATGGTATTGCCATGGCTCACCACGGTATGAAGTTTTCTCTTGCCAGCCGCGAGCTGATTGCGGACAGTGTGGAAACGATGCTCAGTGCGCATGCGTTCGACGCCTGCATCTGCATACCCAACTGTGACAAGATTGTACCCGGCATGGTGATGGGTGCACTGCGCTGCAATATACCGACCATTTTCTGCTCCGGCGGCCCCATGGCAGTGGGCAAGGGACGCAATGGCGAAGACTTGGACCTCAACAGCGTGTTCGAGGCGGTGGCCGCCTGCAATGCCGGCAAGATTTCTGAGGATGACCTGCACTACATCGAGTGCAATGCCTGCCCGGGCGCAGGTTCCTGCTCCGGTATGTTCACCGCGAACTCCATGAATTGCCTGTGCGAAGTGCTCGGTCTGGCGCTGCCCGGCAACGGCACACTGCTCGCTCTCTCCGAGGAGCGCAAGGAAATGTGGCGTGCCGCTGCCCGCCGTGCAGTCGAGATGGCTCTGCAGGGCGGCCCGCTGCCCCGCGACCTCATTACCGAGGCCGCCATCGACAATGCCTTCACTTGCGATATGGCCATGGGCGGCTCCTCCAACACGGTGCTGCACACGCTGGCATTCGCCGCTGAGGCCGGGCTGGATTACGACCTTCGCCGCATTGACGAGATTTCCCGCCGCACCCCGAATATCTGCAAGGTGGCTCCCAGCAGCCGCTTCCACATGCACGATGTGCTGCGCGCCGGCGGTATCATGACCGTGCTGGCTGAGATTAACAAAATCCCCGGTGCTCTCAATACCGATGTGCCCACCGTCAGCGGCAAGACTCTCGGTGAGCAGATAGAGGGGCTTTCCACCCAGGACCCCGTGGTGATTCGTACCATCGACAACGCCTACTCCAAGGACGGCGGTCTGGCTGTGCTGTTCGGCAACCTGGCAGAGCAGGGCGGTATTGTGAAGAAAGCCGGCGTGCTGCCTGAAATGATGGTACACCGCGGGCCTGCTGTCATTTTCGAAAGTCAGGAGTCCGCCTGTGCCGGTATTCTGGCCGATAAAGTGAAACCCGGCGATGTGGTCGTCATCCGCAACGAAGGCCCCAAGGGTGGCCCCGGTATGCAGGAGATGCTGGCCCCCACCAGCTATATCATGGGTAAGGGGCTTGGTAACTGCGTGGCGCTTATTACGGACGGTCGTTTCTCCGGCGCTACGCACGGTGCCTGTATCGGCCACGTCTCGCCCGAGGCGGCAGAGGGTGGCCTTATCGGCCTGCTGAAAGACGGCGATATCATTTCCATCGACATCCCCAACCGCAGTCTCGTTGCCGAGCTGAGCGAGGAGGAGATTGCTGCCCGCCGTGCCGACTGGCAGCCCACCATGCAAGAGATTTCCGGTAAGTGGCTCAAGCGCTACCGTAAACTGGCTACCAACGCCAGCCGCGGCGCTGTGCTGCAATAATGGATAACACACCCCACAACACCAAAACAATGAGCGAAGAAAACAACCAGCTGACCACCTCGGTCAACCCGATTGTGAAATACTTCTCAGAGTTCAAAGTGCTGCGCGAGTGCGGCAAGGACTTCTGGCTGACCAATTTTATTCAGTTCTTTGATGGTCTGTCGTATTTCTCCCTTATCATCGTGTTCACTCTTTTCCTGAAAGATTACTGCGGCTTCCGCGATGCGGACGCTCCTTTCTGGGTGGGTATGTACACGCTTTTCCTGTCTCTGTTCGTCTTTGCCGTGGGTACCATCTGCGACATCATCGGGCTGAAGCGCACCTACCTCATCGGCTTTTCTCTGCTGATTGGCGGGCGTCTTATCATGGCGCTGGGTTCGGATTTCGGCACCCAGGTGTTGGAGATGAGCCAGGATGCCTCCCGCTACTTTGTCATTGCGGGCATTGGTATACTGTCCTTCGGTACGGCATTCATGAGCCCCTGTATCTCGACTTCCATCCGCCGTTTTACTACGCTTCGCGCCCGTCCCACAGGTTTCAATTTCTACTACCTGTTCATGAATATCGGCGCCTTGCTGGCCGGTTTTGCTGTTGTCGACCCCATCCGCAATGCCTGTGACGGTGTGAATGGCCTGTTCTGGGTCATTAACTTCGGTACGGCCTGCAACGTGATAGCGTTCATTTTCACCCGTTTCATCGATGAAAACCATTACGCTGTGCCCGAGGAGCGCATTGCCAAGAAAGAGGCCGCTCAGCGCCGCCCCCTTCAGCTTATCGGCGAGGTGGCCCGCGAGCGTGCTTTCCAGAAGCTCATTGTGTTCCTGGTGCTCACGCTGGGTGTGCGTCTGGTGTTTACCCTGCAGTTCCTTGTCATGCCCCAGTACTATACCCGTACGATTGGCGATGACTTCGATTTGGGTATCATCAACTCCTTCAACCCCTTCATCATCATTACCGGTCTTATCATGATTATCCCCATACTGAACCGTTTCTCCACGGTGAAGCTCATGATTTCCGGTATGTCTATCTCCGCCGCCTCCATGGTTCTGCTGGCTATTCCGCCGGAGTGGTACTTCATCATCCCCGGTATCGAGACTATCGGTCAGGCTTACTTCTTCGCTGTAGCGGCGCAGATTATCATCTTTGCTGCCGGTGAGCTGCTCTTCAGCCCCCGATTCTCCGAATACGTGGCTCGCGTGGCACCCAAGGACAAGGTGGCCTCTTACATGTCGCTTTCTGCTCTGCCCATGTTCATCGCCAAGCCGATTAACGGTGTAGTGGGTGGTCTGCTGGTGTCTTACTTCTGTTATGACGGCATCGCTGCCAAGATGGATTCCGGTCACATCGACTTCTGGCACTCACCCGAGCTGATGTGGGCGCTCTATCTCATCATGGCCGTCATTTCCCCGTTGGCTATTATTCTCACCAAGGATAGCTTCGTGTCCGACCACCCGGAGGATGATGCCGCTGAGAAGGCTGATGAGGCCGAAGCTGCTGCTGAGAAAGAAGAACCTGCAACCCGGAACGCCTAACCCATAGAAAATCTCATATACCATGTCTGATACAAAAATCAACGCCGGGCGTGAGACTCGCGCCAAGTTCTGGCCTGTATTCCTGCCGTATCTGGTGCTGCTGGCTCTGCTGATTGCAGCCTTGATTGCCTCCTTTGCAGCAGTTGAGCTTCGACAGATAGGCAGTATGGCAACATGTGGGTGTCTACTGGCCATGGCCGTGTATTTTATCTGCATTCAGTGGCATGTTGTGCGCCGTTTGCACGATGCCGGTGTGAGCCGCTTCTTCTTCTGGATGCTCGTTGTCGTGGAAATCCTCTCCGCAGCTCTGGTCGGTCTGCAGGCATTTGCAGACGGGCCTCAACCGGAGTGGGTGGGCTATGTAACGATGCTTCTGGTGTGCGGTTTCGGCGGTGTGCTGCATGTGGCTCTGCTGGTGTTCTTCCTGCTGCCCTCTCAGGCCGGTACAAACGACTACGGTGAGAATCCCGAGTTCCCCGGTGTTCCCTTCACCGGTACCTCCTGGGGTGGTATTGTGGAGGATATGCTCAAACTCCTGCTTGTCATGGGGACTCTGGGTTACCTCTGCAACCTGGCCATGAAACCCTTCGAGCAGACCAACGTCACCGACTCCCTCGTGGCCCTCATTCGTAAGGGCGCTCTGGAGACGGATAAGAAGACCGGCGAGGAAATCGACAACGTGTACCTGCGCGAGTTGGCAAACGGCGTGAGCGCCGACCCTGCTTTCGTGAATACGAAAGATGCCACCGGCCGTACCCCCCTGATGTGGGCAGTGTATGCCAACTACAATAACCCGCAGGACGCCATCAAGCGCGACCTGGCACGTCTGTACTATGTGCAGAACCTTCTTTCCCGGCCCGGCATTGACGTGCAGGCTAAGGATAATGACGGCTTTACCGCCATGCACTGGGCTGCCTGGAGCGGCATGCCCTACTGCACCCTGCTGCTGGCAGAGGCCGGGCTGGACATCAATGCGCAGGAGAACAACGGGTTCACCCCCCTCATGCTTGCCGCAATGCGTGGTAACAATGAAGTGGTGAAAATGCTGCTCACTCTCGGTGCCCGTGGTGATTTGAAGAACAAGGATGGCCTGACCGCCGCTCAGTTGGTGGAGAATGGCGAGGGCGCTTACAATAAGCGCGATACCTTCATCTTCTCCCTTATCTTCTCCAAGCCCCGCGAGGAGGCCTTCAAGGCCACAATGGCTCTGCTGGCTACTCCGCCCGCACCCCGCAGTCTGGGCGAACTCACCGGTGACATGGCCCGCATGAGCGGTGAGGCTCGCGCGGAGCGTGTGGGGGCTGCCATTCTCGAAAAAGACAAGGAAACCGGTCTCACCGTGCTGCTGCAGACCGTGCAGGGCGCTGCTCAGGCTACGAATACGCAGGAGTATGATGAGGCTATTCACTACTTCGTTCTCGGTCAGCTGAACACTATTGAAAAGCGGGAGAAGGAGCTAGCCAAAGAGGGCAAGCCTGTGAAAGAGTCCGCCGTTCTTGCGACGGATAAGGATGGCCGCAACGCTCTTGATATTGCCCTGCAGTTCGGGCTCAGCAAGTCGGCAGCTCACCTCAGTAAGGTCATGCAGCCCACAGCTCCTGCGCCGGACTCCGCACCCGCGCAGCCCGATACCCCTGAGCTGCCTACACCGGCTCTGGACGCAGCTCCGGCTGCTCCCCCTGCAGCTGAATCTGGCGAGGAGGAGATTTCGGTGAACAAGGCTGCCGCTGATTTCGCTCTGCCCGAAGTGAGTGCAGCTCCCGCAACACTCGACCTGCCGGCCCCTGAACAGAGCGAAGCAGTTCCCGCCGCTCCCGCTGCAGAGTAATCCCTCTCACACTCTCTTTACGCCTGTCGGTCGAAAAAAAACGTCCGACAGGCGTTTTTATTATGAAAATATTTAAAAAAAGTTAAAAAAATAATTGTTTTTGATGTATTTTCCTTGCATTTGTTATATTTTTATGATAAAAGAGTCTCGGTTAAAGGAAACAACCACATACTAAATATGAAAAAGTCAATTATTCTTGCTCTCGCTCTTGCCGTGCCTGCAATGGCCGGTGATGGAAAAGCTCCCGTGACCGTGGTGGACGTTCCCGCCATCGTTCCGGCTCCCGCCGCTCCCGGCGCTTTCGGCGTGGAAGTGGGTGCTGTGTACACCAGCGCTCTCAACGATGTGGTTGAGGGGGTTGACGGTGTTAACACCTGGGGTGTTGATGTGACAGGTGTGTACGAGCTGACTCCCAACTGGGCTACCACCCTGCGTGTGGGTTGGGCTACCGGTTCCGATGATCTCACCCCCGTCGAGGAACTTGAGGTTAACACCGTGAACATCATGGCCGGTATCCGTTACTCTGCTCCCATCACTGAGTCTCTGACCTGGTATGCCGGTGGTGAGATTGGTGTGGGCTATGTGAACTACACCGACACCTTCTACGGTGAGGAAGATGACTTCGAGGACTGGGGCTTTGCCTACGGTGTTGAGACCGGTCTGCAGTATGCCGTGACTCCCTGCCTGTATCTCTACAGCGCTCTGCACTACAGTGGCAATTTCGCCGAACCCGAGATTGCTGACGGCTACGACACCAAGTCTCACTCCGGTTGGGGTGTTCGCATGGGTCTCGGTGGCAAGTTCTAATCCAACGAGCGACATATCAATTGTTTATCAGGGTGGGGCGAAAGCCTCACCCTTTTTTCTTGACGTTGATGAATAAATCAGTTAGCCTGTCTTCGGGCTCGATTTCAGCCTTGTTATCATTATGAAAAAGTCAATTATACTTGCTCTCGCTCTTGCCGTGCCTGCAATGGCCGGAGATGCTAGGAATGTAACTGTTACCGTGGTGGATGTGCCTGCCATCGCACCTGCTGCACCTGCTCCTGCCTTTGCCGTGGAAGTAGCCGGCGTGTACAACATCCAGCAGAATGATATCAATGACTATTATGAAGGTATCGATACCTATGGTGTTGATATCACCGGTGTATACAATATCAACGAGAATTGGTCGGTTAACATGCGAGTAGGTTATGTTGAGGGTAGCCGTGATTATTACTATAGCAGCGGTCTGGATCGCCATCACGATGAGATTGAGGTGAACGGTTTGACCGTTATGCCCGGTGTTCGATACACGGCACCTATCGGTGGCGGTTTTTCCTGGTTTGCCGGTGTGAATGCCGGTTATACCCGCTGCGAGCTTGAACTGTCCGAAGTAGATGGTGACTACTCCATCAAGGGAGATGACAGCGGTTTCGCTTATTCCGCTGAGCTTGGTGTGCGTTACGACATCACTGCAAGCATGTATGTGTTCGGTGCTGCTCAGGTCACCGGCTACATGGTCGAGGCCACCGATGGCGGTGAGGAACCCGTGTATGTAGGCGCACGTGCCGGTTTCGGCTGGCAGTTCTGATACGTCGCGCACTCAATCAGTCTTCAATTCGAGGGTGGGGCGGAATACCTCACCCTCGTTTTATAAAATCAGTAAAGCCCGATGGTTCATCGGGCTTTGCTGGTTCAAGCCGGCTGCATGTGCGGGCTCAGTTGGGCCTGGCGTAGTCCTTACCGCAGTAGCGGTCGAGAATGCGCTGGGGTGCCTGTGCCATGTCGACGAGTACCAGGCAATCCAGAGTACCGCCGAAGTCATTATCCACGCCGAATGAGAGCATTTTTCCACCCAGTCGCAGGTACTGGCGCAGCAGTACGGGTATGCTCTTGTTGTCCGGTTCCAGGTCGGCTACCAGCCCGGTGAGCAGGCGTAGCTCGGCGAGCGCGGTGGGTACCAGGCGGGCGTCTTCGCTCAGCAGTTCAATACCCTCAGGCGGGTACAGGGCTTTCACCTCGCCGGTCAGTTCCTCATTCATGCAATGGGCTTTCAGGTAAGAGAGCATGAGTGCGCGCGAGGCAGGCGTGTATTCGCCGGATATACTGACCGTGCCGTAGAGATAACGGTACTCGGGGTGGCGAGCCAGGTAGTGGCCAATACCCATCCAGAGTGTGTCAAGTGAGGCAGGGTGGCGCTGGTAATCCTTGCAAATGAAGGCGCGCCCCATTTCGAGGCCACGTCTCATCACCTGCAATATCTTTTTGCTGAATCGGAAGAACTGAGAGTTGTAGATGCCTTTTGCCCCGGCGGAATCGAGAATCTTGTCCGTACGGCCCATACGGTAGGCACCGGCCAGGCGGTTGGCCTTGCTATCCCACATGATGAGGTGGGTGTAGGTTTCATCGTAGCAATCCAGGTCGCAGGCATTGCCCGAGCCTTCGCCGACTGCGCGGAAGGTGTGCTCTCGCTGTATACCGATTTCGCGCATCAGTTTGGGGATTTGGGGCGCTTCCACCGCGTAAACCTTCAGGCCGTTTGCGGTTTCTGCGTAAAGGGCATCAGCGGGCAGGGCGTTGATTTCAGCCAGCAGTTCATCGGTCGGCGCACTTTGTTCGATAGGTTCCATTTGCCGGGGAGGTGCTGCCGAGGCGGTGGGTGTTTGCGGATAGCGCTGCAGCATGCTGCTCAGTCGCAAAAAATCAGAGAGAGCCTGGTCATTTTCAGTCATGGCTATAGTGGCGGGAGTTATGGCTTTCCCGAGCCTGATAGTGTGGCGCATACGCCCGTCGCGCAGGATTTCGCGTGCAAGAAAATTGGCGCGTATGCCTTTGTTGATGATGGAAAGGAGCTGGAAGAAGATGCCGGTGCGCCCGGATATGTGCATGGGTACAACAGTGGCTCCGGTCTTGCGGATAAGGCTGGCGATGTTCGCCTGCCACGGGTCATCTATCACGCGGCGGTCGCGGTGGGAGTAGGTGGCCGCTGACCCGCTGGGGAACACCAGAATACAGTGCCCGCCTTTCAGCCAGCGCAGTATCTCGCGCATGCCGGCCATATTGGCGCGCTTAGCGGCCTCGCCGCCGTACACATCAACCATGATTTCGTAGGGCACCATGCCGCGCACGCATTGCAGAAACTCATTGACTACAATGCGGATATCGCTGCGTACCTTCATCGCGACATCGCCGAACATCAACCCATCGGACATACCGTGAGGATGATTGCTCACAATGACGCAGGGGCCTTCCTTCGGTATGTTTTCCAGACCGCTCAGGTCATAGTTCAGGCTCAGGTGCTTGCAGGCGAGCTTGAAGAAATTGTCCGTACTGCCGGCCTCCCAGTCGGCTTCAATGTGATCATGCGCAACGTTGAGGGCATGCAGCCCGAGCTTTTTTTCTGCCCACAGCACAAGCCATGCCGGCAACTTGTCGCCACCTTTCACCAATTTGGTGAGGTCGGTGATTTTTTCTCTTTTTATTGTGCTCACGATGTTGTCGCGTGTATGTTTTGTATTACTCTAGCACACCCCATCTCCCTAGTCAAACATGAATTGAGTTCGGGCTAACATTTTTTTCTATTGCACGCTGCGGAGGGCTACCCGGAAGGCTCTCAGGGTGCTTGCCGGATTAGCGATACCGTGCCCGGCGATGCCGAAGGCGGTGCCGTGGTCGGGGCTTACCCTCAGGCGCGGCAGGCCGATGGTGGCATTTACAGCATTGTCGAAGTCGAGAAGTTTCAGGGGAATGAGCGCTTGGTCGTGGTAAGGGGCCACGATGCCGTCGTACAGCCCCTGCGCGGCATCTCGGTACACACAGTCAGGTACACAGGGGCCGCTGAATTGAGCACTCGGTACGGCTGCGCGCAGCAGCGGGAGCGCCGGGGCAATGAGGGTGCTTTCTTCGTGCCCGAAGGCGCCGCTCTCACCATTGTGCGGGTTCAGACCCGCCAGAGCAATGCGGGGACAGGGGGTACCTGTGCGTTGCAGAAAACGTGCCAACAGGCTCCCCACACGCACAATTTCCTCGGTGCGCAGCAGGCGCGCTACATCCGCCACGGCAACGTGGGTGGTGCACAGAGCCACCGTCAGGTGACGGCCGGTCAGGCACATGGCAAAGTCTTTCACCCCCATACGGTCAGCGAAAAACTCCGTTTGCCCGGGGTAGGCAAAGCCCAGTCGGTGCAGGGCTTCCTTGCAGATGGGAGCTGTCACCACGGCATCTATCGAGCCTTCACGCAGGGCTGCAGCGGCAAGCTCCAGGTGTTCGAGGGCTGCTTGTGCTGTGGCAACAGTCGGCTTGCCGGGGGTACAGTTGATTTCACGCCCTATCAGTCGATACTCGGCCCCGGTCGGTGCCTGTGCCAGCGCTGCTCGTATGACCTCAGGCCCTATGCCGGCCTGGTCCCCCAGGGTATAGCCGATGATGGGGTGCTCTGCGCTCATGGTTCCACCTCCTCGGGCGCATCGTCATCTTGCATATCCGGCAGGGCTGCCGGGGTGACGATGGATTTGGGCTTTTCCTTCACTTTCGTCGGTCGGTATGAACGTGCCGTGTTGATGTACTCCGTCTCAGAGGCCCGTTGTTCAAATTTCAGCTCTCCGTTTACAGACGTATGGTATACCACCGTCAGCACTACGGCTGCCAGTGTGGGTATCAGTAGCAAGCTGCCCAGGCACGTCTTCATGGGCGCATTCTACCACCTTTCCCAACACTTTTCAAGTCTCGATTGAGCCATTCTCGCTACAGCACTCGCCTTATTTGGTGATGGACACCTGCTGCCGAAAAAAACTGACCTCTCGCAAGAGGTCAGTTTAACTCACTATATCAATTGTTCTGAATAGTTATTCAGTCCACTTTGGGAATCTTCGGGGTGGGGGCAGCGGTGCTGGTCGGCTTGAAGGTGGTGTTCTTCTTCCATGTCTGAGTGCGGAAGAAGATGCCGAGCTTGCCGCGCATTTTCAGTGTATCGCCTTCGCGCCACATGGAGCAGCGGTAGACACTGCCCTTCTCAGGGTCGAGAACCTTGCCGCCGTTGTATTCGTCACCGTCTTTTTCGAGGTCCCAGATGATATCCAGGCCCAGGGTGCTCGGGTTACCGGGGATTTTAGCGGTTGCACCGGGGTTCTTCAGCAGCTTTACCACGCGGCCGTAGACTTTACCCTTGTGCTTGTAAACCTGCACTACGCTCTTGGCTTCGTTTGTGTCATCGTCGATGGTTGTCCAGTAACCTACGACATCGGCACTTACCTGTGCCAACAAGGTGCTCACGGCCATGGCGGCCATCATCAGTAGCTTTTTCATGGTTATATCTTTCTGTTGTTTCTCTCGCTATTTATATGAAGCTAGAGTGGGGTCAAGGTTTTTATAGCGAAAAGTTGGAGCATAGTCAAGCTTTTTTGTGAAGAATTTTTATACTTGTGCAACAGAATGCGTTATGATAGAATACAGGCACGCATGAAAAAACAACTTTTCTCTCTTCTGGCAATGGCCGGTTTGCTGGCAGCGCCCATGAGCGCCGTAGCAGATGAACCGGCACCGGGCAGTGTTGTGTACAGCGGCAACATGTTTACCCCCGGTCCTGATGCACCTGAGTATAAGAAAGCAGCGAATGCCAAATACGGTACGCAGTGGATTGTTGACCTGGTATATGGTTACTGGGCGCTCGACAACGCCATGGACGGCTACAATGAAAATGAGCATATCGCTATTCTGTACACCATTCTGAATCAGCGCCTGATTGAGGACGCCTACAACGGCGGCACCTGGCTGCGTGTGGATTTGGCCGGCTCCTGGGGGCTGAACAATGATTCCGATGACCCCTCCACCTTCTATGCGAACGCTATGGGGATGTGCTCGGGCCTGCATACCGATGTGCTCGACGCGCACGATGCTGCGCTGCTCGAAGTTTCCGTCAAGCATTTCTTTGCCGGCAAGCGTGGTATGGTGGCCGCGGGTATGATAAAGCTCAACAACTATTTCGACCGTGTGGGGCACGCCCGATTCACGAACGACAACTTTGAGAGCTCCGGCGTGCTGCCGCTGCCCTATAACAACCTGGCCATTGTGGGACAGTACGAGCTGGATAACCGCAACTGGGTGTCCGCCGCCGTTACCCGCATGGGTACCCGCTGGGGGATGAACCCCTTCAACCCCGATCATGCCAATGGCTGGGCCATGGTGGGTGAGTACGGTCATATCTTCGGCTACGATGGCCGTGGTAAGGTGCGCGTGAGCCCCTTCTTCTGCACTCAGGATGCTCCTGATGGCAGCGGTCGTATGCATGACCGCAACGCCGTAGGTATCTTCGGTAGTGTGGAATACCAGGTGTGCGATGCCGCTAAGGTTTATGGCCGAGCCGGCTGGGCTTCCGGCGACTACCAGCGCTGCACGGCCGAGCTTTCGGCCGGTGCCACCATCAATCTCTGCCCCTCTAGTCCGAATGACTACCTTGGCATCGGCTATGGTATGTTCAAGGGCGCGGACGGTGCTGCTAATCCGCTGGTGAACGAGTTTGAGAAGATTCTGGAGCTCATGTACCGTGTACAGATTAACGACTATGTGTACAGCTCCGTGTATTACCACATGATTATGGACGCCGCCTATCGCGACAAGGATTTTGCCTCTGCCGCCGGTGTTCAGGTCGGTATCAACTTCTGATTTCAACCGATTCAGGGGGGGCGAGCAATCGCCCCCTTTACTGTTTCGGTATTTCGCGCTGATGGGTAACAATGCCATCAGCGCTTCATTTTTTGTGGGGTTGTTTCAGATTCGCTGTTACTCAACAAGCGTTGAACAAATCAGGATTTATCGAACCAGCCCGCGGGCGCAACGACCGCCGAACTCAAAGCCCGTGAGGTCGACAGAGAGTAGCGCGGGGCAAGCGAGCCGACAGGCTCGCGCAGCCCCGGGTATGGTGGAAAAAGGGAATGCGAGCCCCGACGCGGAACGCGGAGGGCCGACAGATGGCCGTGGCTCAATCCCATGCGGTGGCCTTCTGTCGGCCCGCCATCCGGCGGGGCTCCGGTATGTTTTTCTCCGGTTTCCGGAGACTTCGCTGCTGACGCAGCTCCGGCTCCGGCTATTGTCTGTCGTCCTACGGACTCAAAATTCCGCGAGCGGAACGCCCGCTGAACTTAAAGCCCGTCCAGGGCGGCAGATAGTAGCGCGGGGTAAGCGAGCCGTCAGGCTCGCGCAGCCCCGGGTATGGTGAAAAAGTACATGAG
>JAFVIC010000088.1 GCA_017477935.1 Akkermansia sp. | reverse complement strand
GACTCGCTACGCTCGCTGTCATTTTGGGGCAGAAAAATGGTGGATTTGCCTTGTTTTTTAGCCAATTATCGGCTAAAGTTTCGGTGACCGCAATTTTGAGGCATCCACTTTTCGGTGACTGTTTTTTTTGAGGCAACACGCTCTTTTTCTGTTAAGTCTTTCTGAGGCAGAGCCCCTATTCAATCCCGGTGGTAAGGGCTGCCGGCAAGCATGGTGTGCAGGCGGTATATCTGCTCGAGCAGCACAACCAGGGCCAATTCATGCTGCATGGTGTGGCGCCCCAGAGACAGAACGTGGTCGCAGGTATCGCGCAGTGCCTGAGTGTGACCATCCGCAGCCCCGATGAGGAAGGCTACGTGTTTCACGGCGCGCATTTGCCAGGTTTTGGCGCGTTTTTCCAGCTCGCGCGAGGTCCAGTTTTCGCCGCGTTCATCCATGGCAATGCGCAGGCAACCTTTGCTGGCCTCTAGCAGACGGGCAGATACTTCCTCCGAACTGCCGGCCTTCACATAGCGGATTTCGACTTTACCCAGCGGGCGCAGGCGTTCCTCGAAGAACTGAACCCCTCTCCGGGCGTAGTCAATGGAGGGTTTGGCGGCGGCGAAGATGATGAAATCCATGACAATGGCAGCGAATATCAGCTGTTGAGCAGGTAGTGGCGCAGCTCATCAACTGAGCCGAATACCGGGGCCGGCCAGGTAACTAAATCGCTGACCTCGGCATAACCCCAGGCTACAAGCGCTAAATCGCAGCCGGCGTTCTGCGCGGTGCGGGCATCGTACAGACTGTCGCCCACCAGGGTGATTTCGTTCACGGGCACACCCCATTGGGCTGCGATGTACTGCAGGGCATCGGGGGCGGGTTTGCGGGGGAATTTTCCGGTGTAACCCAGTATAGTCGTGAAGGGGATGTGCGGGAAAATGGCGCGAACCATCGGTTCGGTGACCTCGTGCGGCTTGTTGGACAGTACAGCGAGCTCAGCCCCTTCAGCTGATAGCAGGGTAAGCATGTTGGCCACCCAGGGGTAGGCGCGGGTGAGCGGGTATTGCCAGCACTCGGGGTAGAAACGGCGGAACTGTTCGTGCATGGCGGCCAGTTCGTCAGGCGGGGTGTGGGCGGCATCCACATAGCCCAGGGCCATGCCGCACAGGTTGGCAGCACCGCTGCCTATCATGCGGCTGATGGACTGTTGACTATGCCCCGGGAGCCCCAGCGCCTGCAAGGCCCGGTTCACACCTTCGGCTATGCCGGGGAGCGAGTCCACCAGCGTACCGTCGAGGTCGAAGACGATGTGGCGTTTCATCAGTGCAGGAAACCTCGCTCGGATTCTTTCAGGAACTGCAATATGCGCTGTACGTGCGGGTTCTGCACGTGCTTGGCATCGCCTTCCGCCAGCAGGGTTTCGATATTGATGGTCATGTTCGACTTCTTGTCGAGGAAGAGTTTGCGGTAGGCGTATTTGATGGCACGGATGTCATCATCCGCAAACCCACGGCGCTGCAGACCGATGGTGTTGACCGAGCGCAGCAGGCCGCCCTCGGCAATCATGTAGGGGGCGACGTCCTGGGTTACGCGGCTGGCACCGCCTACCATGGCATGCTCACCAATGCGTACGAACTGGTGCAGCGCTGCACAACCGCCGATGATGGCCCAGTCACTGATGGTGCAGTGACCGGCGGCAGCAGCAAAACCGGACATGATAACATTGTTGCCTACGTGCACCTCGTGGCCGCAGTGGCTGTTGATAAGGAAAAGGTTATTGTTGCCGATAACGGTCTTTGTTTCGGGAGTGGTGCCGCGGTTGATGTTGCAGTTCTCGCGGAACACGTTGTTGTCACCCACCTCAAGGTAGGTCGGTTCCCCTTTGTACTTCAAATCCTGCGTCTTGAGACCGATGACCGAGAAGGGGAAGAACTCGTTGTTCTTGCCGAAGGTGGAAGGCCCGCCCAGTACAACGTGGTTGTGTAACACACAGCCCGAACCCAGTTTCACATGCGGGCCGATTACGCAGTACGGCCCAATTTTAACATCTTCCGCAATTTCTGCGGTAGAATCGATAATCGCTGTAGGATGAATGTCCGCCATGAACTCATTCTAACGCTAACAACCTATGCCTGCAAGCAAAAAATGTGCTTTCTTCAAAATCTCCTGATTTTTTGTGTGTTTAGCTGAGATATTGCGGCTTGACAAATGTGACCGTTCGTGTATATTTCACTCATAGGCCGATGGTTGTTTCTGTTTGTTGCCTCTTTTGACAGGAGTAATTTCGGCTTGTTCTTTTTAACTCGTAGAAAGTGAAACTTATAAGAATAGCGCTGCCCCTGACTCTGTTAGTCGGTTGCTCCACGTTGCCTGATGTGAGTGACTGGCAGGCGGAGCCTTTGCCGGTGAGCGGCGTTCGTCCGGTTGTGCCGACGTATGAGGTGGAGTTTCTGCCGGTAGTGCCCACGATACCCGGTACCTTGATTGTGGGGCGTTTCCGCATACTGAACAATGCGGTGCTGCCGTATGATAATGAGGACTATGTGCAGGCTGTTAAGCAGCTGGCTGCGCAGATGGGGGGCAACACCATTGTTTACGCCGGTTCTGGTCAGAAAGAGGCCGTGGTGGCATACGTTCCGCTTGAGACGGTCAACTATCACGGCGGAGACGAGGCTTTGTTCGAGTCCGGCGTGCTCAGTGAGGATTTCTGAAATCGCAGCCTGTAGCTTGCGTGCGTGTTTATTCTTCGTCGTTATCAACGACAGTGCGGGGCACGAAGCGCATGATTTCAGCGTGGAAACTCAGCGGTACATCACCTGTGGGGCCGTTACGGTTTTTGGCCAGTAGCAGGTTAGCCTCGTTGCCTACGCTTTCGCGTTCCTCGTCATCTTCTGCATAGTAACGGGAGCGCCATAACAAGCCAATCATGTCGGCGTCCTGCTCGATAGCGCCTGATTCACGCAGGTCGCTCATCTGTGGGGTACCCTTGTTTTTACCTGTTCGGTTTTCGGGGCCACGGTTCAGCTGTGCAAGTGCAATGATGGGGAGCTTGAGTTCTTTGGCCAAGCTTTTCAGACCGCCTGAAATTTCGGCAATCTCACGTTCGCGGCTGTTTTGAGCCTGTTTGGTGTGAGAGCGCATAAGCTGCAGGTAGTCAATGCCGATAGCTGCCAAGTCAGGGTATTTGCGCATTTGGCGACGTGCCTTGGCACGCAGCTCGGATATGGAGATGGCGGCGGTGTCATCGATGATGAGTTTGCTGTTTTTCAGCTCCGTGATGGCGGAGCGGAAACGCTTCATTTCATCCTGATTGAGTTTCCCCTGGCGGGCTTTGAGGTCTTGCTTGTTGATGCCGCTGCGGGCATAGAGCAGTCGTTCAACGAGCTGCTCACTGGGCATTTCGCAAGAGAAAGCCATCATCGGTTTTTTCAAATCCAGCACAACATGCTCCATGATATTGAGCATGAAGGAAGTTTTACCCATAGCCGGACGGGCGGCAATGATGAACAGCTCGCCCGGTTTCATGCCGTTAATCATGGTGTCGAGCTTGGGGAACCCGGATGAGAGCCCCAGTATACCGCCGGAGGTCGACATCATGCGCTCCAGGTTGGTGACGGCTTTGTCGATGTCGACTTTCAGGCTCCATTCTTCACCTTTGGCGGAGTTCATGCGGATTTTGAGCACGTCTTGCTCCGTCTGGTCCAACAGTTCGTCAATTTCGGCTTCCGATGTAAAGGCGGAATCGGAGGCCTTGTTGGCCGTCAGGATGATGCTGCGGCGTATGAATTTCTCCTTGAGGGTTTCGAAATGAATGCTATAAAGAGCTGTTGTGGTAGAATAGGTGAAGATGTCGGTGAGGCCGGGTTGCCCGCCGACTGCCTCCAGCTGTTTGTGGTCGGTGAGTTCCTGAGCAACGGAAACGATGTCGAGGGCGATGCCTTTTTCATAGCGCTCGCGGAAGATTTCCCAGAGAATACGGTGAGCGGGCACGTAGAAGTAGTCGCTGTTCATGCCGTCCGCAATGCATTGAGATATAATGTTGGTGGGGTCGATGGTCATCATCGAGAGCATGCTTTTTTCCACCCCCGGAGCCTGGGGCATGACGGTACGGTCCACCTCTTTGATGGCGGCTGCCTTGAAGTCCGGTTTCTCTTTGCTGGCTTCGCTCATGGTAAGATTGTGTGCGGCGCAACATCCTACCTTGTCGCGCGTTAAATTGCAAGATTTTTTCCATCCCCTTTCAAAAAAGGGTAGAATGAGCTTGACATGTCGTGTGTATTGCGTATACTGAAAAGCGTCCTAGATTTATGAAAACGCTTTCCTTACTCTCTGTTTTTGCCGTCGCCGTCGCAGTGGTTCAGGCTGCTCCTGTTATCGAACAGTCCGATCTTTCTGAGGAGGCTCTGAAGGGCATGGCCACCGAGCGCCAGAAGGCCAGCCTCAACCAGTACCACAAAGCTAAGGCTCAGGCTGAGAAGCAGCGTGAGAAAGAGGCCAAAGATGCCGCTGAGCTTACCAAGGACAATGACGCCGGTATGAAGAAGACCATTCAGCGCCGCGCTCTCAATACCATGCTGCCCCCCTGCGACCGCGAGCCTGAGGCTCCGCGTGACCCCGGTAACTACGAGATTCGCTACTGATTCGGCGTATAACTTCCTTTCTTATATAACTTCCTTTCTTATACCGATTCGGCGGTATGCTGTTGAGCATACCGCCGTTTTAGTCATTTGTGGGGAAGGGGAATTGAGTTCTCTTGCCGAGGAGAAGCTGTGAATTGCTCAGTTCAGGCGACTGAGTGTGGCGTGGGGCGATTCGTCCGCCTGCAGGCTCCAGCAAATTTCGTGAGTGCCGGCTTTCAGGCGGTAGAGCAACAGGGCTTGCAGCTCTTCCCCTTTTTTGCCCGTGCTTTGTACCAGGCACATACCGGCGGGACCATCAGTGAGCAGGCGGTTGCCTGAGTAGTTTTTGATTGTAAGCAGGTAGGCGTATATGCCGTCTTGTTCGGCGCGTACGGTGGCAGCGGCTATGCGAATGGTGTTGCCGTTGACTTTTTTAGGGCGCCATTTCAGCTGGGTGTGAGCTGCGGTCATGGCTTTTGCCGTGTGGGAGCCGGGCAGGGGGGCTCGCTCCATCATGCGCTGTGCCCGGGTACGTGCGGCGCGCCGCCATGTGTCAACAGTTACAAAGATAGTCGGTATCAAGCCCAGAGCCAACCATGACAGCGTGGCAGTCATGCCCCACTGCATGTTGTCTGTCAGTACCAGGGTCAACAATACCCCGCAGAAGGCCGCCGTGATGGCTAACCCGACATAAAAGCCGAATATCATGCCCGGAAAGAGGATGAAAAGGATGGCGTAGCGTAAAAAGACCTTGATGTTGAGAGGCGTGCCTTTCAGAAACTCGCGTTTTACCACGGCTGCATAAAGCCGCTGCATGTCAGCCTGCGGGGTGTTTTTGTTGATTTCCATGGTTCAGATTCGGGCTGAGCGTTGGCGCAGAAGGTGGTCTGTAATCACAAGCCATGCCATGGCCTCGACCACGGGCACGGCGCGGGGCAGTACACAGGGATCATGGCGCCCCTTACCGCGCAGCTGAACTTCGGCGTGTTCATCGTTGACGGTATTCTGCGGTACCATGAGAGTGGCGGTGGGTTTGAATGCCAGGCGCATATTGATATCTTCACCGTTGGAGATACCGCCCTGCACGCCGCCGGAGTAGTTAGTTCGGGTGCGCACGCGGTCGCCGTCCATGTAGTACGGGTCGTTGTGCTCGGAGCCGCGCAGTGCCGGGGCTCCGAAACCGCTGCCTATTTCAAAGCCCTTGCAGGCCGGTATGCTCAGCATGGCATGGGCGAGTGTGGCCTCAAGCTTGTCGAATACGGGGTCTCCCAGTCCTACAGGGCAGTTGCGCACGGTGCAGGCCACCACACCACCTACGGAATCACCTTTGGCGCGAGCCTCGCGTATGACCATGCTCATATCTTCAGCACTTTCGGGGTCGGCTGCACGCACAATGTTGCTCTCGACCACGGCCGGGTCGACATCTGCCGGCAGCACATGGCAGAAAACGGTGTGAACCTGCTGCACCCAGCCGATAACCTGCAGCCGGGGGCAGATGGCCTGTGCCACGGCTTTGGCTACAGCCCCGGCAGCCACTCGGCCGATGGTTTCGCGGGCACTGGCACGACCGCCACCGGCCCAGGCTCGTATGCCGTACTTCGCATCGTAGCAGTAATCGGCATGCGATGGGCGATAGGTGTGCTGCATTTCATTGTAGGCCGCGGATTGGTGGTCCTTATTGCGCACCGACAGGGCAATGGGGGTGCCCAGAGTAACGCCATCGAGCACGCCGCTGAGAATCTCTACCTTGTCTTCTTCATTGCGCGGGGTTACGATATCGCTCTGCCCGGGGCGGCGGCGGTTCAGCTCGGCTTGTATCTGCTCAGTGCTCAGCGCTACACCTGCCGGACAACCGTCGATGACAACACCCACCCCCACACCGTGGGATTCTCCCCACGTGCTGACTTTGAAAACCGAACCGAATGAACTGGACATAATGAGAACGCCCTGCATTATAGGGGAATATCGCTCACATTGCAAGGCGTAAGCGTGACTTACCGGGGGCAGAACGCGGTTCTGTGCAACGTCATAAGCGGTGCCGGCTTTTTTCAGAGGGCTGAGTGAAGCGGGGTTACTATTTTCTCCCCGTGGCTCTGGGGTAAATTGATGTGCAGCAACAGGGCTGATTGTTGAGCCGCTACTCGACGCATGAAGATGGGTGGCAAATCGAGGCTTATCCAGCCTCCGCGGGCTATGTAACGGCATACGGCGACAGTGCTGCCGGGTGGCAGCGGGTGAGCCACGAGCCGGGTGAAATTGCTGTTTTGATAGTGGGGGTGCAGTGACATGCTGTGCAGGTGGCGGGTGATAGCAGCGGGTAAGTGCCGGGCGGGTTTTCGCGGCAGCGTGTCTGCGGCCAGTACGTTGTAGCTCATCCCACGGTATCGGGTTTGCCGATTGAAGTGTGGCATGAGGGTAAGGCTCAATCCCACACCGGCCGTCGCAAACAGTTGCACCAGTTGCGCCGGCACAGGCATGGTAAACTCACTCACCATGAATTCGGTTCCTATGCCGATATCAATGCGGGCCGCATGGCGTGTGAGCGGTATGGTGCTCAGTGCTTCCAGCTCATGCACCCAGGGCGCAAACGGCAGTGCGGCCCCTGTCGGCAGCAGGTGGTAGTCAGAGTTCGTCAGGTAGTAGCCGTGGGGTTGCAACTGCAGTTCCTCTATTCTTGCCCAGTGCAGGGGCTTGCGTTTACAGGCAAAGTAGATGGAATACTCAATTTGACGCATATCCCCATTATTTCATGAATCCTCTGTGTGTCAAGCAGAATTGGGCACTGCGTCAAAAATTGCCGAAAAAACAGTTTTTCATTCCCATTCCGTCTAAAATAGTGTAGACTGAAGCCATGCTGTCAGACAATGAACTCCGGCCCGTCAGGGCGATTTGCTCTAAGATGTTGTTGCACAGGAATATGCTGCCCCTGCTGGCAGCACTGCTGCTGGTAGGGTGCAAACCGAAAGAGCAGCAGCCGCAGAGCGAGGCTGCAGAGCACGCCGGGCAGGCGGCGACACCGCCCGTTGAGCAACCCGCCGAATCGCCACAGAAACCCGCAACGCAAACTCCCGACGAGGTGACGCCCGAACCGTCGCTGAGCTCGGAAGAACCGCAGGCGCCGGAACCTGCTTGGGAACCCGCCCCGGAACCCATGCCGATTCTGGTGAAGGCCGGCGGGGTACAGCCGCAGCCGACTGCAGAGGAAACCGCTGCTGCTGAGCGCGAGAGGTATGCCGCCCCGACGGATGGTCCTACCCCTCTGCTGCGGAATCTGTACGGTGGGGTAGAGGTGCAGCTGCCGGATTCTCTATATCGGGGGGTGGAGGCCCCCCTTGCCACTCTGCGTGAAATTCTGACTCCCTGGGAATACCTGCAGCTGTTGCAGCAGGTTCGGTACTGCTGGGAGAAGGGTCAGCGTGGTGAAGAGTATAAGAAGACAGTTCCGGAACTTCGGAAGTTGCTGGAAAAAGTGATAGCTGCACCCCAAGATGATACGCTTTTCCCGCGTGTGCAGGTGCTGTCCGATGTAAAGGCCGGAACCGTGTTTCGGCCGCTGGCTCGCTATGCAATCGGCCAAATGCATTATGCTGATGAACGGGTGCTGGTGAGTTTGAATAACACGAATCGTGAAAATCCGGAGTTCTGTGAACAAGTGATTAACCATTTCTGGGATACTCGTACGGAGAAGTTATTGCTGCGGACTCAGCATCCCGTGAAATATGGTATGCCTGTTCGTGTGGATAAGGATTCCTATGTTATGTGGTGGGGGGGACCTTATAAACACGAAATAAAGAGTATCGGTGGTTACTTCGATAGAGAAGATGCCGACTGTGATTCGGTGTTGAACCCTCAGACCGGCACTGTAATGCCGGTGTCACCTGAGGCTAAGCGTTGTTTGCCGAATGCGGAAGAATCGGCCAAGTACACGTGGGATGAAGAGCTGGTGACGGCGAGGACTCAGGCTTATAGCAAGGCGGCAGCCCCCGAGGGGCTGGGTGTTAAGCTGGTATGCGCTTTCCCGGACGGTGAGGGTATCGGCGGGCCTGGTAATGTTACTAAAATAGTGGATACCTGTGGCAGTGGAACTGAGCTCAGATACCGCAACTGCTGGGGTGAGGGGGGCATATTGGATTTGCTTTCACTTACACACACGAAGATATCGGCGGCCGAACTCGCTGCGTTTTCCGTGCCGGAAAGCGTGGTGCAGAAAACGAAAGAAAATATTTGTTCTGAAGAGGATGCAACTAATAGCAATTTGGAGCTACCGGATGAATCGCAACTGCAGCTGAGGTATTATCCATCGGCAACAAGGGGGGTGGATTATATCGACAATGAATCGCTCCTGCGTGAGTCTATTCAATGGCCGATAACTCTGGCCGCAACATCATATCAGGAGTGCTACCGGAATAGACCCGGTGTCTTGAAAGATTGGTGTGTGAGTATTGGCAGTAGGGATACAATCGCCTTTATGGCTTTTGTTCCTGCTTGGTTCTTTGAGGGTTACACAACGGAGGCAACCGGGGAAAGCGTGTATACGGGGGTGTGGCATAAGGGGAAAACATGGTTTTTTGCTGTGCCGCCCGGGCAGGAAAGAGTGCAAGGTGTTGCTCCGGAGTCACCGGTAGAGGATTTTCATGGTGCTGTTCGCGGCGTGGGGCGTTTGGTGCCCCTGGAAGAAGTGGTTCAACAGCCTAAGCGAGACCCGGAGCTGCTGAGCTGGGAAGACTGCGGGTTGCTGGTGACGGAACCGGGTGGAACGGATGACTGCACTTATTTACTGATAGGCGGCACCAACAATGTGAACCGTCTGCGAGTGAACTTCAATGCCGGAACTGTGGAATACCTTGAAAGCTGGCCGGTAAAGGGGTGCGAGCTGTCGACCGTTTGGTTGGATGCTATGCGCCTGTTGTTGCTGCCGGACTCTGATAATCACTATCGCATGATTCGTATGCAGGAGGATGGCGCTGTGGATGAAATCGGTGCCCTGTACCTGACGGAGAGTGATGGCTATGCTATCGTGCTGAAAGATGGACGCTATACCGGCAGCCCCGGGTGCGAGGCTTTCCTGGATGCTTGTGACGGCCGTCAGCTGCTCAACATGCGTGCGCTGGCACCCTGGCGCAATCGACCGGCAGAGGTGTTGGAGGTGTTGGGCGGCAACAAGGAAGATATCGCCGCCCTGCGCGCAACGACTCAGCGTTGGCTGCGCAGGCTGGGCTATGACCCGGACAATATGCCGGCGGAGCCCGAGCTGGCGGCGTTCCCCATAGCGGAGGTTACTTTGCCGGAACTGTTCACGAATGAAGATACGCTGAGCGTTCCGGTCAGATTGCGGGCCACTGCCCATGATATATGCCGCCTGCAAGTGCTGCGTGACGGGGCTCTTGTACCACAACCGCAGATTGGCGAGAGTGACTCTGCCGGTGAACGCGAGGTGACAGTGCAGGTGCCGCTGGCTCCGGGGCAGAACTGGATTGAGGTGACCCCGGTGGATGCCGAGGGAATTGCCGGCGAAACCACGCGTTTCCGCATCATTCGCAGGGGCGGGTATGCCGCGAATTTGTTTGTGGTGGCACTGGGTGTGGCAGATTATGATGACGATTCGCTGGATTTGCAGTACGCCGCCAAAGATGCGCGCGATATGGCGAAGGCCTGGGCTGATTGCTCCGGTATGCAGACCCGCACCCTTGTACTGACGGATAAGGAAGTGCGCGATGCCTCCGTACTCGAAAAAATCAAGGGTTTCCTTTCGGCTTCCACCTCAAGCGACAAAGTCGTCTTCTATGTGGCCGGTCATGGTATGCTGGACAGCAACATGGATTACTATTATGCCCCGGCAACATTTGATGTTAATCGGGTGAAAGAAACCGGTATTTCGGCGGACGCCCTCATGGATTGTCTGGATAGCTCCGCTGCTCAGATGAAACTACTGCTGATGGATACCTGCCACGCCGGTGAACTCGGCGAGGCCGGTGAGGAAAAAATGGCTCTGGCCATGGAGCAGCTGCCGCCCGGTGTGCGTGCCATTCAACACCGCGGTATGAAGGTGCGAAAGACTGCTATGTCTTATGCCGCTCGAAAACGCTATATCGAAGAGATGTTCTCTATTGGCAGTACCCGGCGTGGTATCAATATGTTGACGGCCTCTGCCGGTGCGGAATATGCTCTTGAAACCAGTGAGATGCAGAATGGCGTCTACACGGCTTCCATCATCGAGGCGCTGCGTGAGCCCGCCTGGCGGGATTCAGACAGTGATGGTATTCTGCGCATAGATGAGTTGTTCCCTGCTGTACAGGAAGCCGTTGAAAAACGAACCGGCGGTATGCAGAAACCTTCTGTCTCGATGCTGGAAAACAGGGGCTATAACGAAATAGCCTATCACCCTGGCTATTACATTCTGCGAGGTGAATGGGACAGGGCTATATCCATGCTCAGAAAGGGTATTCGTTTGTCGGCTGACGGGAAGGTACGACGAAAGTCTATCGATCCACACAGTTCTGACAATTTCTGTGGCTGGCTGCATGTGGTGCTCGCGCGAAAGCTGCCGATGGATAGGATTGAGGAGATACTGAGTGCTGGGCTGGATGGTAAAACGATGGGGGCTGGTCAGATGTGCTCGCTCATTTTGAATGAGGCGCTCAGCCAAAAGCTGCCGATGGAAAGGGTTGAGGCGTTAATAAGTACTGTTCTGGATTGTAAAACAATGGACTCAGGTCAGATGTGCTCGTGCTTTAACTGCACGACTGAATCTGATAAGTTGCTGGAAATATTCATCCGCCAGGGCGCTGACGTTAATAAACTGATGATGGCTTGCTTTGGTAATGAAAATCACTTCAACCGGTTGTTACAGCTTGGAGCAGATGTGGATGCCCGAGATGAGCAGGGGAGCACCCTGCTGATGCGGTGCTGGAGCTTGGATGAAGAGAAAGCTCTTCGCTTGTTGCAGCATGGTGCAGATGTGAATGCGCAGGATAATCAGGGCAGGACGGCTCTGATGCTCACTACGAACGAAGGAGTGGCCCGTGTTTTGTTGAGCCATGGTGCGGATTGTAACCTGCGGGATAATGAGGGCCAAAGCGCACTGGATCATCATCCCAGCTCCTACGATAATGTTCGTAAAGTTATAGAAGAGTATAGGCTTTACGGTGATGAAACGTCCGGACTCAATGCGGCGCAAATACGAGAGCTCGGGGTGGATTATGCTGAGGCTCGCAAGGGTAAAACCAAGGATGAAAGTCGCGCTATTCAGCTCTATATCAAAGCCGCTGATATGGGCGATATGAAAGCTCAGCGCTGGATGGGCTGGCGCTACCGCCAGGGCCGTGGCGTGGCTGTTGATGAGTATGAGGCTCGCAAATATTTCCGAATGGCCGCAGAGCAGGGGGATTCTGCTGCAGCTGAGGCAATCGGGGTGTCCGTTCCCGGAAGTTCTGTCTCTTCCGGACGCGCCGAAACCGACGGGCTCAGTGCGGCGCAGGTCCGAGAGCTCGGGGTAGATTATGCCGAGGCTCGCAAGGGCAAAGTAAAGAACGAAAGCCGAGCTATTCAGCTCTATATCAAGGCCGCGGAGATGGGAGATATGAAAGCGCAGCGCTGGATGGGCTGGCGCTACCGCCAGGGCCGCGGCGTGCCGAAGGATGAGGCGCGTGCGCGAGCCTATTTCTCCGCCGCCGCCCGCCAGGGGGATTCTGCTGCTGCCAAGGCTCTTCAACAATAAAATATGCTTTTAGAACCCGGAATAAGCATTTTTCATTTCCTTTATCCGAAAATAGTGTAGACTAAAACCATGCTGTCAGACAATGAACTCCGGCCCGTCAGGGCGATTTGCTCTAAGATGTTGTTGCACAGGAATATGCTGCCCCTGCTGGTGGCGCTGCTGCTGGTAGGGTGCGAACAGGAAGAACAGCAGCCGCAGAACGGGGCTGCTGAGCACGCCGGGCAGGCGGCGACACCGCCCGTTGAGCAACCCGCCGAATCGCCACAGAAACCCGCAGCGCAAACTCCCGATGAGGTGACGCCCGAGCCGTCGGTGAGCCCGGAAGAACCGCAGGCGCCGGAACCTGCCCCGGAACCTGCCCCGGAACCCGCCCCGGAACCCGCCCCGGAACCCATGCCGATTCTGGTGAAGGCCGGAGGGGTGCAGCAGTTGCCGACTGCCGAGGAAGCCGCTGCTGCCGAGCGCGAGAAATATGCCGCCCCGACCGATGGCTCCACGCCCCTGCTGCAGAATCTGTACGGTGGAGCGGAAGTACAGTTGCCCGCCTCTCTGTACTCTCAGTTGGAATCGGAGCTTGCGAAGCTGCGTAGTGTGCTTTCTCCTATGGATTATGCTTTGCTGCTTGGGCAGGTGAAAGATTGGTGGGAGAACGGGCGGAATTCGGATGAAGATGGCGTGCCGAAAACCGTGCCGGCATTTCAGAAACAGCTGGCGAAAATTGCGGAGGAGCCGGAGAATCTGTCCCTGTTTGCCCGCCCCCTGCTGCGCATGGACAAACACCCGGGGACGATGTTCCGTCCGTTGGCGCGCTATGCCAATGGGCAGATGCACTATGCGGATGAGCGGGTGCTGGTGAGCCTGAACAACCAGAACCGCTATACAGCAAGCGATATCGGTGAGACTGAGTCAACGGCGCCCCTTATCAACCATTTTTGGGATGCTCGCACAGAGCAACTGTTGCTGCGCTCGGAACATCGGGCAAAGTATCTGATGCCGATGCGAGTGCAGGGCGATTCGTATGCTCTCTGTCACTGGCAATACCGCTTCGAGCGAGGGGAGTCACTGATGAAGGTGCAGAGCAGGGAAATTCTGCCTTTTGATGATGAAGCAAAGAGTGCAATACCGGATCCCGAATCAGAAGATACTCAAACGATGTATGCTCCCGGGCCCGAGAGAGAGAAAAAATTGACCGAAGCCTCAGCCGCTGAGGGCTTGGGGATTGCGATTCAAACGATGAATAATGAGGGAGAAACCGGCATATCCCCTCTGCACTTTATCCGGATTAAGGAAACACTGGGGCGAGGTGAGGAGCTTCGCTACAGAACATGCTGGGGGGATGCCACGCTGCTGAATCTTCGAACGCTTACCCTCACGCGAGTTCCGGCAGAGTCGCTGAAATCTCAACCTTTGCCGGAGTCCGTCGAGCGTCAGTTGGCGGCAAAAAGTGAGAGTGAGTATGATGTGGAGTATCTTCGCGATACTGCCAGACTGCAGCATTATCCCTCTGCAGCCGCCGGGCAGGATTACAGCTCAAACGAAGAAACTCTGCGTGCTGCCCTTAACTGGCCCTTGACTTTTGCCGCCAAAGTGAAAATAGGGGAGGAAACCAATACAGTGGTGCTCAGCGAGTGGCATGTCGGTACCGGTAGTACTGAAACAATAGCCTATGCCGCCTCTGCCCGCAATTGCTATGAAGTGGGCTACTCGGAGCTTGCCCACGGGCGCAGCGAATATATGGGCGTATGGCACAAGGGGCAGGCGTGGATATTTGCCGCTCCTGAGGGGGCTGAGCGATTGAAAACGTGGCAGGAAGATGAGCTGTTCGGTTTTCACTCGGCTCTAAAGGGTAAGGGGCGTTTGTTGCCCCTTGATGAGGTGGCCCGGCAGGCAACGCGTGAGCGGGATATCATCAGCTGGGATGACCATGAGCTGCTGGTCACAGAACCGGGAGGGACGGATGAGTGCACTTATCTGCTGATTGGTGGTACCAAAACATTGCACCGTTTGCGAGTGAACTTTACTGCTCAGGAGGTGGAGTATCTGGAAAGTTGGCCGGTGAAGGGAGCCGAATTGGATACTGTTTGGCTGGACGAATTGCGCCTGCTGCTCTTACCGGAGTCCGACAATGAATATCGCCTCCTTCGCCCGTCGGCAGAAGGTACTACAGAGGAAATCGGTTCTCTTTATCTGACCGAGAGCGATGGTTACGCCGTGGTGCTGAAAGATGGCCGCTATGCCGGCAGCCCCGGGTGTGAGACCTTCCTCGATGCCTGCGATGGGCGCCGGGTGCTCAATATGCGCGCGCTGGCTCCGTGGCGCAATCGCCCGGCAGAGGTGCTGGAGGTGTTGGGCGGCAATGAGGAAGATGTCGCAGCTCTGCGCGCGACAACTCAACGCTGGCTACGCAAGTTGGGGTACGATGCTGACGCCATGCCGGCAGAGCCGGAGTTGGGCGCTTTCCCTGTGGCAGAGGTTACCTTGCCGGAATTGTTCACGAACGAAGAAACGCTTAACCTGCCGGTTCGCCTGCGGGCTACGGCACATGATATTTCGCGTCTGCAAGTGCTGCGGGATGGTGTCACCGTCCCCCAGCCGCAGGTTGGTGAGAGTGAAGCCGACGGCGAGCGCGAGGTGACGGTGCAGGTGCCGCTGGCTCCGGGGCAGAACTGGATTGAGGTGACTCCGGTGGATGCCGAGGGAATTGCCGGCGAAACCACGCGTTTCCGAATCATCCGCAAGGGTGGTTTTGAGCCCAACATGTTCGTTGTGGCACTGGGCGTGGCAGATTATGACGATGATTCGCTGGATTTGCAGTACGCCGCCAAAGATGCGCGCGATATAGCAAAGGCCTGGGCTGATTGCTCCGGCATGCAGACCCGTACCCTTGTGCTGACGGATAAGGAGGTGCGTGATTCCTCCGTTCTGGAGAAAATAAAAGCGTTCCTTTCCGCGGCCACGCTGAGCGATAAAATTGTCTTCTATGTGGCCGGTCATGGTATGTTGGACAGCAACCTGGACTATTATTATGCACCCGCCGGCTTTGATACTGAGCGGGTGGCTGAGAGCGGTATTTCGGCGGATGCCCTCATGGATTGTCTGGACAGTGCTGCGGCGCAGAGCAAGCTGCTGTTGATGGATACCTGTCACGCAGGTGAACTGGGCGAGGCCGGTGAGGAAAAAATGGCTCTGGCCATGGAGCAGCTGCCGCACGGTGTGCGTGCTATTCAACACCGTGGTATGAAAGTGCGCCAGGCTGCTATGTCCTATGCCGCCCGTAAGCGCTATATCGAAGAGATGTTCTCTATCGGCAGTACTCGCCGTGGTATTAACATGCTGGCGGCCTCCGCCGGTGCGGAGTATGCGCTCGAAACCAGTGACGTGCAGAATGGTTTGTTCACCGCCTCCATCATTGAGGCTCTGCGTGAGCCCGCCTGGCGGGATTGCGATTATAATGGTATTCTCAGCATAGAGGAACTGTTCACCGCTGTGCAGGAGTCGGTCGTGAAGCAAACCGGCGGTGTGCAGAAACCCTCCATCTCCATGCTGGAGAACAGGGGCTTTAATGAGATAGCCTATCACCCCGGCTATTATATTCAGTGCGGCGAGTGGGACCGAGCTGTAGCGATGCTCCGAAATGGGGTGCGATTGCTTGATACCGGGAAGGTGCGTCGTCCTCCGGTGGATTCGACACGTACAGGCAAATATGAGCAGCTGGAGAATATCAGTTGGCTGCAGAAGGCCCTTTGCTGCAAAGCGACGGTCGAAACGATAGAGGAATTGCTCAACGCCGGTTTGTCCGGCGATATGCTGATAAGTATCTGCAGCAGTGAAACCATGGAGGTGTATGCAGGGCAATCGAGTACCCGATATGGGCATACCCGAGAGGAGCGCCTGAAATTGCTGGAAGTATTTATTCGCCATGGTGTCGAGGCTAATAAACTGATGTTCTGTCGTCCGTTCCATGAAGATGAGAATGTCATCAAATTACTGTTGCAGCAGGGCGCTGATATCAACGCTCGGGATGAGCAGGGGAAGACCCCGCTCATGCAGGTTTTTTCGCCTGCTGCTGCTCGTGTGTTGTTGAATCTGGGGGCAGATGCCACTGCTTGCGACAACGAGGGCAAGTCTGTACTCGAGTACATGGCGTACGATAGCGCCGTGTGTGAAGTCATCAGGCAATATGCGAATGGCCCGGATGAAACCGCCGGGCTCAGTGCCGCCCGGGTTCGTGAGCTCGGGGTGGATTACGCCGAGGCTCGCAATGGCAAAACCAAGGATGAAAGTCGCGCTATTGAACTCTATATCAAGGCTGCCGATATGGGTGATATGAAAGCCCAGCGCTGGATGGGCTGGCGCTATCGCCAGGGGCGCGGCGTGCCGAAGAATGAACAACTGGCTCGCAAGTACTTCAGTATGGCGGCTCAGCAGGGCGACAGCGCAGCAGCTCAGGCAATAGGCGTATCGGTCGGAGGAGGCTACGCTACGTCCGGTCGAGATGAAACCGCCGGGCTCAGTGCCGCCCAGGTTCGTGAGCTCGGGGTGGATTATGCCGAGGCTCGCAATGGCAAAATAAAGAATGAAAGTCGCGCTATTCAGCTCTATATCAAGGCGGCCGATATGGGTGATATGAAAGCTCAGCGCTGGATGGGGTGGCGCTACCGCCAGGGCCGCGGTGTGCCGAAGGATGAGGCGCGTGCGCGAACCTACTTCTCTGCTGCTGCCCGCCAGGGCGATTCTGCCGCCGCCAAGGCGCTTCAGCAATAAAATTCCGGCTCGCGCACGGGATGGCCGGATAACCTGAGAAGCTCCGGATTCTCAGCCGTTATCCGGCCTGCTTTGTGAGTATTTCACGGATTTCAAGCAGTCTGTTCATGGGGGTGCGGCGCTTGGCAATGAGTTCCTCCGCATAGTCTGCCAGTGTTTTACCGTGGCGGTCACGCTGCCGGGTATTCAGCCCTGCTGCGATGAGCGCGCGCAGGTTATCCGGGTTCAGGCTGCACTGCTTGCCGCTGCGGCGAGCCAGGGCAACCATGGCGCCATTGCGACCGTCGGCATCGAGGGCGTTCACATCGGCTCCGTGCTGCAGGGCGAAGTGGATGACCTCCGAGCGGGCGCTCGGACAGGCGCTCACACTGAAGAGCGCGTCTCGGGCCAGCTCCGGGCTCAGGCTCAGACCGTGTTGCATGAGCAGCTGTACCGTGGGCAGTTTGCCATAGTACAGGGCTTTCACCACATGGCTGTCTTGCAGGTCATGAACTGTTGCACCGTGAGCCAGAAGAAGCTCGGGCAGTTCGGGGCTGGCGCTGAACATCACGACCTCGGCGAACTGTTCCTTCAGCAGTTTGTGGGTGTAGTCACGCTCGTGGTCAGGCATAGTGGCGAGCAGGGCATGAACGGCAGCGGTATGTCGCTGTTGCAGGGCTATGTGCAGGGCGGTTTCGCCTGCTTTGTTGCGCGCGCTCCAGGGTACACCGGCAGTCAGCAGCGCATGCACGGCCTCTGCCGTCTCGGCATGCATGAGTGCTGTGTTGCCGGCGCTGCTGAGCTGCATGGGGTCGGCACCGGCGGCCAGCAGGCGGGGAATGTCGGCGGGGGTGGCTCTATGCAACAGAGGGGAGTTGGTGAACTCGGTGCCGGGGTGATGGGGCTGGGTGTTGGCGAGTTTCGGGTCGGCGCCGAAGTCGAGCAGCACAGAAATGCGTTCATCCCGACAGCGCCAGCTTTGCAGTGGTACCAGGCCGTTGAGACTCCTTTTATTCGGGTCGGCACCCGCTTGCAGCAGCACGCGGGCGGTGGCGACGCTGTCGATATAGTGGCATTCACCCCCGATGATGGCGCGGTACAGGTAGGTACAGCCCTCGCTCTGCGGGTCGAGTTCGCCGGTGCAGTGGCCATTCGGGTCGGCACCGCATTCCAGTGCCATTTGTGCCCAGGCCGGCACGCCGCTATCAAGCGCATATTCCATCATTTGCGCGGCTTGCACGGGGGTGGGCTTCTCGCCGCGCTTGAGGGCAAAGTAGGGAGCGTAGACGGCACGGTTCCAGGTTGGGGCCTGCTCGGTTCCTTCGGGGGTGGCACCGGCTTGCAGCAGCGCATAGGCGATGGCCGGTTTGGCATCGTGCCAGGGGGCTGTTATAGCATGCAGCAGGGCAGGCCGCCCGTTTACCCGGCAGTTGGCGTCTGCACCTGCGGCCAGTGCAGCCTGTACACCTTGTAAATCATTGGCCCGGACGGCTTTTTGCAGGTCGGTATCAGCTGGGGCGGCCGGGCAGACGGCCGGTGCAATCATTGCCGGAATGCTGAAAATCAGGGTATGCAGGCGGTAGTTCATTGTTCTTCAGACTTTTACTATAATATACGGCAGAATGCAACAGAATCTTTCACTACGGTGTCGATTTTCACGAATTTCGGGGGGAATATGGCGCACTGACTGTCAGGACTTCAGGTTGTCGTAGTAGTGCTCCAGCAGGGAAAGTATACGCCCGCGCTCGTAGGAGGCGAACCCGGCCCAGCCTGCGCTGTCCATCTGCAGCCAGTTAGCCTTAATAGTGCTGAGTTTTTCGGCACCTGCCGGAGAGAGAGCAATGATACGCCGCCGCTTGTCCACTGTGGCTCCTGTGCGGGTGATGAGCTCCGCCCCCTCCAGCTGGCGCAGCAGCAGGTTGACGTGCTGGCGGCTCATGCCGCGGGCATCTGCCAGGGCGGAGGGTTCCATACCCTGCGGCGCTCCCTGCAAACTTTCCAGCAACAGGTACTCGCTATACGATATGCCGGCTCGGTGTAACTCGGCGTTAAACACGGAGTCGATGTTCTTCCACAGCGTCATCCAGCGGGCGAAAAACTCATTGTCAGGCTCACTCATGCTTCTTAAAAGGGTGTAGTAAACTTGCTTTTATTATGTGTATTTTGGCCTTTCTGTCAAGCCTTTTAGCCGCGACAAAACGTCATATTTCGCGGGAGAGTGCCGTAAAAACAGATTTGAGCCCGCGTTATTTTGTTGGCGAAAAAATAGGGTCTGCTGTTGACAAGTAGGCGAGAAGTTGTAGAATAGACTGACGTGGTGCCGGTGTTGCCTTCTGAAGTCTGACTGAGGGGGGGCGCGTGGGCTGTAAAATCATTTTCCTGTTAAGATGCAATGATAAAGAAAACTCAAACCGCAGTTTTGGCCGCTATGGTGCTGGCCGGTTGTGTGCAGTATACCCCCAAGCCTGTGGATTTGCGGGCGGATGATGCGAACTGGCGGCAGCTCACGGCTGATATGTGCAAGAGCCGTCGCAGCATGAGCCCTGCTGAGTTGCGTCGGGTGGGGCTGCTGATGAACCCTGAGCTGCTGAAAGCCCGCCTGTCTTACGCTAAGAGTCAGGGGAAAGCCGAGTATGCCGGGCTGTGGGATGACCCGTCGATGGGGCTGGAGTTTGAGCGAGTATTTGCTCTTGATATCAATAACCACTCTCTTTCCCCGACACTGGCATTGCCTGTCACCGGGTTACCTGCCCTGCGTAAACAGATTGCGGAGCAGTATACCGAGGTTGATTACTGGACCATGCGCGACAAGGAGCGCAGTTACATGGCTGAGCTGGACGTGCTGTGCTACAAGCTCATGGCGGCAGAAGCCAAGCTGGGGCTCATGCGCCGCCGTCTGGCAGCCTTGCGCGATGAGCAGCAGCGCATGACCCGCCTGCTTGAGCTCGGCGAAGTCGCTTTCGCTGACTACCAGACCGGTACCGAGCGCCTGAACGAAACCATTAAACAGGTACAGGAGCAGGAGACGGAGCAGCTCGCCCTGCAGCAGCAACTTGTCAGTTCGCTGGGTGTGCACCCTTCCGTGACAGGCCTTAAACCCTCCGGCAGACTGCCTCACGGAGTTCCGGCAGCTGTATCCGCTCCCTCGGCGGATACTATGCTTGCTCTGCCGGTGGTGAAGGCTGCCATGGCAGGTTACGGCGCGGTGGAAACTGAGCTGCGCGCTGAAATCCGCAAGCAGTACCCTGAGCTGGGGATTTCCGGTCTGTATGGGGTGGAGGATGACAACGAGAAGATGGTGTTGGGCGTGGAGTTCAGCCTGCCGCTCTGGAACCGCAATCGCGAGGCTATTGCTACCTCCACCGGTGAGCGCGAAATCAAACAGGCAGAGACGATACAGGCCTGGCGTGAGCTCGTGCAAAAGAGCAGTGCGCTGGCAGCACAGCAGAAATTGCTGCTTACCCACTGTCGCTCTGAGTATTCGCGCCTGATTGAGCTGGAGTCGGCCACCGAGCAGCAGGAAAAACTCTTCAACCTGGGCGAGAGCAAGCTGCTCGAGCTTGCCGAGGCGCGTCACCTGACATACGAGCGCAAACTGGCCTATTTGGACTGCCTGGTGAACCTTCTGGCTACTCAGACCCAGCTTCGATATCTTAACCCCTCATACAATCAGCAATGAAACTGACCCATCTTTTCGGAATTGCCTTTTCGCTGTGTGCAGCTGCCATGGTGAGCAGCGCTCAGGAACACCAGCATGGCCCCGGCTGCAGCCACGACCACGCCGCCGAGGGTGAGCACAAGCATGAGCACGCTGCCGAGGGCGAGCACCAACACGGCCCCGGCTGCAGCCACGACCACGCCGCCGAGGGTGAGCACAAGCATGAGCACGCTGCTGAAGGCGAGCACCAACACGGCCCCGGCTGTAACCACGACCACGCCGCCGAGGGTGAGCACAAGCATGAGCACGCTGCTGAGGGCGAGCACCAACACGGCCCCGGCTGCAGCCATGACCACGCCGCCGAGGGTGAGCACAAGCATGAGCACGCTGCCGAGGGCGAGCACCAACACGGGCCCGGCTGCAGCCACGACCACGCCGCCGAGGGCGAGCACCAGCATGGCCCCGGCTGTAACCATGACCACGCCGCCGAGGGCGAGCACCAGCATGAGCACGCTGCCGAGGGCGAGCACCAGCATGGCCCCGGTTGCAGCCACGACCACGCCGCCGAGGGTGAGCACAAGCATGAGCACGCTGCCGAGGGCGAGCACCAGCATGGCCCCGGTTGCAGCCACGACCAGGCTCATGACCCGCATGCCGGGCATAATCACGCTCCCGGTGAGAGCTGTGGTGGGGAGGTTGTCATCGTCGAGGCCGATGCTCGCGCCCGCGACCTGATGAATATGCGCATCGAGACCGTGCCTGAGCTTACGGAAGTGCTGGTACACTCTCTTTACGGATTCCTGACCACCCCCGACCATGCCATGCAGACCTACGCTCTGCCCTGTGGCGGGCGCATTACCCTGCATGTGAAGTCAGCCCAGCAGGTGAAAGCCGGGGATTTGCTCTACACCCTGCAAAGCCCCGATATCATGGAACAGCGCGCTGAGGTCATCCGCATACACGCCGGCCTCGACCGCATAAAGGCCGAAATTATCACACTGGAGCAGCGCCTGAAAGAACTTTCCACAGCCGGTACGCGCAACAAAGACCTGGAAGTGGAGCTGGCAAACAAAAAAGCCGAGCTGACTCAGCAACAGCGCGAGCTCTCCGCTGTGCAGACTCGCCTGAGCATGCTTACCCTGGGGGGTAAGCTGGCAGAGCAGGGGGATATGACGGTGCTCGAGGTGCGTGCCACGGCTGATGGTACCGTGCGCAATGTAGGCGTGACCCAGGGCAGCTGGGGTGAGCAGGGCAAGCCCATCGTTTCCATGAGCAACCTGGCCGAGATGGAAATCGCCACCACTATCTACAGCTCCGATGTGCCCCACTTCAGCGCCGTGCGTGCTACCATACCTGCCGGGCGTGAAAATGTCACCGTGAAAGGAACCTGGCGATTGGCCGAGGAGGTGGATGCCGCCACCCGCACACGCGAACTTTACTTCAATCCTGAGAGCATACCCGCCAATGTGCAGCCGGGGCAGCTCTGCCGCCTGGATTTGTACGATGCCTGCGAGAGCCACGGCAAAATCTCCATTCCTGATTCAGCTGTCGTCAAAGTAGGGGTGGATGATGTGGTGTTCGTTGAAATCGGTGAGGGCAGATTTGCCATGATGAAAGTGCAGGCCGGCACGAGCCGCCGAGGTATGACCCCCGTGAGCGGGCTTACCCCGGGGCAGAAGATTGTGGTCAAGGGCGGTTATGAGCTCAAATATATTATCCCCGGCGATGGGGAGAAGAAGAAGGCCGGCCACTTCCACGCTGACGGCGTGTTCCATGAAGGGGAAGACCATTGAGACGCACGAAGGTAGAGTTTTGATTCGGAAAGCATGATTTTCAGGTTATGAATGCACTGATATCATTCTGTCTTAAAAATCGCATCACCGTGGTGCTCATTACCATCGTGCTGGCGGTGGTGAGCGGCTGGCTCGTGAGCACGCTGCCGGTGGATGTGTTCCCTGAGCTCAAGCAGCCGCGCGTCACCATTCAGACCGAGGCCGGCGGCCTCTCTGCCGAAGAGGTCGAGCAGTATGTCACCATCCCGCTGGAATCGGCCATGCAGGGTACACCCGGTGTGCGCAAGGTGAGCGCCTCATCCGGTACGGGCCTGTCGTTCGTGTGGGTGGATTTCGATTGGGATGTCGACATTTACCTCGCCCGCCAGATTGTGTCTGAGCGCATGGCTACCGTGCGAGAGCAATTGCCTGAGCAGGTTGAGACGGAGATGGCCCCCATCGTCTCCGTGACCGGTGAAATCATGGTGATAGCCATACAGGGGGACGAGACTGCTGACCCGCTTGAGGTGCGCCGTGTGGGTGAGTTCGAGTTGCGCAACCGCCTGCTGGCTATTCCCGGTGTGGGGCAGGTCACGGTGCTGGGCGGTCGCCTGCCGGAGTACCAGGTGGCATACGACCCTGAGAAGATGCGCCAGGCCGGCGTAAGTTTTGCAGACCTGAAGAATACGGTCGAGGCAGCCCAGAGCAGCATACCCGCCGGCTATCTGGAAGATGTGGCCGGTGTGGAACTGCCTGTGCAGCAGCACACGCGTGCCTTTACCCCCGAGCACTTGCGCCGCGCCATTGTAACCGACCACCCCACAGATGGCGTAGTGCGCCTGGAGGATGTGGCAGAGGTTAAAATTGACGGAGCCCCGCGCCGCGGTAATGCCGGCTACGCAGGCAGCGAGGCCGTGGTGCTTTCCGTCCAGAAAGTGCCGGGTGCCAACACACTTGAGCTGACCTACGCGGTCGATGCCGCCGTGAAGGAATTTACCGCCAGCCGCCTGCCGTCCAACATGAAACTGCATGCTGACGGCTATCGCCAGGCTGACTTCATTGAGCTTTCGCTTGAGAACGGTAAGGAAACGCTTCTTATTGCCGCTGTGGTGGTGCTGCTGGTTATCGTGCTTACCCTGCTGAATGTCCGCACCGCCATCATCACCCTCATCAGCATGCCGCTCTCGGTGATTTTCGGCATGGCGCTTTTCCCCGTTTTCGGGCTCGGGGTGAATATCATGACCCTGGGTGGCCTGGCTGTGGCCGTGGGGGATGTGGTGGACAACGCCATTGTCTTCGTTGAGATTGCCTGGCGCAACCTCAGCCGCAATGCCGCCCTGCCGCCCGAGCAGCGCCGTAGCCGTTACAAGGTGCTCATGGAGGCTAAGAACGAGATTGTGAGCTCTATCAGCTACTCATCCGTCATCATTCTGCTGGTGTTTGCACCGCTGCTCTTCCTGAGCGGTATCGAGGGGCAGTTCTACCGCCCGCTCGGGGTCTCGTACATGCTGGCTCTGGCGGCCTCTCTGCTGGTGGCTCTCACCATCATTCCCACCCTTTGTATGATATGGTTCAAGGCCGGCAAGGGGCAGAGCAATGATGGCGATTCGGCCTCGGCCCGCTTCATTAAGCGCCTTTATTTGCCCGTGCTCAACTTCTGTCTGCGCTGGCCCAAATCGGTGTTCTGCTCACTGCTGGCCCTTACCGGGGCTACGCTCTGGCTGGGTAGTACGTATGGCACGAGCTTCCTGCCGCCGTTCAATGAGGACTGCTACACCCTGTTTGTGAACTGTGTGCCGGGTACCTCGCTTGAGGAGACGGAGCGCATTTCGCGCCAGGTGATGAAGAAGGTGATGCTGATTGACGGCGTGAAGACTGTCACCCAGCGTACCGGCCGCGCGGAGAATGATGAGCACGCCGAGCCTGTGAGCGCCAGTGAGCTGGTGGTGCGTGTGGATTTGGCAAAAGATCAGCGCCGCATGCGTGAGCAGTTCAAGGAAGCCATGCGCGGTATTCCCGGCGTGAGCGGTATGGTGGGGTACCCCATCGCCCATCGCATCAGCTCCGCGCTCTCCAACTCAAACTCCGAAATTGCTATTAACATTTTCGGCGATGACCTGCCCCGGATTCGCAACGCCGCCAAAAAGGCCGCCGAAATCCTGGCTGCTATGCCCGAGGTGGCAGATGCCCGCGCCAACCGCGAGGTGATGGTTGATACCATTCATGTGGAGTACAACCGTGAAATCCTTGCCGCCTACGGTCTGACGATGGCCGACGCTGCGGACCAGGTGTCAGCCGCGCTTAATGGTATGAAGGTGGGCGAAATCATTCGCAACCTTGACCACTGGGATGTGGTGCTGCGGCTCGATGCAGACCTGCGCCGCAGTATGGACGATGTGCGCAACCTGCAGCTGGTGGCACCGGGCGGCAAGAAGGTACCTCTGGGTGAGGTTGCCCATGTTTACAGGGCCGAGACGACGAACTTGATTCTGCGCGACAATTCTCGTCGCAAGGCCATGATATCCTGTAACCCCTCGCCTGACAGCAACCTGGGTGATTTGGCCAAGGCTTGCCGGGAGAAGCTCGACCCCGCAATGAACGCCCTTGGGTGCTCGGTGGAGTATGCCGGTACCATTAAAAGCCGAGAGGAGGCCGGGCGGCGTCTGTACCTGCTGGGTGGTATTGTCTGCGTGCTTATTGTGTTGCTGTTGGCCAGTTCGCTGGGCAGCGTGCGCCGTGCCATGGTAACGCTCATCAACATTCCGCTTTGCCTGGTGGGCGGCATATTGGCCGTGTTCCTCGCGGCACCTGATACGGTGAACTCTGTGCTGGCCGGGGGGTATATTCACCCCATCCTTTCGGTGAGTTCCATCGTGGGGTTCGTGACGGTTATCGGCTTTGCGATTCGCTCGGGGCTCATTCTGCTTAACCGCTATCGAGCGCTGGAATTGTCCGGCATGAGTGCGGAAGATGCCATTCGTGCCGGTTCGGCTGAGCGTGTGATTCCCATCATCATGACCTCGCTCACCACGATTCTGGGGCTGTTGCCCCTTATCTGGGCCAAGGACCAACCCGGCGGTGAATTGCTCGCCCCGCTGGCCATTGTGCAGTTCGGCGGTCTGGTGAGTGCTACCGTGCTCAACCTGTTGGTCATGCCCGCCACCTGCAAGATGTTCGCCGGCTTTATTTCCCCCGGCGATAAGCAGGAATAACATGCGCCAAATGTAAATCCCGTGGGATAAAGTAAGCGAGAGCCCCGTCCCGGAGCTCTCGCTGAAAATTATCCGACCGAAAGGGTGATTTCGGAATCGTTCGGGACTTTTACTTGCCGGAATCCCGGAATATCTGCCAGTTGAGATAGGTCAGGTAGCCGATGATGACCAGGGTAAACCACATGCCGGCAATCAGGCAGAGCAGGCATATAACGCCACCTGTTATCAGGCCGACGATAGAGGTGCGTTGCAGGTTATCTGTTACGGCATAGAGCAGTTGACCGCCATCGAGCGGGAAGATAGGCAGCAGGTTGAACAGGCTCCACCACATGCAGATGAGCATGAGGGTCTGATAGACGCCCAGTATGCCGAGGGGCAGGGTGCCGTCTTGAATGGCGGTAACCAGGCTGGTCAGGTGGGTGGCTGCCATGTATTCTTCCGCATTGAATGGGCTGAGCAGGTAAAAGGCGAGTCCCGCGCCGATATCGCCAATGTGCAGCCCGAGAATGAGACCGGCCAGCAGCCCCAGGGTTAGGCCCCCCAGCGGCCCTGCCGCGATGAAGAGGAAGTATTCTCTGCGTGTGCGCGGGGCGTAAGGCAGGGAGGTCAGTCCGCCCATCAGGGCCAGGGTGACAGAGGGGGTGGCTCCGGTGAGCTTTCTTCCCATCAGGGCGTGCCCCATCTCGTGTGCCAGCAGGGAAAGCACGCCCATTACCACAAATACGGCTACCTGTATCAGCTCACTGCCGGAGCCTATGCCCAGCCCGCCGCCTATCAGGGCTAGTACCAGCCAACTGCTCGGCTGTATGCTCACCGGTATACCCCACAGGGTGAAATGAAGTGTTCCTTTGCCTTTCGGTTGCTCGTTCATGACCTCTTTTTACCCTATTTTATCCGATTTTTCAACCGAAATTCAAAAAAAATGCGCTTTTTGTAAAAAAAAGCTTGCAATGCACGGCTAAATGGTGTATCATTTGCCCGCACCCCGAAAACAAAGGGAAACGCAAATCCGGCGTAGCTCAGCGGGAGAGCGGGTGACTGTTAATCACTAGGTCGTTGGTTCGATCCCAACCGCCGGAGCTGAAAGGCCAGAGGACTAAGTTCTCCGGCCTTTTTTTGCGTTTACCCATCGAGGTGGCAAAATAAGGCTGAATGGGCAGCTCCAACTGTTTGCACCGCTGATTTCAAACACACTGCAATGAATATGGTACACCGGAACATCTTGACGGCATTTCTGATACTGCTCAGCCCCATGTTGCCCGCAGAGGAGGGCCAAGCTGGGGCTGTGCCGAACTGTTGGGTCAACACCAAAATGTGTGGAAACGCTGTTATTTGAGTCATCGGCCATGTGAGCACTCTACTAATACCCTTAATTTGTAGTTTTCGAAGTTTCTGTAGCCATAACCTCGGCGCTGAATTCCTTTTATCTTACGATGGAAGCCCTCGGTAATTCCTTTATTTTT
>JAFVIC010000087.1 GCA_017477935.1 Akkermansia sp. | reverse complement strand
CAGCCATTTTTCACCCCGTGCGAAGCGCGGTTTTCACCACCGGCGCAGCCGGTTTTTCACCGCTCGCGTAAGCGAGCTTTTTGTGCCGCAGCCAGTACACGCGGGACGATTTGCGGCCACGGCGTCCTCCTACCAGGGGCGCGCTTGCTCTGCTACGACGGTGAAAGCCGTCGTAATCTCGCTGAGCCCGTCAGGGCTCAATCTCGCTCTGAATCTCGCTTTCGGCGCAAGCCGAAAATCTCGCCTGTTACCGCATGAGGCAAATAACCGGCCAGCGCCATCTGTCGGACCTCAACGCTCGCGCAAGCGTGCTTTTTGTTCCTCCGGAGCACGCGCGGCTTTTGCCCATGTGTTCCCCCATTCGTCCTTTATACGGCAGAACCTACCGTCTGTGGCGATGGTGATGCCTAAGCGGTTGCTGAGTTCACTCAGGGGCGCGATACGCCAGTCGATGCAATCGTGAGCCCATTCACTGAGGTGGTAGCAGAGGGCGTCACCCGGTAGAGCAGGGGTGCTTGTACTGTAACCGGGGGGTAACAGGGATTCCGGGTAGTGGTAAAGAACCATGAGCAGTTCGTCGCTGCATGTTGTCAGTTGCTCGGCAAGAGTGGGGGTAAGGAGCCCATTGCGCAGAGCTTTTTGCAATAGGGCGGCAGGTGGGGTAACGGGGGGCCAGTCAGCAGGGGAGAGGGGCGGCTGTTCTGCGCTGTTGAAAAGTCGCAGCATGAGCTGACGTTGGCCGGGCAGGCGGCGATGGGCGCGCTGCTGCCGGGGGCCCGGTTTGGTATGGTAGGCGCGCAGGCTCAGTCGCACGAGATGGCGCCATTCAATGGCAAAGTGAATTTTTTGTTGAGCCGGTGCGAGCAGCTGTGCTGCGCCGGCGGTGCGCAGAGCTGCGCGTATGCCGCGGGCGTAGCGGGTGCTATCCCTCGGTTGCAACCAGTGTTCGGCAGCCAGTATATCGAGGGCGAGTGCGAGTGCGTGTGGGTGCCCTGCGGCCACGGAGGTACAGAAATCAGCCTTGCTGTTACCGTTGAAGTAGTAATGAAGAGCTTGCTGCTCTGCAGGGAGCTTGCGGCACGCGGCTGCGCGTTGCTCCATGCGGGTACTGGCCGGTTGCAGAGATAGGGGCTTTTTCATGCCGCAATTATAACGCATGTGTTGTTAAGTTTAAAGATAAAAGATCAGACTCAATTTCTTATTTTTAAATACGCCGGGGCTATTTGGTCTTGAGATGAGGTGTGGAGTGTGTTAATATGTCGGCGTGAGGGGGAAGTACCGCAGACGCCGTGAAAAAAGGGAGCAAGCTCGTGCTGAAGAGCAGGCGCTGCTTCAGGCGGAATCGAATCCGGAGTCTGAGGAGCTGCCGGCGGTGTCGTTTATTTGGCGGTATTCGATGGAGGTGCTGGCGTTGGGGCTACTGGCGTGTATTGTGGCGGGGTTTTTCTGCGCGTGGTTTTTTCTGGGGGCGTTGGCGGTTGCCGGTGTCATGGCGTGGATTCGTTGTTGCCATCCTGAGATGAGGCGATATCTGGATGTGATAGAATCGCGTAACCCGAAACCCGGACCGGAGGAGCCGGGGGTGGAAGCGTGGCAGATTATGTACGGGCTGAAGCTGCGTGACCACTATCGTAATGTGCCGCAGCACCTGCGCCGTAAGAGTTGGTTCGGTAAATACGGTTAAGAGTAATTATGGTATATCTGGAAAGTTTCGAGTTGCCGGGGCGGGGTGCTCAGTTGGATGAGGTGAGTGATTTGCACCCGCATTGTTACCCGTTTCATGTGTTTGAGGAGGATTTGCCGCTGCTGGAACTGGGCAATATCACGATTTTGTATGGGGGAAACGGTTCGGGGAAGACGACGATTCTGAACCTGATGTCTGAGAAGTTGGGCTTGCCGCGCAGCACTCCCTACAATCGGACGTCTTTTTTTGAAGCTTTTGTGGAGATGTGCGACATGCGCTTGGCAGGGGAAGATACCGGCTACCCGGAGCGCATACCTTTGCAGAGCCGTTTTATCGGTAGCGATGATGTGTTTGAGCATATTCTGCGCCTGCGGGAGAAGAATGATGACCGCGAGTTGGCCGCAGCCCGTGCAGGCCGCCAGTGGGGGCTCGAGCAGTTCCGCTCGCTGAAGCTCGACAGCTATGAGCAGGGCGGGTATGATGAGTTTCTGACCCATAGGGAGGCGCGCCGTTCCACGCGTGGTCGATTTGTGCGTCGCCGTGCTCAGGAGGTCGAGCGAGAGTTTTCGAATGGTGAGAGTGCGTACCGTTACTTTACTCAGGCTATCAGTGAGCGAGGGCTGTTTTTGCTGGATGAGCCGGAGAACAGTCTTTCGCCCAATCTGCAGCTGGATTTGGTGGAGTTCCTGGCGTCGAGCGCTATCTGCGGTGCTCAGCTGGTGATTGCCACGCATTCGCCCCTGTTGCTCAGTATTGAGGGGGCGCGTATATATGACCTTGACCACTCGCCAGTGAAGGTCCGCCCCTGGTATGAGCTGGAGAATGTGCGCCTGTTGTTCCATTTCTTCCGGGAACACCGGCATCTTTTCCGCTGATGGGGGGATAGCCCGGGGCGGTACAAGGTTGACATGGTGGGCGAAATAGCGTACAATTCCCCGGTGAAGATTGTTCCCCTTTTCAGCAGTGAACAGATAGCCGCCGGAGTGCAGCGTGTGGCGAGGGAGGTGCAAGCGCATTTTGGTGTGACCGAGCCTGTGCTTGCGCTTTGCCTGTTGAATGGGGCCGTATGGTTTGCGGCGGATTTGCTGCGGCTCTTGCCGGTGAATTTTGAGCTGCACACCTTGCGCTTGAGTAGTTATGAGGGCATGGCCAGCTCCGGGCAGCTGCAATGGCATGGGTTGTTACCTGAGTGCCGCGGCAAACGGGTACTGGTGATAGATGATGTGCTCGACACCGGGCTGACTCTCCGCGAGGTGAGCGCAGCCCTGCGTGCGGCCGGGGCTGTGGATGTGGCCAGTGCTGTTGCCATTACCAAGCAGGGGTGCAACAAAAGTGGTTACACGGCCGATTTCTGCGCCCTGTATTGCGGCGGTGAGTTCCTGGTAGGGTATGGTTTGGATTTCAATGGCAGATACCGCAATTTACCCTATATCGGTTATGTGCCGGCTCCCTGAGGGCAGGTGATTATGGGGAGAGTGGGGAAATCCCTTGCCTGCTCGGGGGGAATTGTTTCTGAAAAGTTCTGACAAGGGTTATAAAAAAGTGCCCTTTTATCACTTTTTGCTTGCCAGAAAGGGGTATGCAGGGTAGAATGTGCGCGTGAAATGCGGGCTTGCCCCGCTCTCTGACAACGATAAACATAAATAAGTACCATGCCTGTACCTACACAAGAACAGTACATCAAGATGCTTGATACGGCCAAGGCTAAAGGCTATGCCTACCCGGCCATCAACGTGACCACCATCGAGGTCATCAACGGCGCTCTGAAGGCTTTTGCCGAGGCTAAGTCCGACGGTATCATCCAGATTTCCCTGGGTGGCGGCCAGTTCGCTTCCGGCACCGCCGTGAAGGATTCCGCCATCGGCGCCATCGTGCTGGCTGAGGCTGTGCATCGCCTCGCCGAGCAGTACAACGTGTTCGTTGCTCTGCACACCGACCACTGCCAGGCTGACAAGGTGGACAGCTTCCTGCGTCCCCTGCTTGCCGAGAGCAAGAAGCGCATCGCCGAGGGCAAAGGCCCCCTGTTCAACTCCCACATGCTCGAT
>JAFVIC010000086.1 GCA_017477935.1 Akkermansia sp. | reverse complement strand
GCGGTGCTGTATTTCCGCGCGGTGAAGGCCTATGCCGCCGAGCAAGGATACGCCGACGTGAAGCCCATGGTGGCCTTCTCCGGCAAGGTGGAAATCGATGACGAAGAACTGACCGAGAGCAAGCTCAACGTGCGAGCGGACGGCACTCATATCTCCGAGGCACAGACCAAGGAGGAATTCCACAACAACTTCAACATCCTCATCGTGGCAGAGAAATACCAGACCGGCTTTGATGAGAAGCTGCTGCACACCATGATTGTGGATAAGAAGCTGCGCTCTGTAAAGTGCGTGCAGACCCTTTCGCGCCTGAACCGCACCATCTACGGCAAGGAGGATACCTACGTGCTCGACTTCATGAATGACCATGAGGAAATCAAGGAGGCCTTCCAGCCCTTCTATCAGGAAACACTGCTGGAGGGTGACCTGAGCTACGACCTGATTTACCAGACCAAGCGAGACCTGCGCCAGTTTGATGTTTACCACGATGACGACGTGGAGAAGGTTGCGGAGGAATACACGCGCCACAGCGAGCAGCAGGAGTCCGAGTGCGCCGCGGCCATCACGAACCTGCTCATACCCGTTATCGCCGACTACAATTCAAAGCTGAGCGAGGATGATCAGTACGAATTCCGCCGTAAGCTGCGAGCCCTGTGCAAATGGTATGCCCACATCGGGCAGATAACGCGCCTGAATGACTTAGAGCTGCACAAGGAATATGTGTTTGCCCGCTACCTCATCAAGGTGCTGCCCACTAAACCCGGCGAGCTTGTGGACATAGAGGGCAAAATCGAGATGGAGTACTACAAGCTGGAGGAAACCGGCAACGGTAGTATTCAGCTGGCCGGTACGGACGGCATCCTGGAACCGGGCACGGCCACCGCAGGTGGCGGTGTAACGGACAAAAAGGAGCCGCTCGATGAACTGCTGAACCGCATCAATGAAGCCATGGGCGGCAACTTCACCGAAGCCAACAAGGTGGCGGCCCGCACCATCATGGCCGTACTGAAAGAAAACACCTCGCTGGCCGCATCGGCTCGCAGCTCCAACATGAAGGTGTTCATGGATACCATTTTCAAGGATATCTTTGAAAATGCCGCCTTGGATTGCTATGCCATGAGCATGGAGGGCTTCGAGGATTTAATGAGAGACGACATCAAACGTAAGCAACTCCGCGAGAAGCTGGCCCACGAGCTCTACCGCCAATTCCGCAGCGAATACCCCGATGAGGAAGAAAATGTGCTGATGGCTGCGGAAGACTAAGAGCTCAACGCGTCCACAAAATTAAAAGCCCCCCTCTTTACCTGCCCTTGAGGTTGTAAATCTCGGGCAGGATTTCGTGCATATCGACCGCGGGGGCGATGGCGTCGCGGATGAGGTGCATGGGTTTGTAGGCATCGGGGGCCTCGTCTATGGCGTAGGCGAGGCTGGTGGTGAAGACGCCGTGGCTGGCCATGTCGGCAGCGGCGGCGGCGGGGTCGATGCAGGCGCGGGCTTCGGCGCGGGTGAGCTGTCGACCGGCGCCGTGCGGGGCGCTGTGGTTCCACTCGGCATTGCCTCGGCCGGTGCCGAGGCCGATACCGTCCCTCATGTTGAAGGGGATGACGACCTGCTCGCCGGCGGCGGAGCGAATAGCCCCCTTGCGCAGCACCATACCATCGAGGTCGAGGTAGTTGTGCATGCTCACCAGCGCGGGTCCCTCCACATCTTTGAGCACGGGCAGCTTGTGCACGTCGGCAAAGTAGCGGCACACGGCTTCGCGGATGATAAGGTGGTTGAGCCGCGCAAACTGCTGGCAGGCATGCACGCAGGTGAGGTAGTGCTCATAGTGGGCGCTGTCGCGATCCAGGTAGGCCATTTCGGGCGTGCCGCCATAGCCTTGCCGCGCACGGTACTCGGCTGCATGGTGCTGGTAGAGTTTGTTGACACGCAGGCCGAAGTTGCGCGAGCCGCAGTGCACCCCCAGGTACACGCAGCCGGTCTGCTGCGAGCGGTTGAGCGAGATGAAGTGGTTGCCGCCGCCCAGCGAACCGAGCTGCGTGAGCGGGGATAGGCCGCGCCCCCTCTCGCCGTCCGCAGCCATCAGGCGCTCGGCGTCTTCGATAAGCTGCACCGTGTCCTTAAACCGATTGCGGATGCTGCGCAGGGGCAGTGTGGCGCGGTATTCGCCCACACCCACGGCGACGTTGGCGCGTATGTAGGAATCCAGCGCGGCGAAATCAATCTCACCCGGGTCTCCCAAGGGGAGCAGCGAGACCGTGCAGCCGATGTCCACCCCGAGCATGTTCGGGGAGACTGCACCGGCGGTGTTCAGTCGCTGGGTGAAGCCCACCACGCAGTTGTTGCCGGCGTGTGTGTCAGGCATGATGGCGATGGTGCTTCCCTCGCTCACGGGGGCGGCGAGTATGTGGTATATCTGGCGACGGGTGTCGGCGTCGATTTCATCTATCATGACACGAGCCGTCGCTTATTGCCCTTGAATGGTTATCATAATATCTAACTTTGGTTAATCAATTTTTATATAATCGGGGGTAGTATTCCGGTGGGGTCGTGCTGAACCCGGGCAAACAAAAAACCGATAGCGTTGGTTTGCTACCGGATTGTCAGAAAAATTTGCGGGCTGAAGTCCCCGCCGTGAGTTGATGCCCTATCGTGGCAACGGCATGCCGCGTGGCACGCCTAAAGGGCTGGAGCGGGGTACTTTAGCGCAGCTCCGTCACGGGACCCTCCCAGGTGGGGGGCAGTGTGTTGGCGGTGGCGGTAACAGCGGTGAGACCCAGAATTACGGCGATTGTCTTGATCATTTTGCTTGTGTTCCTTTCTATCCTTTTTCTCTCGCTTCAGTGAGGTGCGCGTATGATACTCTTTTTTTACGATACGTCAAGCGTAATTTTTCAAAAAGGTGGATTTTTTTGTAAAAAAAATGCGGTGTAGGCGCCGGTGGGGCTGGCGGTGCGGTGCAGGGGGGTGATTTCGCGCGCGAGTAAGACACGCTGAGTGCTTGTAACGCCTGCGTTTGTGCTTGACGAACGGGTGGCGGGGGCGTATAGTCTCACGCGAGCAAATTATGAAAGACCAGATAGCAAGTGTACAAGCCGCCGCTCTGGACCGCATTGCCGGTATCACCGACATGAGGGGTCTGGAGGATGCCCGTGTGGGTATTCTCGGCAAAAAGGGAACCCTGACGCAGGTGCAGCAGGGCATGCGCAACGTGCCGAAGGAAGATAAGCCGGCCGTAGGCGCCATGCTGAACGAAGCCCGCGCCATCATTACCGCCGCGCTGGATGACCGCAAGGCCGCCCTGCAGGCTGAGCTGGATGCCGCAGCTGTGGCCGGAGTGGACTTTACCATGCCCGGTGCCACCCTGCCTGCCGGTGGGCTGCACCCCATCTCCATCGTGAGGGATGAAGCCGTGCGCGTGCTGCGCCGCATGGGGTTCACACTTGCCGACGGCCCGGATATCGAGGACGAGTGGCACTGCTTCGACGCGCTCAACACGCCGGATGACCACCCCGCCCGCAACGAGAAAGACACTTTCTACTTCGACAGCGGCAAGCTGCTGCGCACGCAGACCAGCACCGTGCAGGCCCGTGTGATGGAGAAACAAGCCCCGCCCGTGCGCATCATCTGCCCCGGCTCCGCTTTCCGTCGAGATGCCATTGACGCCACCCACCTTTCGGCCTTCAACCAGATTGAGGGGCTGTATGTGGACAAGAACGTGAGCGTAGGCGACCTGAAGGGCACGCTGGAGTATTTCCTGAAAGCCCTCTTCGGCAGCGAGACCGCCGTGCGCTTCCGCCCGCACTTCTTCCCCTTCACCGAGCCGAGTTTCGAGATTGACGTGCTGCTGCAGGCCGCCGGTCAGGCTCCGCGCTGGATTGAGATTGCCGGCTGCGGCATGGTGAACCCCGCCGTGTTCGAGAACATCGACAAGGCCACCGGCAAGACCCAGTACAGCGGCTGCACGGGCTTCGCCTTCGGCATCGGCCTGGAGCGCCTGGCCATGATTCGCTGGGGTATCCGCGACATTCGTCTGCTCATCGAGAACGATGTACGCTTCCTCGCCCAGTTCCAATAAACCACTAACCCCTTTCAACAAGATACAATGAACGTTTCACTTAACTGGCTTGCAAGCTACATCGACCTGGAGGGTCTCGGCACACAGGAAATGGCCGACATGCTCACCTTCGCCGGCATCGAGGTCGAGGGTATACAGGAGCGCGGCGTGAAGACCGATCTGGTCGTGGTAGCGCAGGTGATGGAAAAAACGCCCGTCGAGGGCAGTGACCACCTCAACGTCTGCATGGTAGATGCCGGCGAGGGCTCCCTGCGCCAGATTGTCTGTGGTGCGCAGAACTACAAGGTGGGCGACAAGGTACCCTGCGCCCTGCCCGGGGCTGTGCTGCCCGGCGGCTGGGAGATTAAGGACGGCAAGCTGCGCGGCGTGGAGAGCCGCGGTATGCTCTGCTCGGCCTCTGAGCTGGGCCTGCCGGACAAGGAGCACGGCCTGTGGATTCTGCCCGCAGACTACGTTATCGGCACCCCCGTGCGCCAATTTGTGGGGACGGATACCATCTTCGAGCTGGAAATCACCCCGAACCGCCCCGACCTGCTCAGCCACTGGGGTATGGCCCGCGAGCTCGCCGGTATTACCGGTCGCAAGCTGAAAGCCGACCCGGCCTCCGCCGCTATGGGCGCGGTGGAAACCAAGCCCGCCGGCGATGTTATCACCCTTTCCGCACCCGATATCTGCCCGCTCTACACGGCCACCCGTATCAGCGGCGTGAAGATTGGTCCCTCCCCCGAGTGGCTGGCCGACCGCCTAGTCGCCATCGGCCTGCGCCCCATCAACAACGTGGTGGATATCACAAACTACTGCCTCTTTGAGCTGGGGCACCCCCTGCATGCTTTCGACGCCGCCAAACTCACCGGCGGGCTCAACATCCGCCGCGCGGCTGAGGGTGAGCAGTTCGAGAGCCTGATGGGCGACACCTACACGCTCAAGAGCGATGATGTGGTGATATCGGATGCCTCCGGCTCCGCCCTGGCGCTGGGTGGCGTGATGGGCGGCCTGAACTCCGGCGTGACGGAGCAGACCACCGACATCGTGCTGGAGAGCGCCTGGTTTGCCCGCAGCAACATCCGCTTCACCAGCCGCCGTCTGGGGCTGGGGTCGGATTCCTCTTACCGCTTCGAGCGCGGCACCTCGCCGTGGAATGTGCTGCGTGCTGCCGCACGTGCGACCGAGCTCATCCTCGAGTGCGCCGGCGGCACCGCCGAGCCCGTGCTGGTGGGTGGTCAGGCCCCCTGCCTGGTGCCTGAGGAGAACGCCCCGAACGCCACTGTGGTGGAGCAGGGCAGCGACGCCAAAATCTACTATGCCCTCGACCAGGTGCAGCTCGACTGGAAGGAGCTCGACGTGATGACCGATGGCTCCATCCCCCATACGGAGGCGACCACCATCCTGAAAAACCTCGGTCTGAAGAACATCGACGGCCGCGGCACCTGGGATTGCCCGCCCTGGCGCCTGGACCTCAAGCGCAGCTGCGACCTGCTCGAGGAAATTGTGCGCGTGTACGGCATCGACAACATCCCCGCCACCAACACCGCCATCTACGTGGAGGAAAGCGCCAACGACCGCGCCAGCGACTACCGCATGGCCCTGAGCCGCAAGCTCGCCGGTGCCGGGTTCTGGGAGGCTCAGACCTTCAAGCTTATCGCGGCTGAGAGCATCGACCCCACCATCGCCAGTGTGGAGAACGCTCTGCCCATCAAGCCGCTGATGGACGGCGACATCATCCGCGTTTCCCTCCCCATCTCCGAGGACCACTCCACCCTGCGCCCCTCGCTGGCTCCCGGTCTCATTTCCGTGGCTGCCCGCAACATCAACCAGGGGCTGGAGGTGCTGCGCTTCTTCGAGTGCGGCCGTGTGTTCCGCAACACCGGCGGCGGCAAGGGCAAGGACATCGAGACCGAGGTGCTGGGCATCTTCATGGCCGGTAAGGTAGGCCCCGCCAGCTGGGCAGATACCAAGCCCGCCGGTGCCGGCTTCGAGCACATCCGCGCCGTGCTCGACATCCTCGTGCCCAAGGCCACCATTACCCTCATTCCCGCCAAGCAGGCCCGCGAGAACGCCGCTGTGGGTGCCGATATCCAGATCAACAACCAGGCCTGCGGCTACTTCGCCCGCCTGTCGCTGGCCAAGTGCCGCGCGCTCGGGCTGCCCATGGAGAGCTACTACGCTGAGCTCGACCTGCGCAAGCTGCAGCAGGTAGCCACCGCCCCCTACAAGGCCACCGACCTGCCCCAGTTCCCCGGCTCCTCGCGCGACGCCTCGCTCGACGTCCCCGCCGCCACCCGCCATGCGGATATCATGAAGGCTGTGGAAGCCGCCAAGCAGAAGCTGCTGGTGAGCACCGGGCTGAAGGATGTGTTCTGCGACCCGACCGGCGAGAAACTCGCCGCCGACCGCAAGGCTATGACCTACACGTTCCTCTATCGCGATGCGAAGAAGACCCTCACCGCCGCTGAGGTGGATGCCGCCCACAAGTGTGTGCTCGACACCCTCGCTGCCAAAGTCAAGGGACTGAGCTTCCGTTAAGCGAAAGCGACTCAGCTGAAAATACGCGGGCCACGCCCGCCCGGAAAAGCCGCCGTCATCTCAGAACGGCGGCTTTTCTGTACCGCGCGCTCAGTTGGCAGATGACCCCACTGCCGATGAAGCAATCGGGATTTGTCAAAATCGTAAATGGCCATGGCTATTTACCGAAAAACGGCTCGACATCACACCGGCGCTCAGGTATACTGCTGCGAGAAAAGCCCTTCCCCCGAAGATATGAAACGCCTGTTTACCCTGATTTTGATAGCAGTCGTGGTAGCTCTGACCGCGTGGCTGAATCCCTTTGCCGAGGAGTTGACGACCCGCGAAAAATGGCAGCTGCTTTGCGGCGCGCTGGAGGCCCCGAACATGAGCGCGGAGGATGTGGAAGCTCTTATTGATAAATACGATATTGATGTGAATGCCTCTCAGGGGGTAGCCTCGCCCATGCAGTTTGCCGTGTACAGCGGAGATGCTGCAAAAGTGCGCCTGCTTCTTGCTCGCGGGGCTTCGGTAAACGTGGGTACAAGCGGCCCGTATAGCCTGCCGCACAAGGCTGTGGTTGAGGGTAACATACCCGTGTTACAAGCTCTGCTGGAGGGCGGCTGCGATATCGAATGCGGCGATTTCAAACAGGGCTTTACCTTGCTCATGTGCGCGGTGGCGGCTAATCAGCCCACTGTGGCCGAGTGGCTGCTGCAGCACGGTGCTCAGGTTAACTACCGCTCCACGCAGCTATACCGGGAAATGGAGCACGATTTCACAGCTTTGCATGTGGCCGCCTGGCACAAAAACCGCAGCATGTATGAACTGTTGGTTGCCCATGGGGCAGACGAAACGCTGCGCGATGAGGGCGGTAAAACAGCCCGCGAGTACTTATAAAGAGCTTTTATTGTACGTTGATGTATACACCCCGGGGCTCGGCGCTGTTAAAATAGACTCGGCAGGGACCTGGTGAAGTACGTGCCTGAATGTTCAGGCTGCCGATGGCGGGCAGGGTGGCTGCGGGGAATTCCGGGCGCAGTATGCCCTTGAACTGTTTCAACTGACTGAGGTCGAGTATGAGGGTGCCCTCGCCGCTCAGTTTACCCCGCAGGTCGGGGATGTCGCTGCTGCCGGATGCTTTTGCCGGCGGGGATTCGCAGGGCGTTTTTTGCTGTCGGGGTGGTGATTATCAGGTTTTTCTTTACTTTGATGGTGCTGATTTGAGTCGGCTTGGCGGGTGCGGACGGTGACTTGCCGGTGATGGGCTGGGAAAGGGTGAGGGTGGCACCTTCCTGCTCCCGGTACAGATAGGCATATTGTACGCGCTCTGTTCCCGCAGCGTTGCGGATGATATGGCTGTACTCCTGTGCGCTGTTATACCGGGTTGCAGAGGTGTTCTCCGCTCCCCTGTCTCTGCCAGATAAGTGATATTCCCCAGACTGATAAGGGCATTCACCCTGTCCGGAGTATTATAATGTTGCAGCAGCAAAGCTCCATTGTATGCCGGATATCGTCGTACTGACAACGTATGCTTTCTACTGCTCCGTTCTCGCGCTCGATGGCGATGTGTGATTTTGTTCCCATTGATATTGATGTGGTTGGTGGTTAAATATCCACCGCCCTGCGGGCGGTTCCTCACCATCCCCGCATGGGGATTTTTCACCATGGTCGGTAAGGCCATTCTTCACCACGGCCCAACCACCGGCTTCCTTATGCCGCCCGGGGCTCTAGGCTAGGCTCGCTTCAGGTTTCGTCTGCGTCTACGCCGAGACTGGTCGCTCGTAATCTTTAAATTCGCCATATATGGTGAATTGTGCGGTCGATTTCCTGTTTTGTCGGAGACTTTTAGCTTATTTTAACCATATGTGGTTAAAATGGCTTATTTCAGGCTCAAGAATCTATGTCGGACGTGGTATTGGAAAACACTTTGTGCTTTTTTTGTGAGATAGGACTTTTTTAATTGCCCCAGAAGTTCCTCCAGATAGGCGACGGTTCTGTTGATTTCTTTTACTGCGTATTTGGCAGTTAGTCCGATGCATTCTGCCCATTCTGTAAAGTGAGCTTTCATGCCACCCTTGGGGCACACCTTGCCGTCTGCAAACAGGCCAGCCCCCATCGCAAAGGTGCTGTCTGTGACATGCAGGCGCGTGTTAAGAATATCATACGCGGGTGCTAATCTCCAGGCGCCGTCATCATTATCCATCATGGAAAAGTTTTTTGCGTGGGCATCGCCATTGCACAATAAATAGTTGACCAGCACTAGTTTGAAAAAGGTACGTAAATCCAGTAGCGGGGCGTCGGACGTCTCAGCTATGATAGCGGCTAATTGCTCGTAACTACCTTGGTATTTTTTCAGGCTATCTCCCTGGACCTCTGTTTCGGAAAGTGAGGCAATATCTTCGACGTGGCGTTTGTAGCCGTTTGGTAATAAATCGAAACGTCTGGTCAGGTATGCAGGTACTCCGTCGTTGAAAAAGCACAGTGCAGCAGGTGCTGCCGGAATTTTGAATAAGCTTGCCACCATATTCATGCAAAACAGCTCATTGGCAGGCATATCATAATTCAGCGCAAAACGGGCGCCGGCACATGGTTTCAGGATATGTGTGCTCTGCTCTCCTGGTTCTGAAATGTGTAGTTGGCCATTCTTAAGGCAGACCCCCAGCTTTGGTTGCGCACCGGATACGGAAATTGAGCCGGTGGCTGCTGGTATGTCGTCTCCTAATCCTTTTGATTTGTATCGGTAAGGCAAAATAGGAGAGATGTTTTCACCATCGAACACGAGGGCGCGTTCGGTCTGCGAGTATTCTGAGAAAAGCGGTTTCATGGCGCCGTGATTTCCTGTACTGTAACATCTCCCACTGTATCATACTTGGCTAAGTGTACCAAGATGCCGAAGAAATCATTCTCATCCAATTTGCATGCTTTACACGTCAATTTTTTGTTTTCTCCTTCCGGTAGCATGTTTTGGAAAAAAGGGAACAGACGCTCTGCGTAGTAGGGCTCGTGGCGCGGGAGTAGACGCAGGCTGACAGGGTAACAAGGTTTTTGCTTCATGTATTCCGGCAGGTATTGTAACTCGTAACGCCGGGCACCCGGCTGCGCGTGTTCTATCAGCACGGCGGCAGGTTTGTTTTTGACAGATACGATGGCTTTTCTTTCCCTCATGAATCTCAATTGAATTATTTTTGGGCGGTCACAGTGAGGCGGAGCCCAAGAGCATTGGTGACGGTGAGTAGAACATTGAGGCGAGTGTTGCCAACGCCTCTTTCTAAACGACTCAAGGTATTGATGCCCACTCCGGTCAAGGCCGCCAAATCTTCTAAGCTCACGCCCTCTTTAATCCTTCGCGCTTTGATGATGGCACCTATTTCTTCTTGCTTCACCATATATGGTTATATTATGGCTTGTGGAGTCGCTTGTCAAGTTGATTTCACGCGAATGGGACTAAAATACATTTCTGTATACCAACCTGTGTACAAAGTTGTATACCGCGTGTACACCAAAGAGGGGTACCACGCCATGTCCGGCTATGTCGCAGGTTGTCGCGCTAATCGGCTCTTCGTTATAAAGTGTGGACATGTCCCATTCCCGCAGTAGAAAACGAAGGCAAAAATGGCATAAGAGAGAGCAGAAAATCCTCAATAGCCCAATAAAAGGATTGAGCATGGAGGACAAAAGTCCTACCATGCCCTAT
>JAFVIC010000085.1 GCA_017477935.1 Akkermansia sp. | reverse complement strand
GGCTGGCTGCCACGGCTACACCGCTACTCATGTGTGTGCACCCTATAAATTCCAAGGTGAACTGGCCACCAGTTTCGTTTCGCTTGTAGCCTCGACCATTCCCATCTGCATCAAGTTCGCTTTGCTGGCCGAACATTTCAATCATGGCGCGCATATAGTTATTACCCACCAGCTGCCAGCCTTGTCCCATTTTGCTACGCAGATTCCGCATGTGACCCAGATTGCTATCAATCTGGCTGCTCATCAGTGTGGCATATTCACTACCGCTCACGGCATCAAGCAGGGAACGCAGTTCTTCCTCATTACGTGTTGCGGTTATCTGCTCGACCAGTTTACCAAGCTCGCCTTCAGGTTTGCCATCAGCCACGATATCCTTCACTGTATCGAAAACAATCTGCTGATTCCGATTCAGCTTCGGTGCAAACTCTGGCTTGGGAGTAGGCTCGGGCTTCACTTCTACCTGTACCAGGGTTAGGATACCTGTGGCCGTGTCGAAGTCGAGCTCCCAGTCGCCGGCCAGACCGCTCAGCGTCAGGCTGTCATCCGCATAACCTCTGTTTGCAGCTCCGAAATCCGCCAGTATTGTACCATCGTTGGCAGATGCCCAGCCCGAGACATCGAGTGTCGTTTTCGTGCCTGCTTCGAATACAACATCTCCACTTACGGTCAGCTGACCACTCAGTGCCAGCGTTCCGCCACCCAGTGTCAGCGCTCCCGTATAGGTGGCACCTCTGGCTGCGACTGCCAGCGTACGCCCGCTGTTCAACGCATAGCCATCGCGGAAGCTTACATTTGAACCGCTGCCCAGCATAATGTACGAAGCACCATTGGCGTGGCTCAGCGTCGATGTGCCATTCATAAACACCTTGTTGGCAATCGTGCAGTCATTCAGGTCAAGCGCGGCTCCGTTCACTGTTACATCGCCGCTGCCCAAGGCATTGTTGTGCCCAGCCATCAGCGTGCCTCCGTTCACCTCCGTGCCACCTGTGTAGCTGTTATCTCCGCTCACTGTAATGGTGCCACCGGCAATTTCCAACGAAGTGGTACCTTTCAGCGCCGCTGCGATTTCTGCCGTATAGTCCCCGGCATCAGTGCTTACGGTCGCGTTATCGATGGCGCCTCCCAGCGTGGCGGCATCCGTCACGACAAGGCTGCCGCCCGTGGCCGACACGGTGATGCTCTGGTCCACCGTCAGCAGGCCGCTGTCCATGGTCACGCCATTCAGCTCAACCTGATTCCGGGTAGACACCTCCGCAATCTTGCTCACCTCGGCAGAATCACCACCAGTCAGGAAGAAGTGAGTATAATCCACCTCTGCCCCTGCACGGGCCACGCCATCCTCACCCAGCAACAGCTGCGTGCGGCTCAGGTAGTCCTTGTGGCTGATGCCTGCACCGGCATTCACCGTAGAGCCACCATCCACAATCAACACTGTGTACTCCACCCCCTGGCTGAAGCCGCTTTCCGTCAGCCCTACGCGCTCACCGCTGAGTGACAGGCGCCCAGCCTCCGTCTTGTTGAGTTGCAATGCACTGGCATCAATGCTGCCGCTCAGCGTCAGCTTGCCGGTGTTAGTGATAGCATCGCTCAGAGCCAGAGTCACACCATCAACGGTGAGCTTGCTCTCGCCAGTGGTTACAAGATCACCGGAGCCCAGAGCGTTGGCATTCGTAATTGTCAGAGAACCATCAGCAAGTGTGGTGACTCCGCTGTGGGAATTATTGCCACTCATGGACACAGCATTGGTGATAGTTACCGCAGTAATTCCGTCGAGTGATGCAGCAATGCAACCACCCTCAGCCGTAATACGGGCATCTGACACCTCACCGTAAAGAGTGGCGCCGGACAAGACTATTTCGCCACCTGTTGTTTTTACCGTTGTCTCATCATCTACGGTAAGCTGTCCTCCCTCTTGGCGCACACTTGCGCCAGCACCTGCTCCGGAATGTATCAGCAGAGTCGATACCTTGTCGCTGCCGGTCAGAAGATAGGTACTCCAATCAGTCTTACCTTCTGCGCGGGCATAGCCATCCGTACCCAGAGTCAGGTCTATGGTACCATGCTTCACGGTCGCGCCGTTTATCGTCAGCTCGCCGCCGTTGATAAGCTGCACATAGCTGTCGCCATACTTCAGGAAACCGCTGTTGCCGCTATTGCCGGTCACGACATCCACACGGGACACGCCATCGGGAATCAACTGCAGAGACGACGCATTGAAGCTGCCGCTGATGCTCACTTCTCCGCTCACCTGCAGCACCTCGCTCAGGGCGTAATCGCTACCGATGAGGCTGCCTCCGCTGATGCTTGCATTCACGGTACCGCTCGTCAGGGTCAGTGCGGTATCGGTCACGCTGCCATTCAGTGTGCCGCCGTTCAAATTGATGGCACCGCCGGTGGAGGTCACGGTGGCCGTGTCATCTACCGTCAGAGTACCATTGCTCAGGGTCACATCTGCCAGGGCGGATTGGGTATGGATAGCACTTGTGCTTGCGCTGCCATCATTCAGGTAGAACATACCCATGTCTACCTCACCACCGGCAGAGGCTGTACCATCGGTGTTGAGCGTCAGCTCGGTGTCACCATATTTAATCGTGGCGCCGGCATCGGCGGTTGTGCCTCTGGCT
>JAFVIC010000084.1 GCA_017477935.1 Akkermansia sp. | reverse complement strand
GATATCGTTGGCGAGGGCTATTTGGCTTATCGGGTATGGTTCGCTCAATTTTGCCACTTGCCATGGCCGGATTCAGGAAATTCTTGCGGAAATGGTTTCGATGGGATAACCCCATGCGCTCCATAAGTTGAGACGCTGTCAGAGTATCAGTTCCAAGAGCAACCAGAAGCAAATTAACGGCATCTTTTTCCGTTGCATTCAACTTGGTCACATCTTGGTCAGAACTTGTGCGGTCCAGGTCCATTGTTTGAGGCATTTCCTGCAGCACATCACGAATCACCTCAAGCATCATGGTGACAAAACAGGAGCAATCGCAAGCAGCATCGGCCATTTGCAAGGCTTTATAGTACTCTAGTTGGCGTTTTGCTATCAGTTCTTCTATAGGAAGCCATGCAAAGAATGATTTCCACTGAGCCAAAAGCAGAGTGTGCCACATTCGCCCCATGCGACCGTTGCCATCTGTAAAGGGGTGAATGAACTCGAACTCATAGTGAAATATGGAGCTTTTCACCAATGGATGCAAATCAGATTCCTGATACCATGAAAATAAATCCTTTATCTGCCATGGTACCAGATGAGCCGGGGGGGCCATATGAATGACCTGATTTCCAGCCATTACCCCCACGTCTCCACTCCTGAAACGGCCGGCTTCTTTTACCAGACTATTCATCATCAGCCGATGAGCTTTCAGCAAATCATCTTCACTAAGTGGGTTGAGTGATTGTATGAGCGCGTAGGCTTCTGCCGCATTTTGCACTTCTCGGATTTCATGTGGTGGCCCTAGGACACGCTTACCATTCAGAATAGCCGTAACTTGCTCCAGCGACAGCGTATTTTGTTCAATTTGGAGAGATGAATGAATGGAGCGAATTTGATTCTGCCTGCGCAGTTGAACTGAAATGATGTCTCGATGCGTAACCTCCACTCGCCCTACATGCTCGCATATCTCAGCCAGTAGATTGATAACTGTAGTGTTCTGTTGAAACGGTGGCGTGTACTTACCCATATCGCACTCTCATTATAGCACTTATCCGATTTTTATCCAGCACAAAATGATGGCTGAGTCCCGGTGAGTTCGACTACCATTGACGCCCCTTGGAGGGGCTCGAACTATCTCCACGGCTTTAAGAACGGCTATCTGGCAATTCTCAATTCCGGCAAAAAGTGGCCACTTTTCAAGCTCTCCGTTGTATACATCGAAGCAAGCTTCACCATCAAAAACACAGGTGAGCATAGCACCCGTGAAAGGGGTTTCCGGAACTTCCGGGTGCGTCGATTTCCAGGCTCTGCCAACTGAGCTACGGTGACCATTTTAGGTGGGTGTGAGAGGGCCACCGGGCGGAGTCGAACCGCCGACAATGAAATATCACATTGCTGCTTGCAGAAAAGTTCTCTGAGTTCGTGTACCCGCAAAAGGAGTTGCCGGAACTTAAGGCACACATTATGGTTAAGCCGCGGCCATGTTGAAGGGCTTGCGGCAGCCCGAACCGCATACGCGGAATCAGTAAGGCCCAATTTTATGGGTTGCGGTAAAGTTCATCAGAACCGGCTTCGGCACCAGGGTCGGGGCGCTCTCAGCTTACAGTTCGGCTAGGAACGATACCACACTCGCAATACTTGGCAAGTCTTTTCTCTAAAAAACGCAAAAAAATGAGACCTGCCGTACACGCGGTACAGCAGGCCCATTAGAAACAACCAAGAAAAATCTTTGGTCAGCGGGCAGCTCAGGCCTTGGCGGCGCGAGCCTTCTTAATCATAGAAGCCACAGTCTCGGAAGGCTGGGCACCGTTGGCGATCCACTTCTCCACCTTCTCCAGATCCAGGGTGTAGTTTTCACCCTCGGCCATGGGGTTGTAGGTACCCACCTGTTCAATGAAGTCGCCATCACGGCGAGCGCGGCTGTCAACGACAACGATTTTGTAGTAAGGACGGTCCTTGGACCCCTGACGGTTGAGACGGATTGCTACCATAGTAAAATGAATGAGATTGGTTGTTCCCCGAGCCGCGGCAGATATGGATTAGGAATGCACGGCGGCAAGGCGGGACGCCAAGTTAGCACATTGCAGCCGTAAAGTCAAGGATAAAGTCAGATTTTTTGAAATTTTGTTTTAGCGCGGTCACAATTTCACCTTTACATGTACGCGCGCGGCGTATAGAATGTTGGGCATGAAAAGCCTCATTCTGCTGAGCCTGCCCCTGCTGCTGACCTCCTGCTTCTGGTACCCGCCGCCGACAGCAAATATGACAGCGCCGCCCCGCAGCGCCACCCTGGAAGCCGTGCGGGCAAAATCGTTCGCCGATATCGACCTGAACTGGCTGGGGCGGCGAATCTGGCAGAATGAGTGCGCCGGCAGCGTGCCGGGGCTGGTAAGCTGGAACGCAGGGGAGGACTTTCCCTCGCTGGGCATAGGGCACTTTATCTGGTACCCCGCCGGCTACAGTGGGCCGTTCGATGAGAGTTTCCCCTCGTTCGTGCGCTATGCACGCTTCCGCGGGGTGCAGGTGCCGAGCTACTTCAACGGCCCGGCCCCCTGGCCTACGAAGGCAGCCTTCACCGCTGACCGCAGCGGGCGGGCCGACGCCATGCGCCGCTGGTTGGCTGAGCATGTGGAACTGCAGACGGAGTTCATCATCCTGCGCAGTCGAGCCGCCTTGCCCCGCATGATGCAGGCGAGCCGCAACCCGCAGGCCATTCAGGCGCGATACTATGCCCTGGCCGCCACCACTCAGGGGTGGTACTGCCTGGTTGATTACGTCAATTTTAAGGGAGAGGGGCTCAAACCCACCGAACGCTACAACAACCAGGGCTGGGGCTTGCTGCAGGTGCTGGAAGAAATGAAAGGCAATCCGCAGGGGCGCGCCGCCACGGCTGAGTTCTCGCGCGCGGCCGGGGTCGTCATGCGCCGCCGTGTGGCCAATTCTCCCGCTGCACGCGGTGAAAAACGCTGGCTGGCCGGCTGGCTTAACCGCTGCAACACCTACAAATAAAAAAACGCCCTCGCGCGCCCGTTTTCTGCGCACGCCCTGCACACTAATCGCCCGCACGCAGCCGGAACTGCGCGCGGGCGCTGTACCGTAAGGGCTTTATACCCCCAAAATTGAACTTCAGACCCCGCGACGACGGCGAGCATATATTGAAAAAAATCTACTTTTTCTTCTTCATTTTGTAACCGATAATCATCATACCGCAGCCGATAAGCACGAAAGCGCTGCCGGCCAGAGCAAAGTACGTTCCGGGGCTCATGCCATCTTCCACGACACGCAGGGTATCAGGCTCATCGGGCAGATAAACAATGGGGAGCTTGTCACCACGGGAATAGTTATCGGTATCAATGTGGTAGTCCACCGTATGGGTACGCCCCGCGGTATCCTTAAAACGCAGGGTCGGGTAATAGGATGTTGCGCCGCCGGAGCTCCGCTCAACCCTCATTTTCGTGACCGTGGCAATCGTCTGCACCCCTTCATCGGCCAGGCGACTCTCGGTGTAGAGCATACACAGCCCCGCGCCCACAAATATCGAGGAAAAGAGCGCCCACACCGCGCCGAAGATAACCAGGTAGCGCCCCTCATCGCGCGATTCCCAGGGTTGCTCAGCAAGCGGGGCGCCCTCGGCATTCAACCGAGGCACGGGGCCGCGAAGCACGGCAGGGCGGAAAGCGTAGGGAGCCGCGTTCGGCGGCACGGCCTCCACCTGCTCCTGCACGAGCTGCTGCACCACATCGGGCCGGGGTACGTTCAGGAACCCCACCGGGAGCGGAGCGCGCTTGCGGGCATCGAACGAATAGTGAACCTCATAATCAAAAATCAGGCTGCCCAGATTGTGGCCATCTTTTGTCACACGCTTAACCAGTCGCGGGAACAGCGGCCAGCTTATGCAGCGGTTATGCCACAGGCGCCGCTGCTCAAAAACAATAGCGCGCTTATTCGTCAGCACATAAAGCGTGCGCGCCATGCGCCACCTGTAGCGCTGCGGCGTGCTCAACAGCACCAGAGCCAGCAGCCAGAACGGCGAGAACAACAGCACCGTCACCCACCATTTTTCCGCGAACATATACGCCCCCATGCCCAGAAAGCCCGCTATCATCGTTCCCAGCAGCAGCGACGGAAACGCCGTAGCAAAGCTCATGCGCAGCCGTGGTTTCACCACCATCACCACGCGCTCCGAATCCCCCACCACCGAGCGCACCCGCTCAAAATCGCGGCGGTTCAGGCCCCATTCATTCGCTTCCATAACCTTACTTCTTCTTTTTGAGACCACCTATGAAAATACCTATCCCGACAATACTCAGCAGGCTGCCGGCCAGGGTAAAAACCAGCCCCGTGCTCGTTCCCTCCCCCTCGGGGCGCACCTGCGAGGGCTCGGTCGGGTCATACACCACCGGCACCTTGTGCCCCCGAGGGTAGTTGTTCTCAGTCCCCCCGATGGTGGATTCATATTCATGCACCGTTCCCTGAGCATCGGTAAACTGAAAAACGGGATAGTAGGTATACGAACTGCGGTCTTTGCGACTGTCACCTATGCGTATGGTAACACCGGTACCATGGTTATGCGACCTGTGGTGATTTGTCGTGCGGCGCTTGGCATTCACCTTGACCACGGTGGCCACGGCGTGACACCCCTCGGCCTCAAGCCGATTCTCGGTATACATCTTATACCCACCGAATACAGCAAAAGTGAGCGAAAACAGTGTAAACACCAACCCGAAGCCTATGAGCGCCCCACGACCCGGCTCCTGCGGGCGGGCGTTCCCCCAGCTGTCCGTCGGCACCGCCACCGGCCCCGGCATGGGGGCAACAGGCGGAGGTACGGGTAGAGTCGGCAGACCGGGAGTAGCGGGCAGCGGCGCGGCATCTGTCGGCACAACAGCGGCCACCTGTTGGGTAATCATCTGCACCACGCGCTCCACCTGTGGCACGCCCATGAACCCTACAGGCACCACCTCGCGGCGAATCTGATTGTAGGTGTAGCGCCAGCGCGGCTCATACGCAAACACGATATCACCGCTGCCATCCGCACCGGGCACAACCTCCTTCACCATACCGGAATGCAGGGGGTAAGAGGAAGTGCGCGACATGAAGAGCAGCCCCGGCTCCAGCATCACCACCCGCCTGTTCGTCAGCAGGTAGAGCGTGCGCTCCCTGTACCGGCGGTACAGCCACGGCGCACAGAGCAACAGCGGTACCACCGCTACCAGCAGCCACCCCTCCTCCACTGATTCCCAATTATTCAGCAGCCAGACCGCCAGCAGCAGCCCCATACCCATCAGCAGATATCGCGTCAGCGGCGGCAAGGTAACCAGCGGCTTGACCACCAGCACCACTTGCTCACCCGGCTGCAGAGCCGCCGCAGCGCGAGCAGCGTCCCGAGAGTTTAATCCCCATTCCTCCGTATTCATCGCTCGTCAGTTTGTTGATTTTTCTTATTATTACTATCGAAAAAAGCCACAAAAATAATCAGGCACATAGCGCCCCCCACCACCAGAAACAGCAGGGGCGCCAGCAACTCGATACTCAGCCCCTGAGCCGCCCACTGCCGCACACACCCCCAGCCCCCCAGTGCCGCCACACACACCGCCACACCGGCAAACAGCGCGCCCACAACAGCATTCACCACCCGGTTCGGCGGAGCCACCCGCCCGACCAGCGGCACCGGGCGACTGACAGCCGCACCTTCCACCTGAGCCGCAATCAACCGAGCTACGCGTTCCACCTGCGGCACGGCTATAAACCCGACCGGGCAAGTCACCTCTCTCAGATACGCAGGGTGCCAGCGGCGTGCCCAGGTAAACACAATATCACCGCAGCCATCTTTCCCCTGCACGACCTCCCTCACCGGGTTCGGGTAAAGTGGTAAATCCAGCACCCGCACCCCCGACCACCGGGGCTCCACCACCACAACCCGCCGATTCGTCAGCAGGTAGAGCGTGCGCTCCATACGCCACCGGTACCACAGCGGCGCGCTCAGGGATACTACAGCTATAGCCCAGACAGGCCCGAGAAAAAGCGCAAGCGGCCACCACTCAGTCCCCGCCCACCACACCGCACTGCATGCGCCCGCAGTCACCAACAACCCGGGCAACATCCGAAAAACAGTCGATACCACCGGCGGCGCCACACGCGGTTTCGCCACCAGCAGCAGCTCTTCATCCGGCGCGACCAGTGAGCTCACACGCGCGGCCTCCTGCGCGGACAGCCCCCACTCTTCCGCATATTCACTCATGACCTGCCTCCTCTATTGCCTGTTCGAGCACCGACTGCACGTATTTGACGCGGGGGATATCAATCAGCCCCACCTGCCTGGCCACACGTTCCTCGCGAGCGCCATTCCGCTCATCCCACGCGTAACCGAGCACAATGTTGCCATACCCGCCGGGCAGCACGCCTACCTCCTGAACCATGTCCGCATGCAGAGGGAACACCCGCGTGCGGCTGAAAAAGACCGCCACCGGTTCGCGCAGCACCACGCGCCGAGCCGTCAGCACATACAGCGTGCGCCGCCGGCGCAGCCGCCACAACCGGGGCCAACACAGCGTACCGATACCCGACAGCCAGGCCGGCAGCGACAGCAAACCGGCGCGAGGGTCGCCGCTTCCCACCAGATGGATAGTCAAACCCAGGCACAACATCAGCCAAACACCACCGAAAATGCGTTCCCGGGTAAACTGCCCCGGCTGCGGCTCCGTACGCGGTCGCAGCAGCAGGCGCACCACCTCATCGGGCGCGACCGCCTGCGCCAGCCAGGCTCGCTCCTGCTCCGTCAGCTCGATATCGTTCACCTCCGCTCTCATCGCTTTTTTCTGAGATACGCCCTGAAATCACTCACCCACGACCATACCGCACGGCAACCGACAGCGGCAAACAAGCCGGGAAACCCCACATTTAAAATAACCATCAACCAATCACCTCCGGCTCCTGACTGAATATGCTGCACCCCCTGCACCACCCCCGCAGCCCCGAAAAAGACAAACACGCAGCCCACGATTACCTGCAACACATTCGGGAACTCAACCGGCCGGTCATCATCGCCGCTGAGCTCAAAAGGGCGCGAGCCGGCCCCCGCCGCCCCGGGCTCCGGCAGGGGTGGAGCCGCCGGCATGTGCTTGCGGATCAGGGCTGCGACCTGCTCCGCATAAGGCACACGCATGAACCCCATCGGCTCATAGTGTGTACCGTGCCTGGTGCTGTGCGTCACATACCCCAGCACCACATCACCACTGCCATCAGCCCGCACCACGATATCGCGAATCATATCCGGCCCCATCGGGTAATCCACCTGGTTGGGCATCAACAGAAAAGTCGGCTTCAGCACCACCGCCCGCCGATTCGTCAGCAGGTAAAGCGTGCGCCGCGCTACCGTGCGGTTCCGCCACGGCGCCATCATAAAACACAAACTCACCAGCCAGAACGGCAGCATGAAGAGCACCAGCAGCAGTATCTTCGGATTTTCGGCCACCTCTTCCAACACATGCCGCCCAATAGCCCATGTAAACAGGGCCACACCCCCTATCCATACCACGGCGAAGGGCGCCCCACTCGTATATTCACTCCGCCACAGGCGAGCCTGCGGCTTGCACACGACCAGCAGCTCCTCCCCCGGTTGCAACACACGCTCCACCCACTCGCGGTCGCGCTTATTCAAATCCGTATCGGCCAGTTTCATAGTTTGCGGTTCGTCAAGGGGGATTCTAGCAAATAGTGCACCCCATCGCAAGTTTTTTCTTGTAAGAGCGCCCATTTCAGTGTATAAAGAAGTGAGAAAGCTCCATACCATCCCTTTAAATTTCAAACGTTTAATTTTCAAGCTCATGAAAAACCTCATCATCATCCTCGCCCTTGCCCTGCCTGCCCTAGCGGAATCCTTCTACGGCCCCAACGGCAGCAACATCGGCCGCGCCGAAACCAGCGGCAACACCACGCGCTATTACGACAAGAGCGGCTCCTACATCGGCAGTGCCCAGCGCAGCGGCAACACCACACGCTATTACGACAAGAGCGGCTCCTACGTCGGCAGCTCTCAGCAGAGCGGCAGCACCACGCGCTACTACGGCAAGAGCGGCTCTTACGCCGGCAGCTCTCAGCAGAGCGGCAGCACCACGCGCTACTACGACAAGAGTGGCTCCTACGCCGGCAGCGCCCAACAGAGCGGCAGCGGAACCCGTTACTACAACAAAAACGGCTCCTACGCAGGCTCCAAGAACTGATTTTCGCCCCCTTTTTAATATCTTTTTGCAAAAAAATTTCATTTTTTGCAAAAAAAGGCTTGCATTCCGCGCCGCTTTCGTGTAGAATTGCGGCGCACCAAGTGCGAAACCCAATGCTCGGGTGGCGGAATTGGTAGACGCGCTAGACTAAGGATCTAGTGGGGCGACCTGTACGGGTTCGAGTCCCGTCTCGAGTATGAAAAAGCGAGTTACGACAAGTTCGTGACTCGCTTTTTTGCATTGTCAAAACAAGATTCCGGCGAACTCCCCATCTTCCCCCGCCGGATTTTGTCGCATTTCTTCTTTATCCTTGACATAGCGGGGCTTATCGGTTAGTCTACACCGTAGACACACCCTTAAGCCGCCATGCCCCGCCGTCATCAGCACAAGCGCAGAGCTCCCTCAATCACCCCACAGGTAAAGCCGGGCGGGCAGAGACCGGCGCCGACCTTCGGCACGTGCTGCCTGGGCTGGTTTCTCATCGTGTGGCCGGTAGCCGGTGCCCTATGTGTGTCCACCCCGGCAGCCACCGTCATGCCGCAGCTGACCGGGTGGGATTACATGGTATGGATGTTCCCGCTGGTACTGACCGTAGGGTTGGCCATGCTGTGCAGCATGATACCGGGTTACGCCGTAGCCTGGGGGTTGTGCGCGCTGGGCGATTGGGCGGAGCGGCGGGGGCTGTCGCGGCGAGTGGTGTGGCCCCCGGTTGTCGCGCTGTGCGCCATGGCGGGGGCCTGGCAGCTGGGCAGTGTGCAGGGCTGCTGGCAGGAACTGCAGGCGTGGGGCGTGCGCGGGGGATTCGTGGTGGTGAGCCTGTTGCTGCTATGGGGGGCGGTGAGTTTCAGGCGTGCCATCATTCCCTCCGCCACAGTTGTGCGCTGGCTGTACGCCGGGATATTGGGGCTTAACCTGTTGCTGGGCGGGGCCCACCTGCTGCACGAGCGCGAGGTTGCTGAGCGCTTTGGTGCCGGAGTGAAGGTCGAGCGTGCAGACTGGGGGAAAATCTGGAAGTTCAGGGGGCCGGGCTTTAACCCACTGTGCCCCACGGGAAACAATGATTTGATAACGTGGACGAATCCGAACCAGAATGCCGCCTACAACCACAGTATTCTGCACAAGCTGCTGGGCACGCCCCCGCCGCCCGGCACTGAAATCCGCGGGCGTCTGGGCCATACTGACCGGGATTTACTCATCTTCACCCGCGTGCAGGCGGCAGAGGCTGAGCGCTGGATTGCGGAGCAGTTCCCCGGCTGCGAATGGAGGGAAATGAACAAAAACACGGCTTTCCGCGTGTTGGAAAGGGAGTACTGCCCGGCTCAATTTACCGCTTGTCGCTACACCCGTCTGCCGGATTCCGACGGAGCCCGGCGCTACATCGTTCACGACCGGCTCAATAGCGAGTGGATTTACCTGCGCATCGACTAGTTTGGTGTTCGGAAAATAACTAGCCCATAAATGGGAATTTGGAGGAAACAGTATGGTTGAACGTGCACACATTTCAGATATTGCATCGTTGACTGCATTAAGATTGGAATTCTTGCAAGAAGACTGCGGCGAATTGAGTGGAGAAATTAAAAGTAAGCTCATAGAAGCTTTGCCAGCTTACTTTGAAAAGAATCTTAACCATAATATCTTCCACTTACAAAACGGATATCCACTCTGCCATTTCGGAAAATACGAATCTTCTGGGTTTTCTTGCAGTCGGTAAACTCATAGCTTTCCATCTGGTGGTAACCCAGTAAGGAAGTGAACTCATTAGGG
>JAFVIC010000083.1 GCA_017477935.1 Akkermansia sp. | reverse complement strand
GATATACCGAAATCCTGCGGGTGCTTAGTAGCCAGCAAGGCCAAGGCATCGGGGACAGCGTGGCATTGACGGATGATAGCCTCGCTGGCAGATAATTCAGAGTCATTGCGGAACTTAACTTCGCAGAATATTCGGGCACCGTTGCGAAGCTCCACAGCAATGTCAATTTCATTACTGCCGCGAGCTCCGCTCCGGAGGAATCCGACCTCCCCCAGTCGGTCATAAGCCGCGATGAAATGCTTGTAAACAGTACTCTCAACCGTGGCGCTCATATCGGACGCGCGGCTCATGGGAGTAAAACGCATGAGGCAGGCATTGCGCAAAGCTGCATCAGCCACATAGATTTTCGGCTGGGCTGTGAGGCCCTTTTTTCCGGTTGCACAGAAGTTGCGCGAACAGTAGATGAGGTTGGCATCCTGCAAGTAGCCAATGTATTTGGAGAGGGTGGGCTTGGACACCCCCAAGGCGCTGCACATGGTATCCAGATTGACAATATTGCTGCTGTGCAAGCAGAGGTATAGGAAAATCTTTTCCAGCTGCACAGGGTTCCGCACATCAAACAAAGCGGGGATATCCCGCTTCAGGACCTTATCCACCACGTCTTCCTGTAGAATATTCTGTACTTCATCCAGTTCATCCAGACGCAAGAGCTCCGGGAAGCCCCCCTGCTGCAAATAGTGGTACCAGTGCGGGGACAAATCGCTGAGCCGCATCATGAGCATGCTGAACTCCGACGGATGCATAGCCGACAATGATTCCAGAGCTGGAGCCTCCTCCTGCAAGGGTGACACCCCCTGCAGGCAACAATATTCCCGGAAAGTGAGCGTGGGCATACGGAACACGCGCCAGCGGCCCACTCCGCTATCTGCCGCGCCGCGCTCCAGTGCCGGGCTGGCGGAACCGGTAGCCACCACCTGAACTTCCGGAAAGTGGTCGTACAGGGTCTTCACCCACAGCGACCAGTTTTCTGCGTATTGGATCTCATCGAGAAAGTAATAACAGGCTCCACCGCGATAAGTGACCTGGCGGTATGCGTCCAGCACTGCCTGAATGCCGCTTAACTTGAATACCGGATTATCAAAGGAAATGTACAGAATGTTTGTGCTGGGCACCCCTTGTGCCAGCAGGTGTTTGATAAGCTGGCGCATCACCGTAGTTTTACCCACACGCCGCGCTCCGCTGATAACCGCAAAGCGTCTCAGTTGCGGGTGCGTGATACACTTCAGAACTTCCGCAAAAGCTTGCCGTCGCGACTCCGGTATACCGTCGCGGCTTTGCCCGGTCTTCCACCATGGGTTAATCTGATGCAGCAGCGCATTCAGGTCATTCTGATCAAATATCTGCATAGGACTTTCCATCTCAACACTGAATATACACCTTCCGGTTACCATTTGCAAGCATAATGAAAACATAATTGCATGAAAACGACATTTTCATGCAATTATGTTTTCATTATACAGCACCCATGAATACTAAGCACTTCATATCAAGCAATAACACAGCAAAAAAAGGCCGGAGAGGCAGACTCTCCGGCCTTCTGGTATGTTGACGGTATTCTTTAGCGGAACCTGAGTTCCTTCACCTTGGCAGCGAGGGCATCGAGCACGCTCTTGTGCGCGGCATCCACCTCGGGGGCGGTGAGGGTCTTCTTCGCATCGCGATAGAGGAAGGTGTAGGTCATGGCCTTGCGGTCGGCGGCGAGCTTCTCGCCGGTCGGGTCGCAGAACACATCCTTGAGCGCACAGGAAACCAGCAGCTTCTGCCTGGCACCTTCCACCACCTTCATGATATCGGCATGGCGGGTGGCGGCGGGGACATCGAGCGAGGCATCGCGGCTGGAGCCGGGGAACTGGGGCAGGTCAGCCGCCTTGAAGGGGGCTGTGGCCACCTGCTGGAGCTTGCGGAGGTCGAGCTCAGCGTAGTAGCTTTCCATGGGCAGGCCCAGGGCGCGGCACTTGGCCAGGGAAAGGCGGGCCACATAGCCGCATGCCTGGTTGTTGATGGTGATATCACCACCCACGGCGGCATTCTCGCGCTGCTGCTTGGCGGGGACGATGCTGATGGTGGCCTTGGGGACGAGGATATCGAGCACAGCGCGGAGGTGCTCGAAGTGAGCCTCACCCGGCTTGGTGCAGGCCCAGCTGGCGGGGGTCAGCTTGCCAGCCATGAAGATACCCAGCACTTCGTTCTCAATGTCTTTGCCCTTGCCGCCGCCGGTGTTGCGGAACACGCGGCCGCATTCGAAGAAGCGCAGCACCTCCATGCCCTGGTTGATGTTGCGGGCGGCCACGGAGACAAGGCCGGGAGCCAGCGAGGGACGCAGGGTGGAGTGGTCTTCCGAGATGGGAAGGGAAACGCGGATGATGTCGCCCTCCATGAGCGGCTTGATGGGCAGCGCATTCTCCACGCTGGCGATGGTGGGGTCGATGCTTTCGGCAGCGATGAGCTTGAAGGTCTGCACCTCCCAGAAACCGGCACCGGCCAGCTTGCGCGAAAGGGCCATGCGGTAATCGTGCGCGCGGTCCTGGGCGCTCTCCGGCACGTAGATGGAGGTGCTGGTGGCGGGAATGTTATCGATCCCGTACACACGCACCACTTCCTCCAGCAGGTCGCAGCTGCGCTTCAGGTCCAGGCGCCAGGGCGGGCAGTCCCAGGTGCCCTTCACATCCACATCCTTCAGACCCAGGTTGCGGAGGATGCGGGCGCCTTCCATGTGCGGCAGCGTGCCATTGGTCATCACATCCAGCTCCTTCCAATCCAGCTTCACCTGGTCGAGGGCGTAGTAAATCTTGGCCTCGGTACCCTGCTCCAGCACAGTAGCGGTGGTGGCGAGCTCCTCAGCCACCAGGCAGGGGGCCTGGCCACCCACCAGCACCGGCTCGGCGGTGCCGCCGCAGCATTCCAGAATCAGCTGTGTGGCGCGGGCAGCGGCGCGCAGCACATTCCAGGGGGAGGTGCCGCGCTC
>JAFVIC010000082.1 GCA_017477935.1 Akkermansia sp. | reverse complement strand
GGAGAAGAGAGGGCGTCTGCCCAAATTGCAACCCTGCGACATCGCGCTCATAAAGTCAATTTGGTTGAAATCTGACCAACCATGCGGTAAACGGCTCCATCCCATGCTGCCAACGTGGCTGCATGCCTACTCAAAACGACAAGAAATTGACGAGGCGTCCACTTTTCGGTGACTGTTTTTTTTGAGGCAATACGACGGCGGGCACCATTTCCGGCGTGAATGCGGTTCATCAGAACGGGCAGAGGTAGCCCAACACACCGCCGATGGCCCAACCGTGCGGCTCCCGGAATGCCGCACCATCGGCAAAGAGCGCCCCATGCCCCGCCCTGAGCGGCAGGTTAAACCCCATACCGAATTCCACCCCAACCGCACCGGGGTCAGCCCCATAGGTCGTTACCGAGCCCGGTACCCCGGGCAGGCTCACCTCAGCCTCCCCCCTGCGGGGGCCGGCGACAGCCTTCCCCTGCACGCGGATATCGACCGCAAACGGCGAGCCGAACCCGGACTGAGTGAACACGCTCCGCAACCGCACCCCCAGGCCGAAGATTCCATTGGAGCTGCGCGAGTCCGCGAGCTGCAGCGCGGCATCCCCCCCGCTCTCGGTACAAGCGCCCAGTCGGGTGAAGAGGTAGCTGACATTAGCAAAGGGGCACCAGCTCATGCAGTCGCCGGGTTCTGCCGCTATCACGAAATCACGCGACAGTTCATAGAAAAGCCCCACCCCCTGGCCGTGTGTTGAACCGTGCACGGCATAACCGGTCGGCATGTAAACACTGCGGTCAAAACTCAGCTCGGCCACCCCAACACAGCCGGTGAGCCTGTGCTGCCAGCGGCCACTCTGCCACAGTGCGTAAGCACTCACAAACAGGCTGTCCAGCTCTCCCTGCATGTCGGTATAGCCACCGACACTCCTCAGCCGCCCATGGCCGCCGCTGACGGATAGCCCGAAAGTCAGGCTCTCGCTCGCCACCATAGCCGCCCCCACCGTACCACCGTAACTGCGCAGGCGGTAACCGGGGGTGTGCTCCCGGGAGTCCACATGGTAGCGGTCCATATCGACGTTCGCCCAGAATGACCGGGGGCGATTCTGCTCAGCGTCTTTTTCCGGAAATTGAGCGGAAGGCATGCAGGGCAACTGCCGCCCGAAAGCGCGCAATCGGCGCTCCATCAAGCTTCGCCAGGCGGCATGCAGGTTGCCCAGCCCGTCACCACCGACCTGAGCCGCCAGCTCTTCGGCGGATGGCACATCATCGTTCATGAGGTAAGCGCTCACCACATCGACCATTTCAGCCAGCTTGGGATAGCGCTGCCGGTTCTCATGGGGGTGCAGCGCTTGTGCCGCTCGTTCCAGCAGGCGGGCACCGGCACGGGAATTGGCACCTCTCAGCCGGGGCGAAAGCCCGCCATCGGGCAGGCGCCCCACGGTGTTCTGCATATACTCGGGTACAAAATCGGGGAACGGCACATCATCCGGGAACACATCCGGTATGGGTAAATCCTTCCCCGTATAGTTCGGCAGGCTGATTCCGTAGTTATCTATCGGCGATTGGGCATAACCGCCACCGATACCAACGCTTATTAAAGTCAGCAACAAAGCGCGCGAGAATAGGGTCGTCATATCGGTATCATTGACACCGAACAGTTGACTAACAGCAGATAACAATCAGATTTCGCAACAGTCACAGCTCCGCTGACACCGTGACCGTCAATCCGCCGGGCTACTATACAGCGCGCAGGGCATCACCGCTTAAAACGCCTGTTTTCATACGCCTTCCGCACACGCACCGAGTCAGGTCGCATGGGGCGATATGCCTCCCGCGGCCCCAGTGCACTGCTACGGTAGCCGACCTCACCATCGGCATGCGAGTAAAAAAGGCTGACAACCGAGCGAGCCACATCGCGGTGGTGCCTGTCGAGCCTGGGGTTGCGCTCCACATAGCGGGCAAGCATATAGCCGCCATAACAATCCATCACCCGAACGGCACCTTTGCCGGCGAGCACCTTCTGCTGTTCAGGCGGCAGCTGAGCCACCGTGCGCTGCCACACGCCATCCCAGTCCGACATCTGGCGCCACATCGCCTTGTCGGCCTCGTGCACCGCCTTCCTGCTGTAGGATGCCACCTCAAATTCCGTTGCAAATTCCCAGGATGAAGGGTCGAGCCCCAGGCGGCTGAGCGATTTCTCGAACTCTATGCTGTAGAGCAGCGCGAGGTACACCTTCTCCTCATACGTCATCTGCTGCAGCATGAGCGCGGCTACATAAGGCGCATCAAGCGACGGCTTGCGGCGGCAGTATTCCTCCAGCGACACCGGCTCATGCCCGTACACTTCTGCCGTCCAGGGCAGAGGAATAAACCTGCGCATATCGGCATCTCGCGCAAACCAATCATCACTCGCTTTCTGCGCCAGGTCCTGCACGGGTTGTGTCTGACACCCTGCCAACAGAAAAACAGGGCAGAACAGCATTAACATGCACCATTTCGGGTAGTTTATGCACCTCATGCGGGCATTATAAGGAAAAAATCAGCTTTCATCAAGACATTTTTCGGAAAAACAGCTTGAATTAAGGCTTGAAAAAAGCGGGTATATGGTGTATAAGGCGCGCATGTCAACGTCCATTCGCACACGTTTTGCCCCGTCGCCCACCGGCTATCTGCACATCGGTGGTGCACGTACCGCTCTGTTCAACTATCTCTTTGCCCGCAAGATGGGCGGTACCTTTATCCTGCGTATCGAAGACACCGACCAGGAGCGCCACGTGGAAGACGCCATGAAGGCCATCTTCACCGGCATGAGCTGGCTCGGCCTCGACTGGGATGAAGGCGAAGGCAAGGGCGGCCCCTGCGAGCCCTACTTCCAGAGCCAGCGCAAGGACATCTACGACCGCTACTTCAACAAGCTGGTGGAAATGGGCCGCGTGTATGAGTGCCCTGCCCCCAACAAGCGCGACAAGAACGGCGATGAAATCCCCGGCACCAGCGAGGGTACGGTGTGGCGCTTCCGCTTCAAGCGCGATGGTGTGATGACCCTGCACGACCTCGTGTGCGGCGATATTTCCGTGGACTACACGAATGAGGAGAACACCCCCGACATGGTGGTCAAGCGCACGGACGGCTCCTACATCTTCCACCTCGTGAACGTGGTGGACGACATCGAGATGAAAATCTCCCACGTCATCCGCGGTGAGGACCACATCATGAACACCTTCAAGCACCTGCAGCTCTTCGACGCCTTCGGCGTAGAGCCGCCGGTGTATGCCCACATCCCCCTCATTCAGAACCCCGACGGTTCCAAGATGAGCAAGCGCGACGTGGGTGCTCAGCTCGGCAACTACCCGGAGGAAGGGTTCCTGCCCGATGCCGTCATCAACTTCATCGCCCTGCTGGGCTGGAGCAGCAAGAGCGACAACGAGATTTTCAGCAAAGAGGAGCTCATCGACCTCTTCTCCCTCGAAAACGTGAACCGCGCCGCCGCCAAGTTCGACATCACCAAGTGCAAGTGGATGAACCAACAGCACATCATGCGCCTGCCCGCCGAGAAGTTCACCGAGCTGGCCATGCCCTTCTGCACCGCTGCCGGGCTGGAGGACACCCCCCGGCTGCGCGAACTGCTGCCCGCCGTACAGACCAAGGTACAGCTGCTCAGCGAGGTGCCCGCATGGGTCAAGTGGGTACAGGTGCTGGAGTATGAGCAGGAGAACATGGCCAAGCTGCAGGACAACGCCCGCGAGATGCTCAACCTGCTGGCGGAGGCCTTCAACGGCATTGAGGAATGGAGCGGAGAGGCCGCCTTCCGGGTCATCAAACCGCTGGCCAAGGCCAACGGCGTGAAGGTAGGCGCTGCTATGTTCCCGCTGCGCATGGCGCTTACGGGCACGCACGCCGGCCCGGGCATCGACGTCATCATGCAGGTGCTGGGGCGTGAGGAGGTGCTGCGCCGAATCTCCGTCTTCCCCTGCTGACAGATAAACACTTAACTGAGCCAGGGCGCGCCCGTCGCGCCCTGCTCTTTTTACCCCCCCCACCGCCGAACGGATATGCGCACAGTAGATTTTGATTACGCCCTGCCCGAGGAACTGATAGCCGACCGCCCGCTGCCCGACCGCGCCGCGAGCCGCATGCTTGTGGTGCACCGCGATACCGGGCTTATCGAGCACCGCCATTTCAGCGATATCCTCGAGTATGTGCAGCCCGGCGACCACTTTGTGCTCAACAACACCAAGGTCGTGCCCGCCCGTTATTTCAGCAACGACGGCAGCATTGAGCTGGTGCGCGCAGGACTGGCGCAAGAGCTGGTGTGGAAGTGTATGGTACGCCCCGGCAAGAAGATGAAAGTCGGTCGCACCGTGCAGGTGGGGGATGCCACGGGCGTCGTGGAAAGCATAGATGATGAAGGCTACCGCTACATCCGATGGGATCAATTCATCGACCCCGAAGTCTATGGCCGCCTGGCTCTGCCCCACTACATGAACCGCGAAAGCGAGCCCGCAGACAAAGAGCGCTATCAGACTATCTACGCCGAGCACGAGGGAGCTATCGCCGCCCCCACCGCCGGTCTGCACTTCACGCCGGAAATTCTCGCACAGGTGCCGCACAGTTTCGTCACCCTGCATGTGGGCGTCGGTACCTTCCGCCCCGTAAAGGCTGAGTTCATCGAGGACCACCACATGCACCGCGAGAGCTTCACCCTGCCTGCCGACACTGCCGAGGCCATCGAGAAAGCCCGCCGCGTGTTGGCCGTGGGCACCACCAGTGTGCGCGTGCTCGAAACCCTCGCCACCCGCCATGGTCGCCCCCTGCCCCCATGCAGCGGCGATACGGACATCTTCATCTACCCCGGCTACGAATACAAGGTGGTGGGCGGTCTGCTCACCAATTTCCACCTGCCGCAGAGCACACTCATTATGCTCGTGTGCGCCTTCGCCGGCAAAGAACTCATCATGGAGGCCTACCGCCAGGCCGTGGAGCAGCGCTACCGCTTCTTCTCCTACGGCGACTGCATGCTCATTCTCTGATTACCGAAAAACGCCCTCTACCTGAGATGCCGACTGCAATACGACGTTTTCTCCTATCGCTCCCCCTGCTGCTTGTGGTGGCAGTGACCGCTACCACCCTGCTCCTGCACCTCCATCAGCAGGCCTGGATTGCCCATGGCGAATCGCCCGGCCTCTGGGACTGGAAATACGCCCTTCTTGACGTCAACCTGCTCTTCGCCGTGGCTCAATACATTGCTGCTGCAGCAGCCCTGACTCTGGCCTGGATTTCGTGGGACTGCCGGTGGCGCCCACTGCGCTATATACTCCTGTCGTGGGGTATCACCTGGCTGCCGGTGGTCGCTGTCGCAACCGGGGATGTCACAGCCTCCACAAGCGGGCCGTTTAATTTCCCCATGTCCATGTTTGCCGCACCGCTTTTCGCCTTCTTCTGCCTGGCGGAGCTTGGCGTTATCCTGCTGTTCCACGCCATGCACACCCGACGCAGCAAGGTTAACCCCGTCGCGCAACAGCTCGCCAAGCGAGATTCCGCCCAGCAGCCGTAACGGAAGCTGCACGCAACTACTCCTGAATATACGCAACAGCGCCGCAGCCGACAAGCGAAGCTCATTTAATCGGACTTTTCGGCTATGATGTAGTGGGGGCGCCGTTTGATTTCCATGTACATCTTGGCCAGGTACTGACCAATGATACCCATGCAGAACAATTGAACACCGCTCAGCAATACAACTATACAGGCCATTGAAGTCCAACCATCTACCGAATTATGCCAAATTATCTGCCGCACGCTTAACAGAATAATGATAATTATTCCGACAAACAAACACATAATCCCCAACAAGGAAGCCAACGCTAAAGGTAGCGTTGTAAATGACACTATCCCCTCCAGGGAGTATTTGAAAAGACGCCAGAAGGACCATTTTGTTTTCCCTGCCACTCGTTCCACATTTTCATATTCAAACCACTTTGTTCGAAAGCCAATCCATTCATACAGGCCTTTGGAGAATCTGTTATATTCCGGCATACTCAGAATAGCATTCACAGCTTTTCTGGACAACAGCTTATAATCCCGTGCACCATCGACAATCTTAGTAGAAGAAAGAACATTTATAAACCTGTAGAACACACGCGCAAACGCAGAACGAATGAGCGGATCACCCTTGCGCGTAATGCGTCTTGTACCGGCACAATCATACCCTTCCACCTGCACTGCTCGCAACATGTCCGGCAACAAAGCCGGCGGGTCTTGCAAATCCGCATCCATCACCGAGACATAATCCCCTTCGGCCATGGAAAAGCCTGCCATGATAGCACTCTCTTTTCCAAAATTACGGGAAAATGAAACAAACCTGACAAAATCGTGTTCCTCTGCCAGTTGTCGAATGATGTTCAGGGTGTTATCTTTGCTACCATCGTTAATAAAAACAAGCTCCAGCAAACATGGCAACAACAATTCACGCACCCGGACAATTTCAGACATAAATGGCTCTAAAGCCTCTTGTTCATTATAACAGGGAACTATCAGAGAGAGTTTTTTCATTGCAATACAACACATTATATACACTCAGAGAGCCAATACCAGCCGTTCTTTACAAGAAAAATTTATAGCATTTTACTGTTGATAAGTCAATGGCATTTTAGAGTTTTCAAAGCATAGCGACCGACTACACACCGTTCAACTCTGCAATGACCGGCAGAAGATGCGGCAGAGCCCCAATCACCCTGCCAGCCGGGCAGAGCAAAATACCGAGACTACCTTTTGAGAATGAGGCCTTTCCCATTAGCGGCGGCGGAAAAGACCGCCGAAGCCGCCCATGCTGCCCATGCCGGGGCCTTTGGGTTTCTTACCGCCGCCCCCCATGAGGGCCGAAAGGTCGGGCATGCCGGCGCCACCGGCACCGCCCATGAGTGATGAGAGGTCCGGCATATCGGCAGCCCCGCCGCCCTGAGGCATGGCAGGCATACCGCCTTTCATCTTGCCCATGGCTTTCATCAGGCCACCCATCTTACCCTTGCCGCTCATCATTTCCTTCATCTGCTTGAAGTTCTTAATGAAGCGGTTGACCTCGATTTCACTCACGCCGGAGCCCTTGGCAATACGGCGGCGGCGGGAGGGAATGAGCAGCTTGTAGTTGGCGCGCTCGGCGGGGGTCATGGAGAGCACGATAGCCTCCATGCGCTTCATCTTCTTGGGGTCGAGGGCACCCTCGGGCAGCTGTTTCTTAATCTTGCTGAAGCCGGGCAGCAGACCGAGCAGGCCTTCCAGCGGCCCGAGGCTCTGCATCATGCGCATCTGCGACAGGAAGTCGTTGAAGTTGAACTCGCCGCTCATCATGCGGTTCATAGAGTTCATGGCGGACTCCTGGTCAATCTTCTCGGCAGCTTTCTCCACCAGGCCGACGATATCGCCCATGCCGAGAATTCGGTCTGCCATGCGCACCGGCACAAAGGGACCGAACATGTCGAGCTTCTCGCCCTCACCCACGAACTTGATGGGTTTGCCGGTCACGGCGCGCATGGAAAGGGCGGCACCACCACGGGCATCGCCATCGAGCTTGGTCAGGATGATACCGGTCAGGCCCACAGCTTTGTCGAAGGCCTGCGCCACGCGCACAGCCTGCTGACCGGTAGCGGCATCTGCCACGAGCAGGGATTCCTGAGCCTCCAGGAACTTAGCCAGTCGGCGCAGCTCCTCAACCAGTTCCTCATCCACCTCCTGACGGCCGGCGGTATCGAAAATGATGACATCGTGCTCTTGCGCCTTCGCCCACTTGAGGGCATCTTTCGCCACGCGGATAACGTCTTTCTCGCCGGGTGAAGGTGTGTAAACCGGCACCTCAATCTGCCTGGCCAGAGTTGCCAGCTGGTCAATAGCTGCGGGGCGTATCAGGTCACAGGCCACCAGCAGGGGCTTTCGCCCATCAGCCTTCAGACGGCGGGCAAGCTTGGCACTGGTGGTAGTCTTACCGGCGCCGTTCAGACCGACAACCAGTATTCGCCCGGGCGGGGTCAAATCAAGCTCTGCGGCATCGCCACCCAGCAGCTCAGCCAATTCATCGCGGAAAATCTTGACAATCTGCTCACCGGGTTTAACGGTCTTGAGCACGGCCTCGCCCATGGCCTGTTCCTTCACATGGGCGATAAACTCGCGCGCCACCGTGTATTCCACATCGGCATCGAGCAGCGCCATGCGGATTTCGCGCATGGCCTCTGCGATGTTCGACTCTGATATCTTATTCAGGCCGCGCAGTTTACGGAAGGTTTCATCAAGCTTGTCGGAAAGGAGCGAGAACATGCCGCGAAACTATCACAAAAACTCCTCAATGTCAAGCAACCGCCGCGACATGCGGGAGCAAATACATTCGAAAAATCAGACAGACTCGCATTGTGAGTCAATTTCAATAGCGGCGCACCCATTGAAACGGCCGCCCGACGGCGGCAGTTTCAGGAAAAGGAGGTCAATCCCACTGATTATTGAGGGATTCAGTGTATTTCCTGACCTCCATGTTACGCTCTGTTTTGCCGGAGATAGCAGGCGGCGTATCCGTCACCATGTGCAGGTCGACGATTTCGACGACATTCACCCCCTGTTTCAGGAACTCACCGGGGCAATACAGGCGCTCCTGCGGGCCGATGTGCCGCGACCAGAAATTCTTGAGCCACTCGATATATGCCATCTCATCGTGTGCCGTCTTGTAACTGCCGTACTCATTCTCCAGCTGCACCATGAGTATAGGTCCACCGTTGCGGCTCAGGCGCGGGATGGCAATCTCAGCCATTTTCTCCAGGTAGCGGGTCTGCGCCTCCAGAAACTGAGCATTCCCCGTATAGCTCAGCGGGGTCACATCGTCCCTTATCAGGTAGGTCGGCAGCCCCCCCAAATCCCACTCACCGCAGACAAAGGGACCGGGGCGGAAGAGCTGCTTTCCCGGCCTGCGGTTGCTGCAGGTTTTTCATAGCCTCCGGCCCCGCCCAGGCACCGGCAAGCGCCAATGCAGCCGCAGCAATAACAGCATTGAGCAATTTCATGCTCACCCTATAGCAAATTACAAACAGAGAGTCGAGCACTAACTGCACCACCGTGCAAATTTATCCCCGACTCCAACATGGCTCCGGCGCCATCTGTTATTCTGCGTTCTGATTCGCAGCAATGGAAGAATCGTATTTCTGCCGCAGGAAAGCGAACATGTTGTTCAGGCCATGAGTTTCAGCATGCTGCATAGCGAGAGTCAGGTCGCTTTTGTTACGGATAACGAGATTGAGCATGGCGTAATTCTGACTGCGCAGAGCCACCTCGATAGCCGGACCTCGCGACATCATGGGGTTATCGGCAATAATCTGCAGGGTTTGTTCACGGTTCCCGATCCGCACGGACTCCACCAGAGCCGAGGGAGGCAGCACAGCCATGCGGTGCACATACTCATAACCGCCGTAAAGAGCTCCGGCCACACAGAGAACATTCAGCACGCCGAGCAGATAACCGTTCGTAGAGGATACCGACTCACGCGTGGTGGTGCGGATGGAGCCCCACACCAGATTGAACATCCATGCAAACGCCGCAGCACAGCCCAGGCGCCCCAGGAACGAAACTTTTTCACCATCCTGCTTACGCCCGCCGAAAATAACCCAAAGTCCGCCCAGCAAGGTCAACAGTGAGAGCAGCTGGCTGAGAATATCCACAAAAAGTCGACCGAAAGCCGCAAATACCAGACCGATAAAACCGCACCCGGGATTACAGCGCCTGACCAACAGGAAAGAAAACACAAGCGCCAGCACAAACAAACCACCGGCCAACCACAACTCAGCCTGCATGTACGGCAACAAATCATCCCCTCGGTGGCCGATGAATGCCGCACCGGCCAACCCGAGCCAGCAGGCCAGAGCCAGAGGTACAGACAGGTAGACATCCCCCATTCCGTAGTGCAAATCAACCTTTTGTGCCGTGGCTACCAACAAACCGACAAAACCGATAATACCCACCACGGCGGCAAGAATAAGCACCGTACCCCAGCAGCTCTGCAACGCCACTTCGGGCAGAGGCTGCGCGAGCTCCGCAGCCTGCGCCGGGAGCACTGCAACCAAGGGAAGAAGTGACATGATTTTTCTGTTCAACTTAAACATAATGACAATATCTCAGTCGATTACGATTCATCATCCTTCTGCGAGCCCCGGCCGAACCAACGGGCAATTTTGGAGAAACTGAAGCTCTTACCGATGCTGAACCCACCGATACTCTTGTTGAGACGAACCCCGCTTTTGCTAACGGTTGCTCGCCCCACAGACCCCTTACCGAAACTGAGGGAAAGCCCGGAACGACTGATATTCAGGTAGAGAATGCCGGGAATAATCGGCACCCTGTGGTACAGCGGAGCCGAGCGGCTGTAGGTACGTCTTCTTCTGGCCATGGCGTAATGTGTTAACGCGGGTCAGTATATCGTGATAAACACTCACTGTCAAGTGAAGAAAATTATTTTTCGTTTTATGCGGACCGTATTTCGAGGTAATACGTTTAAAAGTCTGAATGTTGTGTAGCCATTGGTGTAATACAGTACAGGCTTGTATCCATAGCGTTTTTTCATGCATTCCCCATACAAATCCACTTGGTGGCGGCCTTTCTCGGGGGAGACCGACGTTCGCTTGGCTTCTACAATAGCAAGGGGCTTCCCATCTCGACCATAGAGCACATAGTCACAATAGCCCAAACCGGTAGCATTGGGCATGCCCTCTACTTCTATCTCAATCCCGGCTTTGCTAGGCTGGATTACATTATCAGCATCCAACACTTCCCAACCAGCCTCGCGCAGATACAAATCGATGTAGAGCTTACGAGTATTTGCCTCGCTCATGTAGGGCGGCTTCTTATAGGGGATATCAGGCGTACTCTCACGATGGCCTATGAGTTCAGCTATAGCCGTAATATTCTCAACCGCAAGTTGAGCTTCTGCCTTGCGTATGTGCACTTCATGCTCTGCATTCATTCCCAGAATGCGCACGTAGTGCATAGCTTGTATCACATCCGCGTCGTTGATAAAGTCAACTATGACTGAATTGTCTATCAGCTCCAGCAAGGTCGCCTTTTTAGGCAATTTGACCTTACGCTGCAGATATATACCTGCCACAAGTTCGCTCAGTAGCGCCCGACTCAATCGGGCTTTGTCTCCGGCATTTGCTGCTGAATGTATTTGCGAAAGCTTCGCTTGTACCTGTTCCTTATTCATAGGTGTTGAGGGTTTGATTACAAGAGTTTTCGCAAGTCTTCCATGCTGGGTAATGCGCGGCGCAGCTTCTCCGGCAGCTCATCCCGAGTCTTGTATACCGCCACCCCCATGGGCTTGGCATAATCTCTCACGGCGTATTCTACATAGGTCTTTTCTGCATCCGAGCACAAGATGATGCCGATACTCGGGTTCTCCTTTGGCTTACGAATATAGTCATCCAGCAATTGCAGGTACATATTCAACTGCCCCAGATACGCAGCTTTGAAAGGTCCGGTTTTCAACTCTATAGCCACAAGTGACGATAACTCTCGGTTATAGAACAACAAATCTATAAAATGTTCCTTGCCATGAGCCTCTATGCGGTATTGATTTCCCATGAAGGTGAAATCGCGACCAAAGGTCATGATGAAATCGCGAATGTTGTGTACGATGGCTTTCTCCAACACTCTCTCATCGATATCCTCTTTGTCCCTCGCGCCCAGCTCTTCCACATTGATAAAGTCCAGCAGATACTCATCGCGGAACATCTCTACAGCTTTCAATGCGGAACGAGAATCGCTGAGACTCTGTACAAAATTATTAGGCATCTTCCCCCGGTGTCGGTATGTATCACTTGCTATGGCAGCCTTGAGCTGAGATACCGAAAGGCGTTCCGCCGCACTCAGTCGCACATAATAAACACGCTCTTCCGCTTGCTTGACCTTGTTCAGGATAAGACAATGATGCGTAAATGATATGGCTTGAAACTCCTCTGCAGTTAATCCCGGGTTCTGCTGAAAAATCTCATTCCCGGCCTGCATCGTTAAATCGTCAGTCGCGACTGACGATTTTATAACCTCCGCGGTTTCAATAGCATAATCACTCTTAGAAGCGGTCAGCTGACCAGCAGACCAAGCCTCGTAAAACAACCGCATCTGTTTGATATTTGTAGCAGAAAAACCTCTCAAACCCGGGAGTTGCTCTTGCAGCCGCCTGCTGATATAGTCTATGGCGCCTTTCTTCCAGTAGCCTGTTCTGGAGTTTTTCGATACGAATTTCCCAACGCTATAGTATAGTGCAAGTTGTACAGCATTAACCTGACGTGCTGCATTAACCTGTTGCAGTAAAATGGCCCTCTTAATGGCTATTACTGCTTCATCATAGATCTTCTGCACTTCTCTCATGTTTCCGTCCTGAGCTAAGTTGTCCATGTCTTTCTCTTATACTATGATTTTAGGGTAAGGTCAATCAAAATCGCATTGCCTCAAAAATCCGGTCACCGAACTGCCACCTCGCACGAGTTTGGCTGACACATGAAGAACCGGATTCCGCACCTGTCAAGCGCCATATATACACATGTCGCACAAAAATGAGTAAACAAGCACTAACCACCGTCCGCTATAGCAGCTATGCAGGTTACCACCTGTACCGCCCGCACCGTGTAGGACGCAATTTAGACTTGCCCGAAACAGGCAATAACGATAATATACACCTTTCCGAACGGATGAATATTGACCCCAACAGCTACACCGGTGCCCCTGAAGAACCGGTGCGAACCTGGCCTACCCGAACAATCGGGGCGGGCATCGTCTGCTTTTCTTTGATACTGATTCTCAGCCTGCTGACATACAACATCAACGAGATGGGCTGGGCTGTTCTCAACCCCGAAGGCCACGAGGCGGCCGAGACCGCCCCCTGCACCAACCTGCTGGGGAATGTCGGGCTGTACCTGGCCGGGCTTACGTATTACTTCTTCGGAGCGGCCTCCATCTATTCCCTGATACTGCTGGGGGCCATGGGTGTCAGCCTGATAACCAACCCGACACAAGCGCAGATAGGGCGCTGGATTGCGCTGATTATCATGATTATATGCGCTTGCGCCTTTCTTTCCATTCAGCCGTGGATATGGACCGGTTGGGCAGACTCTCTTTACCTGAAAGGCCCCGGCGGCATGCTGGGCCACCTGGACGGCACCTGCGTGGCGGAGCCGCTGCTGGGAGCCCGCTGGGCCATGGTACTGATGGTTGTCGGCCATGCGGTTGCGCTCATTTATTTCACCCGCGAAACCCCTGTCACCATCGGCCGATTTTTTGCAGGCGATGTACGCAGGCTCTACCACAATATCCGCGAAAAACGCAGGCAGAAACAGGAAGCCCGCCAGCAGCAGGACGAAAACTGGAAGCAGAGCTCCATACAGAATCAAACAGCCGAAATCGATGAACCGCTCGGCTTCGATGACGAACGCCCCGACGTCACCCCCAACCGGGCTGATAACCGCAGCAGACTGATGCCGCGTGTTACCCCCCCGGCCCCGCAACAGCACGACCCCGCCCCCGCGCGCCGCGAAATCGAGCCGCAACCCATTGCCCCGGCACCACAGGCCCAGATTCCCCCGCGCAACCGCACCGTTGTTCAGACGGCTCCGCCGCCCCTGCGCCCCCACGTACCCACCACGCCGGCCACGCCGCAACCGCAGCGCCAGGCTCCCATGCGCGACCCCTTCGACCCCGAAAATCGCGAGACCGAAGAGCAAGTGCCTATTTTCACTCCGCGCCCGGCCGCCCCGCGTCGTCCCGAACCGGCACCCGCTGTACCGAACCGCACACCCCGCCCGAGTGATCGCACGCCGCGCCACCTGAGCGCCGGCGACAACCTGCTTGACCTCATGCCCGAAGTGGAGGAGGAAATCGTGCGCCGCTACAACTCCGACCCCGAGGCAGAAAACAACACCCCCACCCCCCGCTCACGCATGCCCCTGAGCCCGGCGGCTCAGGCTGCCTATCGCCGTTTCCACGCCATGTCAGACGAGGCTGACGACAGCGATGAAGACGAGCAGAACGATGAAAAGCCGGCTGGCACCCCCGTGATAGTCGACGACATCGACACCCCGCCGCCGTCGCGCCCCATCGAGCCGCTGCACCCCCGGCAAACACCCCGGCCGCCGGCCCCCGCGCCGGTTGCCCCCGCGCCGGTAGCCCCGGCAGTTGCGCCCATGCTGCGCCCCGAGCCCCCCGCCCGCCCGGCCACGCCCCGCCAACCGGTTCGTGAGCTCCCGGAAGACACACGCGACATGTACGAGGACTACCCCCTGCCGCCCTACGACCTGCTGAACTACAGGCCACCGGCAGAGGAAGACACCGCCGCAGCACGCGAAGAGATGTACGCCACGCAGCAAAACATCATCGAAACCTTCTCCTACTTCAAAATTGACGTAGAAGCCGGCGACATTACCCGCGGCCCGTCCATCACGCGCTACGAGTTCTACCCGCCCAAGGGGCTGAAGCTCAACCGCATTTCCAACCTGGCCGACAACCTGAAGATGGCCACGCAGAGCAAGTCCATCAACATACTTGCCCCCATCCCCGGCAAAAACACCGTCGGTATCGAGCTGGAAAACGACATCAAAGCCCCCGTATTCCTGCGCGAACTGCTGCAGAGCGAGGCGTTCCACTCACCCAAGTTCCGCATACCCGTAGCCCTGGGTAAAGATGTGTACGGCGCCCCCGTCATCGGTGACCTGGCAGCCATGCCCCACACCCTGGTGGCCGGTACCACCGGTTCCGGTAAGTCTGTGTGCGTGAACAGTATCATCCTTTCCATGCTCTACAAGTTCCGCCCGGATGAACTGCGGCTCATCCTCGTCGACCCCAAGGTCGTGGAAATGCAGCCCTACAAAAAACTCCCCCACCTGGCCTGCCCCGTGGTTACCAACCCCGCCCGTGTCATCGGCGCGCTGCGCTGGGCCGTGAACGAAATGGAGCACCGCTACAAGCTCTTCGCCAAGATCGGCGTGCGTAATTTCGAAGACTTCAACAACCGCCCGGAGGATTTTGTACCCGAACCGGAGGAGGAAGAGGTGAACGACTACGTGCAGCTGCCCGATGGGTACGATGCGGCAGATGCCATCGTGCGTGATATCGAAGACTCCCAGGGCGAGGAATACCTGCCCGGCGAGGAGGAACAGGGCGAGTTCGACTTCGAGGCAGATGAGCCCATCCCCGCCAAGCTGCCCTACATCGTCATCATCATCGACGAGCTTGCCGACCTGATGATGGTGGTGAAGGAAGACCTGGAAAACAACATCGCACGCCTCACCCAGAAAGCCCGTGCCGCCGGTATTCACCTGGTAGCTGCCACTCAGACCCCGCGCGCCGACGTGCTGACCGGCCTCATCAAGGCCAACATCCCCAGCCGACTTGCCTTCAAGGTAGCCAGCCCGCTCGACAGCCGAATCATCCTCGACAGCAAGGGCGCCGAAAACCTGCTCGGCAAGGGTGACTTCCTCTTCCTGCCCCCGGGTGGCATCACCAAGCTCACGCGCGCTCAGGGCGCCTTCGTGAGCGACCCCGAGATTGCCTCCATCGTCAAATTCTGCGCCTCGCACGCCAAGCAGAACTTCGTGCAGGGTGTGGCCGCCGAAATGAACAACGCCGAGGGCACCGTCGAGGGCGGTGACGGCGGCGGCCGACTGGGCGGCAACGGCATGAACGATGAAGACGCCGAGCTCTACACCCGCTGCGTCAACCTCGTGGTCACGGAGCGCAAGGCCAGCACCTCCATGCTGCAGCGCCGATTCTCCATCGGCTACGGTCGCGCCGCCAAGATGATGGATATGATGGAGGCGCGCGGCGTCATCGGCCCGGCCTCCGGCAATACCTCGCGCCCCCGCGAGGTGCTCATCGATGCCCCGATGTAGCTCCAACCCCACCCCTGCCAATACACGGCTTAACAATCCCCCTTCATTCCATGGCCCGATGTGCCGCTGCACATCGGGCTTTGTTCCGCCCTACAATTAGTTTACTCTAACTTCCGAAAAGCGCAAATAATAAGGCAAGCTTACACTTTAGGCTTGAAATTCGGGCAAAAAGGGTGTTTAATAACTGGGCACCAATGTGGCCTGAGGTGGCCATAAATCTCGAGATTATGAACACGACCAAATTTTTACAAGTGCCTGATGCTTTGAGCACTGCATCGGATTATCTGAAGAATGATGCCGACGACCACGGCGAGCTGATGACACTGAATGTAGGCCCCTCGCACCCGGCCACACACGGCGTACTGCGCCTGAAGCTGGTGATTGATGGTGAGGTAATTGTGTCCTGCGATCCTGTGATTGGCTACCTGCACCGCGGCATGGAGAAGATAGCGGAAAACTGCCACTACAACCAGTATGTGGCCTACACCGACCGTTTTGACTACCTGGCCCCGATGAGCAACAACATCGCCTACGCCTGTGCGGTAGAAAAGCTGCTGGGCTGGGAGCTGCCGGAGCGCGGGCAGGCCATCCGCGTGCTGTGCTGCGAGCTTTCCCGCATATCCTCGTGCTTCCTGGGCACGGGTGTGTATGCTATGGACACCGGCGCCATGACCGCCTTCCTGTACGCCTTCGAGGAAAAGGAAAAGGTGCACAACCTCTACGAGCAGATTTGCGGTGCCCGCTTCACCTCGAGCTACACCCGTATCGGCGGCATGACCCGCGACCTGCCCAAGGGCATTGACAAGCAGATACTCGAGTTCTGCGACAGCGCCCTTCGCACGGTGGATGAGATGGAGAAGCTGCTGCTGCACAACAAGATTTTCATCGACCGTCTGGTGGGTGTAGGCGTCATCAGCAAAGAGATGGCCCTCAACTGCGGCATGACCGGCAACAACCTGCGCGCCAGCGGTGTGCAGCGCGACCTGCGCAAGACCAACCCCTACCTGGGTTACGAGAAGTACGAGTTCGATGTACCCGTAGCCTACGAGGGCGACTGCTACGCCCGATTCCAAGTGCGTATGGAGGAGATTCGCCAGTCCGTGCGCATCATTCGCCAGGTACTGGCCACCATGCCCGGCGGCCCCATCTGCGTGCAGCTCGACAAGGGCATACTCCCCCGCAAGCAAGATGCCATGCAGGGTATCGAGGAGCTCATCCGCCAGTTCATGGTGAGCACCGAGTGTGTGAACGCCCCTGCCGGTCAGGTATACTTCGCAGCAGAGAACCCCAAGGGCGAACTGGGCTTCTTCCTCGACTCCAAGGGCGGCGGCATTGCAAACCGCCTGAAGATGCGCAGCCCCTCCTTCTGCACCCTTTCCATCCTGCCCGAGCTGATGCCGGGCCACCTGGTGAGTGACGTTGGTGCCATTCTGGGTTCCTTCGACTTCGTACAGGGTGAATGTGACCGCTAAAACCTTAAACAGAAACTTATACTATGTCCGCAACACCGAACGCGATAGACGCCATTACGGCCCCCGTTTCCTCCCCCGGCGAGAAGTTCTTCCCCAAGTTTGAGGTTACGCCCGAACTGACGGCCAAAGCTCAGGAGCTGGTAGCCCTTTACCCCGAGGGTAAGGAGCAATCCGCCGTACTGCCCATCATCCACCACGTGCAGGAAGAATTCGGCTACGTCAGCCCCGAGGCCATGCCCTGGATTGCCGAGATGTGCAAGAGCACGCCCATCCACGTGGCCGGCATCGTCACCTTCTACCCCGGCATTCACCGCAAGTGCCCGGGCAAGTTCCACTTCCGCGTATGCCGCACCATCGCCTGTGCCCTGTCCGGCGGCGAGGAACTGCTGCCCTATATCTGCAGCAAAATGGGTGTGGACCCCGCTGAGATGACCGACGAGGAACCCATGGTGGTAAGCCCCGATGGTCTGTGGAGCCTGGAGGCTGTGGAGTGCCTGGCCAACTGCGGCTTCGGCCCGAATGTGATGGTGAACGACACCCTGTACTCTCAGGTAACCCGCGGCAAGATTGACGAAATCATGGCCGCCTGCAAGAAGGAGCTCGCCGCCGAGCGCAAGGAGGCCGCCGCTGCCAAGAAGGAAGCCGCCGCCGCCCGCAAGGAGGCCAAGGCCGCCGCCGCTGCTGCCGAGGAGGCCCCCGCTCCCGCCCCTGCCCCCGAGCCCGAGACCAAGAAACCCGCTGCCAAAAAGGCCACGACCAAAAAAGCAGCTCCCAAGAAGAAGTAACCCTTTTAGCGAATCATGAGCGACATCACTTACAAACCCGGCAAGGAACCGCACCCGCGGGAAACCCGCCGTATTTTCCGAAACATTGATCGCGAGGGTTATGACCCTTCCATCAAGTGCTTCATGAAAGACGGCGGCTACGAGACCCTGAAAAAGTGCCTGAAGATGGAGCCCGCCGATATCACCAACGAGGTGAAGAAGAGCGGTCTGCGCGGCCGCGGCGGCGCAGGTTTCCCCACCGGCGTGAAGTGGACCTTCATCCCCAAGGGTAACACTAAGCCTGTCTACCTTGTCTGCAACTGCGACGAATCCGAACCCGGCACCTTCAAAGACCGCTTCATCGTCCACCAGGACCCGCACCAGCTCATCGAGGGCATGATTATTGCCTGCTATGCCGTGCAGGCTCACTACGCCGTTATCTACATGCGAGAGGAGTTCCCCGAGGCGGCCAGAATCATGCAGAACGCCCTGAAGGAAGCCGAGGCAAAGAATTTCCTGGGCAAGAACATTCAGGGCAGCGGTTTCGACCTGCAGATTGTGCTGCACCGCGGTGCCGGCGCCTACATCTGCGGTGAGGAAACCGGCCTCATCAACTCCATCGAAGGTGTGCGCCCCTACCCCCGCATTAAGCCCCCCTTCTTCCCGGCTGCCATCGGTCTGTACGGCTGCCCCACGATTGTGAACAACGTGGAATCGCTCTGCCAGGTACGCCAGGTCATGCTGATGGGAGGCGAGGCCTACGCCGCCGAGGGTGCCCAGCGCAGCCCCGGCACACGCATCATCGGTGTTTCCGGTGACGTGAAGCGCCCGGGTGTGTATGAAATCATTTCCGGCTCCATCACCTATGGCGAGCTGCTCTACGACATCTGCGGCGGGCCCCGCATCGGCCGCAAGTTCAAGGCCATCATTCCCGGTGGTGCCTCTGCCAAGGTCATGCGCTGCGACGAAATCCTCAAAGACCGTAACCCCGACGGCACCGTACGCGAGATGACCATCTTCGACGTGCCGATGGATTTGGACAGCATTGCCAAGTTCGGTTCCATGAGCGGTTCGGGCGGTGTTATCGTGATGGATGACACCCGCAGCATGCCCAAGGTGCTCAACAACCTCAACCGTTTCTTCGCCTGGGAATCCTGCGGTCAGTGCTCCCCCTGCCGTGAAGGCAACCCGTGGATGTACAAGCTCTCCACCCGTATCTGCGAAGGCAAGGGGTCGCCCGAGGATGTCGACCTGCTCAAGTCCGTGGCAGACAACATCTGCGGCCGCACGGTCTGCGCCTTCGGCGAGGCCTGCTCCTGGCCCACGCAAGCATTCACCACCAAGTTCCGTGAGGAGTTCCTGGCGCTCACCAAGCCCATCAACGCCCTCAAAGCCCACTCTGCCGAGACCGCCGAGGCTCGCAAGTTCCTGACACGTGAAGACTGACCCCCTTTGAAACCAGCATGAGTAATAATCCTACAATACTGCCGAAAGACGCCGCCGCTGCCGAGGGCAAGGTGAACGTCCAGATTAACGGCAAATGGTACCGTTTCCCCAAGGGGACCCGCATTGCCGACGCCTGCAACTCCGTAGGCGTGCACGTACCCTGTTTCTGCTACCACCCCAAGCTGTCGGTAGCGGGTTCCTGCCGCATGTGCCTGGTGGAACAGGGCATGCCCCCGCGCCTGGCACCCGGTGCCACCCCCACCTATGGTGAGGACGGCTACCTGCCTATACAGTGGATGCCGCGTGCCGTTATCGCCTGCGCCAACACTGTGGCCGAGAACATGGGTATACGCACTGATGGCAAGCTGTGCAACGAAGCCCGCCGCGGCGTGCTCGAATTCCTGCTCACCAACCACCCGCTTGACTGCCCCATCTGCGACCAGGCCGGCGAGTGCAAACTGCAGGAATACACCACCGACTACGGCAGCGGCACTCACCGCTTCACCGAAGACAAGACCAAGAAGGGCAAGAATATCTCCATCGGCCCGCGTGTCAACCTCGACCAGGAACGCTGCGTGCTCTGCCGCCGCTGCGTGCGTTTCATGAAGGAAATCGCCGGTGAGGATGTACTCGGGGTTGTGGGTCGCGGTACGCACAATGCTATCGCCTGCTACCCCGGCACCAGCCTGGACAGCAATTACTCCATGAATGTCGTGGACATCTGCCCCGTGGGTGCCATGACCAGCAAGGATTTCCGCTTCAAGATGCGTGTGTGGTTCCTGAAGAGCACCCCCACCATCGACGTGAACTGCGGTACCGGCACCAACATCAACATCTGGACCCGCGAGCAGCAGGTCTACCGTATCACCCCCCGTCAGAATGACGAGGTGAACAGCTGCTGGATGCCCGACAGCCACCGCCTGAACTACAAGTACATCAACGCCCCGGAGCGCCTGACCACCCCCCTGGTGAAGACCGACCACGGTGCCCCCCAGCGCCCCAGCACATGGGATGCCACCCTCAACATGGTGGTTGAGCAGCTGCACTCCTGCGCCCCGACCGAGACCGCCATCATCTGCTCCGCACGCATGACGAACGAAGAGCTCTACATGGTACGCGCCCTGGCTCGCCAGCTCGGGGTGACCAAGCTCGACATCGTGCCCCGCAAGGGTGAGAACGACGGCATGCTCGTGAGCGATGACCGCAACCCGAACACCAACGGTGCCAAACTCATCCTCGGCAAGAACGGCAGCGGCCTGGCCGCTATCCGCCGAGGCATCAAGAACAACAGCATTCGTTTCCTCATCGCCCTGGGTGAAGACGTAACCGAAGAGGCCGGCATTGAACCCGAAGACCTCGAGGGGCTCGACTACATCCTCGCCATGAGCCACAGCGAGAACGCCACCACCAAGGCTGCCGACGTTGTGCTGCCCAGCGTGACTTTCGCAGAGAAATACGGCACCATGATTAACGTGGCCGGTCGTATTCAGCGCCTGAACAAAGCCATCGAGCCGCAGGGCGATGCACGCCCCGACTGGGACATTCTGCGCCAGCTCACCGAGCTGCTGGGCTGCGACTGCCCGCGCGTGATTGCCTGCCCCAGCCCGATGATTATACTGGAAGAAATGGCCCAGGAATTCGAGCCCATGAAGGGGCTGACCTGGGGGAACATCGGCAACGGCGGTGTCGTCATCATGGACACCGGCGTAACCATCCCGCTCATCGAGCGCGAGAAAGGCAAGAAATAACTTAACACCATAACCACATCATGTCCCTAATCGATACCATCTGGAACTGGTGCGTGGACCTGCTGCACAACGATATCTGGTTCTACCTGATTACAACGGTTGTGAAGCTGGTACTCATGTTTGCCGTGATTCTGGCATTCGTCGTTCTTTCCGTGTGGATTGAGCGCCGTGTCGCCGGCTGGATTCAGGACCGCCCCGGCCCCAACCGCGCCGGTATACCGCTGCAGCTCTTCCAGCGCTTCGGCAGCAAGGAGAAACAGCCGCTGAAAGAATGGCTGCACTTCTTCGGCATACCCGAAAGCTGCTGGATTGCCAAGCTCTGCACCTGGCTGCGCCTCGACCGCGAAATTCCGACCTTCGGTCTCATGCAGCCCTGCCTGGACGGCGGCAAGCTCTTCCTGAAGCAGGAACTCACCCCCAGCTATGTGCGCAAGGTGTACTTCACCATCGCCCCCATGCTGGTGCTGGGGCCGCCCATGGTGGCAGCAGCCGTTATTCCCTTTGCCTCCTCTGTGAGCACCGAGTTCGGCGACATCAACATGGTGGTGGCCAACATCGGCATCGGCCCGCTGTGGATTTTCGCCATCTCCGGTCTCTCCGTATACGGCCTGACTCTGGCAGGCTGGTCCTCGAACTCCAAGTACCCCTTCCTGGGCGGTCTGCGCGCTACGGCACAGCTGATTTCCTACGAGGTGGCCATGGGGCTTTCCATCATCCCGCTGCTCATGATGTTCAGCACGCTCAACATGCAGGATATCGTGCAGTACCAGGCCGACAACGGCTGGACGCTGCTGCCCCTGTGGGGTGAGGGTCTGAGCTGGCAGCGCTGGGCACTCCTGCTGCCGCTGGGTCTGAGCTTCATCATCTTCGTCACCTGCGTCTTTGCCGAGGCCAACCGTACTCCCTTCGACATGGCTGAGTGTGAAACCGACCTCGTGGGCGGCTACCACTCCGAGTACTCATCGATGAAGTTCGCCTCTTTCTTCATGGGTGAATACGCAGCCATGGTCATCGGCTCTGCGCTGGTTGTCACCCTGTTCCTGGGTGGCTGGTCCATCGGTTTCGGGGCGGATGCTGCACTGCACTCCGTGTGCAGCTGGCTGGCTGTGTTCTGCCAGTTCATCATGTTCCTCATCAAACTTGTCGCCTTCATCTTCTTCTTCGTGTGGGTGCGCTGGACCCTGCCGCGCTTCCGCTGGGACCAGGTGATGAAACTGGGCTGGCTGGTATTCCTGGAGCTCGCCGTAGCCAACATCTTCCTGACGGCAGCTGTTCTCTATTTCGTCAAATAAGCAAAACCTGAGAATTTCACGCTATGTCATATACACCTGTAAAGCGACCCAAGTTCTCCCTGCTCGACAAAATTTACGTTGTTGAGCTGGTGAAGGGGCTCGCCATCACCCTGAAGCACCTGGTGCTCTCCCTACTGGGTAAATCCCCGGCCAAGAAAGACTTCAACGGCAAGGGAGTGGGCGCCTGTATGCCCTTCCCCGAGCAGCGCTGGGACTCCCACCTGCCCTCCTACTACCGTGGCGCCCCCACCCTGGTGCGCGGTGAGGACGGCCGAGAGCGCTGCGTGAGCTGCCAGCTCTGCGAGTTCATCTGCCCGGCTCGTGCTATTAAGATTACCCCCGGAGCCGTCAGCCCCGAGGCCGCCTGCCAGAAGCAGGAGAAGGCCCCCGCTGAGTTCGAAATCGACATGCTGCGCTGCATCTACTGCGGCATGTGCCAGGAGGTCTGCCCCGAGCAGGCTATCTTCCTCTCCAAAGAGTACCTCATCACCGTCACCGACCGCAAGCAGGCCGTGCGTGACAAGGCTACACTCTACAAACTCGGCGGCACCCGCAAGGGGCTGGTCAACAAGTGGAATCAATACAAATAAATCAAGACTATGGATTTCGCCATTTCCTCCATCCTGTTCTACGTCTTTGCGGCGATGACCCTCATCTGCGCCTGCGCAGTGATATTCTCCCGCAATCCGGTGACCTCGGCCATGAACATGGCTCTGTGCTTTGCCGGCACAGCCGCCCTGCTCTTCGGCATGGGTGCACAGTTCCTGGGTATCGTGCAGATTATCGTCTACGCCGGTGCCATTCTGGTGCTGTTCCTCTTCGTGGTGATGATGCTTGACATCCGCACCGAGGAAGAAGACAACAGCTTCTCCGTCTTCCGCAGCCTGGTACGCATGGCTCCCGGTGCCTTGGTAGCCGGCGTGTTCGGCTCGATGATCTGCATTGCCGCGCTGAAGCTGCCCGGTGCCACTGAGTGGAACAACCCGCTCTGCACCGCCTGCGACTCTATCGGCGAACTCGCCATCGGTGAGCAGGAGCCCACCCAGGTACAGCAGAGCGGCAAATACGGTGCCGCCTTGCCCAAGCTCAACCCCGCTGTAGCCGCCAAGGTGCTCAACCCCGCCATCAGCGATGAAGAGGCCGCCGCCGCCACGAGCATGCCCGATGTGAAACTGCTCGGCCAGCGCCTGTTCACCGACTACAACGTAGCATTCGTCATTCTCAGCTTTGCGCTGCTGGCCGGCACGGTGGGTGCCGTAGCCCTGAGCCGCAAAATCCGCAAAGACTAACCCCGGTACATCACCATGGATATTCCTTTAGCTCATTACCTCATCCTCTCCGGTCTGCTCTTCTCCATCGGGCTTGCCGGTGTGCTGATTCGCAAGAACATCATCGTGGTCTTCATGTGCCTGGAGATGATGCTCAGTGCAGCCAACCTTTCACTGGTAGCCTTCTCCCGTGCAAACGGTGTAGACGGTGTACCGGTGTATGATCCGCAGGTCCTTGCCCTGTTTGTCGTAGCCATCGCCGCGGCGGAAGTCGCCATTGGTCTGGCTCTCATCGTTGCCATGTTCCGCGCTCGCCGCACGGTGTCGAGCGCGTCGCTCAACACGCTCAAAGAAGATTAACCCCACGGCTCAAGAATTATGATTCAGAATCTTCCCTGGTTATTCCTGTTGCTGCCGCTGGTTGTAGCCGCCATTGACTGGCTGTGCTTCAGCAAGTGCCCGCGCACGGCCGCCACGCTGTCCACCCTGTCCGCCATGGCCACATTCGGCCTGTGCGTAGCCTACCTCATGGGCTGGCAGACCGGCACGCCCGACACCTATACCTGGATGCCCTCCGTCGTGGAAGGGCTGCCCTCACTGAGTGTGGGGCTGCTGATGGATTCGCTGGCCATGCGCATGATGCTCGTGGTAACCGGCATTGGTATGCTGGTGCACATCTTCTCCATCGGTTACATGAAGGGTGACAGCTCGAACCTGAGCCGCTACTTCGCCGGCCTGAGCATATTCATGTTCAGCATGACCATGATTGTGCTGGCCGACAACCTTGCCATGACCTTCATCGGCTGGGAAATGGTGGGCTTCTCGTCCTACCTGCTCATCGGCCACTGGTTCCACAAGGAGAGCGCTGCCGATGCCGCCAAAAAAGCCTTCATCACCAACCGCGTGGGTGATTTCGGTTTCCTTATCGGCATTCTGCTCACTCTTGCCGTATTCGGCACGCTGAGCTTCGGCGAGATGGGCGGCAAGGCTGCAGCCATCGCCCCGGCCGTGCTCACGGCTACGGTCATCTGCCTCTTCTGCGGTGCGGTCGGTAAATCCGCCCAGTTCCCGCTGCATGTGTGGCTGCCCGACGCCATGGAGGGTCCCACGCCCGTATCCGCCCTCATCCACGCTGCCACCATGGTGGCCGCCGGTGTATACATGATGGTGCGCTTGCAGGTCAGCATGGGTGGCGACGCCTTCACCGACACGGCCTGCACGGTCATCGCCACCGTGGGTGCCATCACCGCCGTACTGGCGGCTCTCATGGCTGTACAGCAGGACGACATCAAGCGCGTGCTCGCCTACTCCACTCTTTCTCAGCTGGGTTACATGGTCATGGCCGTCGGTCTGCAGGCCGGTGAGGCTGCCATGTTCCACCTCTACACCCACGCTTGGTTCAAGGCCCTGCTCTTCCTGGGTGCCGGTGCCATCATCGTGCGCTGCCACCACGAGCAGGATATCTGGAAAATGGGTGGCCTGAGCAAACGCATGCCGCTGACGGTTATCTGCTTCCTGATGGGTACCGCAGCACTCATTGCCATTCCCGGTTTCTCCGGTTTCTTCTCGAAAGAGGCCATTCTCGATGCCGCCCTGGCCAAGAACCCGATTTTCTTCTGGGTGGGTGCCGGTGTGGCAGCCCTGACCACCTTCTACATGGCACGCCTGTGCCTGGTGGCCTTCTGGGGCACGGCCCGCGCTCACGGTGCGGCCGAGGCGAAGGAAGCCGGCCCCAGCATGCTGCTGCCGCTGCTGATTCTGGCCGTGATGGCCATTGTGTCCGGCTATGGTTTTGTAGCCGACAGCCTGGTACCGTTTGAAGGTTTCCACGCTCACGGTTTCGAACTGGGGCTGCCCTTCTATGTGAGCATGGGCTCGCTGGTAGGTGGTCTGCTGCTGGCTTACCTTGTCTACGCTCCGGGTAAGCGCACGCAGGACCCGCTGGCCGGCAATGCCCTGAGCACTGCCCTGCGCAAGCGCCTCTATATCGACGACATCTACGACAAGGGGCTCATCGGCTTCGTACAGGGCAGCCTGGCTCGCGCCATCGAGCTGACGGACAACGCCGGCGTGCGCGGAATCGGCACACTGGGCACCGCTTGGCTCATCGGCAAAATCGGCAAGCTGCTCACCTGGTTCCAGGGTGGTGTACTGCGCCGCTACGCTGTTGTAGCCGCTCTGGGTGCACTTGTATTCCTGTTCCTCATCGCCTCCGCAACATTCACACACTAACACAAAATCACTACCATGCTTATCTGGCTTATTATCGTACCTGTGATAGCAGCCGCCCTCATCGGGCTGCTGAAAGCGCCGGGCCGCGCCACGGCGCTGGTAAGCGCCACCTTCACGCTGATTATGGGTGTGTGGGCGTTTATCTGCGCGAAGTTCTGCCCTGAATGCGACCTTTCCTGCTGGTCTCAGGTGGCAGGTCGCGAGCTTTGGTTCTCGCTGGGTCTGCCGCTGAGCCCCATCATGCTGCTTCTGGCTTCCATCGTGACCTTCGCCTCCATTGTCGGGCTGAAAGCTCCTGACAAAGACGCCGAGCGCAGCTGGGCTATCTCGGCCCTGCTACTCTCCACCGGTGCCATCGGAGCCTTCATCTCCGACAACATCATCTCCTTCTACGCCTTCCACGAGCTGGCCCTCATCCCGACCTTCGTGATGATTGGTTTCTACGGCCGCGGCGACCGCCGCACCACAGCCTGGACCGCCACCGTTTACCTGGGTCTGGCGTCGATGGTGCTGCTGGTCGGTCTGCTGATGCTCTGCAACGAGCTGCATGCCTACACCTTCACGGCAATACACGCTGCTATTGCAGGCGGTGCAGTTCCGTCCACGGGGCTTATCCCCGGGCTGCTGCTGGCAGGTTTCGGCACGCTGGTATCGCTCTTCCCCTTCCACGCCTGGGCAGCCCCTGCCTATGCGAGTGCCCCCACGCCGATTGCCATGCTGCACGCCGGCGTGCTCAAGAAGTTCGGCCTGTACGGCCTGTTCACACTGGCCTGGATTATGGGGCCTGTATGCAAAGACTTCTTCGGCTACTGGAACAACCTGCTGCTGCTCCTGCT
>JAFVIC010000081.1 GCA_017477935.1 Akkermansia sp. | reverse complement strand
CTTACTCAGCCTTGGGAGCCTCAGCGGCAGCGGCCTCGGCAGCAGCCTTGGCAGCGGCAGCCTTCTTCTCAGCAGCGGCCTTCTGAGCAGCCTTGAACTTCTCCTTCTCCTCGGGAGTGGGGATGGGCTCAATGGCGTTCTTGGGGCAGGCCTTGGCGCACATGGTGCAGTTCTTGCACTTGTCGTAGTCGATGACAGCCACGTTGTCGATGACGTGGATGGCGTCGAACTTACAGGTGCGCTCGCACATGCCGCAGGCGATGCAGCTGTTGGCGCAGACCTTGGCAACAGCGGGACCCTTGTCCTTGTTGGAGCAGTTGACAAACACCTTCTGCTTGTAGGGGACCTCAGTGATGAGCTTGCGGGGGCAGGCCTCACGGCAGGCGCCGCAGTTGGTGCACTTCTCCTTGTCCACGACGGCAACACCGTCAACCACATGGATAGCGTCGAACTGGCAGGCAGCCACGCAGGAACCGAAGCCGAAGCAGCCGTACTTGCAGGCCAGAGCGTCACCGCCGCAGACCTTGGTGGCAGCCAGGCAGTCCTTCACGCCGCGATACTCAAAGTTCTTCTGAGCATTGCAGCCGCCGTTACACATAACATGGGCCACCATCTTCTCGCCGGTAGGAGCTTCCATACCAAGGATGGCAGCGATCTTGGCAGCACCCTCAGCACCTGCGGGAGCGCAGGCGGTGACGGGAGCCTTGCCGGCCAGCATGGCCTCAGCGCAGCCGGCGCAGCCGGGATAGCCGCAGCCGCCGCAGTTAGCGCCGGCCAGGGCAGCCTGGATCTGGGGCAGGCGGGGGTCAACTTTCACCTCAAAGATCTTGGCGGCGAAGGCCAGGATCAGGCCGAACACAATGGCGAGAACGCCAAGAACGGCAATAGCTAATGCAATCGTCATGATTCCTTACCTCCTTACCAGACCTTCAGGCCGCTGAAGCCCATGAACGCCAGGGCGATGAGGCCGGAGGTGATCAGGGCGATGGGGAAGCCTTCAAAGGCCTTGGGCGTCTCGGAAAACTCGGTCTGCTCGCGGACAGCGGCAAACAGGAAGATGGCCAGCAGGAAGCCGAGACCACCGGTGATACCGTAGACCACAGACTCGATGAAGTTGTAGTTGTTCTGCACGTTCAGCAGGGCAACACCCAGCACGGCGCAGTTGGTGGTGATGAGGGGCAGGTACACGCCCAGAGCGGTGTACAGGGTGGGGATAGCCTTCTTCAGGAACATCTCCACGAACTGCACCAGAGAGGCCACCACCAGGATGAAGGCCACCGTCTGCATGAACTCCAGATTCAGGGCCACCAGGACCTTGTTGATGAAGAAGCAGAAAGCGGAAGCCAGTGCCATGACGAAGGTCACGGCGCCGCCCATACCCACGGCGGTGTCGATCTTCTTGGACACGCCCAGGAAGGGGCACACACCCAGGAACTGGGAGAAGATGAAGTTGTTAGTCAGGATCGCGCCAAGAGAAATGGCGAGCAAAGACGTGATACTCATACTTACTTAGCCTCCTTTTTCTTAGCCTTGGCAAGACCCCACTGCATGGCGGCGATCAGCACGCCCAGGGTCAGGAAGCCGCCCACGGGCAGGGTCAGCACAGCCAGACCGTACTCCTCGGGGAAGATGACGATGCCGGGTGCAGCACCCAGACCGCCGCCGCCCAGGAGACCGCCGCCGAACTTACCGGCGCCCAGGAACTCACGGACCACGCACATGATGATCAGCACGATGGTGTAGCCGATACCCTGGAAGATACCATCCAGAGCACTGCGGCCCAGACCGTTCTTGGAGGCGAAAGACTCGGCACGACCAAGAATGATGCAGTTAACCACGATCAGGGGGATGAACACGCCCAGAGACTCGGACAGGGCGGGAACGAAAGCCTTCAGCAGCAGATCCACGCAGGTAACGAAACCGGCGATGACCACGATGAAGCAGGCGATACGCACCTCATCGGGGATGATCTTACGCAGCAGGGAGATAATGATGTTGGACAACGTCAGGATGATGAGCACTGCAACGCCCATGCCCAGACCGTTGAAGAAGGACGTGGTGATAGCCAGCGTGGAGCACATGCCCAGCAGCTGCACCAGAACAGGGTTCTGATGGATCAGACCGTCCATAAACTGTCTTTTCGTATTCATAGTTCAGTCCTCCTCCTTTCTTAACCCATTGCTTCCACGGCAGCCAACGCGGCGTTACAGCCGGCGGTGATGCCCTTGGAGGTCACGGTAGCACCGGAGATGGGGGTCACAGTCTTGCCCACCACCAGAGAACCGGCGCCGCTCATGCCGATGAACTGATCCAGCACGGGAGTGCCGGCAGAGTTGGGATCGTTGTTGATGACCTTGGTACCGATACCGCCGGTCTCGGAGTGGTTGACCACGGAGACACCGGTCAGTGCCTTGTTGCCATCCACACCAACGATCATCTCAATGCTGCCCTGAGAACCGGAAGCCACGATCTTCATGGCGTAACCGCCGGTGGACATCTCATACATGCTGTCCAGCGTACCGTAAGCAGCGGCGGCGGAAACAGCTGCGTCGCTCAGCTCCACGGGAGTGAACTCAGCACCCTCGGGGGCAACGGCTGCCAGCGCCTGATTGGTCTTTTCCACATTGATAGCGTCGATCTTGTCATGGGTGACCATATCGACCACGCCCAGCAGGGCGGCGACCACCAGAGCGATGATCGTCAGAGTGCCGGCGACTTTCAGAACAAACTTACCGGAGATCTTCATTACTTCGCCGCCTCCTTCTTTTCTTTCTTCACAGCACCGTAGATGGTGGGACGGATGTACTTATCCAGCAGCCAGGTGGTGCAGTTCATGATCAGGATGGAGTAGCACACGCCCTCGGGGAAGGAGCCGAAGCGACGGATGAACACCGTCAGCAGACCGCAGCCGATACCGTAGATCAGCTGACCGGGCTTGGTCACAGGAGAGGTGGCATAGTCGGTAGCCATGAAGATGGCACCCAGCATCAGACCGCCGCCAAACACGCTGTAGAGCATGTACTGGACAGCATCGATGCCGGCGGGAGCTGCCACCAGAGACAGCACCAGCACAGTGCCGATGTAGGCCACGGGGATGTGCCAGGAGATGACCTTGCGGATGATGAGGTAAGCGCCGCCCAGCAGCAGAGCCAGAGCGGAAACTTCACCCATAGCGCCGCCGATGTTACCCAGGAACATATCGCCCACGGAGTAATTGGAGGTGAGGATCTCCCACTGCTCCACAGTGCCTTCCTTCATGATCTGCATGGGAGTAGCGGTGGAGACCACCACATCCAGCTTGGCCTTGGGCAGAGAGTAGTTGCCCATGAGGCCGGCATAGGAGGCCACCAGAATGGCACGGCCGCCCAGTGCGGGGTTGAGGAAGTTGCAGCCGATGCCGCCGTAGAGCTGCTTGACCAGCACGATGGCAAAGAAGGCGCCGATGACCAGCATCCACCAGGGCAGGTTGGCCGTGCAGGTCAGAGCCAGCAGCATACCGGTGACGACGGCGGACAGGTCGCCGATCATCTGGTTCTTCTTCATGACCTTACGGTAAGCCCACTCCCAGAACACGCAGGCCACCACGGAGATCACGGTGGTCAGCAGAGCCTTGAAGCCAAAGCTGTAAATAGCCCAGGCCAGGGCGGGCAGCAGAGCGATGATCACATCCAGCATGATGGAGCGGGTGTTCTCATTGCTGCGGATATGGGGGGAGGAGGAAGCGATCAGCTTCAAATTCTTATAATCCGTCATTTCCTTACGCCTCCTTCTTCTCGGCGGCAGCCTTCTCGGCAGCAGCCTTGGCCTGTGCGGCCATTCTGGCATTGTTCACCTGCTGCTTACCCAGGCGGAAAGCGTGGGTCAGAGGCAGACGGGCGGGGCAGGTATAGGTACAAGCGCCGCACTCGATGCAGTCCATACCATGGAGCTGATCGCGGAAGGCCTCGTAGTTGCCCTTCATGAGATACTTATACATAAAGATAGGCTCGAGGCGGATGGGGCAGACGCCAACACACTTGCCGCAGCGGATGCACTGGGGCTCGGCCTCGTACTTCTCCTCGTCACCGGCGAAGGCCAGCATAGCGCCGGTACCCTTACCAACGGTGACATCGAAGCTGTGCTGAGCAAGACCCATCATGGGGCCGCCCATAATCAGCTTGTAGGTCTCTTCCTTCAGACCGCCGCAAGCATCGAACAGAGCCGTGATGGGGGTACCGATGGGGCACTCCACGTTCTTGGGCTCGATCACGCCGGAGCCGGACACCGTAACGATCTTGTTGACCACGGGCATACCGGTGTAGACAGCGCGGTAGATGGCGCAGGTGGTGTTCAGGTTGAAGATGCAGCAGCCGGCATCAGCGGGGAGCTTGCCGGAGGGCACCTGACGGCCGGAGACGGCCTGCACCAGCTGCTTTTCAGCGCCCTGGGGATAACGGGTGTGGAGCACGACCACCTGAACGGGGGCATTGAGCTCCTTGATCTTGGCGTTCAGGACGTCAGCGGCATTCTGCTTGTTGGCCTCAATGCCGATGTAGACCTTGTCAACGCCAAAGCACTTAGCCAGCAGCGTAGCGCCCAGGATGACCTGATCGGGACGCTCCAGGCAGGTGCGGTGGTCGCCCGTGATGTAGGGCTCGCACTCAGCGGCGTTGATGATGACGTAGTCCACCTTGCCAAGACCGGAAGAGATCTTCACATGGGTGGGGAACGTTGCGCCGCCCTGACCAACGATACCGGCGTTCTTCACGATCTCCACCAGTTCCTCGCTCGTCAGATTTTCGGGGTCAGCCACAGGCTTGACCTCTTCGCTCACGGTGTTCTCGAAGTCGTTGTCGATGACAACGCTCATCACCGTACCGCCCATAGAACTGGGACGGGGCTCCACAGCCTTGACCGTGCCGGACACGCTGGCGTGGATGGGTGCGGAAACGAATCCGCCGGGTTCGCCGATCCTCTGTCCAATTTTTACCTTGTCGCCCACTGCAACCAGGGGTTTACAAGGCGCACCGATGTGCATAGACATGGGAATGACCACCTGTGCCGGCGCTGCCAGCTGCTCGATGGCCTTTTCATTGGTTGCGGCCTTCATGTCATTAGGATGAACGCCGCCAAAGAAAGCATGTGCCATTGTCTTCACCTCATCTTAACTGCTTTCATAACCGACTTGGATCGCCCCTTTCCTCCTCTTGTTCCGGGGTTGAGAATCAGGGCTTTCCTCCTCGATTACCTTTGTGGTTTACACCACCTCATACGTTTCTAATCATACATCAAAATCTCTTTTTTGTCCAGTGTTATCGGTCATTTCTTATGGAAACTTTAGCGCTTTTTGTCACAATCTCTT
>JAFVIC010000080.1 GCA_017477935.1 Akkermansia sp. | reverse complement strand
TGTATCGCGCCGCCGGAAGTGCGGAGGATTTGTTGAATAAGTGAGGAATACCACCCCACCCGGCAGGGGTACAGCCGGGGTGCGGCGGTGGGGCGGCGGGGGTACGGCAGGCACCCCGCTGGGTTATATCAGGGGGCTGGGTAGCAGCTCTGCAATGCGTGCCGCCGCCTTTTTGTAATTGTCTTCCGTCTTCTCTATGCCCACGGCATCCAGCCCCATCTGGTGGGCTGCCACCAGGGTGGCACCACCACCGGCGAACGGGTCAAGCACTTTGCCACCCGGAGCCACCACCTGCATCAGATGGCGCATCAGGCCCAGGGGCTTGGCCGTTGCGTGGTAGCGTTCCTTCGGGCTGAGCATGCCTTCCCACATCTGGGCGTAGGTGCGTGCGCCGGTGCCAATGAGCTTTTGCCCGCCGGGCGGCTCGCCCTTCGTGCCTATCACGATGAACTCATCCGCGCGGAAGAATCTGCCCAGCTGGGGCAGGCCGTTTGGCTTGTGCCAGATGTTCACACCCTGCCACATGTAGCCGGAGCACTGCATGGCGTTGCATGTGAGGGGCAGCTGGCGCCAATCCGTGAACACCATGCACCAGCCGCCGGGCTTCAGCAAGCGGTAGCACATCCGGAGCCAATCGCAAGTCCACAGGTGGTGGCTTAATTGGTCGCGGGTGCCATCATCGAAATCGGTGGCCACGGTGGAAAAATACTTTTCCCCGTTCGTCTTTCCCTGTTTCCTGGCCATGCCCTTGCCCCCGCTGCTATATGGCGGGTCTGCTATAACGGCGTCAAAGCTGCCAGCCTCTAACTGCGGCAGCACCTCAAAAGCATCTGCGTGGTATAGTTTCATTTTGTCAAAGCTTCCATTATTCGCACCATGTCGCCGGGCTGGCACCCATGCGCCGTGATTAACGCGTTGCCCGGTGCCGGCACGCGGTCTGTTTTGTGGTGGAACCTGCGGTCAGGCATCAGGACGCCACCCTGCCGCTGCACCTCTTGTGAGATGTACACATCCGCCGGCCTGCGGGTCAGGGCCGGTGGCTGAAAGGCCAGCAGCTCCACCATGTCCCTGGATAATATGAAGCCCGCACCGCCGTGCATGGCCACATACACGCGCACCGCGTCTGGATTGCCCACCATAGCGGCACCGCGTGGCATGGCCACATTGGCCAATCTGGGCAAGGCGGTGAAAGTGTCATCGTGGCAGCAGAATAAATGGTCAAAATTCCAATGTGCCACAGCCCAGCGCAGCATTGCCAATGTGGCCGCCGGCAGCGCTTCCCTATTGTGCCCGATGCCGGGCAGACTCACCATATCGCCGGCGTTTGCATCTTCGCAGCCGGGCTGATTCTCTGCACCGCTCCAAAAGCGCACCGCCATGTCTCTGGGCACCTCTCTTGCCCATGTCGCGCGTATCTCTTCGCGGCGGCGCTGATTCTGCTGGCCGCTGCATACCATTACCAGGCATTTAACGCGCGGCAAGCTGCCAGACATGCCCGGAGCGTCCGGCCTTACTATACGCACGCCGGCGCGCGCGTATTCGTCAGCTTCGTGAGCCCACGCATGGCCGCGCCATTGAGGCGTCCCAAAGTTTTCCCCCGGCGCGAAGCCGGCCAGCACCACCGGCAATGACGGGGCTGCATCCTGGGCAAGATGCCAACATATAAAGCCGGTTGTTGGGCAGCGGCGCGCATACCTCTGGCAATAATCCCGCCACCATGGCCGGCGGGCTCGCATGGGCACGTCCGCAATGTGCAGCACTTGGGTGAAGCCATCTTTTGCCGGTGGGTCATACCACCTAATGCGCCGATTCACTCGCTCTGTCCCTCTGCGCACCACTAGCGCGTGGGTAACGCCTGGCATATCCACCACCTTGAAAAACTGCCGGGCGCGGTTAATGTGGATGCAATGGTCGCCGGGTTGCAGGGGCAGTGCTCGCGGGTCAAAATCTTTCACTACGTTGGAAAAAATAACTATTCGGCGCGCTCCACGCGGTATGTTTAACCCATCAGCCGGCGGGATAGCTTCAACTTCCTGGGCCGCTTCGCGTGGCCTTAATGTGACGGGTAGCGAGCGGCGGCTCTGCGGATGAAGCCATGCCGGTGGTGTAGCCGGCGCGGGCTCTGGTTGCCAGCCTGCATGAATGCGCGCCATGTCTTCCGGTGTTGCCTGGTGGCAGGTTATCTGCTCATTTTCGGGGGTGGGCACAGTACGCATGAAGGCATGAAAACGCGCATCACCCACGCGGCGGCCACCAGCTCGCCGCACAGAATATGTGACCTGCTTGTCTTCATGGTCTATCCCCCGGGCATTGTAATGGTTATCTGCTACGATGGCTTGCACCATAGCACGCGGCAGCAGGTAGCCTGCGCCGCCGTGCGCTGTATCTTTGCTATTCCCTGGCCAACTGATAATCTCAGCGGCGGGCTCTCTCTTGTCTATCAATTCAAGCAAGCGCGGCAACACGCAATAGGTGTCATCATCACACTTGAAAAGCCATTCCCAGCCTGGTTGATTCAAAGCGCGAACGAAAGCCGCCCGCACTTTCTCAGGCAAGCCGTGGTAAGTATCTGGGGCATCTACCGCCCAGACATCTGGCTCGCCTTCGGGCTGCTGGCCACCAATAAAAAAATTATAGCTCACCCCTGCCGGAATGTTGGCAAGCCACGTCTTCCGGCAAGCGTCTCGCTTCGCTTTACTGCCCGCAGCATTGACAGCACGGACGCTGCGGTCTTGATAGCCCAGACATGAGCAAACAAGCACCAGCAAGCGCGCTTTCGCGGATTCCTTTTCTTTCATTCTTGTGTTGTAGCGGTTAAACTGTAGGAAATAGCCACTGTTATGGCTCCATTGTTGTAACTAAAAACGGCCTGATTGCCGGCAGCTTCGTAGCGCGTACCTGTATACCCCGTATCAGTCCACCAGGCATTCGCTCCGGTAGCCGTTACCGTTAGCCCATTGAAACGGCTTGCCATGGTAGCATGAAAAAGGTTCACGCTTTCGGCAATTATTGCCTCTCTGTCACATTCACAAGCCATTTTAATAAGAGAATGAAACGCTTGCACTACCGCTGCCGCCTGAAATGGTAGCCGTGCCAGTGGCTTTAATTGTTCCGTAATCCGTAGTCATCACATCTTGAGAGACTGTAGCTGTGAGACTCACCGATGCCGCAGCAGCTTGCACCGCCGCTTGAATTTCTGCCAGCAAGCCGGCGCACTGGCAGTTGCAGCCGGAGCCACCACCAGAGCCAGAGCCACCACCAGAGCCGGAGCCGCTGCCACCACCGGAGCTGCTGCCATTTAATGCACTTTCCAGAGCGCTGAGCCGTGCTTCAATGCCTGCTTTCCATGTCGAAAATTCGCTCCACTTGGCAGTACAGTCGCAAGAGGTATCGGAGCTGCCACCACCGGAGCCGGAGCCACCACCGGAGCCACCACCGGAGCCGGAGCCACCACCAGAGCCGGAGCCACCACCAGAGCCGGAGCTGCTGCCATCACCGGAGCTGGTGCCGCCGCTTGTGCTGGTGCCTGTGGTACTAGTGCCGCTTGCCGTGCCAGAGCCGCTGGCCGTGCCTGCGCTTGTCCCTCCGGAGCTTCCTCCAGAGCTGGTGCCGCTGGGTTTCGTCCCTTGTGTCCCCCCGGAGCCGGAGCCACCGGAGCTGCTGCCGCTTGCCGTCCCCTCTTCAGATGCACTGCCGGAGCCGCTGCCGCTTCCTGTCCCGTCTTCAGATGCACTGCCGGAGCCGCTACCCGGCTCTGAGTCTATTGCCCCGGAGCTTGTGGCATCGGACAGATTCGGCCAGGTGCCGGGCTCCCATGTGGGCAGGTCTTCCTGCGTTGTATCTTGCGGCTCTTCTTCCTCTTCCGTAGTCTCTGGCCAATCGTCCGGAATATCGTCAAGCGTGGTGGCTACTTCTTCCGCTTCGCCGCCGTCTTCGGTTTCCTGGGCGTCGGCAAATTCGGGGTCTGCAAAGTCTCTGCCCAGCGTCACCGTGAGGGTGCGCTCCATGAAGTCCCAGGAGCACTGCGTCACCACGGCTTCCATGGTGTGCCAGCTTTCATGCGTGCCGGGGCCGGTCACATTCAGCTTGCATCCCAGCGGGCTAGTGTCAATGTGACTTTGCAGCGCGGTGATGCTGCCGCCCCATTGCAGCACGTTGGCGGCCTTGTAATAGTCCCGCGCCACTGCGTCCCAGCTCTCCACGTAGTAGGCACCGGTCAGGGAAAACACCTTGACGCCATCTTGTGCCATATCCAGGCCAGGCGGATAGGCATGCACTTCCACGCGGCCTTCGTCACTAGTCCACACCACGGCCACGCCTGTGACGCAAGCCTCATATTGCGGGCTGATGTCGCTTATACTGGTGATGCCCCTTGCGCTGGTGTCCCATGTCTGGGTGGGCATATCACCAATGGCCATGGCTGTGCATGTGCCGGCGGAATAGTCAATGATGTACTGCACATCCGCTGCGCGCTCGCGCAGCTTCACCAGGGCGCTGGCCGTGGTGATTAGCTTGTCCGTTACCGCCCAGACGGCACGCCCTGCCACGCTGCTGCTGGCCTTCACCGTCAGAGTGCCGCCACCGGTGGTGCCGGTGGCGCCTTCCGCCGTCCAGCCTTCAGAGGTCACACCCATGGAGCCGGTGACGCTTTCCCAGGTCACGCCGGTGCTGCCGGCTGTGCTCTTGCCAATCTGTCCGGCGGTGAAGTTCAACTTGCGGGAAACATCCACCGCGCTGCCGTTGGCGCTATCCTTGGCGGCGGCTGCAATATCTGCCACCTGCTGGCCCAGGGTCTGCCGGTCTAGCAGCCACATAAAGTTGCTGATGGTGGCCGTGCTGGTCATAGCCCCGCCATCATTCGTGCGGCTCAGTCTGGTGATTTTGCCGTGAAAGAGCACACGCCCCTTGTGGTACAGAGTCACCGGCTGCATGTACTTCAGCCATTCCGGGCCGAAGCCTGCAAAGCTCAGGCCCAGCGTTCCTTCGCCGGTGGCGTATTCATCCAGGGTGGCCGTGTCTATGTTGGCCAGTTTGTAAAGAGTTTCGGAATGTAAAATCATGGTCGCTTACTTTTTGCGCAGACGCTCCAC
>JAFVIC010000079.1 GCA_017477935.1 Akkermansia sp. | reverse complement strand
CAAGAAATCCTTGACAGTTGATTCACGACTTAACTCCTCCTCCTCGTATATGTTGAGTATATGCAAACTGATATTTTGCTTTGTTGTACCATATAGCTCGGCAAGCATTTGCTGAGTCAGCCATACAGTGTCATCCTCAAGGCGCACCTCTATCCCCTCCGCATCGCCTTGCATAGCGAAGATTAGGAACTCAGCTGTACTATTGCGAATCTGTTGTTTCATTTGCATAGTATGAATAAAAAGCAGTCGAAAACGAGTGGGGCATGTCTCCATACCGCGCTCGCATTATACCACTTATCAGATTATTTTCCAGCATAAAATGAGCCTGGTATCATTCTAAAAATCTCGAGCATGCGGCATGAACCAAGCGTCAAAATGCCATTTGTCTGAGTTGTAGCCCGAACGGAGCGTCAAACAGCCGAAAAGGTGTAGAATTGGTGCTTTAATGCTATATTTCCGGCGGCTTTCATGAAAGAAACAACATGTTTTATCATTCTCTCTTTTATAAAAGCTTGCCATGCGCTGCAAAAATCGTAAAATATGGAATTATTGGGTGCATGTGCATCCGTTTTTTTCACAAAATAATACAAACAGATAAATACCATGTGGAATATCATAATCGGCATTCTCTTCATTATAGGCGGTGCCAGTGGTGAATTTGTACTGAAAGGTACAGAAAGTTCGACTGCTCTCGTTGTGATTGGCGTCGGTCTTGTTATCTGGGGTGGCATTCAGCTGGCCGGCAGAAGTTCGGGAAAGCAATAAATGCCCAGCCATTTGTTATTTAAATCATGCAAGGGGATGGCAAATGTGGGGCACCCCCTTTTTTTATCAAGGAAAGTTACATCTGCGCCGGCAAAAGGCAAATATCGCCAGCTGCTCTCTCTTACTGAATCCGGTTGTGATTGCCGAGGTAATTACCTTTTTTGCAGCATCTCCATAAGCGGCTCATCTTTGAACATACGCGCTAAATCCAGCGCGGTGCGGCCTTCCGCATCGGTTGCATTCAAATCCACCCCCGGCGCGTCAAGCAACAGTTGAGCGACCTCGCGGAATCCGCACGATACAGCCAGAGTAAGGGGTGTCATGCCATGGTGATTATCCCTGTTATTAACATCTATCCCTTTCACAGCAAGCAATGTTTTTACCAGTTCGGTGTTGCCTTCGCCTACAGCGTAGCTCAGGGCGCTAGTCCGCCCCCGGGGAAGCTCTACCACTCTGTTAACATTTATTCCCAAATCCGTAAGCATAAAATGCAACAGGTGATGATCTTTCTTTTTCAGAGACGATATCCACATTTCATCGAGCACGCGCTGAGGCAGCTCGATGTTCTTCTGTACACACCACGTGAGCAGTTTATCCATATTTCGCAGATTATGGCTTTTTACCGCCGCAAGCAGCGCGGAAACAATAACAGCAGATGACCACACATTCTCAGACAACAGCAAATCGAGCATCTCGCTTTCCCTGCTGCCGGCAACCTTTACTAACGCTTCCTCAAAGAGCTTTCGTTCATTGTCTTCCAAATGCAGAAAAATCTCTTTAATGTCTTTTTTCTTATGACACCATTCGAGCAGAAGCTGAGAATTATTCAAACTATCGCTTAATATTGAAGCCTTAAACGCGGCTAAGACTTCCGGCACAGACCAATTAAAAGCTTGTAACAAAATCTCCATCATCTTGCCTTTTCTTTGAGCTGCAAGTATCAATGCATCTATGCACGAGCCGTCCACCTTTTCGGGATGTGCAAGCAGCAGTTGCAAATGATTAGCGCTATTGTTCTTAACTGAGGCTGTAATGGCAGCAACCGGCAGTGGCTTTCGGGCAGTCGGATGCGCCAGGCACAACAACAACGGAAGTATTTCTGTCTTTTTTGCTGCAGTCACTATGAGTGATGGCATCACATCAACCCCGGGAATTGACAACAGCAATTTGATACATTCCGCATTTGAGGACTCAAACTCAGCTACGAGCACTACCTGAGCATGCTCACCTTTTACCGCCAGTTTCTCAATCAACTGAGCCAACGTGGCAGAATCACCTCGTTGGGCAATAGATTGCAAAAGTGGAATAATGGAATCTTGTAATATAGGTTTGCATTCTTCAATGCGCTCCAGCATCAGTTCCATTTGGAACTGATGCCTTTCCCTTCTATCGAAATCCTTCCCTGCAGGGGCCTCCAGAAAATATGTTATTTCTTCTAAGGGAGATAGCCACATGTATCCCATATTCATCAGCAATGCCTTGTAGCCTCGCTCCCTCATTTCCTTGTTGTCTGCGACAAAATCCAGCAACATACGCAAAATCAATTTGCAGCTTGCTGCACAGACTGCACTCTCCCATTCCGGCTCAGAATGGGCCCATAGGGTAAACTTGCAATTATTTGTTTTCAGAGCCTGCTTCATTCCTTTGTGAGACAGGAGCATTCGCACAATTTCACTATGCCCTTGCATGCAAGCCAAGCTCAACGGCCCGGCTACATGAACCTCAACACTTTCTTCGATTGAGGGATTGTAAATAGCACCGCTGAGTATAAAACCAGGCCGTTTGCACATGCGAACGACACCACGCCCCAAGTCAATATCCGGCACTTCAAGCAAAATTGCCATTATCTCCTCCAGCCCAAACGCTGCCGCTAAAGAAAGCGCACTCAGTCTCAGTTCTTTTCCTTCACTGTGTAAAGAAGCGAAAGGGCGCACGGCATTCACATCTGCACCGTTGGCAATAGCTGCACGAACCCTATCACATAAGATAACAATTTCTTCCCTGTCGTAAGCATTATTCATCTTCCTCAGACGGCATGCTCTCTCTACCGCGGAAAACAGCTCGTCTGTCGCCGAATCTTTGACTTTCTTTGCTTTTGTCTGACTTGCCCCGAAACCGAAAAATTGCAGTATACGCTTCCTCATAATAGTTCCTGAGTTTATGCTGCTCGTGTGTTTTTTAACACCTTCTCCTTCTCGATACAAACATTTTTTGACGCAGAGCCCTAATTTCCGAAGCGAAACATGTATACAGCATTTTCGGAGAACTATCCACAAACGTGATTGGTATTCATGTCTTCCAAAGTGCCTTCGGCAACCACTGCATACCACCATGAACACAGTTTACCCGGGTCGGATGGCCGAATGCGCTTGACTAGGACCGTGTGACATGATAGAGTGGAGTCATGAGTACAAAGTTCAGTTGGGAAATACGCCCGACGGACGGAGGTGTGGACTATGGCGATGAACTGAATCGGCAGCTACCGCTGCTGGTGCGGAGGATTATGTCGCAAAGGGGCATCTGCGGCCGTGAGATGGCAGAGCGGTTCCTGCGGCCGCGGTTGGCCGATTTGGGGGACCCTTTTGACATGCGGGAGATGGATGCAGCCGTTGAGCGCATCTTCCGCGCGGTAGATCACGGCGAAACGGTCTGCATATACGGCGACTACGATGTGGACGGGGTAAGCTCCGTCACGTTGCTGCACACCATACTCTCGGCCTATGGGTTATGCCCTGCCTGCTTTATACCGGTGCGCACACAGGAAGGCTATGGGCTGAGCAATGAGGGCATAAGCCATGCTATCGAGCAGTGCGGATGTCAGCCACAACTCATTATCACCGTAGATTGCGGCACATCATCCGTAGCTGAGGTAAAATATCTCAACAGCATCGGAATCGACGTCATCGTGCTCGACCACCACGAGGCCAGCCCGCTGGGGCGCCCGCCGGCAATAGCAGTTGTAAATGCGAAACTCGAACCCAACAGCCCGCTGACGTACCTGTGCAGCGCGGGTGTGGTGTTCAAGCTGGCACATGCCATGCTGAAGCGGCGCCGACTTCCGGATTTTGACTTGCGTGATTACCTGGATGTTGTAGCCATCGCGACGGTAGCAGACATTGTGCCACTGGTGGCAGAGAACCGCCTGCTGACCCGCCATGGGCTGCGAATCATGGCACGAGGCGGCAATATAGGGATTCAGGCCATCAATGAGGTGACCGGCCTGCGCAGCGCCCCGAATGCCAGCCATGTCTCCTTCCGCATTGGCCCGCGCCTGAATGCAGCCGGCCGCATGGATTCCCCGCGAGATGCGCTCGAACTGCTCATGACCCGCGACTGCGACCGTGCCGTGCAACTGGCCCACTGTCTGGAGGCTCACAACCGCGCCCGCCAGCAGGAGGAGGAGAAGATACGGGCGGAGGCCACCGCCATGCTCGAAGCCGCTGATTTTTCACCGGCCCGTGACAGGGTTATCGTGCTGGGATCACGCACGTGGCACCCGGGTGTGGTCGGGATTGTGGCCTCGCTGCTCATGCGCCGCTATCACAAGCCGACCTTCATCATCTCGCTCGACGAAAACGGCCTGGGCAAAGGGTCGGGCCGCTCCATACCGGGCATATCGCTGGTGCAGGCTATCCACGCCTGTGCCTCAACCCTGGTTTCGGGTGGAGGGCACGAGATGGCGGCCGGTCTGGTCATTCGCGAGGAAATGATAGATTCTTTCCGCGAGGCGTTCGATGCCTTCGTGCGCGACAACAGCTCCGAAGAGCAGCTCAAGCCGCGACTCAACATTGACGCCGAGGTGGACTTCCGTGAGCTGACACTCGATTTGCTCGACCATTACGAACTGCTGGAGCCCTTCGGCAACTCCAACCCGCAGCCTATTTTCATGAGCCGCAATGTCATGCTCTCAGACGCTCCGCGCCACCTGCAGGGCAACCACCTGCGCCTGAGCCTGCGCCAAGGCACCTACGAGTGCGATGCCATGTACTTCAACGGCGGGCTGGTACGCCTGCCCGACCCGCCGTGGGATATTGCGTTCACCATCGACCGCAATGTATGGCGCGGTCGCACCTCCATCTCCATCTCCATACAAGACATTCGCCCGGCTGCAGCCCCCCGGCCCACCTACGCATGACCCCGCACCGCCCGCCACGCCCCACGTCCACAAGCCCTCGCGCCCCGCAGCGCGCCCCGCAGCGCGTGTTCGGCGACTGGCGTATACCCCCGGGGTCGCCGGAAGAGCGGGAGCTCCAACAGCGCGGCGGCTCCCTGAGCATGTGGCGACAGGCCAGCATACGCCTTAATCAGCTCGAAAACGCAGCCTCTTACGGTGCGCTGTGGCGGCAGCAGCAACACCGGTTCAACCACAACAATCACCACCACTCGGTCAACGTCACGCATGCCACGGGGCACGACACCCTGACCCCGTTGGACGATCCGCCCATCGAGCACATACACGGCGTAAAGAAAATCATTCGCCGGCTCATTGCTGTGTTTCTGCTGTTACCGCTCTCCATCACCATGGTCTATGCCCTGGCTCTGCAGCTCTACCACGCACTGCCGACCACAGCAGCCGATGTAGGGTTCTGGCTGAGTGACCCCATCTACTTTGCCATACTGGGCATTACAACCTACGCCGCCCTTATCATCACCCGAGTTGCCACGCCCCAACTGGTGTATTTCTACGTGCTGGGGCATGAACTGACCCACGCGCTGGCAGCCCTCACCTGCTTCGGCAAAATCTGCGCGGTGAGTGTCGATACCAGCGGCGGCTATATCGAGACAGATAAAGACAACACCTACATTGCGCTGGCTCCCTATTTCATACCGCTGTGGATGCTCGTGTGGGTTCTGATGGCCTGGGTGGCGGGCTTTTTCTTCACTCCGGAAAGTGTAGCCCCCTGGTTTTTCGCCGGAGTCGGGTTCTGGTGGAGTTTCCATATATACTGGACGATATGGGTCATACCGCGAGAGCAGCCTGACCTACTCGAAAACGGGGTTACGTTCTCCCTGCTGGTTGTCATCATCACCAACATCGCCGGCCTGGTGCTGCTGTTACGCTTCTTCAATTGCATCAGCCTGCGTGGGTATTGGCAGGATTTCCTGACATGTGCCGGCAAATTGGGCGAAACACTCAGCTGGCTTTTTGGCCTCTGCTTCAATTGACCTGCCCAATGTGCAGATTGACAGGATTTTCGATTGCAGAACAACAGGGCAATTGGTATAATGACGGCAGCACAGATGAAATATCTTCGCACCGTACGTCTGCTGTTACTGCTTACCATACTGCCGGCACTGGTCGTGTGGGGGGTAAATCTGTGGAACTATGTAGCGGACCTGACAGACCCGGTGCTGATGCCTGTCAACAAGTCGTACGAGGGGTATTCGACCGTACCGCAGAAAACACCGGGCCTTAAACTGGAACAATTTACTTTCAAAGGAAAAGACGGCGGAGATGTATTGGCCGCCATCGCCGTGAAAGAGGGCGAAGAGTCCTCCCGACAGCTCAATATCATCGGTGACCTGACGGTCAACAAAGCCGGGCAGCTGGGCGCTATAGACTACGCCCTCATCTGTGTGGACTGGGATCACGGCATACGCTCCGCCATCCCCCTGGCAGAAACCCTGACAGCCGCCGGCATCACCTGCGTGCTGTGGGAACCGCGCGGAGCCGACAATCGCCGGCGCTACTGCACCCACGGGCTACAGGAAAGTGCCGATATCCCCATGCTCATCAACGAGCTGATACGCCGCAGCGGCAAGAGCGCCCCGGTGATTGTGGCCGTGGGTCAGGGGTACGGAGCCGGGCTCATGCTGCACGCAGCGGTCAGCGAGCCGCGCATACAGGGGCTTATTGCCATTGATTCGTATGCCTCGCTGCGCGAATCTATCAGCCGCACCATGCCTGACACTCTGCTCACCCAGGCCACACTCTGGCTTATGGATTTGCGGCTCAACAGCAGCGTGGGTTTTGAGTGTTTTGATGTCGCCCCGGTTGAAAGTGCGGCCAAGCTCGACCGCAACCTGCCCGTGCTCATCATTAACCTGGTGCAGGATAACCCCATCTGCACGCTTGATGACGCTGTTACCATCTATCGCCAGCTCCCCTGCGACCGCCGCGACCTGTGGATACTGCGCGACCAGCATGATGCCCCCCAGGCTACCACCCGCGCTATCATCCACACCAAGGGCAAACGCACCGCTCATGTGGAGGCCCGCCTGCTGCAAGATGAAGACAGCACGGCCATAGCCATCGTGCACTGGCTTAACGACACCTTAGTTACCGCACTCGACACCCCTCACGTCCATGTGCCGGACCGCCCGCTTTTAACCTCTGACAGTCAGCTCTGATAACCACTTTCCGAACCCATGTTCTCAACAGCTTCACAACTCGACCCCACTGCCAAACGCAGGAACGTCAGAAACGGCAACCGCAAACGCAACGGCTACGAACTCACGCGCCAGCGCTCCATGTTCCCCATTGCATTCGGTTCCGGCTTGGCCTCGATATTGGTATATATCCTGCTCTACCTGTATGCGCCGGACTTCTCCATCATCATCACCAGCCCGCCAACACCGCATGAAGTGCCGATTGAAGATGAGCCGGTCATCGTGCGCATACCGAAGGAAACCGACCTGAAGAAACCTGAACAACTCGACGAACTGCCGCCGGAAGACACGAAACCGGAAATACTGGAAATCAAGGAACCTCAGGAAATTGTCGATGTGCTCGACGTCAAGGTGGAAGAACTCATCATCGCTCCCGGTCATACCGACCTGAGCGTGCCCGACCCGGTACCACCGGCAGAGGGCTCACCCGAAGAGAAGGAAAGCCTGACCCCGACCCCGCTCGCAGATAATATGCTGAACCTGCCCTCAGTACCGCAGGAGGTCATGAACCTGCCTGATCCCACCCCCATCAACGCGAGTGATGTCGTCATTACCACACCGCCCCACTTCGGCAATGGTGAAGGCGATGGCGACGTAGGCAGTGACCTGCTTGACACCGCTCAGGAAACCGGTGCAGCCGGGCTGCCGGACGACACCCGCACCCTCAGCGAACTCATAGGCGAAACGAATCTGGGTGCCAGCTCCGGTGTAGCCCGCCTGGGTTCAGACCTGCTTTTCGGCTTCAATGAATGCAAACTGAAGAGCGCCGCTCGCATCACCATGCTGCAGCTCGCCGCCCTGATTCAGAAGAACCCTGAAACTCACTTCATCATCGAAGGCCACACCGACAGTATAGGCGGCAATTCCTACAACGCCCTGCTCTCCATGCAGCGCGCAGCCGCCGTGCGAGAGTGGCTCCGCGGCAACAAAATCTCGACCGAAAAGGTCTATATCCGCGCCTGTGCCGACAACAGTCCCCTGGCCGACACCAAGGGCAATCGTGAAGAGCAGGCCAACAACCGCCGCGTGGAAATCCACATGCGCAAAGCGGATGAGCCCCTGCCCGAAGGTTGCGAAAACCACCACTACAAAGTCGACCTGGTTACCAAACTGGGCGTGCAGCTCTCCAAAGGCGTCACCATCCCCAAGACTTATCCTTCGGCCTCGGCCTCGCTCACCCCTGAGCAGAAAGCTAAACCCACCCAACGGAAGACAAAACCGGCTCAGCAGAACAATAATAAACCCCGCAATCATCGCAACGGGCGGCGCCGCAAATGACCCACCCGTATATAGCAGAAGGCAGCCTGCCCCCCGGCGCGGCAGCCCCCGCCGTTGCCCCGTGCCGTTGGCTCATATCGCTTGATTACGACGGCACTCTGCAAAACCCTGATGGACCGCCCATTGAGCCGGCGTTTTTCGAACAGATGCAGGCATGGCGCTCCTACGGCGTGCGCTGGGGAATCAATACCGGGCGCACTCTCAACTACCTTTTGCAGGAAATCCTGCCCTGCAGCCCCGTGTTGCCGGACTTTATCTGCACTTGCGAACGCTACGTCTACCTGGCAGATGCACACGGCAAACTGCAACCCGCCACGGAGCACAACGCCGAGTGCCACCACCGCAACCTCGCCCTGCGCGAACAGTTAGCACCACACCTCCACTGCCGACTGGCTGAACTGAAACGCACCCACCCGCACCTGCAGTGGCAACTCGCTACGGATGACCCGCTGTCGGTCGAGGCTATTGACAGCCCGACGATGGATGCCATTATCCCCCACCTGCAGGAACTGGTCAGCAGCTGCTGCACCATACAACGCGCAGGGCGCTACATGCGCTTTGCTGACTCCCGCCACACCAAAGGAACAGCCCTCGCCTATGTCATGCAAGCCTGGCAAGTACCGGCAGAGCACGTCTTCATCATGGGTGACGGGCAAAATGACTTGGATGCCTTCTGCCGATTCCCCGCAGCCTGGTGTACCGCCCCCTGCACTGCACATGCTGAGGTTCTGGCCTGGCTGGCAGCTCACCCCGGTACCCGCACCGCGCCTGAGTCGGGAGTGCTGCCGGAGCTGCGCAGGTGGTTCACCGCGCGTGTCAACACGGCAAATGCAGAAAAAATGTGACTGTAAATCGCTTTCGGCTTGACTTTTTCCTCAAAAAATAGTTTCATATCTCCCCGTAAATGTCAGGCTCGCCGCTCACCGGTGCAACTGACCATCGCAAGCTCCGCCATAATGGTGAGCGAACCGATAGACACCTCTCCCACAAGAGAAACAACAAACGAAATCATAAACAATTATGGGATCGCTTAAGAAGAGACGTAAGGCTAAGATCAACAAGCACAAGCGCAGCAAGCGCATGCGCCAGAACCGCCACAAGAAGCGTTTGCGTTACAAGTCCTGAGCTGCGCGCTTAGGCCACGTCCGCAAGCGACGCTGTTCTTTCTCACGGCACTGTTCCCCCGCGGAACAGTGCCGTTTTTCTGGGGCAAGCCCAATTTTTGGGCACTGCGTCAGAAAAGTAGCGTGAATGACGGGGATGTTAGCTGTCTGAGTTTGAGGCGAAGATAATCAACGGAGGGAAGACCTCGGGTTTTGAGTTGAACACGTGAAATCATCGAGTTCATTTGATTATACAGAAAGAAGTTGCAAGTTGTAAAATTAAATGCGACACCACAAAGCCCCGGTTTCAGGCAGCGGAGCAGATTTTATCGGAGTGCGGCGCGTGCAATATGTATCAAAAGTGTGGTATAAAGCTGTCGTGTTCCTCCCGGCGCTCGGGAAACCAAGCCTTGTACGGGTATGTTTCATGCAAGGACTCAAACAAAGACATATCAGCCCTCGGTATACGGAAACGCGTATCACGCCCGAGCTCCATTTTGTACTCGAAGTAGTGGAAATCTGCATCACTGCCCAGGTAATCCGTTCCGCGGTACATGGTCGCCGGGGTCATGACCATGCGGGCGGCTTCCTCATAAGTACAGGTGCGCACTTCGGGAGCACAGCTACTGAGCAACAAGGCAGACAAGACGAAAACGCGGGGGCACCGTCGGGGCATGCTCTTTATGTAGCTCCGGCAATCCCGTTTGTCAAGCGTTATCCGGATTTTTTCAGAAAAAACGCACTTTTTTAGAATTATTCCATTTTTCCTCTTGACAAACACCCACTATTCCGCTATTCTTTGCGCGTACCCGGCAAACGGGGAAAACAGCACAGAACACACAAACAGACAAACCAAACATACACGAAATATGAAAAAGTACCAATGCACCATCTGTGGCGAAGTTATCGAGAGCGAGACCATGCCTGAGGTATGCCCCGTATGCGGCGTAGACACCTTCGTAGAAATTGAGGAAGGAGCCGAGAAAGTATATGCAGACGAGCATCGCGTGGGTGTGGCAAAGGGTCTGGACCCTGAGATTGTGCAGGGGCTGCGCGACAATTTTACGGGCGAATGCTGCGAGGTGGGTATGTACCTTGCCATGAGCCGCCAGGCCGAGCGCGAGGGCTACCCCGAAGTAGCAGAAGCCTTCCGCCGCTACGCGTTCGAAGAGGCTGAGCACGCTGCTAAGTTCGCCGAACTGCTGGGCGAAGTGCTCACCGACAGCACGGAGAAGAATGTACAGATGCGCGCCGACGCCGAGTTCGGGGCCTGCAACGGCAAGCTGATGATTGCCAAGCGAGCCAAGGAGCTGGGTTACGATGCCGTGCACGACACCGTACACGAGATGTGCAAGGACGAAGCACGTCACGGCAAGGGTTTTGACGGTCTGCTTAAGCGCTATTTCTCCAAGTAAGGAGTTGTTCACCAACTGCGTACAGACAGCCTCGGGAGCATACGTTCCCGAGGCTGTCGAACATTCGCGCTTCGTTCATTACATAGAATTCTCAATCGTCTTGATATTGAGTCGGGCCCTGCCGCTGACAGCCATGAGAGCCTGTTGAGTACCATTGACGATGATGAGGTCTGACGGCGAGAGTTCACCTGTGACCGCCACGCTGCTGCCCTGTTGCAGGCCAAGCGTTACCGGGACGGTTTTCACGGCACCTTTCGGGGTGGCGACAATCACGAATTGAGCACCTTGTATACTGACGACAGCTCCGACCGGCACCAGCAAAGACTGCGCCAGCTCAGCCACACGAGCCCGCACGGTCACAAACATGCCGGGGCGTAGTAATGCCGCGGGGTTGGGAGTGAGCGCCTGCAAGAGCAGTGAACCGGTGGCTGAGTTTACCGTGTTGTCCACCCCCTCAATAGTAGCGGGGTGCTCATAGCGGCGACCATCAGGCAGCAGTAGCTCCACCTTGGCTCCGGGGTGCAGCACCCCGTTATCACCACCCTGCTGCAGCCAGTCGGTTGTGCTGATACTGAATTGCACGCGAATGGGGTTCACGCGGTTGATAAGCACCATCGGGCTGCCGCCGGGGGCAACGTAGCTACCCACATCAGCCTGAGCAAAACCGGCCAGGCCATCCACCGGGGCATATACGCTGCAATACCCCAAGTTCGTACGGGCCTGAGCGGTAGCGGCCTGCGCAGCGGCCAGTGCTGACTGAGCCGCCTTGAGCTGCTGCTGAGCATCTGTAAATGTCTGGCGCGAAATAGCGCCATCTTTCACCAGGGGTTCATTGTATGCGAGGTGCTGAGCTGCCTCTTTCTCGTTCGCCCGAGCCTGTTGTTCACGCTGCTCAGCCTCACTGAGAGCCTGCCTGTAGCGGGTGGAATCTATTTTATAGAGCAACTCGCCGGCCTTTACCCTCTGCCCATTGGTGAACAGGCGCTCGGTCACATAACCGCTGACCTGCGGTTCAATAGCCGTACTGACCAGCCCCAGCAGGGTGCCAACCCATTCGCGGTATTCGGCTACGACTCCCTGCCGGGGGTGCGCTGCGCGCACCGTATATTCCGGCAACTGCGCGGCGACTGACTGCCGCCCGCCATCCTCGCCACAAGTACAGAGCAGCAGCGCCGCCGTCGCAGAAATTGTCAATCGCCTCAACATCTCGATGACTGTGACACCGGTTCTGCACACACGGCACAAAAACAGTTACCCCATCCGTGGCCGCAACCTGTTTTTGCACGGATGAGTCGTGCGGGGCATCTCACCCGCAACCATGAAAAAAACACCCCCCGACAACGATACGGTAAGCCTATTCGGCGCAGCCGATGTAGCATGCCCCCTGCCCACGAGCCGATTCCCTGAGCCGTCCATGCGCCCGGAAGATGCGTTCCAGTTAATCAAAGATGAGCTGATGCTCGATGGCAACGCCCGTCAAAACCTGGCCACCTTCTGCCAGACCTGGGATGACTCATTTGTGCACCGCCTGATGGATATCAGTATATCCAAGAACATGATAGACAAGGATGAGTACCCGCAGTGCGCCGAAATCGAGCAACGCTGCGTGCGCATGATTGCTGATTTGTGGAATGCCCCGGCCGATGGTACCCCCATAGGCTGCTCAACCATCGGCTCCAGCGAGGCCTGCATGCTCGGCGGCATGGCGGCCCTGTGGCGCTGGCGCAAGAAACGCGGGCACAAATCCACCGCCAAACCCAACCTTGTGTGCGGCCCCGTGCAGATATGCTGGCACAAGTTCTGCCGCTACTGGGATATTGAAATGCGGGAGGTCCCCATGACTCCCGACTCTTACTGCATGACGGAAAAAGACTTACTGGAGCGAGTGGATGAAAACACCATTTGTGTGGTGCCCACCTTCGGCGTGACCTACACGGGGCAATATGAATTCCCGGAGTCCATCTGCAAGGTCCTTGACAAGCTGGCAGCGGAGGGCGGCCCGGATGTAGATGTGCATGTGGATGCCGCCAGCGGCGGATTCCTGGCCCCCTTCACAGCGCCGAAAATTCCCTTCGACTTCCGCCTGCCGCGCGTGAAATCCATCAGCTCCAGCGGTCACAAGTACGGGCTGGCCCCGGTGGGTTGCGGCTGGGTCGTGTGGCGCGATGTCGCAGAACTGCCAAAAGATCTCACCTTTGCCGTCAATTACCTGGGCGGCAGTGTACCCACCATCGCGCTGAACTTCTCGCGCCCCGCCGGTCAGGTCATCTCGCAGTATTACACCTTCTGCCGATTGGGGCGGGACGGCTATCGCCGCATACACGAGGCGGCCTATAAAGTCGCAGCCTACCTGCACACGGAGTTTAAGAAGCTCGGCAAGTTCGAATTCATTGCCACCGGCAACCCGCAAACGGACATTCCTGCCGTCTGCTTCTGCATGAAAAAGGGGTACGACCCGGGTTACAATCTCTATGAACTCTCCGAGCGACTGCGTACACGCGGCTGGCAGGTGCCGGCCTTCAGCCTGCCGCCCAAGGTGGAAGATGTGGTGGTCATGCGCGTGATGGTACGCCGCGGCTTCACGATGGATATGGCCGCCCTGCTGATGGAAGATGTCAAACGCGCCATGGATTACCTGAGCCGCCACGCCCCGTCCGCACATGCCGAGGAACAAGAGGCGATGGTCTTCAAACACACCTAGTCTGTCAACAAAGTAGCCTGAGTCATTCTCTCAGGCTCTTACGGGGCCGCAGACCGCGAGGATAGCAGGTCAGCGGCTCCTCTGCACGGCACTCGGCGAAGGCCAGTTCGGGTTCGTTCGGGTGCAGGCGCAGGCTCTCCAGAACCCGATTGCGAGTGGCCAGAGCAGCAGCCAGCGACTCGCTCTCTCCGCCATACTGTTTGTCTGAAAAATAGCGTGTAAAGTGCACCTGATTGCGGCAGAGAGTCACCCGCCATCCCTGGAAGGAGGTGAACTCGTAAGTAAAGCGAGTGATATTACGTATGTGCTTCATAACGATAACATCATACATCATTTATAACCAACGGTCAATAACTATTAGCCGTAATACGGATAATAGAACTTGCTTTTGCGGCACAGCCTGTTAAAGTGTAACAGTCATGAAGCTGAAATCCATTACATTCCGTTGTTCCCGCCCCCAGTTGCAGCGACTGGAGTCCACCATGATTTTCTGCGAGGAAAATAACCGCACCTCCTTCATCACCAAAGCGCTGGAGGAATTCCTGGACTACGCCGAACAGCCGACTATCGCGGTACTCGACCTTTTCGCCCTCGTGAGAGACATCGACTCCACCGGCAGCGGGGATAAGTTCGCCACACAAGCCTGATTCACGGTTGTTCCTCTGCGAACCGGTCAAAAAATCGCATGCTCACCGTATGCCGGGAGCTGCCGCCCGCCGAATAGCGCCCGGCATTTTGTCATTCATGGTGTTTTTACATCCATGGCACATTTTTTTCTTTTCCGAAGTGATATGTTAGTGTATAAATTAACACCGTGGAACGCGGCTACGCTTACAGGCGCGCGAGCCTCCACAAGATAACGAGCAAACGATAGACACCAAAAGATGAGCACCTCCTCTTTTTTACCGGCTCAGTACGCCCACCCGTACGAGATCGACCCCAAGTACAGCAAATCAGTAGCCTACTTCTGCATGGAGTATGCTATTGACAACGTGTTCAAGATTTATTCCGGCGGCCTCGGCTACCTGGCCGGCTCTCACATGCGCTCTGCCGGGGCTCTGCGCCAGAACCTCGTTGGCGTGGGTATACTGTGGTCATACGGCTATTACAACCAGATTCGCGCAGAAGACGGCTCGATGGCCGTGCAGTACCGCAAGAAAGATTACTCTTTCCTCGAAGATCATAACATCAAGTTCCTCATCCACATCTGCAACGCCCCCGTGTGGGTGAAGGCCTAT
>JAFVIC010000078.1 GCA_017477935.1 Akkermansia sp. | reverse complement strand
GAGCCCGTCGGCTCGCTTGCCCCGCGCTACTCTCTGTCGCCCTGGACGGGCTTTGAGTTCGGCGGACGGTACGCCCGCTGAATTTTGAGTTCGTCAGGACGACAGACAATAGCCGGAGCTGCGTCAGCAGCGAAGTCTCCGGTAACCGGAGAAAAACATATCGGAGCCCCGCCGGATGGCGGGCCGACAGAAGGCCGCCGCATGGGATTGAGCCACGGCCATCTGTCGGCCCTCCGCGTTCCGCGTCGGGGCTACTCGACAACCCCTGTTTCTTCCATGTCGGTTGGGTAATCAGCACCCCCGAAACAGCCCCACTTTTGCAGATTATAGATTATTTTGGCTTCACAAAGCCACCTGCATGTGGTAAAATACGCGCATGGCTAATAAACCCGTAGTTCTGATTATCCGCGACGGCTGGGGCCGCAACCCGCAGGGTCCCGAGGCCGCCAAACAGACGGGCGACGCAACCGTGCTCGCCAATACCCCCTTCACCGACAAGCTGCTGGCCACCTGCCCGCACTCCATGCTGGGTGCCAGCGGTCAGGATGTCGGCCTGCCCGATGGTCAGATGGGCAACTCTGAAGTTGGCCACCTGAACCTGGGTGCCGGTCGTGTGGTGTTCCAGGATCTCTGCCGTATCACCAACGCTATCAACGATGGCTCTCTCGCCAAAAACCCCGTGATTACCGAGGCATTCGCCAAGGCTGCCGGCACCCGCCTGCACCTGCTCGGCCTGGTGTCCGACGGCGGCGTGCACTCCCACATCGAGCACCTCATCGGCGTGGTCAAGATTGCTGCCGAAGCCGGTGTGAAGGACATCATGATTCACGCCATTACCGACGGCCGCGACACCGACCCCAAGAGCGGCGCCGGTTTCCTGGAGCAGCTGCAGCAGGCCGTCGCCCCCTACGGTGCTAAAATCGCCACCGTTGTCGGGCGTTTCTACGCCATGGATCGCGACAAGCGCTGGGACCGTGTGCAGGTCGGTTGGGATGCCATCGTACTCGGCAAGGGCGAGCAGTGCAGCTGCACCCCCGCTGAATATGCCCGCCAGAGCTATGAGGGCGGCGTAACGGATGAGTTCCTGAAGCCCGCCATCTTCTGCGAAGGCGACACGCAGCGCGTGCGCGACAACGATGTGGTATTCTTCTTCAACTTCCGTGCCGACCGTGCCCGTGAGCTTTCCCGCGCCTTCATTTATGACGACTTCGACGGTTTCGACCGCGGCGTACACCCCCACGTACACTACATCACCATGTCGGAGTACGAGGCCTGCTACCCCACCCCCGTGGTGTTCGAGCAAGAGCAGCTCACCAACATTCTCGGCGAAGTCATCGCCGCCGCCGGTCTCAAGCAGCTGCGCATCGCCGAGACGGAGAAATACGCCCACGTCACCTTCTTCTTCAACGGTGGTGTCGAGACTCAGTTCGAAGGCGAAGACCGCATTCTCGTGCCCTCCCCCCGCGAGGTGGCTACCTACGACCTCAAGCCCCAGATGAGCGTGGGTGAAGTGGCTGACAAATTTGTGGATGCCATCGCCAACTACGACATCGCCATCATGAACTTTGCCAACCCCGACATGGTGGGCCACACCGGCTACCTCGAAGCCGGTATCACCGCCTGCGAGGCCGTTGACAAGGCTCTCGAAAAGAGCGTGAACAAGATTCTCGAGCTGGGCGGATGCTGCCTCATCTGCGCTGACCACGGCAACTGCGAGAACATGCTCAACCCCGACGGCTCCCCCAACACCGCCCACACCACCAACTTGGTGGACCTCATCTACTGCGGTCCCGATCAGGCCGAGGTAAAGATGAGCGACGGTATTCTGGCCGACATTTCGCCCACCCTGCTGAGCCTGCTGGGCATCGCTCAGCCAGCCGAAATGACCGGCCACAGCCTGGTGACGAAATAAGCCTATCGCTTTCTATACAAGCGCATACAACTTGCAGGGCAGCCACGCAGCTGCCCTGTTTTTTTAATCAAACAACGCCGTGCCTATGGCTATCGTAACTTTCAAAACTATCGCTTAAGAGTATTAGTCGAATGCGGGCACATTCAGGTATGAAAATTCAAATTCCACAAAAATTGGGCTTGCCTCCAAAAATTGGGCTTGCTCCGCAAAATCAACAAAAAAGTTGCCTGGGGGATAGAACTCGAAATATCGATAAATCAATGCTTAACGAGCGACCTGTGTACCATAATCTGAAAAACACTTTTCGGGGCATTTTGTGGGGCATGTTTAGTCGTGTCAGGATATGACTTTACAGCACACTTTCAGTGGCCGTTTTTACGGGGCTGAATGGCGTGCCGGCATTTCCCCGGTTGCTCATGGTGGAGCACCGGGCCGGTCATCATGACCGGCCCGGCTTTCACATATATATAACGGGAGAATGGGTGGATTATCAGCATCTGCGACGGCGGGCAGCCAAAGCCGCCAGAGCCAGCAGGCTCAGAGTAGCCGCCTGTCACGGCGTAGGGCATAAGCCCGAAGACGGATGGTGGGCTCCCGTCTACGCGTCCTGCCTTCGGCAGTCTTGCTACGCCGAGGCGAGACGCCCACCTCGCAAGGGGGGTACTTGCGACGGCGGCGGCGAGCAGCCAGACCAGCCAGAGCCAGAAGGCTCAGCGTCGCCGCCTGTCACGGCGTAGGGCATAAGCCCGAAGACGGATGGTGGGCTCCCGTCTACGCGTCCTGCCTTCGGCAGTCTTGCTACGCCGAGGCGAGACGCCCACCTAGCAAGGGGGTTACTTGCGACGGCGACGGCGGGCAGCCAGAGCCGCCAGAGCCAGCAGGCTCAGAGTGGCCGTGGTGGGCTCGGGGACGGCGACGGTGTTCAGGTGTTGCAAGGAAATAGTGCCACTGCTACTGTCGTAACTCAGGGTGGTTTCATCATTTACCCAAGCCCCGGTGAAGAAGGTATTTGCCAGAATGGTATCTGTCACGTTGAGCTCCACGCCATCGAGGATAAATCGTACCACATCGACATCCGAGAAGAGTACTACCTGATCGTTATCGCTGTATTCTGCCCCCAGTGTCAGGACGAGGTTTATCTTGTCCCCGCCTGTGAGTGCCTTGAAGGTCAGAGTGGAACCTTCGGTCATACTGAAATAGACGCCATCTGCTACCAGCGTGGAGCCCGCCTCTAATGTCAGGTTGGCGTCTACGAGGCAACTTTGCGGCGGCTCGGCTACGCTTGCAGCCTCACGCAGCGAGAATGTAGCTACTGCCTCTTGGGAGGAAGAAGTCCTCCCCTCAAAGCTCGCACCATCTGCTATGTTGATATTTGCCGCCTTCACTGTAGCTCCGTTCATCAGCGTAAGAGTACCGGAATCTCCGACATTGATATTGCTGCTGCCGGCATCCAGCTCAGCATTGCTGACCTTTACGCTCGCATTACTGCCCGCCGCCACATCCAGCCCGGCGGTAGTCGTCAGTACCGCCTGTTCCTCTACTCGCAGCGTGCCGCCATACAGCGTGACCTTCCCATGCATTTCGCTCGACCGGGAATTGGCTATTTCTTCTGCCGTTGCGGTGCGCCCGGCTCCATTTGCTGTCAGCAGCTCGTTGAGATGAGTTTCCGTATAAGCACCGGTGAAGATGATATCACCCTCCTGCTTAATGACGTTGCTTTCGCTGTCTGTGTAATCGGCATTCAGTTCCACTATGGAGCCGGAATCGATGTATACCGTATCCCGGAACTCGATGCTCTTGCCCGCAGCTGCAGACAGGTGGAAGTGCCCGCCATCGGATGCCGCGCTAATCATGTAAATGCTCCGCAGGCGGTACTTGGAGCCTTTTTTTTCGTAGTTGCCGGCGATGAGGGTGTTTCCGTTGTTCTGAAGGTAAAGGCTGCCTTGGCTATAGATAGCTCCGCCGAGGGCGGAGGCGGAGGAGGAGGAGGAGGAGTTGCCGGTGAAGCTTACGTCGCCCTCGTTATCGCAGATGGAGATGGTGGAATCAGCACCGTAGATAGCGCCGCCATAGGAGTCGTAGGAGGAGGAGGAGGAGGAGTTGCCGGTGAAGCTTACGTCGCCCTCGTTATCGCAGATGGAGATAGTGGAAGAATATCCGTAGATAGCGCCGCCATGGGAGTAGGAGTAGGCGGAGGCTGTGTTCTCGGTGATGTTTACTGCTCCGGCATTACCACTGATGGAGATAGTGGAATAATATCCGTAGATAGCGCCGCCATGGGAGGAGAAGGCGGCGGAGGAGTTGCCGGTGATGTTTACGTCACCGGTATTACTACTGATGGAGATAGTGGAAGAATTTCCACCGTAGATAGCGCCGCCATAGGAGACGCCGGAGGAGGAGGAGGAGTTGCCGGTGATGTTTACGTTGCCCTCGTTATCGCAGATGGAGATGGTGGAAGAACTTCCACCGTAGATAGCGCCGCCACGGGAGGAGAAGGCGGCGGAGGAGTTGTCGGTGATGTTTACGTCGCCCCAGTTACCGCAGATGGAGATGGTGGAAGAACTTCCTCCGTAGATAGCGCCGCCATAGGAGTCGGAGTAGGCGGAGGAGTAGTTGCCGGTGAAGCTTACGTCGCCCTCGTTATCGCAGATGGAGATAGTGGAATCGTCAGCTCCGTAGATAGCGCCGCCATAGGAGTCGGAGTAGGCGTCGTCGGCGGAGGAGCTTGTTGCCTTATTTTGAGCGAACGTTACTGCCCCGGAAGTCTCGGTGATGGTGATGGATGCGCCATTAGCACCATAAATAGCACCACCATAGGCGTAGTTGCGTCTGTTGTTTGAGCTGACATTGGCGATTACTTCATTTCCTGTGAATGTCACACGGCTGTTGCCCTTCAGGCGCAGGGTTGCTGCGTGTATCGCGCCACCGTAGTAGTAGTAGTAGTAG